>DGWC01000045.1 GCA_002395135.1 Prevotella sp. UBA4268 | reverse complement strand
GTATATAATAATAAGGTGTGGCAGTATGGCAAGAAGACGGACAAGAAGATGGTGCTATCCTCTGGCCATGAAAAGATAGCCGTCTCTGTCGGCAAGGAGAAAGACGGCAAGCGCTTATTCAATATCGGCGGCAAGAAGCAGACGCTCGCAGCCATCACAGCCAACTCCATCGGCGACTATCCAACAGCCGACAACACTTCATTCAACACTGAGATGAGGGAGGGCAACGCCATCGTGAGCGGTTGGCTGAGGTATCCCAAGGAGATTCTGCAAAACAGTTTGACCATCGAGGCTACATACGGCAACGTCGCCACCGACGACTATGCACGCGTCTCTACCCCCGTTGACTCTCTCGGCCGGTTCGAGTTGAGTGTGCCGCTGGTTGGCACACAGTCGGTTTCCTTGCTCATACAAACTAAGCAGAATGCGGCGTTTGACGTTGTCGGCGTCGTACTGACGCCAGGCGAGAAGTATTTCATGCTGAATGACTTCAAATCGTCGCAAACGCTCTTTATGGGCGACGACGCCCGACTGCAGAACGAGTTGCAGGCAGATAGTCCTGGCATGGACTATGTCGGCTTTATCGACAACCCGGTGAGCGATGACTCCGTGAGGGTCATGGCTCAGCAGTGGATACACAGTTATGAGCGATGCTTGGCAAAGACCAAGGACTTCCTGGCTCAGCACCCTAACCTGAGCAAACGCTTTCGTGACTATATCCGTGCGAGTCTTCGCATAAGCATCTGCTCCCAACTGTTGATGATGCACTACGACACCTATACCCGCTTGTTGCCTGCCGACGTGATGGAGTGGGTGGAGCAGCACTCTGCCGTTGACACCACATTGCCTGTCAATCTAATTAGCGGACTGGCTTCGATGTTGAGATACAAGCGTGAGTGCTACACCTGGGGCGACCCACGAATCAATGTGTTGTGGAGGCGGCCAGCCATCCTGCCTTGGCTTGAGCAGAGTGGAATGCTCCGCCTGAACGACAAGGAGCGTCAGGCCGTCAGCCAGATGGAGAAGATGAACCGTGAGATCTTCACCCTCTATTCGGAGATAAAAGACCGTAAGGCACTCAACGATTCCGTCGCGGCGGTGCAGGAGAAATACGCAGAGGCAGAAAACATCATCACCACGATTCAAGAAAGCGAAGACTATCTGAAGGCAGCGAACACGCTCTGTGTGGGCGGTGAGCAGGGCATCGCCCATGCCATCATCGACTCGCTTTGCACCGACCCGCTCGTGGGCAGCATCTACCATGCGCAGATACTCAATGAGTACATCGACCACGAAAGGTGCGCACTCCCCGAGGACGTGGAGCCTTACATTGCACTGATCAAGGAGCCTTACTTCAGGAAAGTCATTACTGATAAGAATGAGTACTTTAAGCGATTGATGAGTGAAAAGCAGGAGGCCGTGAATGCGGTGATCCATCCGTCGACGGATGTAGAGGGACTCACCGACGGCAAGGCTATCCTCGACAAAATCATCGAGCCCTATCGGGGCAAGATAGTGTATCTTGACATCTGGGGCACGTGGTGCGCCCCGTGCAAACGCAAGTTGAGCGAGTCGCACAAACTCAAGGCCGAACTTGAGGACTATGACATCGTGTATCTCTACTTAGCCAACCGTTCGCCCGAGAAGTCGTGGAAGAATGTCATTGCAGAGTATAACCTCACCGAGTCCAACTGTGTTCACTACAACCTGCCCGCCGACCAGCAGCACGCCGTTGAGCAGTACGTCGGGCTGACAGGCTACCCCACCTACCGCCTTTTCGACAAGCAAGGCCGCATGCATCACCTCAACTGGCTCGACGACGAAAACCTGGCGGAGTTCAAGGAGAAACTTGATGCGATGGAAAAATAATTGGGATTAACAACGAAATGAATATGAAGAAAACCATCATCACCATCCTGCTCGCCCTCGTGGCGATAATGCTCGTCACTATTATATNNTCAGCAAAATACGGCGTGATATTACATTTGGCGACAGGTAATAGTCTATAACAGGTAGAAACTCTCAACCTAAGTTGAGACATTAGCCCTTGGCATTTCTTTTTCAGATTTAGTCAAGGGCCTATTTTTATGCCTTTCTGTAACTTTGTGGCTCGGAATATCAATAAAACGAAAAGATTATGAACAAGAAAACCATCATCACCATCCTATTCGCCATCGTGGCAATGGTGGGGCAGGCACAGACCAAAAAGACTGCTATAGTCAAAGGTTATTCACCCGCGTTGGAAGACAGCACGGTAGTAAACATTTATGTCGACAATGTGAGTGTGGCATCAGACACCGTCTTCGGTGGACGCTTCATGCTTACTGTTCCCGTGGAGAAGCTCACTAAGAGTTCTTTGTTCCTCCGGGGTAAAGGCTGTCCCAACTACTTGTCAACGCTCTTTCTAAGTCCTGGTGTTACTGTAAGCCTGACGGGTACGGACTGCCTCCATCCTTTATGGAAAGTGGATAGCCCGGTGCCAGAGCAACAAACCATCAACAGGATTATGGAACATAACAGCGATGCCATCAGAGAATATCTGCTAATTGATTTGGATGACGCTTCCTGGAACAAAATGCTGCCTGTCTATATGAAAATTCTCAAACAGACAATGGACATTCTGCCGTCGTTGCCCGTAGATGCCGCATCGCTGACTGAGTTGGAGGGAGTGGCACATACGGCAAAGAACATGAACGATTTCCCCTATATGCAACAACTCAAAGAGTTGGAGGCATCTACAGCAGCACGTGCTCCGAAGGGATTTGAGAAGGAACTTGCAATGATACATGCATTCGTCTATCCTGTACATGTTCAGCAGGTGGGGGAAGAGTTTGTTGATGCCGAACTCTTCGATATGCAAGGCAACACGCATCGTCTTTCAGAGGCCTTCGCGGATGGCCGCTATGTACTGCTCGACTTCTGGAGCCTTGGCTGTGGCCCATGCCGCATGGCAGAGCCGGAAATGCGAGAGATCTATGCATGGATGAAAGACAGGCTGGAAATCATTGGCATCAATCAAGACAACACCTCAGCATGGAAAGAGAACGACTGGAGCAAAAAGATTATATGGAAGAACTGGAGCGACGGAAAGATGGGCAAGGGAGGCGTTGAAAGCCACTATTGCGACCAAGACGCCATACCATACTATGTACTCCTGTCGCCTGACGGTCGTATCCTTTGGAAGAATGTAGGTTACGGCATAGGCTGGTTCTTAGGAATGGCCGAGGCTATCAGTGGCCCCAAGCAGGACAACAGCGCCAACCTGTCATTGGCAGTCCGCCATATCGATGTCAGTTCTGAAAGTACGACCGTTGCTTTCCGCTACTATGGGAAGAAAGACTACTGGTTCCGCATTGTCGGTGATTCCTACCTTGCTGCTGATGGCA
>DGWC01000032.1 GCA_002395135.1 Prevotella sp. UBA4268 | reverse complement strand
CTTCAGGATGGGCTTGAACCAACGACCCCCTGATTAACAGTCAGGTGCTATAACCAACTGAGCTACTGAAGCAGGTTTTGCTTGATTGCGGGTGCAAAGGTAAAGCGTTTTTTTGAAACCACCAAACTTTTTTGAGAAAAATTTTAAGAAACAATAAAATTACGCTATTTTTTCGTGAAAATGGTGGTAATACGAGTCGAAAGATGTATTTTTGCAATTGCTAACCGGAAAAACTGGTTGGAAGACGCCGGCAAAATGCACGGCTACAAATATCCGAACAAGAAATGAAAAGAATCATCCCACTGGTGCTGGCCATGCTTTGCGCATTGCCAATGACGGCACAAGACAGCAAGAATCATAATTTCGAGGTGGCCAAGAACCTTGAGATTTTCAATGTGCTTTACAAGAACCTCGATATGCTATACGTGGACACGCTGGATGCCAACAAGTTGATTACGAATGGTATCAACTCCATGCTGCGCCAGTTGGATCCATACACGGTGTATTATCCGGAATCGAATGAATTGAAAGCCTTTATCACTGGAAAGTATGCCGGCATCGGGGCTCTGATCCGTTACCACATGAAACAGAAGAATGCGGTTATCGATGAACCGTACCTAAACACGCCATCGCAAGAGGCCGGACTGAAGAAAGGCGACATCATCCTGAGCATTGACGACAGCACGATGGTGGGAAAGGACACAAAATATGTGAGCGACCACTTGCGTGGAGATGCCGGAACGTCATTCTTGTTGAAAGTGCGCAGACCCAGCACGGGCAAGATTCACGAGATGAAGATCACGCGCCGCACCATTCAGCAGATGCCGACCATTCCCTACTACGGCATGCATAGCGACAGCATCGGCTATATCTATCTCACACAGTTTGTGGAGGGGTGTGCCAAGGAGGTGAGGCGCGCGTTTATTGACTTAAAGAAGCAAGGCATGCGGAAGTTGGTGCTCGACCTGCGTGGCAATGGGGGCGGAAGCGAACAGGAGGCTGCCAATCTGGTTAATCTCTTTGTAAGACGAGGCATTACCGTTGTGCAAAACCGCGGCAAGATGGAGCGTGGGAACCATGAATACAAGACCACCGTGGAGCCGCTTGATTCGATTATCCCCGTTGTTGTGCTGGTGAACGACGGCACGGCATCGGCAAGCGAAATCACCAGCGGCGCTCTTCAGGACTTAGACCGTGCGGTGATTCTGGGCACAAGGACTTATGGAAAGGGACTGGTGCAGATGCCGATGGACCTGCCTTATAACACGCAGATGAAACTCACCACGGGCAAGTATTACATACCCAGCGGGCGCTGCATCCAGGCCATCAACTACAAGAGCGGAAGCGGCGAGGCAGCAGAGCACATTCCTGACTCGCTCACCCACGTATTCCACACCACCAGCGGGCGCATCGTGCGCGACGGCGGCGGCATTACGCCCGATATAGAAATACGCCCCGACTCGCTGCCCAACATTGCCTATTATCTGAGTGCCAGCGGTCAAGACACCACCGAGGTGATGTTCGACTATGTGGTAGACTATATCGCCAGCCATCCCAGCATCGCCTCGCCGTCACAATTCGAAATCACCGATGCCGAATATGCCGAGTTCTGCCAAAGAGTCGTGAAGAGCGGCTTCACCTACGACCCCGAGAGCGAAAAGGCGATGAAAGACCTGAAGAAACTGATGGAATTCGAGGGGTACTATGAGGATGCCAAGCCGGAATTCGAGGCGCTGGAAAAGAAACTGACCCACAACCTGGAACGCGACCTGACGCGCCACAAAGAGGTGGTGAAGCACATCCTTGCCGATGACATCATTTCGGCCTACTATTACCAGAGCGGCGCTGTTGAGTTCGGATTGCGGCACGACAAACAAATGAAAGAGGCAGTGAGACTGCTGAACAACATGGACGAATACTATCGTTTGCTCCGTCCAAACAGCGGGAATGGAGCCGCCACAGTGCCGCAAGGCAAAAGTAAATTAATGTAATTTGCTGAGTAAATTAACTTAATTTGAAAAGTAAATCAATTTAATTTGCACGGTAAATTAATATAATTTACTTTTCCTCCCCGCTGCTTCGGGGCATCCATACCAACTGTTTGCAACCGCCAAAGCGGCACTTTCGCACATCCGTTTCGCATACGGCGAGCGGCGCTGCGGGCGTTGCTATCCATGAAAAGCAGGTTTTTTGCAAGAATAATGTAAAAAAATACTGAAAAAGTTTGGTAATTTGTGGAAAACATTGTACTTTTGCAAACGTTCAGAGGAATGAGGGGCTTGACAAAGGCTCCTCATTTTAATTTATATAACGTTTATATGATTGACAAAAACATTGTAAAAGGCTTAGTGGAGGAGTGGCTCCAAGACAAGGAGTATTTCCTTGTGGATGTGGAAATCAGCGTTGACAACAAAATCGTGGTTGAAATCGACCACGCCGACGGTGTATGGATTGAAGACTGTGTAGATCTGAGCCGCTTTATCGAAGACAGGCTCAACAGAGACGAAGAAGACTATGAACTGGAAGTAGGGTCAGCCGGACTGGGTCAGCCTTTCAAGGTGGCTCAGCAGTATGTGAACTTCATCGGCAAAGACGTTGAGGTGCTCGACGCTGACGGAAAGAAGCACAAGGGCGTGCTGTCGGCCGTTGACGGCAACGACTTCACGGTGACCGTTCAGGAGAAAGTGAAACTGGAAGGCAAGAAGCGCCCCGTGATCCAGGATGTGGAGAAGCACTTCCAGATGGACAAAGTGAAATATACAAAATATCTAATAAGTTTCAAATAAGCAATGGCAGCAACAAAGAAAGCAGTGGATACCGTAAGCATGGTAGACACCTTTAATCAGTTCACGACTGACAAGAACATCGACCGTACCACACTGGTAAGCGTTCTGGAAGAGAGTTTCCGCAACGTGATTGCCAAGATTTTCGGCAGTGATGAGAACTTCGACGTGATTGTGAACCCCGACAAGGGCGACTTTGAGATTTACCGCAACCGCGTGGTGGTGCCAGACGGGGAGGTGAAGAACGAGAATGCGGAGATTGCACTCTCTGAGGCTCAGAAGATTGACGAGGACTATGAGATTGGCGAGGAGGTGAGCGAGAAGATTGAGTTTGCAAAGTTTGGCCGCCGCGCCATCCTGACCCTGCGCCAGACGATGGCCAGCAAGATTCTGGACTTGGAGCACGACAACCTCTATAATAAATATGTAGATAAGGTGGGGCAGATTGTGAGTGGCGAGGTGTATCAAATCTGGAAGCGCGAGATGTTGCTGCTCGACGATGAGGGCAATGAACTCCTCTTGCCGAAGAATGAGCAGATTCCGGGCGACTTCTTCAGAAAGGGCGAAAGTGCTCGTGCGGTGGTGCTGAGGGTGGATAACCTGAACAACAACCCGAAGATTATCCTTTCGCGCACATCGCCCGACTTCCTGCGCCGCCTGCTGGAGCAGGAGGTGCCTGAAATCAACGACGGTCTCATCACGGTACAGAGGATTGCCCGCATCCCCGGCGAGAGGGCCAAGATTGCCGTGGAGAGTTACAACGAGCGTGTGGATCCTGTGGGTGCTTGCGTGGGTGTGAAGGGTAGCCGCATTCATGGTATCGTGCGCGAGTTGCACAACGAGA
>DGWC01000039.1:1750-26095 GCA_002395135.1 Prevotella sp. UBA4268 | reverse complement strand
TGCACTTGCTTGTTGAATTCGCAATATAATTTACTTTTCAAATTAAGTTAATTTACCGAGCAAATTACATTAATTTACTTTTCCATACCATCGGAACGGAGTCTCAAAAGCGCTGCTTTCTCGACTCCGTTCTGCAGGTTTTCAACCAGTGTTTCCGCTGCCCCGTTTTCGCGATTCATCGTTTTCGCATTTTCCCGCCAAAGCATTCCCCTTTGCACCGCCATCCATTGAAGCATACACGCTGTTGCAATCCCCACATGAGCACGTCTCGCCCAAGCCTGCAATCCGTTTTTTCGTTAAATAAATCTAAACAAACATACGAATGCACCCTACTTTAATAAATAATGTATAACTTTGTCCCAAATATGCGCAAACTGCAAACAAAAGAATTTACTAAATCATTAATTCTATAGGCTTATGAAGAAAATTTTTACTCTGATCACAATGGCCATACTGGCCATGAGTGCGAATGCACAGTCTTGGGATTTCACCAAGACGCAGGTAACTGCTGAGCAAATCGCAGCAGATGCAACGAACTGGGAAGTTACAAATGATACGCGTTATACGTATCTTACTGCAACTAACAAAGAGGCTCTGAAACTTGGTACAGACGAGTTACCCGACACAAAGGGACTTCTGTTTACTGGTGGAGAAAAGAAATTCCGTCTTGATGTAAACCAGCGCCTGGGCTTGAACGGAAAGAATCTTTCACTGACTATTCCCGGACTGAAAGCAGGACAGACAGTAACCGTAAAGGCAAAATCTGCCAATAACAGCGAGGCTCGTGGCTTTACCGTTGAAAACATTACTCCAGTGAGTGGCTTTTTCAATTCTACCTCTACCGACGAGCAGGAAAATGTTGGTACTGTAACTGCTGACGGTGATGTTACGATTACCACAACTGCAGGTATGAACGTTTTCAGCATCACTGTTGAAGGCGGCGGCAACAACGACGATCCTACTCCCGGTGGTGAGACTGGCGAGACAGAGAAGTATGTTGCTGTTACAGCCGATGGACAACTGGCTCCTGAGTTTGCAGCCGTGATTGGCGAAGGCAATGTGGCCACCAACGTTGTTGACCACAACTCTATCGTAAAGGTTGAAACCAAGAGCATCACGCTCGAGGCCGTTGCTTCTGCTGTTCCAAAGGATGTCACCTCTGATGCCATCTCTACCTGGAACGACGTGAAGTGGGAACTGAAGAAGCAAGATGACATCGCGTTCAACTATGTAGTGGGAACAGGTGTTTGCTACACCTCTTGGGCTTATGAAGAGATTGTACGCGACGGCAGTCCTACTGGTGAATACCGTCTGCTCATCGGTACCGACGACAACGGCTGGCCCAACTTCTACGTAACCGACGGCAGCCATGGTCTGCCCATCAGCGGACTCTATTACAAGTTCACTCCGAAGACCAACGGCAAACTGAAGATGGGTGTTTGGATGAACAAGGGTAACCGCCGTTTGTTCGTGGTTCCTTCTGACACCAAGCAGGCCATCGACTATGAGGTGGAAGGCTACATCAACGGTCAGAACGAAACTTACACCAAGGAAGACGGCACAGAAGGCAGCCGCAAGAAGTATCTCACCAACGACGAGATCCGCGCCCTCGGCACCGATCCTTATGTAATGGGTGCAGGCAACAATACGTCATGGGTTTACGTGATTGTTGACCTCGAGGCAGGCAAAGACTACTACGTATTCTCTCAGAACGCACAGGTTGGTTTCCAGGGCTTCGAGTTCACCGTAGGTGCCAACACGGGCATCGTGGAGATGGAGGCAGAGCCTGTTAAGGCTGTCGACCTGAACGCTCCTGCTTACAACCTGGCTGGTCAGCGCGTATCACGCAACACCAAGGGCATCGTGATTATCAACGGCAAGAAGTATATCAACCGCTAATCAAAAAAAGCGTTTTGCTTCAAACCAACATCTATACTCCAAACCTCTGCAGCCGTCATGGCTGCAGAGGTTTGTTGGTTTTATGCAAAAAAAACAAAAGACAGATTGGTTACAAGACGAAAACTGTTTCGTTATATTCTTATATTGGCGAAAAGCATGCCTGTCTGAACAACCATTATTTAAGGCAGACCAAAGCATAATAACATAATAATGTACATCAAATAACTTTTAACCAAAAAGAACGTTTATGAGAAAAAAGATGACGAGAGTCGGACTTTTCTGTATGGGAGGCTTGCTGGCACTGGCTGCCATCGTTTCCTCCTGCGCAAAAGGATTCGACAGTGACGAGACTTTCACCAGCACGGTGAGAGACTCACAACTTGCATCACCAACGCTGACGCAGAGCAGTTTCGCCTCGAAGGTGAACGCCGACGGTTCGGAAAGCGTGCAGGTGACTTGGGACGTGGTGCCAGGAGCCGGCGGCTACTATTGCCACGTGGACAATGTTGACGATCCCGCCAACCCCGTCGTGGTCTTCGACGGCAACGTAGACGGAACCTCATTCCTCTTCGACAAGGCTGACGACACCAAGTACAGCGTGAGCGTTAAGACTCTGGGCAACGCCAAACTTAACAACAAGGAAGCCACCGATGCCACCGTGTTTGCCTACAGCACCATGGTGCCGGCACAGGTAATCCCTGTTGGCACCGACATTGCCGACTTCGTCAAGAGCCATCTGATTGACACAGACGATGAGCAGGCTTTTGAGTTGCAGGCCAACGGTAACTACACGTTGAATTCAGAAGTTGACTTCGGCACACACAAGGTTACTTTCCGCGGCGACAAAATTCACCGCCCCATCGTTACTATCGGTTACGACGGTGTGATCCGCACAGGTGCCGGACTGAAGATCAAGTGGATTAAGTTTGATGCCACAGAGCAGAACTCAAAGGGTGTTGTTGAGTGCTCTAACAATCCTCCATCTACTTTGGAAGGCCCCAACTTCGGCTTCCCCGACAAGAGTTATATCCTCTATGACCCACTGATTTTTGAGGACTGCATGTTCAAGAACGTGAAGATGTGTCTTTTCTACATTGGTGAGAAGGCATGGTCGGCTGTTGACGTACGCATCGTCAACTGTATCGTTCAGTTGGATAACGACGGAACAAAGTTCGGTGATGCTGCCGTATTGTGCTGCTATGGACAGACCTGTTACTACAAGGATGGTCAGTCATGGGGATCAAGTGCTATCCGAAACGTGACCATCAAGAACAGCACCATCTACAACATCAAGAGCAATGCCAAGAACCGTATGATTCGTTTCAACAGAAACAATTTCACTTCTATGTTTGACTCTGCTACTGGTAGTGCCACATTGACAGACAACACCTTCATCATGACCTTCTCTGACAAAGAGTTTGCCAATAACACACCTAATAACGCTGCTTATACAATTACCTTTAATAATAATGTATTGTATCATTGCGCTCGTCTGCAGAAGTTCCTGCAAGGTAACTGTACGATTATCAACTCGAAAGACAAGAATGTTTCTTACACAACGGTAACCACTGGTGACGGTGCACGATTCAACAACGACTTCAACTTCGTTACAGAAGAGGACGCTTACGGCTATGCCGATGTGGATGCAATCAAGGCTTGGCTGAAACCTCTCGACCTGACTCAGGACAACGGTGGTGTGAATTTCAAGGCTAAGGGCGCCATCTCGAGTACCATCGGTGACCCGCGTTGGTTGCAGTAATTGTTATTCATCTATAATAAATAGGTATATACGTATGAAAAAATATATCATCATCCTGCTGATGGCCTTCGTAGCGATGGCCGCTTCAGCACAGAAGACAGTCAAGGGTACGGTGGTTGACCAGAGCGGAGAACCTATCATCGGCGCTACGGTGCAGGTGAAAGGCACGTCAACGGGAACCATTACCGACTTGGACGGAAACTTTACCCTTCCCAATGTTCCGGCAAAAGGACAAATCGTTGTTTCTTTTATCGGCTACATCTCGGAGACCATTACCAACTTCAACAACCCCAAGGTGGTGCTCAAGGAAGACGCACAGCAGATTGAGGAAGTGGTTGTCGTGGGATACGGCACACAGAAGAAGTCTCACTTGACAGGTTCTGTTGAGACAGTGCCCATGGAAGAGGTGGCCGACCTCGCCACCAACGACCTGACCAGTTCGCTGCGCGGTCTGGTGAACGGTGTGAGCATCAGCAGCGGCGGCAACCGCCCGGGTAGCACTTCTTCGCTCACCATCCGTGGTGCCGGCGACCTGAGTGCCATCGGCGTGAATGCCCAGTCGCCCCTTTACGTAATCGACGGATTCATCCTCGACTCCAGCGCATTCAACAACCTGGATCCCTCTACCATCGAATCCATCTCTATTCTGAAAGACGCAGCAGCAGCCGTTTACGGTGCTCGCGCTGCCAACGGTGTGGTGCTCGTCACCACGAAGAAGGGAAAGCAGGGTGCTCCCCAGATTTCTTATAGCGGAACCATCGGTATCACCGACGCCGTGGCCACACCGAAGATGCTCAGCACCTACGACTACGGCCGTCTGTGGAACGCCGTGCGCATGGCCGACCCGACAGAAGCCGACATCAACCTGCGCTACGACCTGTTCCAGGCCGACGAACTGGCTGCCATGCGCAATCTGAACTACAACCTGCTCGACGACCACTGGAAGACGGGTGTCACCCACCAGCACAGCGTGAACCTGAGCGGTGCCACAGAGAAAGCCAACTACTATGCCAGCGTTTCCTACTTCACACAGGACGGTAACCTGGGCAAACTGGACTACGACCGCTGGAACTTCCGCGCTGGTGCCGACGTGAAGGTGGGCAACTGGCTCAAGGCTTCGCTCCAGGTTTCTGGCGACTACGGCAAGCAGAACAAGCCGTTGATGAAGGTGCAGAGCACCGGTGCCGACAAGGACTACCAGATGCTGCTCACTCATCCGGGCTACATCCCCGAGACACTCAACGGATATCCCATGGCCGTGTATGGTATCACCAACGGTGAAATGGCTGCCAACCAGACCTACAACTACGAATACTTGCAGAATTCAAGCGACTATATGCGCAACATGACATCCAACACTTATATCAGTGGTTCACTGGAATATGAGTTCGGATGGAGCGAAATCCTGAAGGGACTGAAACTGCGCATGAGTTATTCCAAGGCCATCAAGACCGACAAGGGCAATGAGTTCGGTACACAGTTTGCCGTTTATCGCCTCAACCAGCGCACCGGTAGCGGCGACCACCTCTATACGGCCGTTCCCGGACAGGAAGACTTCTACAACGACGTGGTGCTGGCCGACAACAACTTCATCCTCGGTCACAACAACGCCAAGGTGTCTAACGGTACCGACGGCGGTTACATCCAGCGCACCATGAGCCGCTCTGACAACTATCAGATGAACTTCACCGTGTCGTATGCACGCCAGTTTGGCATGCACAACGTGAGCGGTCTGTTCTCTATCGAGAAGTCTGAGTCTGAATATGAAGACCTGCTCGGACAGGGAACCAAGCCCTATGAGTTCTCTACCGGACAGTCGAACTCGCTGAACACCAGCGACGGCGGAGACACCAGTTCTACATGGGGACGCTCAGAGTCGGGAACCCTCTCTTACATCGGCCGTCTGAACTACAACTACAACGACCGCTATCTGTTGGAGTTCCTTATCCGTTCTGATGCTTCTCAGAAGTTCCACCCAAGCAACTACTGGGGTGTGTTCCCGTCACTCTCTGCCGGTTGGATTATGAGCGAAGAGAAGTTCATGCGCAACATCAAGTGGCTCGACTTCCTGAAAGTGCGCGCTTCATTCGGTCTCACCGGTCGTGACAACATCTCTGCATGGCAGTGGATGACCACTTATAACATTGCAGCCGACAAGGGTGCAATCTTCGGAGAGAACAGTATCGCCGGCAGCCACATCACGGCCAACAACGGTGCCCGTATCAACAGAGACGTTCACTGGGACAAGTCATACAAGGGCAACCTCGGTTTCGACTTCAGCGTGCTGAACAGCCGACTGGGCTTCAACATCGATGCCTATTATGTTTGGGACCGCGAGATGCTGCTCGCCTTCAACGGAACCATCCCCACCACCGTTGGTACAAGCGGTGCTCCGCAGAACTATGGTAAGATGGACAGTTGGGGTTCGGAAATCTCTATCACCTGGCGTGACAAGATTGGCAAGGACTTCAAATACAAGGTGCAACTCAACACTGGATTCTCTGACAACAAGGTGCTCCTCATGGAGTGGCCCACCAGCAACTACTACAAGGCCATCTCTGAGGGCAGCCGCACCGACCGCGGTTCCTGGGGTATGCAGTGCATCGGTATGTTCCGCTCGTTCCAGGACATCGAGGAATACTTCAAGCAGTATAACATCACCAGTTATCTGGGCCTGACCAAAGACCAGGTGCGCCCGGGTATGCTGATCTACAAGGACATCCGCGGTTCGCTCATCGAGGGAACACACGAATATGCCGGACCTGACGGCATCATCGACGGACTCGACGAGGTGCAACTCTCTCACCGCTCTAATCCTTACCACTTCTCACTCAACCTGAGTGCCGACTACAAGAGTTTCTCTATCTCTGCTCAGTTGGCAGCAAGTTGGGGCGGATATAGTTTCGTTCCGGGCAGCGCACTGGCTCCAAGCGACGGCGTTTCTGCAAACAACAGCCTTAACTACAAGCGTCTGGAGTATGTGAACATGCCTTCGTTCTGGAATCCCGACGATATGTTCGTTTACAACGACATCTACGACGCTGAAGGCAATCTGCTGCAGGCTGCCAACCGCGAGGCCTATTATCCCAACATGCGCTATGCCAGCGTGAACAACCAGACTTCTACATTCTGGCGCATCAGCGGCGCTCGCGTATCGTTGAACCGCCTCACCGTGGCCTATAAGTTCCCGAAGAGCATCTGCCAGTTCGTGGGCGTTCAGTCTGCACGTATCAACGTGACGGGCCAGAACCTGCTGAGCCTCTACAACCCATATCCCGACAACTTCATCGATCCGATGATGAGTTATGGAGTTTATCCTGCTCTGCGTAAGTTTACTATCGGTCTTAACGTAACCTTCTAATTCATGACGTTTATGAAAAGAATATTCAATATAGGTGCCGCTTGCCTCACCTTGGCAGTGGCAGCAACGATGAGCAGTTGCAGTGACGAGTTCATTCAGGACAAGAAAAACTACAGCAACGTTTCATCAGAAATTTACAACTATTACAGTGGTGCCAACGGACGCCTGAACGAGTGCTACCGCATTACACTGCCTAACATTCAGGCAAGTGGCGGACAGATTTGGCAGTACAACAGTATTGGTATGGCTGACAACCACTCACAGAGTACTGAGGAATACCGCGGATTCAGCAATTTCGTGAATCCTCAGGTGGAAATGAATACCATCAGCGGTACTTCTGGCGCTCCCGGATATTTCGGTTCTTCTTGGGCTCGCATCCGCGAAATCAACGAAACCATCGCCGGTATTGAGGGAAGCACGCTCTCTGACAACGATAAAAACGAACTGTTAGGCCAGGCCTTCTTCCTCCGTGCATGGTGCTACTACATGTTGTTCCGCTACTACGGTTCCATCCCCATTGTAACAGAGGTGCAGGATCCTGTACCCGAGTCGTTCACTCCGCGCTCCAACGCTCAGGAATGCTACGACTTCCTCATCAGCGAACTCGACAAATCAGCCGATATGCTGAAGAAGCGCACCGTGGAAAGTTCTTGGTCGGCCAACGACTGGGGACGCGTAACCACCGGTACCTGTCTGGCACTGAAGCATCGCATCATGGTGCTCTGGGCAAGCCCGCTGTTCAACCGCGACAACGACCAGAGCCGCTGGACCAATGCTTATAACACCATCAAGCAGGAACTGCCCACTATCAATGCCTGCGGCTACGGACTCGCCAACGAGAATGCTCCCGGCGTGAACGGTTCTGGTTGGGCCAAGATGTTCCTCGGCATTGTGAACAATCCGGAAGCAGTGTTCGTATCGTGCTACAACAAGTACACGCCCGACCTTACTCCTGACTACCAGCGTAACAACCTCTGGGAGCAGCAGATCCGTCCAGCCAACACTCTGGGTAACAACGGTAAGACTCCGGCCGACATGATTGTAGACCTCTTCCCGATGAAAGACGGCAAGCGCCCAGCAACTTACGATTCATATACCAAGTTAGAGGCTTCAAGCATTGCCTATGATGCAGAGCATCCGTTCATGAACCGCGACCCGCGTTTCTACCGCACATTTGCCTTCCCAGGTGAATACTGGCGCTTCAATGGCGATCCTAACACCAGCACCAGTGCCAACCCCTATACGGGCGACAAGTACATCCTGTGGAACTATGTATGGTATAATGATTCTGAAAAGCGCGACAACGTAATGAGCAGCGACCACTACGGTGCCGACAACCTGCTGACTTCTGTTCACGGTATGTATATACGCAAGTTCTCTGACGACCTGGATGTGAACTCTACACCAAACTACAACTTCAATACCGCCGGTAAGAATGTTGGTTTCCGCGAGTGCATGACATCCACCATGGAGATTCGCTATGCTGAAGTGCTGCTCAATCTGGCAGAGGCTGCCTGCGGTGCCAACCAGATGAGCGAGGCTGTTGAAATACTGAAGCGCATCCGTGCACGTGCCGGATACACCTCTGACAATAACTACGGTCTGCCCGCCAACATCGCCGGCGACCAGGCTGCCTGCATGGCTGCCATCCTCTACGAGCGTCAGATTGAGTTCGCATACGAAGGCAAGCGCTTTGAGGATATGCGCCGCTGGCTGCTCTTCGACGGTGGAACGGGTCTGGCTGCTACCGGAGCCAAGGCACTCACGGGCTGGGGCGGCAACACCTGCACCTATCTTGGCTTCAAGCCTTTCGTAGGTCAGCGCCGCGACGAGTTCGTGTTCCGTCTGCAGGATAAGTACAACTATACCGACGGTACCAGCGGACGTACATGGCCGTTCAATGCCGGTGACAACACCGAGAAGAAAGACGAGACCAACCCCGACCCGATTCTCAAGGCCAACATGGGCGGTTTGACACGTGCTCAGCGCGATGCCTACGCTGTTGATCTGAGCGAGTCGATCGTGAAGAAGCCGTTGGATGAGCAGTTGGACAACCTGAAGAGTTTCTACGACACGTATCTCGTGCGCAAGAAGATCAAGGGTGACGGCTACGACTCAAACAACACTCCGCTCACCATGACTTGGTATGCCCGCTACTATTTCTGGGGCCTCACTCAGGGCGAACAAATCAGCAACCCCGACCTGCCACAGACTGTAGGATGGGAAGACTACTACAAAGGCAGCAGCAACGGAACCTATGATCCGCTGACTGCCGAGCCGGCCGGTACAACGAAAACCGAGTAATCATTCTGATAATCATTCCCGATGGGAGGGCGCCCAGTGAGCGCCCTCCCATTTTTCTTTTCTGGAAGACCCTCCCCGGCCATTTGGCCTATTTGGCTTATTTGGCCCATTAGCCCTATAGGGCCTATAAGACTTATAGGAGAATATAGGCCTTATAAGCCCCATAAGACTTAATCCCACAACTCAATAAAAAAACTGCCGGTGATAATTCTTTTGCGAATCATCACCGGCATAAAAAGGTTTTTGATGGCAAAAACCTTTTATAAGAATTACTCAGTGGTGGTTGAAACCTCTGTTGATACGGCTGTGTTCGGGTTCTTGCTCAGCGGGTCGAAGGAGCCCATGCCTCCGAAAGCACTGTTCCAGCCGATTGTCTGCACCACGTTGGGGTTGTTGTCCTGATCGGTAGAGTTCAGTCCCATCAGGTAGCACTTAGGATCCCATGTAGAACCGAGCACTTCACCCGTTTCCTCATCAGTGGCATTCATTGTGGTAATGTCCTTGCGGAGAATGTATGTGCGGTAGAAATTGGCCAGTGCCCTGACATCAGCATTGGCATACACGGTGTTGCCAGTCTCCTCGTCGTATGAGGTGGTGAAATCCTCTTCGAGCGTCAATGCTTTAGGCTTGTCGATTTCAAGTGCTGCGAAAGGATCGGTGGTAAGTTCGTAAGAGCCCATGAACTCCTCGGGATCAAAGTACATCTCTATCCTGTGCAATGTCACTTCGTTCAGCGGTTTCACGCCGAGATAGGTACAGGTGTTGCCGCCCCATCCAGAAGGAATCCAACTGCTTCCGCCGATAGCGTCCTGCCCCACTCCACCGTCAAAGAGCATCCAGCGATGGCAGTCGTCGAAGCGCTTGCCCTCGTAGGCCAGTTCAATCTTGCGCTCATAGAGAATGGCTTCGAACATCTTGGCACGGTTGCTGCGGATTTCTGGATTCAGACCGCAGTCGCCTGTGTAACCTACGCGCTGACGAATGCGTACGAGAATGTTATATGCCTCATCCAGACGGTTGATGCCACAGGCTGCCTCTGCCAGATTGAGCAACACTTCAGTATAGCGCATGGCCAGCAGCGGCTGACCGTTACGACTGAAGGCAGACGAACTGTCGAAGACATACATCGGCGTTACACCGAGACCATAGTCTTGTGACTTCTTGCGCACATAAATGCTCTTTCCGTTGCGGGCCAAAAGGTCACCATAGTAACCGTACTGGTCAGAAGCAGCCAGATTATCTGTATTGTTATACCATGCCCAGTTCTGCAATTCATATTCCTGTCCTGTAGCATAAGGACACTTCTCAACGAGGTCGTCAGTGATGGCACCGAGGAACTTCCACTGTGTGCCTGGGAAGGCAAATGTGCGATAGAAACGCGGATCGCGGTTGAGGAAGAAGAGTTTCTTGTCATACTGATACAGACCGGCTTCCTCGGGGCGCTTGCCGTCGGCCATGGGGAATGCATCCACCATCTCTGCTGAAGGAGTGATGCCACCGCCACCGCCGCAGTTGCTCGGACGCAATGTCTGCTCCAGACAATTGTACAACTGGTCGCTTCCATCACCAGAGGCATTGTTACAGTTGGCCATGAAGACAGCCTCAGAGTTCAAGTTGTCGCCACCATAGATATTGCACCAAATCCTGGCCCAGTTGCTGGCGTTGTTGCCAGGATTGCCTTCATAAGAGAGTCCGAAATGTCCCTCATTGAGTTTCTCAATAGCCTTCGTGTTCAGTTCGTAGGCTTTCTGCCAACGATCCTGCTCGTCTTGGCGGTTGAATATAGGACTTGCATAATAGTTGGCCACATATCCTGCCAGCGCATAGGCTGATCCGGCCGTTACGCGTCCCCAGTCGAAAGCCTCTTCCTCCCAGCGAACAGGCAACTGCTCGCCGGCTGTGGTGAGATCTTCGATGATAAAGTTGAACGTATCTTCCGTGCTCTGGCGTGCCACTCTAAGGTCGAGCGAGTCGCTGAGCGTTGTTCCCTGCAAGTCGGGAATGATGGGCGTGCCGCCGAAACGCTTGAACAAACGGAAATAGCGTGTAGCGCGGAAGAAGCGAGCCTGGCCCTGTGCCCAGTTCTTCTGGTTCTCTGTGAGTCCGTCACTTCTGCCCACTTTCACAATGACATCGGTGCACTCGCGCATTTTCTTCCACGGATTCTCATTCGTACCCGTCCAGAAATACTTGTGAATATTAGTGTTGGTCCACACGGTAGACGGGTCGCGGTAATAGCCATAGCCGTTGTGTCCGTAGCCGGCAAACTCGTCGGCATTGGTGGAAAGCACATCGGGCAGTCCCACAGGCCACAGATCGCTCGGTCCGTTGGTTGACGTAGAGTTGCCGCCCATGTTCCTTGCATCAGCATTATATCCGCGGAAATAAGGCAGCGAACCCTGATACACATAGTTCAAGCGGAGTTTCACCGACTCCCAGTCATTATAGATATCATTCTCGCCGAAAGAGCCGAAAGGCCGCTTCTCTGCCAGAAAGTCATCGCTGCAACTCATCAAGGCTGCGCTGAAGAGGCAGATGGCACTGATTGTTTTCAATATATTGCGTGTCATAATATGATATGTTTTTATCTTGTTGTTTAGAATGTTACATTCAAGCCAGCCGTAATCTTGCGCACCACGGGGTAACTGCCATAACTTCCGGCGAAGTTGTTCCAGTAGCCTCCCGGACAAGCGTTATAGAAACTGAAAGCGTTCTGGCAGGTGATGTTGAAACGCACCGCATTCAGTCCCACGCTCTTCACCCATGATTTGGGGAAAGTATAGGCGATGGTGATGTTGCGCAGATAGATTTGCGTGGCCGACATGCGCCAGAAAGTAGAAGTCTGCGAGTTGACCGACGACTCGGTAAAACCGAAGTTCGGCCAACGTCCGTTGGGATTGGCAGCGGCGATGACTCTACCCGAAGCATCTGTTACGTCCTCATAGATGAACATATCGTTCCACATGGTCGACACGTTGGTGGTTTCCATGCTGCTGAACGACTCCTTGAACATGTTGGGCATCATGGTGTAGGCGCCCCACTCTCCCGTGAGCGTTGCGTTGAGCGAGAACGACTTGTAGACGAAGTTCAGGTTCAGGTTGCTCGAATAAGGATTGTTGGCGCGGTTGGAAATCTTGACATAGTCGTTGGAATCCACCTTACCGTCCCTTTCTCCATAGTCGTCGGTTCCCTCGATCTTCTGTCCGCGGATATCCTCATAGATGAGCATACCCGGATGCACCTGACTCTGGGTGAGTCCCAAATAGTCGGTGATGTTGTATTTCTGGAAATACTCCTCAATCTCCTGGTAACTGCGGAACATGCCTAAGCAGGAATAGCCCCACAGACCGCGGTCGCTGCGCTCGCCTTTGACAACGCTTGTGAAAGAACGCTGCCCGGTGCGCGGCCAGTAGGTCTTCAGCACCTTGTTGTCGTCGTATGAGAATCCGAGGCGTGCCGACACATACATATCTTTATTGATGCGCTGGCGCCATCCCACGATGGCCTCCACACCATACATATCCATCTCGCTGTAGTTTTCCGGGGCTGGATAGGTTCCGGCCGTTCCCGGCATCTCGTTGGATGTGGGGATGGCAAACATCTCGCGTCCGAAATCATAATAAGCATCGAGCGAGAGCGACAGGCGGTCGTCGAGCATGCGCAGGTCAAGTCCGAGGTTGGTCTTGATGTTCTTGTCCCAGTGCAGGTCGCGGTTGGTTCCCGATTTCTCCGGCAACTGGAAGGCGCGGGCAGAAGTCTTGGTGATATCCGTACCGAAGATCGGTCCGCGCGTGGGGTTGTAAGAATACAACTGAAGCCAGCGCCATGCCTCCACGTTGTCGCGTCCCATGATACCGAATGAAGCGCGCAACTTGGCAAAGTCGATCTTCCATTTCTCCTTGTTGAACCATTTCTCCTCAGACAACACCCATCCGGCAGAGAAACTTGGGAAAGCGCCCCAGTAGTTTTCGGGTGCGAACTTAGAGGCCGAAGCCTGAGAACGGATGAGGAACTCAAAGAGATACTTGTCGGCATAAGCGTAGTTCACACGTCCGATGTAAGCCAGGTTGGCACTTTCGCTGCGTCCCCAGTTGGCATCTTTGTGCGTGTCGTCGGCCAGCGAGTTGGAAGTACCGTCGCTGAACGACAGCGGGTGGGTTCCCTCGGTATAGTTGTAACTGCTCTCGCTCTCTCCTCTTTCTATCGAGAATGTTCCGCTCACATCGTGCTTGCCGAACTTGCGTCCGTAGATGAGCATGAAGTTCACCTGATAACTGCTGTTGCGGTCGGCCTGATTGGTAATGATAGATGCCTGTCCGCTGTTCAGGATGCGCTGCTCCAGATTCTCAAACGACGTATATCGGAATCCCTCGAGCGTTGTCTCGTCGTAGTCCACATCCGGATCATTGTCGATGATGGCACTGGGGTCGGTGATGTAGAGGTGTCGTCCGGTACCTCCTCGGTTCTTCACGCGATATACTATGTTCTCCATCTTGATACTGTTGTCGTGGCTGTTACCCACGTTGCGCGAGTAAGTGAGTTTGGCATGCAAGCCCTTCAGCGGACTCCAGATGCCGCCCAGGTCAGCCTCCAAAGAACCTTGGATAGACATGGAGTTCGACTTCTGCTCGCGGTTGTTGATAGAGTTATAGAGACTCTTGTAGTTGTAGTAATTCTGGAACGACGGGTCGTTCTCCATGCCAGAGTGGTAGATGGGATAACCATTGATCTCGTCGGGGATATACGACGGGTTCTTCATCATGTAGAGATAGTCCTCTTGGTTACCACCGCCGCTGTTACTGGTGGCATGCATATTCTTGTGAGAGTCGTCGCCAGATACAGAAAGCGTGGCTTTCAGGAACTTGGTTACATTGGCGGTGATACCGGCACGATAGTTCCAACGGTTGTAGTCGAGTTTTCCGATGTTACCGTCCTGTGTCTGATACGTAACACCCGCAAAGAACGTGGCTTTTTCGTTTCCTCCGTTCACATTCACGCTGTGGCGCTGCGAGAGCGACGAAGACCAGTATTTATCCAGCAGATCGTAGTTCATGTTCTTCATCTGCTCCAACTCGTCGGCCTGGAAGAAGTCGGTGAGACGGTCGGGAGTCTTGTTCTGCTGCAGCGAATAGGCTTGCTTGGCAGCATTGTAGATGCGGCCGTAGTTGTAGCCGTCGAGCATGTCGGCGTGCATCACGGCATCCACATATCCCATTTGTGCCTGATAGGAGATGCGCGGCTGTCCAGAGCGTCCTCTCTTGGTCTTCACCAAGATCACACCATAGGCACCGTAGGCACCATAGATGGCGGCGGCGGCATCCTTCAAGATGGTGATGCTCTCCACTTCGTCCACGTCAAGGTTGTTGAATTCCTCTTCACCTTTCTCGCCGTCCTGATACACGAAATCGTCAATCACATAGAGCGGAGCCGGATTCTTCTGTCCGCCCGCACTGGCACCGTTCATGTCGGTGGTAGGAATCAGGGCCACGGCATCGCGTGCCTGACGGATGGTGATGGTGGCGTTCTCACCGGGACGACCTGTCGACGGCATGCTTACGTGGATTGACGGCGACATACCGATAAGGGCCTCCGAAAGGCTGGTAACCGCCAGGTCCTTCAACTCTTCGGGGTTGATCACTTCCACGGCACCCGTCACATTCTTCTGCTTCAAGGCACCGTAACCCACAACAACCACCTCGTCGAGGCTCGACGCATCTTCCTTCAGCACGACGCGCACATTGCCGTCGAGTTTGCTCACGGTCTGCGTAACAAATCCGATATAACTCACTTTGATCTTTCCACCGGCCGGCACCCTGATAGAAAACTTTCCGTCTAAGTCAGTAATGGCACCGCCCTGCGAATGGCCAGCCACTGTGATGGTGGCACCGATGATGGGCTCTCCGTTCTCGTCAACCACCACACCGGTTACATTGCGGCCTGATGTCTGAGAACTGGCAGCCTTATTCTGCTGAGCCACTGCGGGAACGGAGAAAGCCACCGCCGCACAAAGCCCTATACCTATTATTATATGTTTCTTCATCATAGTCGTATTCTTTGTTTATGCGCATTGAATATTATTTGGTCAGCCAGCGGGGATCGCCCACATTATTGACAATTACCTGCGCCTCCTGGGGCGTAAAGTCAACGCCGCCGTTAGGCTTAGAGAAATCAAGTTCCTGTGTAACATCGCCCCTGAATTTCGGATCATAGACCGAGGCAAACGGTGCGCCGCCGGAATCATTCATACTACTGTTTCGCTTGATGTCGTCCTCGCGCGGACTGCTCAGCACATTGAAACGATAGGTGCGCGATCCGCTGTTCACGCGGTACAACTGCGCCACGTCATAGAAAATAGAATGGTCGATGGTCATCGTCCTGCCCGAGCCGCTCACGTTGTTCACCCATCGCCAGCCCGTATAGCACTTTGAGAAAGTGGTATTGCTGATTCGCCATGACGTGCTGCTCAACTCCCTGCTGGTATCGCCGAACACCTTGGCGGGGTCAGTATTTGAATCGCTCACGGCATAGCGTGCGAAGCAGGCCGACGCATTGTCCACCACATTATAGATAGTGCTGTTCTCGATGACGATGTTCTTCACCTGGCGGCCCGTATTATAGAGATTGATGAATCCTATGTTTGAGTTCGTGGTGTTCCTCATCTGCACAATGCAGTCGCTCACCGTGAAACTCCAGTAGGCACATGCCACCTCGTTGGCATACAGCATGGCATGGGGCAGGTTCTTGAACCAGCATTGCGAGATATAGATGGGGTTCAGCACGTTATAGATGCCCGTAATGGGATTGCCGTTACGCGAAAAGCCCAGGTTCTCACTGAGAATCCGGTCGGGAAGTTTGTATTTCGAAGTCATACAGACGAATCCACCCGACGTGGCATCTGTCATGTCGAAGTTGATGAACTTCACCTTCAGTCCGTTGTATGTCGCAAATGCGCCGTTGCCAGTTATCTTCACCGTGGGGCGGTTCACTTTGTCACCGCGGAAGGTAAACAGATGTCCGGCGAAATCCACCGTGTCGCTCATCGTGTAAAAACCTCCCGGCTCCAGTTCAATGGCCACCTCGTAGGCAAGCGTATCCCATTGCTGAGCGTCCCACCATTCGTGGATATCCGCTCCGTTGGGAATGGTTGCCACTTTTGGCACCAGTGTGGTCAGGTCAAACGTCTTTGCCTCTGTCGCATCGGTGTTGTTCAGTTTCTTGTTGCCCAACGTGCGGATGGTCAACTGATACTTGGAATCCTCAGCCACACTGACCGTGAACCGGCTTCCGTCAATCACTTTGTTTTCATAGCCGTCGATGACAACGGGGTTGGTCGGATCGTCCACATTCACGAAAGTAACTTCGTGACCGTCGGCACCGGGAACGAGATTCCACGACACCACAGCACTCTTTCCGTCGGCGCTTACCGCGAAGCCAACAGAGTCGGGCGACTGCATCTGGGCGTTTCTCACACCCATGTCGAAACCGTTGGGCGAATCATACCCCTCGGCACACGCAACCATGAGAAGCGCACAAACCGCCCAAAGCAGTCCACGCGCCTTTCCTCGTGTAAATTGTCTTTTTGCTTTCATTTTTGTTTGATATTATTGGTATATTAGTTTTCTTCTTTCGTTTTCAACGCTAAAATCTGTAGGTGACGTTAGTAGTTATATACTTTGCAAAGATACAATTATTTTTGTAATTATTACACTTTTTATAAGGAAAATGAAAAAAAACATTGAAAAAAGAAAGAAAAAGAATAAAAACATAACGTTTATGCTGTTTTTCGACTGTTTTTGTGCACATTTGTTATAAAAAAGGGCAAACAATGTAATAAAGCCATACGTCGGGATGAAACCATGAAATCACCCTGCCGGGATAGTACAAAAGCACCTTTTCCGCGTTATTTTTCATGGAAAGGAATTGCTCAGCATGAATTCCTGCACACAGCAACAAGTATTTTAACCACAACACTTACAGCGTATGAAAACAAAATACGGCATCATCGGCTTGATGGTCAGTCTCTTCATCGCCACGGCGACAGCAGCACCCAAGCCAGAAAAGAAACTCTATGTACCCATGGACTACTCCACCTGTGGCTATCGCGCATCTGAAACCGCCATTCCCGATGTGCCTAACATGGTGTTTGTAAAAGTGGCCGAGGGCGACTGCACCGACCGCATCCAGCGAGCCATCGACTATGTGGCAACCCTGAAAGCCAACGCTGACGGGCAGCGCGGTGCCGTGCTCTTAGGCGAAGGCACGTTCCATATCGACCGCCCGCTGCGCATCACCGCCTCAGGCATTGTGATACGCGGCATGGGCAAAGGTGCCACGACACTCGTCAAGCGGGGCTTCGACCGCGGGGCCATGGTCTATTTCGAAGGCCAAGACCAGTTGAAAATCGGCGATTCCATCGAGATTACCGGCGAGAAGACACTGGCTGGCAGCACCCAGTTGACGCTGGCAAGCACGCAGGGCATCTCCGTGGGCGACCGCATTCGCATCACGCGCCCCTCCACCATCGAATGGATTCACTCGCTGAAGATGAACGGATTCGGCGGCGGACTTGACGGCTCCGGCTGGAAACCCACCGACATCATCATCGCCTGGAACCGCGTGGTAACGGCCGTCAGCGGCAATCAGATCACCATCGACGCTCCCATCACCACCACGCTGAGCAGCGAATTCGGCAACGGATATGTGAACAAAGGGCGCAACGAGGGCGAAATCAGCGAGTGCGGCATTGAGAACCTTACGATGCTATCGGCAAAAAACAACTGGAATCCCAAGGACGAAGACCACTGCTGGGATGCCATCCGCATGGATCATGTGCGCGACTGCTGGGTGAGACGCGTGGATTTCAAATATTTCTCCGGCTCCGCCGTCAACATCCAACTTGACTGTAGCCGCATCACCGTGGAAGACTGCATCGCCTCAGAACCCGTTTCCGAGGTGGGAGGCTGGCGCAGAAGCGTCTTCCTCACCCGCGGCCAGCAGACATTGGTGCAGCGCTGCGTGTCGCGCAACGGCATCCACGACTTCGTGGCAGGTGCCTGCGCGGCCGGTCCGAATGCCTTTGTGCAGTGCGACAGCGAGGAGTCGCTGGGCTTCAGCGGCAGCATCGGCTCCTGGGCAGCAGGCCTTTTGTTCGACATTGTCAACATCGACGGCCACGACATCCACCTCGGCAACCTGGAGCAATGGATGCAAGGCACGGGATGGAACACCGCCAACTCCATGCTCTGGCAGTGCACGGCATCCACCTTGTGGTGCTATTCGCCCGACCCAGACAACCGCTGCGGGGCCAACGGCTGCTGGGGAACGCTCACCGGCAACGCCGAATGGCTGGGCAGCAACAACCATGTGCACCCGCGCAGCCTCTTCTATGCCCAACTGGAACAGCGACTCAAGGATAAGAATATCGAAACGGTCCAAGCCGTAAAACCCTACATCCTGCCCAGAGACCTGGAGGGAACCACCAGTCCCACCGTGGAGCAAGCCATGCGCATGGCCCACGTGTCGCTCACCCAGCCGCGCCTCACCATGGAGATGTGGCTCGACAGCATCCCCTACACGGCATCCACTAACCCCTTGGGCATCAAGAGCATCGACGACGTGAAAAAGGTGAACGCAAAAGCCACCAAGCAGCAAACGCACGATTTCACCGTAGAAAACGGACACCTCACCATGAACCATCTGCTCATGACGGGCAACCAATACGACATTCCATGGTGGTCGGGCAGCGTGAAAGAAAGTTTCACCAAGCGCGGCGCACGGCCGGCCATCACCCGCTTTGTGCCCGGAAGGGAAGGAACGGGTTGGACCGACCGCATCGACTCGGTCATCAACTTCATGGACAAGCACCATTTCGTGGCACTTGACCACCACTACGGCCTTTGGTACGACATACGACGCACCGACCACGAGCGCGTGCGCCGTGCCGACGGAGACGTGGGCGCTCCCTTCTATGAGCAGCCGTTCTCGCGCTCGGGCAAAGGCACTGCCTGGGACGGACTCAGCCGCTACGACCTGAACAAACCCAACGAATGGTACTGGCAGCGACTGAACGAGTTTGCCCAGAAAGGCAATCCCAAAGGCATCTTGCTCTTCAACCAGCACTATTTCCAGCACAACATCCTGGAGGCCGGAGCCCACTGGGTGGACTGTCCCTGGCGACCGGTCAACAACATCAACGGCACCAACTTCCCCGAGCCCGTGCCTTTCACCGGCGACAAGCGCGTGTTCATGGCCGAACAGTTCTACGACGTTGACAATCCCGTGCTCCGCCCGCTCCACCGACAGTACATCCGCATGTGTCTTGACCTGCTGAAAGACCAGCCCAACGTGGTCCACATGATCAGCGCCGAGTACACCGGACCGCTCCATTTCACCCGCTTCTGGCTGCAGACCATTGCCGAATGGGAGGCCGAAACCGGCCGCCATCCGCTCATTGCACTCAGTTGTACCAAGGACGCGCAGGACGCTCTGCTCGAAGACCCCGTATTAAATAAGGTGGTCGACATCATCGACATCCGCTACTGGCACTACAACACCAAAGAGACTTGGGCCCCCGAAGCCGGCAAGAACATGGCACCGCGCCAGTGGATGCGCAAATGGGGAGCCGGAAAAACCGGATTCAACGAGGCCTACAAGGCAGTGCGCGAATACCGCGAGAAATATCCCGACAAGGCCGTCACCTTCTATGCCCAGCAGTATCCCACCTACGGATGGGCCATCCTGATGGCAGGCGGTTCGCTGCCCAATGTCATCATCAAGAACAGCAAACTGCAGAGCGACCTCTGCAAGATGAAAGCCATCGACGGCACGGGTTGCGTGGCCCTGGGCGATCACAGCACGGGCTACGTGGTCTATGCCAAGTCGTCGTCGGTCAGCATCCCCGTCCAGGCCGGCAAATACAACGTCTACACCGTGAACACCCGCACGGGAGAGACTAAAATCTCGATGAAATCGGCAAAAATGAATGATGTCTACGCGGTTGCCGACACCGCGGAAGGCACCGTCTACTGGTTGGAAAAACAATAGCAATTCCTGATTTCCGGCATCCTGAACGTTGCGTTTTCAGCATGCCCTGACACCCGAAACGCAGCCAAAAGCGTGCAGCATCCGTGCCATGAGCCACCGATGCCGCACGTTTTTTTCATGTCCACCTTCTATATTTTCATGTCCACCTATTATATTATTATAGGGCGAAAAAGGCAGGCCAAATACCAAACAAAGATTAAAAAGTAAATAAAAAAGCGATTTTTTTCATTTAAAAACCAATAATTTCTATTTTATTTGTACTTTTGTAACTACTTTTGCAAACGAAAACGAAAATAATCGAAAACAAACAGAAACAATCTGCCTATAAAACCTTATCAAATGATTAACTTTTCAAGTCTTTACGACGCTCATATCGACAATCTCTTTGCCTTCGGCTCGAAGTTCACGACCGACCGCGAGATGATAAAAGACTGCATCCAGGATGTGTTTGTCAAACTGTTCACCAAGCGCGACTCCCTGGAGACCGTTGACAACATAGAGAGTTATCTCTACGTGTCACTGCGCAACCGCATCAACGACGAGTTCCGCCGCAACGTGCGCCTCTGCGACAAGGAAATCAACGACAGCAGCATGAAGCCCATCGCTGAGTTAGAAGAATACAACCGCGAATGCCTGGAAGAGCAGCAGATGCTCAGCGCCCGCATCGAGAAATTCTTCGACCGTCTCTCGCCGCGCCAGCGCCAGATCATCAACCTCTACTACATGGAGCAGCGCAAATACGACGACATCTGCCGCATCATGGGTATCAACTACCAAAGCGTGCGCAACCTGATGCACCGCAGCATCCTGCGCCTGCGCTCCTTCGCCGCCACCGAGTGCGCCGCCGTATAGAGAAGCCGACAGCACGGCTCCTTTTCCGCAAAGTAGCCCGGGCGGGCCAAACAGAGAAGAAAATCATTTGATAAAACCGCAGAAAACCGCTCATGAATATGAGTACACCATGCCTTTCGTTGCGTCTTTACACAAAAGAACGAAAATGGCAGACAAACATACAATTATAAAAAAGGCTAAAAAGACGTTACGCAAGTACATTTGTCAGGTAGCCCCTCTCACCCCCACAGAGAAAGAGGAACTGCGAATGAGAATAAAACTTGCCATTCAGGATTTCGACTAAGAGGCTGCACTTTCACCGTGCAGCCTTTTTCATGCCTCTTTCGCGCGCCGCGCAATATCGTTTATCACCAGGCCTGCCAGCGTGAACCCGAAGATGCCGGTTATCTGCACCAGACTGCCGTTGCCGCGGTCGGCGGCCGGCTGCTCAGTGGGCTGGTTCTTCAAGAGTTCCTCGCTGAACACGCAAGTGAATTTCCTTGAGGGGAACGTCTTCTCCTTCTTGAAGCGCTGGCGCAGCGCCCGTGCCAGCGGGCAGCCCCTCACTTTCCAGAACTCGGCCACCTGTATCTTCGTAGGGTCCTGCTTCAGGGCAGCGCCCATCGACGAGAAAAACACCGCCTTTGTCTGCGTGGCCATCCTGATGAGCAGCATCTTGTCGGCCAGCGAGTCGATGGCATCCACAATGTAGTCGTAGTCGTCCAGATGAAAAGTGTGGGCAGTCTCGGCGTTGAACACTTCCATGCGCGCATCCACCTGCGCATCGGGAGCGATGTCGAGCAGCCGCTCTTTCAGCACCTCCACCTTGGGGCGGCCGATGCTTGTGGTGGTGGCCATCAGTTGGCGGTTCACATTCGACGCGCACACGCGGTCGCTGTCCACGATGGTCATCTGGCGGATGCCCGTGCGCACCAGGCTCTCCACGCACCACGAGCCCACGCCTCCCACGCCGAACACAATCACCCGCTTCGTGGCCATCTGCTCCATCACCGTGCTGCCCAGCAGCCGTTCAGCGCGGTCGAGCGTTCCTGTTATGTTTTCCTTCTGTGCCATTTCCACCTTATTTATATATATCCGTCAGCCGGTTTCTGATCTCCTCCAGTATCTGCAGCAATTCGTCCACCCTCTCGGCGCGGAGCATGGCAATGCGCGTCTGGCGGAAATCGGGGATGCCCTTGAATATCGGACTGGCCGCCAGATGGCGCCGCGTGTGCAGGATGCCGCGGTATTCGTTTTCGCGCTCGTCGCCGCCCTTCATGGCGTTGATGCGCGAGATGTTGATGTGTAGTTGCTCAATCAGGATGTCCAGTTTCTCGCTCACCGTGAGAGCCGGCGGCATGGCATCGCCTTCCGCCTCGCGCCCGTCGTGGTCCAGATAGTCTCTGATCTCCTTGAATATCCACGGCCGGCCGAAGGTGGCGCGCCCAATCATCACCGCATCCACGCCGTAGCGCTCAAAGGCCAGGCGTGCCTGCTCGGGCGTGGTGATGTCGCCGTTGCCGATAATGGGTATGTGGATGCGCGGATTGCTCTTCACCTCGCCAATCAGGGTCCAGTCGGCCTCGCCCGTGTACATCTGCGAGCGCGTGCGCCCGTGGATGGTCAGCGCCTGGATGCCGCAGTCTTGCAGTTGCTCGGCCAGTTGGGTGATAATCAGTTGCTCGCTGTTCCACCCCAGTCGGGTCTTCACCGTCACGGGCGTATGCACCGCCTTCACCACCTCGCGCGTGATGTCGAGCAGCAGCGGAATGTTTTGCAGCATGCCGGCGCCAGCCCCCTTGCCGGCCACCTTCTTCACCGGGCAGCCGAAATTCAGGTCGATCACGTCGGGATGCGCCTCCGCCTCCACAATCTGCGCCGCCTCCACCATCTGCGGCACGTCGCGCCCGTATATCTGGATACCCACGGGACGCTCCTCGTCGGCAATGGTCAGTTTGCTGATGGTGCTCTTCACCGAGCGCACCAGTGCCTCGGCACTGACGAACTCCGAGTAGACCATGGCGGCTCCGTAGCGCTTGCACAGCACGCGGAAGCCAATGTCGGTGACGTCTTCCATCGGCGCGAGGAAGAGCGGTTTTTCGGGAAATTGTATTGAGCCTATCTTCATGTTCGAGTATTCTTGTTTAACCGGGAGCCCGCCGTTGCGGCCACGGCTCCTCACTTTATCCGTCACGGTGGGCCGCCCTCACATCATCAGGTGGTAGCAGCCGCCTGCCATGGTCTTCACCACGCCCTTCATCTCCAGTTCGAAGAGCAGGGCCGCCAGCCGCGCCACCGGCAGGTTGGTGCGCACGGTGAGCATGTTCATCGGCAGGTCGTTTTGTGCCGACAGCGCATCCACCACCCTTTTCTCCTCGGCCGAGAGCATGGGGAACAGTTGGCGCTCAATGCCCTGCCGCTGAGCCTTCATCAGCGTGGCATCGTCGGTCCACCCCATGGCGTTCACCAGGTCGGCGGCACTGGTCAGCAGCATGGCCCCGTTGTCGCGAATCAGGTTGTTGCAGCCCTCGCTATAGGCATCGCCCACGCGCCCCGGAAAGGCAAACACGTCGCGGTTGTAGTCGCGCGCCAGACGGGCCGTGATCAGCCCTCCCCCGTGGGCGGCCGACTCCACGAGCACGCAGGCATCGCTCATGCCGGCCACGATGCGGTTGCGGCGCACGAAGTTCACCTTGTCGGCATTGGTCTGGGTGAAAAACTCTGTGAGCAGTCCGCCCTGTTGCAGCATGGCATCGGCGGTGGGCTTGTGGCGCGGCGGATACAGATAGTCCAGCCCGTGGGCCAACACCGCCACCGTGTCATAGCCGCACTGCAGCGCGCTGCGGTGGGCACAGATGTCAACGCCGTAGGCCATTCCGCTCACAATGAGCACGCGCGGGCACAGTTGGCGCAGGTCGGCCGTGAACCTGTTCACCAGGTCCTGGCCGTAGGCCGTGCAGTGGCGCGTGCCCACGATGTTGATCACGCGCTGCTGGTTCAGGTCGGCGCTGCCCCGATAGAACAGCAGCAGCGGCGCGTCATCGCACTCCTTGAGTCGCTGCGGATAGCGCGCGTCGCTCATGGCAAGGGGCATGATGCCGTGGGCCAGGTCGTATTCCAGTTCGGTCTCCGCCCGCCTCATCGGCTC
>DGWC01000039.1:0-1702 GCA_002395135.1 Prevotella sp. UBA4268 | reverse complement strand
CCGCCTCATCGGCTCGTCCATGTGCTGCAGTCCCTCCACCAGTTTCGGCGAGGCGTCGGGCAGCACGTCGCGGATGTGCCCGCGGTGGTCCATGATGGCCGTGGCGCTGCCCAGTGTGTCGAACAACTGGCGCAGTCCCGCAAGATGGAAATAATTGATGCGGGTGAGCGCCAGCGTATAGAGTATTTCTTTATCGTTCTGATTCATAAGGTTTCTCTTTGCTTATCAGCCCAGCAGCGCGCGGTCGTACTCCTCGCTGCGGCCCAGTTTTCCGTCAACCAGGCACACCAGTTCCACCACCGCACGGAAACAGAGTTTCTCGTCGCAGACCCGGTAGATGTTCTGATAGAACACGTATTTGATGCCCTCTTTCTTCAGCGACAGCCGCGAGAAGAACTCGTCGTCGCAGCGCAGCGGCACCTTGAACTGCATGTTCATCCGTGCCACCACCGCGTCAACGCCCTTGGCGTGCATCTCGGCGAAACTCAGTCCGCGCTCTTTCAGAAACAAGTGGCGCGTGTGCTCAATGTAATGCAGATAGTTGGCATTGTTCACGATGCCCTCGATGTCGCACTCATAGTCGCGCACCATCATCCGCGTTTCGAAGATAAAATCCATCTCTCTGCCCTTTATTCTATGGATACTGTTATGCTGTTTGTCGCCTGCAAAGTTAATGATAATAATTCAGAACGAGAAACGAATCACCGAAAAATCGGCACCGCCTCATTTTTATCTGTCCTGGACAACTCGTCTGAGCCGCGAGAGCGCTGCTGTAGCCATCTCAGAGCACCGATTTGGCCGCTGGAAAGTGGCACTTTGGCCGACTGAAAGCGCCGCTTTGACCGCCGGAGAGTGGCACCACGGAAAAGTAAATTATATTAATTTGCACGGTAAATCAAATTAATTTGAAAAGTAAATTAAATTAATTTGCGCGGTAAATTAAATTGATTTACTTTCAGAAAACGGAAGAACGCAACCGGCTTTCCGTTGCTTTGCAGGCTCCGTTGCGGCACTCTTCTTATGCCTTATTTGCACTTTATCTTTACAAAGGGAAGCAGAAATGCTGTGTTTTAACATATTTTAGGGGGGTAATTATTTATTAACCATTTATTTCGTATATATGCCTTCTCGGGGTGCACAGCGCTGAATTCGGTAAGTCTCCCTAACATTACTAATCTGGAAATCAATAAGGAGGCCTTTAAGGATTGCACCAGCCTGAAAACCTTCTACACCAACGGCTGCAATGTAAAGGTCGGCGGCGGTGCCTTCGAAGGCTCTGGCCTGGAGACCTTCCAGAACTCAAGTTCCACCCCCTATGTCACCAAGATCACGCTGGACACATATGCCTTCAGCGGCGCAACGAACCTGAAGACATTCGCTATCTACGACTCGGCGACGGCCTGCGACATTCCACTTCGTGCCTTCCTGGACTGCACCGCGCTGGAGTCGTTCATCGCATTGAATACCGGCGAAATCGGCAACGCTGCCTTCAGCGGCTGCACTGCGCTGAAATCGTTCTACGCCCTTCAAGGCATCAGCAAAATCGGTAACGGAGCCTTCAGCGGATGCTCCAGCCTGGAAACCTTCTCACTGCCTTCCAACAACAGCCTCAGCGCTTCGCCAGACTACAATGCCTTCAACAATTGCGACAACCTGAAGTATATTGACCTGCGCAACGCCTCCTTTACTCAGTGTGGCGACA
>DGWC01000054.1 GCA_002395135.1 Prevotella sp. UBA4268 | reverse complement strand
CAACAAACACCATTTAGGCATTGCAACCTAGCGAAGAAGTATCTACTTCTCCACTACATAAAGATGTAAGCTATGTGAACAGCCTGACTTCCATATTTGACTGGAATCAAGATAATTCCTTTTTTGATTGGGACTTTATGCGCAGTTTTGATTATAAAACGAAGTCTGACGTAGCCCCCTCCATTGGAATATATGCAGGTCAGTTCCCTTTCTCGCCTAAGTTAGACCTTCCGACTATTAAGAGCATCAACGTGTCCACCCAAACAGATGCCGATGGCAAACTGGGTATTGACGTAGAAATAGAGAATTAATAGAGGCTGTTATGAAAAAATACACCATTCTGTTGTTTCTTTGTCTGAGCCTGAAAACAAGTCCTCAACAATACCGCTATTGGTTCGACAGAAACGTTGATGCAGCCAATCAAGGTGAAGCAACCGTTGGGCAAATGCACCTTGATGCCGACATATCAAGCCTTACGTATGGGTTCCATACGCTGAATTTTGCTTTGATTGACGACCATGATGGGAGCATGACAAGCGTGCGGTTCGCTTCTTTCCTAAAAGGAATGAAGGTACAGAAGTATACCTATTGGTTCGACAGAGATCTTAGTAGTGCTATCAGTGGTTCTGTAAGTGCAGGTATGATTCATCTTGAAGCAGACCTTACACAACTATCCGAAGGTTTTCATACATTGAACTATGCTTTGTTTGGTAATGATGGAAGTATGACAAGCGTACGGTTTGTCACTTTCTTAAAGTCTAATGGCCTCACTGCAGAGAATTTGCGTATGGTCTATCAGTTAGACGAAGGAGAAGCCCTTGTAAGCGATGCACCTCAAATGGGGAGTAATACATATAGGTTTGACATCGATGCAACTTCCTTAGAGATTGGTGAGCATACTATCAGCTATATGCTGACAGATGGCAATTATACTTATGCAACCGGGCAGGCTACATTTGTAAAACAGCAAATTAATGGCATTGATGTAATTTCTGCTATAGGTGGAGAGGTAGGTAAGGCGTATAACCTGAATGGGCAACAAGTACAGTCCATCGGTAAGAACATCTACATCATTAACGGCAAGAAACTTATTGTCAAATAAAAAACAGAACTGCTCATGAAAAGAATTGTTTATGGACTTTGCGCATTCGCGTTGCTGCTCGCTGTGGCTTGCGACCCCACTGATGGCGACCACAAGGAAAACAAGAGATTGACACCAGAGGAAATTGACCGCAATGCCTTGGTGGAACTCGACATCAAGTTCTCGAACCAATGGACGGAGGCAGAACGCAAACAGGCAAACAGCGCCGTCAGTGCCGACTACCTGACGCAGGTGGAAAAAGAGATTTACTACTATCTGAACCTGATGCGCATTAATCCCCCACGCTTTGCCGAAACCTACGCCAAAGCCTACAATGGCAGCACGGGCTGGGAGAACGGCTTCGCCTTCGACGAGCGCAAAGACTCGCTGCTCAGGGAGCTGGCTCATAAAGAACCGATGCCTGTGTTGGTTCCCGACTACAATCTGTTTCGCTCGGCCGACTGCTTCGCCAACAACTGCGGCGTGCTGGGGCTGACGGGCCACGACCGCACGGAGTCGGGCTGTGGCGAAAACCCGGGCATAGGCGAGTGTTGCGACTACTGGGGATGCCATACGGGCTATGCCATCATCATGCGAATGCTGATTGATGCCGGCGAGAACAACGCCGACCTGGGTCACCGCTTCGTGCTGCTGTACCCGCCACTGACGAAGATGGGGGCCGCAGTCAGAGACCACATCAACTTCGAGAAGATTGCCGTCCTCGACTTCGGACGCTAAAGCATTCTGCCCCGTTTATTTCAAAAAAGGGAACATGAGTTACAGGTGGCTGATACTATCATTGCTGGCAGTGCTCTTGTGCTGGCCTCTCGGAGGCTATGCACAAGAGCCTGCTGCTTATGCTGACTACTACAAGAAGCCCGACAAGGGCAGCAAGTTGCGCATTGAGGGCAGTCGGGCCATCAACGAGCTGGCCAAGGAAATCACGGCGGGCTGCAACGACAAATACGACCGGATAAAGGCCATCTATCAGTGGATATGCGCCAACATCGCCTACGACACCAGCTACAAAATCCGTTCGGCCGATGAGTGCCTGAAGAAGCGCAGAGGCGTGTGCCAGGCCTATTGCGAGCTGTTCTATTTGCTGGCTAAGGCTGTTGATGTAGACGTAGAAATCGTTGAGGGCAAGTCGAAAGACCAGACGGGATTTGTCAATCCGTCAGGACACGGATGGCTGTTTGCCTATACGCGCGATAACTACGGCATATTGATGGACCCGACGTGGGGAGCCGGTTCGGTGGCAGGCGACCAGTTTGTGCGCGACGAGAACTGCTGGCTTTGGTTCAACGTGCCACCCGAATGGATGATTATGAGCCATTTTCCCGATAAACCTTCCTACCAGCTGCTCGATAAGCCTATCACGCAGAAAGACTTTATGGCTCTTACGCCCATGAATCCCATCTGGTTGGATTATGGGTTGGATGCCCATAGAATCTATACCGAAGCACGGGCGCAGCAGCTGGCCTTGCCTCAGTTCTATAATCAGAGCGAGTATCTGATGGAGCTCTCCGATATACCTTACGCAACAAGTCTGAGGATTGGCACTCAATATCCCTTCCGCATCAAGATGAAGGCTTCCGACAGAGACTTTGCGATTTGGAACAACAGCTACTTCTGTGGGAAAGAACTGTGGAAAGACGAGGGCAATGGTGTCTATTCTGTTTCATTCGTCCCTCGCGAAACGGGCACGCTCAGCATCGTGATGCGCGACGATCAGGGTGCTTCCTGGCAGACCCTCTTAAAGTATGACATTGCAGAACCTACGGAAGCAGACTGGAGCCAGTTGGCTCAGTATTACCCTGCCAGTACGCCGGAGATGAAAGCCATTAAGAACCTCAACGTGAAGGAATGGAACGATGCGGGCATTGACGAGCACCGGCTGGTGCGGCTCATCAAGGAAGGCGACATCAAAGAGTTGCCTCTGTTTTACGACGGAAAGGGACAACTGCTCAGCATCGATACTGTGCCCATGACCCAGCAGTTGAAGGTGGGCGAAACCTATGCTTTCAGCTTCACCCCCAGATTTGACTTCAAGTGGGCTGTCGTTGCCGGAAGCGATTGGTTTACTGACTGGACGAAAGAAGAGTCGGGCCGTCTCTCGCTCAGCGTCGAACCCAAGACGGCAGGCAAACTGTCGCTCTGTGTGCAGATGTCGCAAGGCGAGTCTTACTGGTCGTGTCTGGAATATGAAGTAGTGCAATAGACACGGGGCAGGCCATCATGAAGACTTGCCTTTTAATATCATGCTGGCTTTGTCAGATTTATCGTTAGGATTCTTTAGTTGATAGCTTTTCGGTTTCCGTCACGAAACAGGCGACGAGGCCGTAGGTGATGGTTGGGCGAATCCAAATTTCGATGAGCAGATAGTCGGTATATTCGTTGATAGGTTCCAGATAGATGTCCAGATTGTAGAGCGAGGCGATGAGCATGTCGATGATGCAGATGGCCCACAGGTTGCGCTTGGTGTAGCTCTTCCAGTTTTTTCGGGCATAGAAGAAGGTGAGCGTGCAGAGCAGCAGCACCGACAGCGTGAGGCACGACAGGTGCAAGGCGTAATAGGCCAAGGGCGGTGCAAAGAGTATGTCGCGCAGCAGCACCGTCATACCTACTGAGACCGAGCACCAGTAATTGAACTGGTGGGTGGTGATGCGATAGTTGAAGAAGTACATCCAAATCATCGCAAGGCAGGCGATGTAGAACATGTTGAGCACGAGTTCAGGCCAGACATCTGCCAGTCCGAAGTGAAAAACGGCATAGAGCATCACACCGACGGAGAGTGTACCGCCGACGGCGGTAACGACAATGTCGAAAATCTTGGCTCCTTTCTTGAATCTTGTCTTCATAAGATGTTTTTGTTATATCTATTGTTTCTTTAAAGATGCAACGTTATTTTCGCAGCAAAGATAAGTATATTTTCGCCAA
>DGWC01000066.1 GCA_002395135.1 Prevotella sp. UBA4268 | reverse complement strand
TGATGGTGTGGCGCTTGATGGCCGACGCCTTCTCACGCAACTGCTCCCACTCGTCCAGTCCGTAGGCCATCTGGTCGCGCTTGCTTCGTACTGCCCAGAACGTGGCATCGTGCCAGTGGGCGTATTGCTGGTCCTTTAAGAACTCCTTGGCCGCTTTGCTATGTTGTGTACTCATAATCTAAGGTAAAAGTGAACAGTGAAAAGTGAAAAATTTGCTTCCGCTCAGTCAACCAAAGTTCGAGCGGCTTTCGCACTTCTTTCCATTCATCTTTTTTCTTTTGATAATTGTTAATACTCTTGTTAATTCTCACATTGGGACAGCGGAAGCAAATTTTTCACTTTTCACTGTTCCCTTTTCCCTTTCAAAGTCCACTTGCTAATATTTCAACGACGTGTTTAAACTCAATCTTCTTGCCTTGCTTGCGGGCAATGCCAGCCATGTGCATCAGACAAGAGCAGTCGGGACCGGTAATGTATTCTGCTCCGGTATCCATGTGGCGCTTCACCTTGTCCTTACCCATCTGCTCACAGATGGCTGTCTCTTCCACGGAGAACATTCCGCCGAAGCCACAGCACTCATCAGGACGCTCAGGCTCTACCACCTCAATGCCCTCTTTCAATTCCAACAAATCCTTGATTTTATTGAATTTCTCCTCATGCTGCTCGCTGGGAGAACTCAATCCCAACTCACGCACTCCGTGGCAAGAGTTGTGCAGACTCACCTTATGGGGGAACCGTCCCGGCAATTTCTTCACTTTCACCACATCGTGCAGGAACTCAACAACATCCATTATCTTGTCGGAAGTAGTACATTCGTGCTTGCCTTTGAGCAAACGCGGATAGTTAATTTTCACAAATGCGGTGCAACTCACTGACGGAGCGACTACATAGTCGAAACCCTTGAACTTGTCTTCAAACTTCTCAGCCAATGGTATTGCCTGCTTTTCAAAGCCTGCATTAGCCATCGGCTGTCCGCAGCACGTCTGGTTCAGCGGATATTCCACGTCCAGACCAAGACTCTTCAAGAGCCTGTATGTGGCAACGCCCACCTCTGGGTATACGGCGTCCACATAGCATGGGATAAATAAACCGATTCTCATGTTATTATTATATAAAGTTCGCTAATAATAGATTCTAAGTTAAAGATTCATCTGCAAATATACAAAAAAAATTGGTAATCGCTATAAAATCACCAATTTTTTTCAAAATATCTATCATGTGTGCTTTATTTCAGGTCGTATCTCACGCCCATCTGCAAACTAAACTGGAGCGGTTTTTCCTTGTATATATTCTCTATGGTGCTGCCGTTGTCGAAATAGTATTTCAGGCCGGGCTCTGCATAGAGCGATAGTTTCGAAAGGAAATGATACTGTATGCCTGCTGCGGCATCGGCAGAAAACTGCAGTCGGTCTTTGGTCAAGCGGCTCTCAATACCGTCTGTATTTGTCTTCGCCTTTACATTCACGTCGGCCTCACCGCCCGCGACACCGTAGACACTCAGCGATTTCATCCGCCAAACAAGATAACTCACGCGCACCGGAACGCCCAAATATTGCAGTTGCTGGTCAGTTACGAGCACGCTGCTCCTCATTTTCTTGGTGAACTGCGAAGAGAGTCTCGTGTAGTTCACACCGGTCTGCAAGGCCATTCTGTCAGTAAGTTGCCAGGCCAACGACAGACCGAAGGCAACTGGTTGTTTGTGATGGCTCTTCTCTTCATAGTCAGACAGATAAATGGGAGCAGATTTCTTGGCCAAGGAAGATGCCATGCTGCTTGTAGTGGCGAATTCTGTCATGCTGTATCCATTCATCGGGGTGTTCATCATCACAGGACTGGCCTGCTCTCCCCCACCGCCTGCCACATTCTGGGCATAGAGCGACATCGAAAAGCGCTGTGCTTTTTCCTCTTTTGCCATTACCGTCTTCCCGCTGGCAGCATGGCCGGCATCATATCGGCGCACCGCTGCCACACCGGCATGGCGGGCTGTTTCGTTGCGCATAGCATCGGTCTTACTCTCGGTTTGATCTCTCCGGGCATCCGTATCATCCGATGCGGCGTTGGCCATGGGCTCTACCCGTGCTTCATGGGCGGTAATTTCTCTTGGCAATTCCTCCTCTTTCAGTGAAAGGCCCTGCAGCGAAAGCCCGTCAGAGGCAACCTGCTCACCCTCGATAGCCGCCTTCACTGCGCGCGACAATCTCGCCGCGGGTGTCTGTGCCAGCAGAGGCGCATCCGCAGGTTCTGGCAAGAGGTCTGTCTCGCGGTCTGAGACGGTGGTGCCGGCCGTGCCGTTTTCTTCTGCTGGCTGCACCATTGTCTGCTGCGAAACCAGATGTCTGTCGGCCGACCTTTCATGATACAGATACGCACCACCAGACAACAGCAAGGCTGCCACGGCTGCTGCCGCCACGCGTCTCCACATCGGCACTGTCCTCGCCTTGCCGCTTTGGCTCCCGGCATCATCAGTCTTTTCACGGCCGCCTAACTCATTTACAGCAAGTTCTTCCGCAGGAAGAGCCTGCTCAATCTGCTCCCACAATCCTTCTGGGACAGCCTCTTCGAAGTCTGCCATCTGATTGCGTAGTTTCGATGTCCACTCTTCCTGTTTCATTTTCTTTTTTGTTTTATCAGTTCTTCTATCTTTCTGGCAAGCGTTTTCTTCGCTCTGAGCAACTGCGATGCCGACGTATTCTCCTTGATTCCCAGCAGGGCGGCTATCTCTTTGTGGCTTCGCTGCTCGAAGACGAACATGTTGAACACCGCCCTATAGCCCGCAGGCAACTCTTCAATCAGCCGTTGCAGTTCGGCCATCGACAGATTTCCCACATCAGGTTCGGCATCACCGGCTGCAAAAGCCTCCTCGTCGGCCGCCAAGAACCCGCTGCTCTCCTCCTCCATCAGCCCTGTCCATTCGTTCTTGCTATGCTCCTTGCGCAACCAGTTCACCGATTCGTTGGCCGTCAGGCGCGTCAGCCAGGCTTTAAGCGACCCTTCGCCGCGGTAGTTGAAACGACTGATTGAGGTGAATATCTTGATAAAACTCTCCTGCAACACATCCTGCGCCGCTTCGCGATTGGCCAGGTAGCGCATGCAGACTGCCATCAAGTATCCTGCATAACGGTCGTAGAGTTGCCGCCGCGCCCCTCTTGCGCCGAGTTGTATGTCGTTTAATAGTTGCTGTTCTGTGCCCACTTATTATTTCATATTCGCCTGAAACGTAATAGATATCGGCTCTTTGCCCGAAGCCATTATACTCTGTTCTCCGTCATATATATCCTTCACGGTGAACTTGGCCGTTACCGTGCCTTTCTGATAGTCGGCCACCAGCACCGGCATTCCGCTTATCTTCACATGCATCTGGTGGGTAATCCCCTGCAGCGTGCACTCAAAGTCAAAGTCTTGAGCCTCCATGTTGTAATACGACACGTTGGCGCTGTAGCCCGTGGGCATGTATGCAAAGGATGCTGATGCGGCACCTACGAGTTTCACCGGACTAGTCTTGGAACCAACATTTTCCCTCATTTCAGTCTGCCTCAACAGTGCCTGCCACGGCATCGGATTAAACTCCACCTGCCCCGCACCGCGGATTTCTACCACGCAACTGTCGGCCAACACGCCGTCAACCGACCATACTCCGCGATAGATATGGCTGCCGGAATTGTTATTCGTTGTATAATCTGCAACCGGATCATAGCCGTTGTCGTCGTCTTCAACCGCGCAACCCGCGATGATGAAAACCGCAGCCATCAAAGCCAGTATCAGTTTAGAGCATGTCTTCATTCCTCTTGTTTTTTACATTTTCTATCATCTAAACGCAAAAGCAGGGAAAAACTTGCATCAGTTTTCACACTTTTTTCAAAAAACTTCTTTCACGTGCATATATTATAATTCAAGTTTCGCATTCGCTCAACTTCTTTGTAGTTTAGAAGTTAAGTAGTGATCGCTTCGCTCGTCCTTCGGTCAGTAGTGAAGCCATTACTTGGTTTGCTGATATTTTGTCTCCAGACATTTGGCTTTAACTACTTAACTACTGACTACTTAACTACTTCAGAAACTTGAGTTATAATATGTGAAAGCCAAGACCAACCATCTCTCGGATTGTGTCTTCGGCTCATGCTTTTTCATGCCACCAATGCTGATACCGACCGACTGAGGCCGCCATTGAGATGCAGGCTGATGATTCGAAAAAAACGCGACAAAACCATGTCGGTGTTTTTCTTCGAAATAGAAACGGATTTTGTGAAAAATGAACATTACAAACGCGGAAACGTAAAGAATCATTACCGCGAAGCACATTTCGCCATGCAAAACCTATGCTTTTACCCTTCAAAAACTATGGTTTCACTGCCCAATAACTATGGTTTTGCACCTCAAAAACTATGTTTTTGCAACCCAAAACCTATGTTTTTTCCAGCAAAAACCTGATTTCCTCGTCCATGGAAAAACTGCTTCCGCCATAATCAATTATTAATCAACGAGTTATATGAAGAGTTCTATAATTCGCGTATTTCGCGCCCAATTGATTGTCCGTGGCCACCACTGGCCGTATGAGAGCCATTAATTCAGAATTTCCATGACAATTTCATGCACAAGAACCGCTCGGTTTCGCCGGTCCTGCCTTATCATGAATGGCCGCACGAAAAGACGTCAGTGAGTCTTGACATCAGCGAAAAAAAATGGCTCTTTGCTGCGACTTACCTCTCGAACTCATGCTAAAAAAGTTAGTTTTCACGAGAAAAACACACTTTCTGCGTGCAAGATTCATTCAAAGGGCGCGTTTAAATGGGCGAAAACCTTTAATCAATTAAAAACGAGTGAAGATGAAAAAGACTTGGTTATTCCTGTCCATGCTTGCCATTTCGGCAACTGCACATGCGCAACAGGAAGAGATCATCGATGCAACTGGATTCAAATGGCTGGAGGAAGAAGTCTGTTTTCCAAGGCATGAAATCGACTTGAGCATCGGAACGGGATGCATCGACAACGACTTCAACAACAATGACCGGCTGATGTTTGGAAAAGAATACTACAGCGAGTTGTCACCTATGGAGCGCTACAACCGGCTAAAATATGCCCGCCAAGAAGACCACTATCAGGGCAGTTACGCACTGAGTTACCGCTACGGATGGTCTAAACACTGGTATACAGGCATCATGGCTGGCTATCATCCGCGCCAGTCGGCACTACTGACAAAGGCAAATAACGAGACGGTGAAGAAGATGGTGAGAAACAGCATCGTGCTCATGCCGTCGGTGAGATACTATTACACCACGCGCAGCCGTTTGCGCCTGTATACCGAAGCGGCAGCAGGCGTGAGTATGGACAGAAGCAAGCGCAGCAACGAAACGCAATACCACCATCGGGTGAAAGGTGCCATTCAGTTCACATATATAGGTATGTCGATGTGGATGAGCAGCAACAGCAGCCTGTTCTGCGAACTGGGTGTGGGCGACCTCGGATTCTTTCGCTGCGGCATCGGCATCAAACTCCAGAACGACATACCGCATACGGCAAGGCAAAAATACAAGGACTACGACAGCAAACAGCCATACAAGCACGGCGTGAACCCACGCAACGGGAAGCCCATGAGAATATTTTAACGACAAACAAGAAAAATACTGAGACACATGAAAAAGCAACTGGTTTACATGATGATATGCTGCCTCACCATCCTCACATCCGCCATGACATGCGATTGGGATGACGACTGGGAGGCAAACAGCGACACACAGGCTGGGAAAAAGGCCTACGACTATGTGAAGGAAAGCCTGAACAAACACACCGACGTGCTGGCGCTGGTATACTATTTCAACAAATATGTCAGGCAGGAGACTACTGAGGGGCGCGACTCGATTGACCGTCTCTACTTTGAACATGTGAAAATCGTCAAGGAAAAAGACATATACAGCGGGAAGCAACGCTACGTGATGCGCAACTTCCCAATGGATGGGCAAACGGCCGAATACCTCATCTGCATCGATGCTGATGAGGCACAGCAGTCGCTCACCCAAGCAGGTACGCAATGGAACGTCACCGCTACCGTGAACGAAAAACGGTCATCGCGCAACACCCTGGCCGACACGCTGCTATGCAATTATCAGATTACCGCAACGGCAGACAACCAATGGACGGTGAAAGCCAGTGGCACTCCCAAATGTATGTTCTATTTCAGAGAGGCTGACAAGGCTCTCAGCAGCGAAGAACTCGGTAATTATGCCGAGTCCTTTATCAGCATTGACAACGATTTTTCCATTGACATCGACGAGCAATTGTCATCAGACAAGAGTCTGTCATGGACAACCTTCAATATAAAAGGTACGGGCGATATGGAAAGCGTGGCAGAACCCAAGATGCGCATGCACTACCAAACAGAAAAGCCACTCAGTATGTTCTATGTGGACCACAACTACACGGTGCAACCCCATCCGGCATTCTTCGGACTCGTAATGTGGAAGGAGGTCAACTATCATTTCCTCACCTTCTGGAACGAGGGGTGTATCAACATAACCGTCGAAGACAGTCTGGAAGGCACCTCTGATGAGGTGAAAGCATGGATGAGCAACCAACAAGTCAACGTAGAATACATGGGCGAGACCAACACGTGGAAATACTGGTAAAGACTGGCGGAAAGGCTACAAAGGCACGAAAAAAACAATTGCTTAAGATTATTTAATATAAAAAGGTGCTGAAAATCGGAAAGTAAAGAGTACCTTTGCAGCCGTTCAAGACACAAGGAGAGATGCTCGAGTGGCTGAAGAGGCACGCCTGGAAAGCGTGTATACCCCTAAAGGGTATCCCGGGTTCGAATCCCGGTCTCTCCGCGCCTTGGTTTTTATTCCATGTTCCCGTATTGAGGAAATGCACGTTGAAACTCCGATTGTTTATGAAGAAGAATCATCTGTTTAGAAAATCCATCATTTCGTTTCTACTCTTACTCTTGGCAGCCATGCCCGTAATGGCTCAAAACAGCACGCAAGCAAAGGCCGCGCCAACCGTAAAGCACGACTCCGTGGAAGCAAAGGCCGATTCGGCCATGCTCGACTCTATGGCAGCCAGCATGAATGTGACGCTGCCCAATGCCGATAACGGTGATGAGGTGAGCATTGAAGAGAGCGCAGGGCTGCACAGTCAGTTGAAAACGAAATTCGTGGAAGGCAATCCGGCCTTCATGTCGCTGGTGGCTCTCACCCTGGTGCTGGGCCTTGCGTTCTGCATAGAGCGCATCATTTACCTGAGCCTATGCGAAATCAATGCCAAGAAACTGGTGGCCGACGTGGAGAAAGTGCTGATGGATGGCAACGTGGAAGAAGCGAAGAAACTGTGCAGGGAGACCCGCGGGCCGGTGGCCTCCATCTGCTATCAGGGTCTGCTTCGCATCGACGAGCCCATGGACGACATTGAGCGAAGCATTGCCGGATATGGTGCCGTGCAGCAGGCAAACATGGAAAAGGGGTGCTCATGGATTACACTCTTCATCGCCATGGCTCCTTCGCTGGGATTCCTGGGCACAGTGATTGGCATGGTAATGGCCTTCGACCGCATTCAGCAGGCTGGCGACATCAGTCCCACCATCGTGGCCGACGGTATGAAAGTGGCACTGATCACCACCATATTCGGTATCATCGTGGCCTTGATATTGCAGGTGTTCTATAATTATATCCTCTCAAAGATTGAGCATCTGACCAGTCAGATGGAGGAATCAGCCATCTCCATGCTCGACATGATTGTGGCTTATAAGCACAACAAGCAACCATAAAAAGACAAGAACGATGAGCAGGATTATCGACATAGAACTGGCATTGATGTATGCCGCCATCCTGGCCGCCGTGGCAGCCATTGCTTGGTCGGCAGTTAAAGCACTGCGCATGCGCAACGGCATGGCCAGCAACGACAACCACATTCCGGCAAGAAAGATTGCCGGAGCCACCGTTGTGCTGTTGGTGGTCAGTCTGCTGGTTACCTTCCTGAGCGGATCAGCAGCGCCCATGCACGTGAACGGCACTGAATATGCACAGCGGTTCTGGCTGAAAACATCCGACATGCTCATCAATACCTCACTCATTTTGCTGGTGATAGCAGTCATTGGCATCGTCTTCTCTATATCCGGCTATTGCAGACGCAATTCAAAAGTCTCCAAACCAGAAGCATCTAACTCATAAAGAAACCGTATGTTCAGACAAAACAGGCGCACCATTCCAGTGCTGAACACCACTTCGACAGCGGATATTTCATTCATGCTACTGATCTTCTTTCTTGTCACCACATCGATGGACATTGACAAGGGCATTACCCGTCAACTGCCTCCAGAGGACAACAAGAAAGAAATCACGGTGACCGACGTAGCACGAGAGAATGTAATGCGCATCGTTATGAAAGAAGACGGGAGCCTGCTTGTTGACGAAAACCCAGTGGAATTGGCATCACTCAGAAAGGTGGCAGAAGGGTTTCTCTCTGCCTGCAAGAATCCGGCAGAGCATGTCATCTCTGTAGATGTGGACAGGAAGGCCAGTTATGATGCCTATTTCAACATGCAAAACGAGGTGGTGGCCGCATACCATTCTGTGAGAGACGCGCTCGCAAAGAAGCGGTTCGGACATGTCTTGGATGCTTGCTCGGAGAATGAACGGCAACAAGTAATCTCAGATTTCCCTCAACGCATTGCCGAAGTGTATCACACGGCGCTCAGGGGTGAGCAGAAAGGAGGCACAGAATGAGCATGTTCCAGCGCAGACACCACGAAATACCCGGATTGAACATGTCTTCCATGCCCGATCTGATCTTCACAGTGTTGTTTTTTTTCATGATTGTTACCCACATGCGGAGCGTACCTTTGAAGGTGGCTTACCAAGTGCCGGCTGGCACGGAACTGACCAAACTCACCCGGAAATCGGCCGTTACACATATTTATATCGGAAAGCCCCTGACCTCTTTGCTTGGCAAAACAAATGGAGACTCCACTTGCATCCAACTGAACGACAAATTCGCACGCATGGAAGAAATCAGCGAATTCGTTGAACAAGAGCGCATAACGATGCTTCCCGAGGATGCTCAGCAGATGACCGTAAGCATCAAAGCCGACCGCAATACCGACATGGGAACCATCACCGACGTCAAACAAATGCTGCGCCGAGCCAGGGCTTATACTGTTAATTATTCAGCAATTAACAGATAAACAACTTATAAATTACAACAGAATGTGTCTTTTTTTATATAAAATTGTTTGTTGTTTTGGAAAAAAAATGTTATCTTTGCAAATAGGAACAGAAAAAACATAAAAATGGCACATCACAGTTTAGATTTACTTGACAAGAAAATTCTAAGGCTTATCGCCGAAGATGCCAGAATTCCATTCTTGGAAGTGGCACGTGTGTGTAACGTTAGCGGGGCTGCCATCCATCAGCGCATTCAGAAGTTGAACAATCTTGGCGTTCTCAAAGGCTCGCAGTTTGTAATCGATCCAGAACGTGTTGGGTATGAAACGTGTGCCTACGTAGGGCTGAATCTGAAGAATCCGGAAGATTTTGACTCTGTGGTCGATGCACTGCGCAACATTCCGGAAGTGGTGGAATGCCACTATACGACAGGCGACTATGATATGTTCATCAAGATATATGCGTTGAACAATCATCATCTGCTGAATATCATCCACGACAAACTTCAGCCTTTAGGACTGGCCCGCAGCGAAACCATCATCTCATTTGGCTCGGCTTTCGACCGCCAGTTGTCAATTGCCGGCATTCCTGTAGAAGACGAGGAATGAGAAAAGATGAGAGGAAAAACAAGAAAAAAGGAATGAGAACGGTTTTCTCATTCCTTTTTTCTTGACGTAAAGACCATCTATTCCTTTGGTTCGCCATCCACGTTTTTAACGTAATCAGCAAAAGTATACTCGTAAAGATGCTTCTCGTCTGCAGGATGATGTTCCTCATTAACCTTCTTCCAATCATCGTAGGGAGGAAAGAAGGCATCTGCCTCAGAAGGCGTATCTTCCACTTCGGTCATGTAGAGACGGTCGGCGCGAGAGAGGGCCTGACGATAAACGGAAGCACCGCCAATGATAAACACGTCTTCGTCTGGTTCGCAATGAAGCAACGCTTCCTCAAGCGACGAATAGCAATCGCACCCTGGAAACTGCCTTGCAGAACGGGTAAGCACAATGTTACGACGATTAGGGAGGGCTCCTTTAGGCAGACTTTCGAATGTCTTCCGCCCCATTACGATGGTATGCCCGGTGGTTAGTGCCTTGAAACGCTTCAGGTCGTTGGGCAGCCAATATATCAGTTTGTTGTCTTTGCCAATGGCGCGGTTCTTGGCCACGGCAGCAATGATGTTAACGGTCATGTGTTGTATCGCTAAAGAAATGTGGTTTATCGTATGTCATGGTATACATGCTATACCGACACGTCGGCTTTGATATGATCCCAGGGGTCGTATCCCTCGAGTTGGAAATCTTCATACTTGAAATCGAACAAGTCCTTTACATCGGGGTTTATCTTCATGCGAGGCAGCGGACGCGGCGACCTCGTGAGTTGCAGACGAGCCTGATCAAGATGATTCAGATAGAGATGGGTGTCGCCTGTAGTATGGATGAAATCGCCTGCCTTCAAACCTGTCACCTGCGCCATCATCATAAGCAGAAGTGCATAAGAGGCAATGTTGAACGGCACACCGAGGAAAGTGTCGGCACTGCGCTGATAGAGTTGCAGGCTAAGTCTGCCATTGGCAACATAAAACTGGAACATGGTGTGGCACGGCGGCAATGCCATTTGGTTCACTTCGGCGACATTCCAGGCACTGACAATCATACGACGCGAATCGGGATTGTTACGAATCTGGTCGAGCACATACTGTATCTGGTCGATGGTGCCACCCTTATAGTCGGGCCATGAACGCCACTGATGTCCGTATACAGGACCGAGTTCGCCGTTTTCATCAGCCCATTCGTTCCATATTCTCACACCATGCTCCTGAAGATACCTCACGTTGGTATCGCCTTTCAAGAACCAGAGCAGTTCATAGATAATGGATTTCAGGTGCAGTTTCTTTGTTGTGAGCAGCGGGAATCCGTCATCCAGATTGAACCGCATCTGATTGCCGAAGATACTGATGGTACCTGTTCCAGTGCGGTCGCTTTTCTCTATGCCTTCCGTCAGGATGCGGTCAAGCAAGTCTAAGTATTGTCTCATATTCTGAAGGTATATATGTCGATTTTATTTTCCAGTTCTGTGGATAGAGATTATTTGCGCGGTTGCCGACATTCTTGGCAAAGCCGAGGGGATGACCTTGGAATGTTACAACGACCATTCCACGCGGCACATCCGACGATAAGGCGATGGCCTCTCTGCGCAGGTATGAAATGGCACTGGCATACGATAGTTCTACATGCGGATATCGTCCGTAGTCATGATTCACGGAAAGGGCTTCCGCATGCTGTGGGATATTGTCTTTTCCCGTGTTTTTCGCCTCAGCACGGCGGCAAGGGCGGCTGTTTTTTGCCGATTTTGGCTCATTGTGCTTCTCCGGTCTGCCGTCAAGCGCGATATTGTCATAGATCACATGCAACTTACTGACATTGTTTAACGACTTGGCGCTGCCTCCTGTATTCATTTCCCCAGGTTTTCTCATCACGCACATGAAAAGCCCTTCACCCTGAGTGATACCAGGAATAAAACGGTAAACGGGGTGATTGAATCCTGGAAGCAACGAACCCGTGATGCCCCATTCCTCTTTTACGGGTAAATCTACGATTTCTGCCTTGAGCGTCTCCATGAAGAATGCAATGTTCTCCTCATTCTCTTTGGTATTAAACGTGCATGTAGAATAGATGAACAAGCCGCCTGGCTTGAGACAATGCCACGCATCGTCAACAATCTGACGCTGCAACATCTGGCATTTATCCACATTGGCAAGACTCCATTCATCAATGGATGCCGGATCCTTACGGAACATTCCCTCGCCAGAACAGGGGACATCGCAGAGTATCACATCAAAAAGGAGCCCATTCTTGCGATAATCGGCCGGATAGTTGTTGGTCACAACAGAACCGGGATAGCCCCATTTCTGAATGTTTTCTGATAAGACCTGCGCCCTCACCTTCATGGGGTCGTTGCTCACCAATATGCTATTCTCTGGCAAGACAGCGCGAACTGCGGTTGATTTCCCTCCGGGAGCAGCACACATGTCGAGCATGTCAACCGGCTCTTTTACAAGTGACAGGATGACGTATTCTATGAACATGGATGACGCTTCCTGCACATAATAGACTCCTGCATGCAACAAGGGATCAAACGTAAAATTAGGACGTTTGCCAAGATAATAGCCATAACGGCTCCAAGGAACCCTATCTAACGAAACATCTTCAGCATTCACCTTTCGGGGATTGAAGCGCACACTGACAGGAGGTTGCGATAGCAATCCCTCTTCAAGCAAAGACCATCGCCTTTCGCCCATCATCTGTCTGGTTTGCCGTATGAAATCGTCAGGAAGTTGCATAATCATCTGTAAAAGCCCCCAAAGTTACGAAATTATGCTGAGAAAAAAAAGCGATTTTGGAGAATTAACGAAATTAGACGTGGATTTGCGTAGTGATATATTCCCGGAATGGTTATTGCGCTAACGACTGTACCATTGAGGCTCTTCTCTAAAGGACCATCATTGACAAGGCTTATACCAAGTTTCAAGCGTTTACTAAAGTGAGATTTCTATAACTTGCTTCTTCTCTCGTCATTATATTGGCTAAAGACCTGCTATTTTGTATATATTCTTTTGAAATGCCCATTATTTATGAAACTTTTCGTAAATTTGCACCCAAAAGCAACGAGCCTATGAGCGCAGTATTTAGACGCGAAAGCGAATATACGTTCAAGATATACTCCAACGAGGAGGAGCGAATGCACATTCATGTGCTCTGCGACGGCAAAGAAACCAAGTACTGGCTGCAGTTCTTGTCCTGAAAAAAACAATCATTTGTCAGATGATTGATTTAGAGATGACAACCAATTGGAATGAATAATTTCGCTTAATTTTGCACCTATGCCCTACCAACAAATACCACGCAATCGTCCTATAACAACACTTATCAAGTGGTTTAACGATAAAAAGAGCAGAAAAGTTACTGATGCTCGCAAGGAAATCCAGAAACGCTTTGACTATTTGGACTGGAAAGACCAGAAACGTATCATTCATGCATTTCTCCAATCGAGCAAGAGCGACAGAAAATGGGCTTATGGTAAAATATACCGCCAGTGGGATGACTGCTATTTGGAACCTGTTAAGGCTCTTTGGGAGAAGTATCACGAGAATGTATGTGCATGGTCTGTCATCCAGTATTTTCCAATCGAGTATGTAAGACAGAATGCTGCTCTACTCGAAGAGGTCAACGGGTATTACCATCTTTGTCAACGACTTGCGGAAGAACCGACATACCAAATTGATAAATCAAAGTTAAACGCCAAGGAGTATCTGCTTGTTATGCTTAATACCCATCGAGAGGTAAACGCAGAAGAAGCCAAGGACATCTTTTTCAAATCGCTTCATGATTATTGCACGACCGACCAAGAATGGATTTTCAGAGTTCATCGCAAAAGTAGAGGTGTGGCTTTTAGCATCGAGGATATAGATCATATGGCGTCTCTCAAATTTATTATCAGTCTTTTAGGACTCTATGACATTGTTAAGTTTATTGAGAATTGGAATGAGCATGTAATGTTTACGATGTATCAAGGCGAGGAATTAAAAGGATTAGACAAAGAGACCATAAGCGATGATGAATATCATGATAAACGTATCGCTATTGGACTTAAATACCTATACCATGCATTAGATGATAAATACAAGAAGACTACGGAAGATTTACCTTTCAAGAAACTTAATAAAACTGCAGAACAGATTGGCAAGGCACAGTACTGGCACAAGTATGAAAAACCAGCACCAGAGAATGACGAATACATGAACAGCGCCGATGCACCAGAGATTTTGGATAAAATGATTACAAGAAATCCAGCAATAGCGAAACTTGTTAGTTCGTTTACGCTGTCAGATAACCTGAAAACGATAAAAGAAGATTTACCTTTCTAAGATTAGGCTTATGACAATTACTGAAATTGACGCTCGCCTCCAAAAGATTTGGAAGGAATATGACTTGGAACCTGAAGTCAAGGAAAGAGGCTTCGTGTTTGCAGAGCCAAAAAGGGCGGAATTGCTCATTACAGGCATTAATCCATCTTGGCAAGGTAATGAACATAAAGAAAATTCACTGGAGACTGGCGCAAGGAGCCGATTTGGAGGTGATACTCACGTTTTTAATGAGAACCGTTACCGCCAGTTCGTAACTCTGATTTTTCTCAATCCTCCGAACAGCCTTTATGCACAAAAGGTACGCGATTTTATCCATTCTGAACTAATAATCTTTAATCTTTTCACAAAAATCTTTGTACATTTGTTTTTTTAAATTATATTTGCACACTGATTAGTCTTATTCTTAAACTTGACACCTTATTATATATGAATGCTAAACATCTAAGACAGATACTAACAAGTGTTATCGCAGCCATTGCTTTTCTCAATGTAACGGCACAAGAACAGAAGAATGCAACAATAAATGTCAGAACCAACGAAACGGTAAATGGTTCCGATTTGTCGGCCGGACAGGGGCAGCCAAACGGCACCATCAGTTTAGCAGACCATCTGAATGCAGCGTTATCAGTCGGCACCACAGGTATTGGCATTGACCTCTCCATGCCTATAGACGAAACTTTCCGCATCAGGGCTGGTGTCTCCATCATGCCCCCGATAAGGCATACTGCGAACTTCAAACTAACGGTGGGCAATAAGGCAGAAAAAACAAAATATGACAAAAACGGCAATCCCCTACCAACTCGCTTTGAACGTCTATCCAACATGTTCTACGAAATGTCTGGCTACAAATTGTCACAATATGTAGGCGTATACGGAGAGCCCAGTTATCACAATGCCAGTCTGCTGGTTGACATATTCCCTTTCCACAACAAGAAATGGTTCTTAACCGGTGGTATTTACTACGGAAACAAGACCATCGCCAAGGCATACAACAAGCCCGAAGCCGGCCCTACACTCTTTAGTGTCGGTATGTATAACAACATGGTAGAGCGCGGAAACAGCGGCAACGAACAGGATTATATCCTGAAACTGCCTACTGGCGGAAACAGCACGATGGACGTTGACCTGCGCGACTTTGTGGAGGGACGCGAAAAAATGGGATTCCAGTTGGGTGACTATTTCCTGGTTCCCGACGAGAATGCGATGGTAAAGGCATCGGTTCAGGTAAACCGGCTGAAACCTTATTTAGGATTCGGCTATGGCGACTATGAACCGAAAGCCAACAAGAGATATGGTGTGATGCTGGAATTCGGTGTGATGTGGTGGGGAGGAACGCCCCGCGTTGACTGCTACGGAACTGATCTCACCACGCAGCATGTGAAAGGCGAAGTTGGGAAATATATTAATGTCATCAAGGCACTGAAAGTGTTCCCCGTACTCAACATTCGTTTCTCGCGTAGAATCTTTTGATTAGCACATCAAAAGAATAGCACATCAAAATGAATGAAAACTAATCGAAGATGAAGAAGCCGTCATCTTCTTCAGCATTCTTTTTACTCGAAGGCTTGCTCTTCGGGAGTGTCTTCAGTTGACCTTTATCGTCGAACATACCATAAGTTGTGCGGAGAACGATAAACTCAGTGCGGCGGTTCAACTGATTGCAAATCTCTTCTTTCTCCTTGTCATCCAGTTTCTTGATAAAATCCTCTGTCAGCACATCGTCTTCCTTGAGCCAAGGATACTTCTCTGTTAGTTTTTTCCTGATGGTTTTTGGCTTTTCCACACCATACCCTTTCGGAGTGAGGCGGTCTTGAGGGATGCCATGTTCAATCAGATAGTTAACAACCGATTCGGCACGCTTTTGAGAAAGACGTTTATTGTATTCGGCACTGCCACGATAGTCGGCATGAGCGCTCAGTTCAATAGTCACATTCGGGTTTTCCGTCAGCAGTTTCACCAGTTCATCAAGCGAGGTTGCTGACTCCGGCCGCAATGTTGCCTTGTCGAAATCATAGAAGATATTGTCTATCAGTACAGGCACACGGATTGAAGCAAGAGGGAACTGCAAGGTATACTCTTTCGACTCACTTACCGGTTCTACGCGCAGTTCCTCCTTATGATTCAAGAAACCCTTGCAGGCAGCAAGCAAGATATAGTTGACGCCGGGCTCGATAACCTGCTCAAACGATCCGTCACCTTTCACAGACAGTTTCAGGTTCGTACCGTCGTCACCAACCATATACACCTGTGCTGCCGGCAGTTCATAGCCATCCATTTCATATACCCAGCCCTTCAGCGTCTGCATGATTTCGGGATTCTCAAAACTATAGATATGATCCCATCCTCGGCCATCACCGCGATTTGACGAGAAGAATCCCTTGTTGTGGGCACCCTCGAAAGTACAGCCGAAATCATCCCCTTGTGAATTCAAGGGATATCCAGGGTGCTCAAGTTTGTATTTTCCGTCACTGCCCACCTTTGCAATGAAAATATCCAAACCGCCCATTCCAGCGTGCCCGTCGGAAGAAAAATACAAGTCGCCATTGGGTCGGAAAGTTGGAAACATCTCGTTTCCTTCCGTATTAATGGGATCGCCGAGGTTCTCCACACCGCCCAAGCCTGCGGCAGTGAGCCTTATGCGCCAGATGTCCAGACCGCCTTTCCCACCGGGCATGTCAGAAACGAAATAGAGCCATTCGCCATCTGGAGACACCGCAGGATGGGCATAACTCGACAACGTGTCGCGTGTTATTTCCAACAATGACGGTTTTCCCCACGCGGCATCAGCACGATTGGACGTCATAATGGTGGCATAGCGCGGATAAGATGGATCGGTAACACACTGAGTAAGATACATCACGCGCTGGTCGGGAGAGAAACAACAGGCTCCCTCGTCATATTCTGTATTCAACCCAGAGTCAATTGTCTGCGGTTTTCCCCATTTCCCTTTATCGTCTTTTTGCGAAAAGAAGATGTCTCCGGCCTTTACGCCCGTGATTCCGCTCAGTTCGTCCCCTTGAGCCTCGTTGCGCGTGGACGTGAAAAACAGTTGATTGTATTCATCTCCGCACAGCATAGGAGAGTAATCGGCACGCCGGGAGTTGAACACATCCATCTTCTTAACGGTGTAGCGCGAGCCGAGTTGCTTGATTTCCGGTGCACTCTGGGCTGATTTCAGCCCTTCTTTTGCCAACTGGTTGTCGGGCAGAGAGTCCAAAACCATCTGAAACTCGCGCGCGGCTTCTTTGTAACTGCCACTTTTCAATAGCAGGCGGGCCAGCGAAAGGTGCGTTTCTATATAATCCTGCTTATAGCGAATCACATTCCTGTATGCAGCAATGGCTTTCGGGGTAGCATTAATCTTTTCATAGCAAATGGCCATTTTCAGGGCTCTTTTTCCTCTTTCATCCCGCTCCTTTGCCGGAGTGCGCGAATAGGCCTGCTTGAACTGTTCGGCAGCATCATAATACTCACCGATGGCAAGCAGTTTCTCACCCTTTTTCATATTCCTGTCTGCTCCACAAGACATGAGCAGACACGAAAGCACGATTATGACAATTGCAGGTTTTCGCATACTACTAATTAACGCGAATGGCCACAAATTATTGTGCAAACGGCTGTCTGAATGTACAACCGTTCTTCCATTCACTGCAACCGTATGCCGTCTTGCCTTTAATGATATGTCCTTTTCCGCAAACAGGACAAGGTTTTCCCACAAGACTATCCTCCGTTTGCGTGGCAGCAGTCGGCTTTTTGGTCTTTGAGCCACTGGCCGCAGCCTTTGTCCTACGCTTTTTCTTCACATCCTCATCGGTGGTAACGGCAACCCGTCGGTTGCTATTGTCGGCCAATACCTGATTCACGATGTCGGTAATCTGCTCTTTTAATTCCGCAAGGAATTGTGTGGGATCATATTTCTTATGCTCAATATCACGCAGTTTTTTCTCCCAAATGCCCGTCAACTCGCAACTTTTCAACAGTTCCTCCTTGATCATATCAATCAGTTCGATGCCCGTTGGCGTTGCAACCAGGCGTTTTTTCTCTCTCCGGATATAATGGCGCTTGAACAAAGTCTCAATAATACCGGCGCGCGACGACGGGCGGCCAATACCGTTTTCTTTCATGGCAGCGCGCAACTCCTCGTCTTCCACGAACTTTCCTGCCGTTTCCATGGCACGCAACAAGGATGCCTCATTATAATAAGGTGGCGGAGTGGTCTGTTTTTCGGTCAATGTGGGCGTGTGCTCACCGCTTTCTCCTTTCACGAAAGTGGGCAGCGTCTTTTCCTCATCCTCTTTTTTCTCGTCATCATCGGGTGCCGTCTCGGCTGTTGCAGAGAGAGATGGCTGCACCGATGCGGTCTGCGGCTGCGCATAAACGGCACGCCATCCGGGATCAAGAATCTCCTTTCCGGTCACTTTAAACTCTATTTTGTCCACTTCGCCCAACACGGTGGTGGTAGAAAACTTGCAGTCGGGATAAAAGACACTGATGAAACGGCGGGCAATGAGGTCGTAGACATGACGTTCCATGTCGCTCATGCCCTGCGGAACCACGCCCGTGGGAATAATGGCATGGTGATCGGTCACCTTGCTGGTATCGAAAACGCGCTTCGACTTGGGCAGAGCCTTTCCGCCAAGCGGCCTTACCAGTTCCGCATAAGCAGGCGTTCCGGAATATTTCACCAGGAAAAGGCCGTTCATCACCTGCGGACACTTCGGATAGATATCATCTGAAAGATATTGCGTGTCCACACGTGGATAGGTCGTCAACTTACGTTCATAGAGAGCCTGAATGATGTTGAGCGTCATTTCCGCACTCATTCCGTATTTACGGTTACAGTCCACCTGCAGCGAAGTCAGGTCGTACAACTGCTTGGGTGCTTCCTTGCCATTCTTCTTTTCCACCTTTTTCACCTCAAACGGCTTGCCTTTGATGGTTTCAAAACTACGCTCGCCCTCCTCCTTACTGGTAAACTTACCTTTGGTGGCAGTGAAAAGCGTGTCGCGATAAATCGTGGAAAGCACCCAATAAGGCTCCGGCTTAAAATTGTCAATCTCTTTTTGGCGGTTCACAATCAGTGCTAACGTGGGCGTTTGGACACGTCCTATGGAAAGCACCTGCCGGTTTTGACCGTATTTAAGCGTATAGAGCCGGGTGGCATTCATTCCCAAAAGCCAGTCACCGATGGCTCTCGACAGTCCGGCAAGGTATAACGGCTGGTATTCCTGCTGGTCTTTCAGTTGTTGAAATCCCTCTCGGATGGCCTCATCGGTCATTGATGAAATCCATAAACGCTTTACCGGGCATCTGGCCTGTGCCTTCTGCATCACCCAGCGCTGTATCAATTCACCTTCCTGACCGGCATCGCCGCAATTGATAATGCTGTCGGCGCTCTGCATCAACCGCTCAATGGTGGCAAATTGTTTCTGGATTCCTTTGTCTTCAATCAGTTTGATGCCAAACCGTTGTGGAATCATTGGCAGAGAGGAGAGGCTCCATGCCTTCCACATCGGAGTATAGTCATGAGGCTCTTTCAACGTGCACAGATGACCAAATGTCCAAGTCACCTGATACCCGTTGCCTTCCATATACCCGTCTCTCTGACTATTCGCCCCAATAATGCGCGCAATGTCGCGCGCCACACTGGGTTTCTCGGCAATACAAACTACCATTATCTATCTTCTTGTCAAATGCTATTTAATCAATGAATGTGAAACACTCTTTCAACGTTCTGGTTGGTCTGGAGTGCCACTGCTTCGGTTTCTACCTGATAACACTTAGCAACACGTTCCATGACATAGCGCACAAAAGCACTTTCGTTGCGTTTTCCCCGCATCGGAACAGGAGCCATGTAAGGGCTGTCAGTCTCCAATACGATGCGATTCAAGGGTATTGTCTTCAGCACTTCTGGCAGATGGCTCTTCTTGAAAGTAAGGACACCGCCAATACCCAATACGAAACGCTCGAAATGCAACAACTCGGCGGCCTCCTTTTCATTGCCCGTAAAACAATGGAACACACCGCCTGGGAGTTCGCGCTCGTAGTTTCTCAACAGGTGAACCATCTCGTTCTGTGCCTTTCGGCAATGAATCATCAGCGGCAGTTGCGTCTCAACACTCCACTTCACCTGCTCTTCAAAGGCCTCCAACTGCTCTTTTTCAAATTCGCGGCTCCAGTAATAATCGAGGCCCACCTCACCGATGGCAATGAATGGCTGACGGTTTTCTACAGGCTGACCACTGAGAGAAGAAGGCAAAACCTCACCTTCCGTGGTCTGGTCATAGAGCATGGCTTTCATTTGAGCAAGCACCTGCCGCCAGTCTTCTTTCACATCCTCGGGATGAAGACCTATCATCGGGAAGGCAAAACCGGGATAACGCGCACAGGTATCGAGCACTGTTTTTACAGAAGGCAGGTTGATGGCAGGCACAAATACCTTCCCCACCCCAGCCTCTTGCGCACGTCTTACCACCTCGTCGCGGTCTTCATCAAACTCCTCGCCGTCAAGATGAGCGTGCGTATCTATGAAAAAACAGTTCTTTCTTTCTTCTTCTGTCATTGAAAAATCTCCCAAATTCTCACCATTCATATATCGCCGTACCGTTTATTTATTGCGATGCATCATCTTGTCGGTGTAGTCGTAGAGCAACTGTTTGCGTTTCTCGTCCACCTTCACCTTGTCAAGACAGGCACGGCTCTCATCGAAATAGTGCATGATTCGCTGTTGCGCCAGTTTGTCCACACCTATTTTATTATATAGGTTTGTCACGGCCGCAATCTTTTCCTGTGCATCCGGATTGTCGGCATCTATCCATCTCATCAGTTCTGCACGCTGCTCTGCGGTTGCCAGATTGAAGGCATTGATGAGCATAAACGTTTTCTTGTTGCACATGATGTCGCCTCCGATGGCTTTTCCAAACACCTTCGGGTCACCATACACATCAAGGTAATCATCCTGCAACTGAAAGGCCAGTCCCATTTTCTCGCCAAACAGATATAAGTTTTCGGCATCTTCGGCCGGAGCATCAGCCAGAATGGCACCGATTTTCAGCGCACATGCAAGCAAAACGCTGGTCTTCAACCGGATCATCTCAATGTATTCCTCTTCGCTCACGTCCATGCGCTTCTCAAAGTCCATATCCATCTGCTGACCTTCATCAATCTCAAGCACCGTCTCGGTGAAGAGATCAATCACGTCGCGCAACTTCTCTTCAGGACAAGCAGCCATTCGCTGGAACGCAAGAGCCAGCATCGTGTCGCCGGAGAGGATAGCAGCATTGGCATCCCACTTCACATGAACCGTGGCATGACCGCGGCGCATATTGGCATTGTCCATCAAATCATCGTGCAAAAGCGTAAAATTATGGTATGTCTCCAAAGCGCATGCCTGCGGCAAAATGGCCTTCGGATCGTCCTTATACATCTGGTATGCCAGCATCATCAGCACGGGGCGAATGCGCTTTCCTCCCAATGAGAGCACGTATTTTACGGGTTCGTAGAGGCTCTGGGGCTGTCTGTCGTAAGGCAACTGCTCCAGATATTGGTTAAAGAGTGAGAGTAATTCGTTTGCAGTCATAATGTATATGATGATTATTATATTCTAAATTCTATGGGAATGGCAAAGAGCGTGCGGCATGGTTTTCCGTGATCTTCACCCGGACTCCACTTGGGCATCATGCGAACCACACGCAAAGCCTCGGCATCCAACAGCGGCTTGGCTGATGAATGCAAGATGCGCGCATCTGAAGTGGTGCCGTCCTTGTTCACGATAAACGAAACGATGACCGTGCCTTGTATCTTCTGGCGCTGCGCGGCAGGCGGATATTTCAGTTGCTGGTTCAGCCATTTCATCAGCGCAAGCGTACCCCCGGGGAACTCAGGAAGACGCTCCACCACCCTGAAATGCAACGGATTATCGTCTTCGTCAACGGCCACAGGTGCCACATTGGGTGTTTCTTCGTCTATAACGTTGTTCTCTCCGTCGCCTTCTGTCAGCAACTGCTGGTTCTCCACCATGCGGTCTGGCACCTGCTTTGCCACATCCTCCTCAACGGGATTCACCTTTTCAATCACCTTCGGCTCCGCTTTCTCCTCCTGTGGCATCACAATCATGTCTTTCTGCTCCATGGCTGGCATCATCTCCATGTCTTGTGCCAGTTCGTCGAGCAACATTTCGTCGGTCTCAAAACTCATGCCGTTGTACTTGAATTCCATTGCAACGACGAAAAGCGTAAGCGCAACAGCCAGCCCCAGAAGGAATCTTGCAGATCTCTTCCGCTCCAAATCGGCTCTATATGATTTCTTCTCTTCCAAGACGGCTACTTATTCGTTCAACTTTTCCTCGACGATTTTTGAAATATCGCTTGCCACATAATAAAACGGGCAAAATGCCGTTTTATGGTAAAAACCAGATGCAAAGGTAATGCAATTTGACGGCCGCACAAAATAATTTATTATTTTTTATGCCGAAAAGCCTTCTATCTCATTTTTTTAAACAAAAGATTGTTGGAACGGCGAAAAAGCAGTAACTTTGCAGGAATTCCGACATGCTCGGCAAAACAGAATAAATGAACAGATTAATAACCGTACTCTTCACGCTGATAGTGACTGCTGCGACTGCCCAGGAAAGCCATACAGAATACAATTTCCTGCGCATTCCGGTGAGTGCACATGCCGCTGCCCTTGGCGGTGACAACATCTCTGTGATTGAAGACGATGCATCCCTGGCGGCCTCAAACCCAGCCCTACTCAGTTCGGTGAGCGACCGTTCGCTCTGTCTCAACTACATGAACTACATGGAAGGGGCCAACACGGCAAGTGCCTCTTTCACCAAGATACTGAAAGAAAGAATGTCCGTGGGAGTGCTGGCGCAATATCTCGACTACGGGAAAATCAGGGAGGTGGACGAGAACAACATCACGACAGGTGAATTCACTGCCAAGGATATTGCATTGGCAGCCACGCTTTCATACACCTTGGGGACAAACGTTGCCGGCGGCATCACGGCCCGCTTCATCAATTCCTATATCGGAAACTTCAGTTCACTGGCTCTGGGCGTAGACCTCGGCATCAACTATTACGATGCAGAGAAAGAGTGGTCGGTATCTGCCGTGGTAAAGAACCTGGGTGGCGAACTGGATCCTTATGAGGAGGAATATGGCAAACTGCCGCTCGACCTGCAGGTTGGAGTGACGAAAAAACTCACGGGCGCTCCCTTCCGCCTGTCGGCCACGCTGGTCGACATGAACCATCTCAAACAGCGATTCATCAACCACGTGGTGGCAGGTGTTGATGTAATCCTCTCGTCGCAACTGTATGTGGCAGGGGGATATAGTTTCCGCCGCGCCCACGAAATGAGCATCACAAGCGTTGGAGAGGAACGTGGCAGCAGCCACGGAGCCGGTTTGGCCATCGGTGCCGGTTTGCTTTTAGACCGTTTCAAACTGAATCTGGCCTACGGGAAATACCACGTTTCATCCCACTCACTGATTATCAACGCCAGTTTCCAGTTATAATTAAGAATCATAATGAACAACGATATGAAAAAAATTACTATTGCCATCGATGGTTTTTCATCATGCGGCAAGTCTACCATGGCGAAAGACTTGGCCAGGAAAGTAGGTTATATCTATGTTGACACGGGTGCCATGTACCGCTCGGTAACGCTCTTCGCCCTGCGCAAAGGCATGTTTCGCGACGATGACAGCATCAAGGAAGAGGAACTCAGGCAGCACATGGCCGACATCAACATTTCATTCCAACTGAACAACGAAACGGGAAAGCCCGACACCTATCTGAACGGAGAACTAGTGGAGCAGGAAATCCGCTCTATGGAAGTGTCCAACCGCGTGTCGCCCATTGCCGCTCTACCTTTCGTGCGAGAGGCTATGGTTGCACAACAGCAGCGCATGGGTGAGGAAAAAGGCATCGTGATGGACGGGCGCGACATAGGAACCGTGGTGTTTCCGCATGCCGAACTCAAGGTTTTTGTCACCGCTTCGGCCGAAGTACGTGCACAGCGCCGCTTCGACGAACTGAAAGCCAAAGGCATGGAAGCCGATTTCGACGAGATTCTGAAGAATGTGCAGGAACGCGACTACATTGACTCACACCGCGAAGTGTCTCCGCTCCGCAAAGCCGATGATGCACTTGAACTGGACAACAGCCACATGACCATTGACGAACAAAACGAATGGCTGATGCAGCAGTTTATTGAAAGAACGCGTTAAAGACATCATCCATTAAGAAAGTAAAAAAGAGAGCCTGCACAGCGTGAATGCCATGCAGGCTCTCTTTATGGAACAGGTTCACATGCTGGAACCTCAATTCTTTTCGATGAGGATGCGGGCATCGACGGCCACGACCTCTTTCTCGTCGGCCAGCAATGGGTTGATATCCATTTCCTTTATCTCGGTTGCAAAGCGCAAGAGAGTGGACAGGCGCACAATGATTTCGGCATATTTCTGCTCGTTGAGCCCTGCCTGACCGCGCGTTCCCTTGATAATCTTGTATGATTTCAGCGAGCGAATCATTGAGAATGCCTCTTCGTAAGACAGCGGAGCGAGACCGCTCGACACATCTTTCAGCACTTCAACGAAGATACCGCCCAGTCCGCAGAGCACAACATGGCCAAAGCGCTTCTCATATTTGGCTCCTATGAACAGTTCTGTACCCTTAAGCATCTTCTGAACCATCACGCCCGTTGCGTCTTTTATCTTCATCATGCGATCAAACTCCAAGGCGAGATGCTCGGGTGTGCGGATATTCAAAGCCACACCGCCCACATCGCTCTTATGGACAGGTCCCACCACCTTGGCCACAACGGGATATCCCACCTTGTCGGCAAAGGCAATCAGTTCTTCTTTGGAGGCACTCACCTTTTCGGGAACCATCGGGATGCCGGCGCAACCGAGCAACTGGTGCACAAGGTCGGGAGCGATATAGCCGCTCTTCTTGATGCCGCTGATAATTTCACGAATGCGGGGCACGTCAACGCCAAACAGTTCTATCTCCGGTGCGGCGGGGCGCGGAGTCTTCATCACCTGCGTAAGTGCGGTGGCAAGTGTCACCTCGTCGCTGAAGTTCACATGTCCCTTGCTCAGGAATTCGGCCACTTCCGGACCGGCCGTGTGCAGACACGGAAGGATGGGGAATATCGGTTTCTTGCATTCCTGTATTTTCTTGTGCAGCACATCGTATGCTTCGTAGAGTTGAACGAGTCCTGGCGTTCCGAAAATAACGAAGATGGCATCGATGTCATCAAAACGATTCTCGCAGAAATCAATGGCTATGCCCAGGTGCTCAGGTGTTCCCGTGGCAAGAATATCTATGGGGTTGGCCACCGAAGAACCAGGGAAGAGTTGCTCTTTCAGTTCATCGGCCACCTTTCCTTCGAGTTTTGGAATGTTCATACCACCTTTGCTCAGCGCGTCGGTGAGCATCACGCCAGGGCCTCCGGCATGGGTAACGATGGCGCAGTTCTTGCCTTTGATGGGCGGCAATGTAAAGATACACCCCACGGTGGTCAGTTCCTCGCGCGAGAAACAGCGCACGATGCCGGCCTTGCGGAACAATGCTTCTACAGCAGAATCACTGGATGCGATGGCTCCCGTGTGAGACGATGCGGCACGACTGCCACTCTCCGACGAGCCGGCTTTGATGGCAGCGATGCGGCATCCCTTGCGAATCAACGAACTGGCATGGAACAGCAGTTTGTCGGGATTGCCCACATTCTCGATGTAAAGCAGTTTCACCTTGCTGTCGCGCTCAGCATCGAAGTTCTCGTCCATAAACTGCAACACGTCTTCAATGCCTATCTGCTTGCCGTTTCCGATGCTCCACACACTGTTGAACGGCAGTCCTTTGGTGACGGCAGACTCGAGGATGAACACGGCGGTGGCGCCTGAGCCGCTGATGAAGTCAACGCCCTGCGCGTCGAGCGTTGGTATGGGCTTTGTGAAAACGCTGTGATGCCATGCGTTCATCAGTCCGATGCAGTTGGGACCGATAAGTGCAGCCCCATAACGCTCGCATGTATTCAGGATGCGCTGCTCCAATTCGGCACCCTTCTTCGTCTCTTCACCGAAGCCGGCAGAAATAATAATGAAGGCCTTTACGCTCTTTTCGGCAGCCAGGAACTCCACGTAATCAGGACAATACTTGGCTGCAACCACAAGAATGGCGAGGTCGGTGGGCGGAATCTCCTTGGCATCGTGGAACGCCTTGATGCCTTGCACATCGTCTTCCTTGGGGTTTACCACACGAAGAGTACCTTTGTAGCCTCCTTGAAGGATGTTGCGCACAATGGCACCGCCTGGTTTGTGAACATTGTTAGAACCGCCTATCACGACGATACTTTCCGGATGTAATAACTGTTTGTTTATCATGGTTTATAATGTTGTTATGAAGGAGCAGACATCAGCATGCCTGCTCCTTCTGAATTGAATAATCAGCCTAAGACTACTTCTACGAGATGATGCCCGTCGGCGGCAGCAACCAACTGACCGGCAATCGGTTTTCCGTCAACGGTGATAGAACGCACGCCCTTCTGCACGCCAGCAGGATTCTTTACGACGATATCATATTCGGCACCGCGGAATATGCGTTTCACGGAAAACTCCTTCATTGTCGAGGGAACACAGGGATCAATCAGCAGTCCGTCATAGGTTGGCTTGATGCCCAAAATAAACTGCGTGATGGTGTACCAGTTCCATGCGGCAGTGCCGGTAAGCCAACTGTTCTTGCCTTCACCGGGACGTGCGGCATCTTTACCTGCCACCATCTGCGAATACACATATGGTTCCACCTTGTGAAGGGTCTGGTCTTTGATGAAGGCCGGACAGATTTTGCAATAGTGCTCCCACGCGTCGTTGCCGCGTCCTGCTACGGTTTCACCGATAATCACCCAGGGATTGTTATGGCAGAAGATGCCGGCATTCTCTTTATAACCAGCCGGATAACTGGAGATTTCGCCCATTTCCACGTAATAGCGGGTAAAGGCCGGATTGTTGAGCACGATGCCATGCTCAGAGTCGAGATATTTCTTCGTACTGTCGAGAGCCTTTTCCACCATGCCTTCCTCAAGTCCGATGCCAGCCATGGTGCACCAACCCTGACTCTCAATGAAGATTTTTCCCTCTTCATTCTCATGCGAACCAATCTTGTTGCCATAGAAATCATAGGCGCGGAGATACCATTCGCCGTCCCATCCGTGTTTCTTCACGGCTTCAACCATGTCGTTCACGCATTTCTCGGCGCGGTTGCCCTCATCAGCAAAACTGTATTCCTTACCATTCAGCAATTTGCCCTTTGCTCCCATTTCACGGCACAGTTCCACATAGTCCTTGCCGCATACCACGAACAGACCGGCAATCATCAGACTCTCAGCCTTGCTTCCCACGGAATTATTCTCTGTTGTCTGGAAACTCTCATTGGGATCCCAGGAGAAACAGTTAAGGTTCAGACAGTCGTTCCAGTCGGCACGTCCAATCAATGGTAGCATGTGAGGACCGAGGTTTTCTACCACATGGTTGAACGAAATGCGGAGATGCTCGAAGAGCGTTACCTCTGTTCCCGGCTCATTGTCCCATGGCACCATCTCATCAAGAATGGAGAAATCGCCCGTTTCCTTGATATATGCCACGGTTCCAAAGATAAGCCACATGGGGTCGTCATTGAATCCGCCGCCGATGTCGTTATTGCCACGCTTGGTCAATGGCTGATATTGATGATAGCATCCACCGTCAGGGAACTGCGTGGAAGCGATGTCGATGATGCGCTGCCGCGCACGACTGGGTATCTGGTGCACAAATCCCACCAAGTCTTGATTGCTGTCACGGAATCCCATTCCACGTCCGATGCCGCTTTCAAAGAAACTGGCAGAACGCGAGAAGTTAAAGGTTATCATGCATTGATACTGATTCCAGATGTTCACCATACGGTCGAGACGCTCGTCGCCGCTCTTCACGCAGTAGCGATTGAGCAGGTCATCCCAGTAAGCATTCAGTTCTTGGAAAGCCTTGTCTACTTTTTCCGTGGTGTCAAACTCCGTAATACAAGCCTTTGCCTTCGCCTTATTGACGATGGTATGGTCGAGTGCGCCCAGTGAGGTAATCAGCGAATCGCTGCCCGTTTCATATTTCTGGTCTTGCTCATTTTCCACATAGCCCAGCAGGAAAATGAAATCCTTATGCTCACCTGGCTGCAGTTCCACCTCTATATAATGGGAGGCGATGGGACTCCATCCATGTGCCACGCTGTTTTTAGGCTTTCCTGCCATCACACAATCAGGATTGGCAAACTCATTATAGAGTCCGATGAAACTCTCACGGTCGGTATCAAAGCCTTGAACAGGCACGTTCACACTATAGTAAGCATAATGGTTGCGGCGCTCCTTGTATTCTGTCTTGTGATAAATCACACTGCTGCCGCCCCCCTGCACGTCAATTTCCACTTCGCCGGTAGAGAAATTGCGCTGGAAATTCTCCATGTCGGTAGCGGCATTCCACAGACACCACTCCATGAATGAGAACAACTTGAGGCGCTTCACCTGGCCAGACGTGTTCGTCAACGTAAGTTTCTGCACCTCACACCATTTCTTCAATGGCACGAAGAACAGCACATTTGCCTCAACGCCGTCTTTTCTGCCTGTGATGCGTGTATAACTCATGCCGTGGCGGCACTCATAGAAATCAAGTGGTGTCTTGCAAGGTTTCCATCCCGGACTCCACACCGTGCCGTTGTCGTTGATATAGAAATAACGTCCGCCGTTGTCCATCGGCACATTGTTATAACGATAACGCGTGATGCGGCGGAACTTCGCATCCTTGTAGAACGAATAGCCTCCGGCCGTGTTTGAAATCAAAGAAAAGAAATCCTCATTGCCCAAATAATTGATCCAGGGCCACGGTGTTTTAGGATCAGTGATGACATATTCGCGAGCGCTGTCGTCGAAATGCCCATATGTTTTCATTTCCATCATCTGTTAAATGTTTATGAGTTCTGAATGGCTTCCAGTATCTGCTCGCCATGCGACTTGGTTTTGATTTCCTTCGGCAGGAAGATTCTTTCCACGACACCCTCTTCGTTGATGAGGAACGTGGTGCGGAATGTTCCGAAATACTTGCGGCCGTACATGCTCTTCTCACCCCAAACGCCGAATGTTTCCACCAGTTTGTTCTCGGTATCGGCAATCAGGGGGAACGGCAGTTCATATTTGTCAATGAACTTCTGATGCGATTTCCCGTCCTGAACACTCACGCCCACAACGACATAGCCCAGTTTTTTCAGTTCACTGTAATTGTCGCGCAGACTGCAAGCCTCGGCAGTGCAGCCGCTTGTTGAGTCTTTCGGATAGAAATACAACACGAGTTTCTTTCCGGCGAAATCACTGATGCGTATTTCGCGGCCAGCCTCATCTGTACCCAAATACTCAGGCACTTTGTCTCCTATTTTCATATTCTTCTGGTAATTATATTTTTGTGCAAAGTTATATAAAATAATTGAGAAACGAAAAAACAGACGCTATATTTTCAAAAAATCATCATCGGCCTCAGTCCGATAGTCACTGAAACAGACAGGGAAGATTGTTCTTATTCCAGAAGTTCTACACTTCCGAAACACTTACGACATCCGAAAGATGAGTAAAAAAACTAAAAATCCGCCTTATTTGTTGGTCTATGTGCAAGATTTTCCGTATCTTTGCATTTAATCTTATTGAATTAAGATAACGTGATTATGAAAAGAAACCTTTATTTGTTACTCATCGTTTTTGTGCTTATGCCATTTTCTGTGTTTGGACAAAGTTATAAGGATTTGTGGAAACAGTCTGACGAGGCAGTCCAAAAGGATCTGCCCAAGACACAGTTGACCATACTGGAAAAGATAATCAAGAAAGCCGACAAGGAAAAACAATACGGTCATCTGCTCAAGGCCCATCTGAGGCATGCCACATATCAACTGATGCTGTCGCCCGACTCGCTGGATTCGATATTGCAAAACTTTGAAGCACAGGAAATAAAAGCCGAGAAAGAGGACCTGGCCCTGGCTGCTGTCTACGATTGCATCATCTGGTCACTCTATCTCAACAACACAAGCGAGGACGACAAGTATGCCGAAAAGGCAAAAGTATATCTCAAGAAAGCCATGCTGCATCCTGACATACTGGCTTCCAGAAAAGCATCTGAGTTTGAGCCGGTAGTGGTAAATGGTGCTGACAGTGAGATATTCGGCAACGACCTGTTGAGCGTGGTGGGCTATCATATAAGCGACTTCACGGGTTTACATGCCTATTATGAAAAGGCAGGCAACCGCCGCGCCGCCCTGATGACGGCACTCGAAATGGTGAAGCAGCAGCATGCACAGCGAAGTTACAAACTGGAAGGATCTCCTTATATCGCTGCCCTCGACTCCCTGATTGACTGCTATGGCGACCTCACGGAATGCGGAGAGGTGGCCGTGGAACGCGTTAATTATATGAGGATTTGCAGTGTCCGCCAGAACGAAATGTCGAAACGGAACAAAGAACTCATACAATATATCGACAGTTCACTCAGCCGATGGGGGGATTGGAAACGGATGAACGAACTGCGCAACATGCGGAAAGACCTTACCTATCCGCAATTCGACATACGATTAGAGAAGACGGTGAATCCTTCCGGAAAGCCCATCAACCTCAAGTTGGAGAATTTCCGCAACATCAAGTCTGTGGACTTCAAGATCGCGCGCCTCAACATCACGGGCGACAACACCTACGATGTGAACAACCAGAAGGATTACCAGGTCATCAAGCAAAGAATTATTCCAGAGAGCAGCATAACCTTTTCAACCTGTTTTATCGGTAGAGAGGAATATGAAGTGTTCAACGGCAAGGATGTCACAATCCCCTCGTTGTCAAAAGGAGCCTATCTCCTTACGGCAAAAACCGATAACGCGAAAATACCAGAAAAGAGAATGCTGGTTTACGTGAGCGACCTGACCGTCATCTCAGAAAGCCTTCCTGGCGGACAAACGCGTATGGCGGTGGTGAATGCCACGAGCGGCCAGCCGGTGCCGGGAGCAAAGGTGAAGATATATCCTGAGCACAGGAGAAAAGACACAATCAAACCCATCATCCTCACCTGCGACGAAAAAGGCGAGGTTGTCTACACAGAACATGACAACCCCTTTTTCTCGGTTTACGTCTATACGGACGATGACAAGTGCTGCAACACTTCATATATAAGGAGAATGGCTTTCTACTACAGCGAGGCAACAGGTTTCTCCACCAATGTGCAACTCTATACCGACAGGCACATCTACCGCCCCGGACAGACCGTCCATCTCTCTGGAATTGGCTTCACAACCACCAAGGGCATCAAGACGATGCCCATGGCAAACCGCAAACTCAAGGTGACGCTCAGAAATGCCAACTACAAAGAAGTGAAAACCAAAGAGGTGGAAACCGACGAATATGGTACTTTCTCAGAAGATTTCATCCTGCCTGCAAATGGGCTGACGGGTACATTCAGTTTCCTCACCAGTTTGGGTAACGGCTATGCCAACTTACAGGTTGAGGAGTATAAACGCCCCACGTTTGAAGTGGAGTTTGACGAAATCAAAACGAAATACGCCAACGGCGACACCCTCACCGTTACCGGCCGCGCAAAGAGTTATGCGGGAGTCCCTGTGCAAAATGCCAAGATCAGTTATTCCATACAGCGCAGAAAAGCAGCATGGTGCTGGTGGTGGGGGGGCAACGGCATCACTGAAGATCTCGATAACGGAGAAGCCGTGACCGACGAAAAAGGAGAGTTCCGGATCAACATTCCACTGGTGCTGCCGTCATGGGAAAACGATTACGACGGCAATGGCATGGATGAAGAGGAGTATATGAGCAGACCGCGGTTCTACGATTTCATTGCCAAGGCCACTGTGACCGACCTGGGCGGAGAGAGCCATGACGGAAGCATCAGCGTGCCTTTAGGCAACAAGCCAGTTGCCTTCTACTGTGACATCGCAGAGAAGAGCGAAAGCGACTCGCTGAAATCGTTCTCCTTCTCATTGAGAAACGCTGCAGGACAGCCCATTGAAGGGACGGTGAGATATACCATCGACGGCAAGAATCCCAAGTTGGCACAGGCCAACCAGCCTGTCACCATTCATGCCAAGAACCTGAAATCGGGCCGCCACACCATCGAAGCCACCTGCGAAAACGAGTCGGTTAAGAAAGAATTCGTGGTGTTCTCGATGAAAGACAAGACTCCTTGCATCGAAACGCACGACTGGTTCTATCAAACGGCCAACACTTTCCCGCGCGACGGGAAGCCCGTTGCCATTCAGGTGGGCTCCTCCGACCCCGATACACATATATTATATAATGTCATTGCCGGCAACAAGGTGCTTGAAAGCGGAGCCATTGACCAGAGCAATGCCCTCACAACGCGTCTGTTCACCTACAAAGAAGAATACGGAACGGGATTGCTGCTCACCTTTGCATGGGTGAAAGACGGGGTCCTCTACAGGCACAGTGCCACCATCCAACGTCCGTTGCCAGAGAAAAAGATGAATATGCAATGGACCACCTTCCGCGACAGACTCACTCCCGGGCAAAAGGAAGAGTGGACGCTCAACATAAAAGGTCCCGACGGCAAGGCGGCATCTGCACAACTGATGGCAACCATGTATGACAAGAGCCTCGACCATCTGTCGCCCATGTCGTGGAATCTCAACTTGCGCATGTTCCAGAACATGCCGAGAACAAGTTGGGAGCAACCACACAACCCGACTCAATACATGTCTGGACAGCAATATCCTCAGCATCTGAAAGTGAAAGACATAGAACTTTCGCACTTCATCTCTCCTGAAATCAATCGCATAATGTTTTGCTATACAGGATCTATGAGGGCTTTCGCAAACGATGAAATGAATGGCGAAGTAATGCTTGCCAAGGAAGAGGTTTCACCCAAAATGGCTATGGCTGCCCGTGCTCCGGCTGCTGTCAATGCGAAAATGTCAAACGAAGCCATGTCCATGAGTGATTATGCGACGGAAAGTCTTGCCGATGCCGGTGAATTCACCAGCGGCAGCGGCATGGAAGAAGTTCCTGCAGAGGGAAAGGGCATGGCCATGGCACAAGTGCGTGAAAACCTCAGCGAAACTGCATTCTTCTATCCCGCCCTGCTCTGCAACGAGAAAGGCGACGTGAGTGTTAAGTTCACACTGCCTGAGAGCATTACCACGTGGAAATTCATCGGCCTTGCCCACGACAAAGAGATGAACTACGGACTGATTGAAGCCCTTTCCGTGGCAAAGAAGGACGTGATGGTGCAGCCCAACATGCCACGCTTTGTGCGCATGGGCGACAAGGCTACCATTTCCACAAAGATATTCAACACCGCTGAGAAAGATGTTTCCGGCGATGCCATGATGCAACTGATTAATCCGGAAACGGAGCAGACTGTCCTGAAAACCGTGAATCCGTTCAGTGTAAAAGCCGGTGAAACGGCCAATGTGGTCTTTGAGTTCGAACCCACCGCAGCCACCCCCACCCTGCTCATCTGCAAGATTGTGGCTGCCGGCGACGGATTCAGCGACGGCGAGCAGCACTATCTGCCCGTTCTTCCCGACCGCGAAATGGTAATCAACACCGTTCCGTTCACGCAGCACGAAGCAGGCACGATGACCGTCGACCTCGGTAAACTCATCCCTGAGTCTGCTCTCACCGCCGGCTCATCGTCTCTTAGTCCAAGGCTCACCGTAGAATACACCAACAATCCTGCATGGCTGATGGTGCAGGCACTGCCCTTTGTGGGAAAGGCTGATGAGAAAAACGCTATCAGTCTGGCCGCCGCCTATTATGCCAACAGCATTGGGAAACACATCATGAGCCAGAGCGAGCGCATCAAGACCGTGTTCAACCAGTGGCAGCGTGAGCAAGGCAATGAAACATCGTTGATGAGCAGTCTGGAGAAAAACCAGCAACTGAAAACACTTGTTCTGGACGAAACGCCGTGGGTATTGGATGCCGAACACGAAGCCGACCAGAAGAAAGCACTGGCAAACTACTTCGACGAGAACGCATTGAACAACCGCCAGAGCACGATTCTCGCCCATCTCAACAAACTGCAGAACGGCGACGGCTCGTTCTCCTGGTGGGAAGGCATGCCGGGAAGCCCGTGCATGACGGCCGAAGTGCTGGAGTTTCTCACCCGCATGAACTTGCTCATCGGCAGCGAAGATGCCAACACCACCGGCATGCAGCGCAAAGCCGATTCGTTCTTGAGTGATGTCGTGATCAAGGAAGTGGAAGAAATGAAGAAACTCGAAAAGAAAAAACAGCCTTTCTACATCCACGACCACCATGCCCTGCAATGGGTATATATCAACGCCATCACCAACAAGCGCCTCTCTGCCAAAGAGCAGGAAGCCACCGACTATCTGATGAACCATCTGGAGAAACAAGTCCTCACACAGAATCTCTATGCCAAGGCGATGATGGCTGTCGTGCTCTTCAAACAGGGAAAGAGCGCCAAGGCGCTCCAATACGTGAAGAGTCTGAAGGAATATACGGTCTACAAGGAAGAGATGGGACGCTATTTCGACTCGCCGCGCGCCCACTATTCATGGTGCGACTACCGCATTCCCACGCAGTCGATGGTCATCGAAGCACTCACAATGGTTACTCCTTATGACCAGCAAACCATCGATGAGATGAAACGGTGGCTGCTGCAAGAGAAGCGCACACAGGCATGGGACACGCCCATCAACAGCGTGAATGCCGTCTATGCCTTCCTCAACGGCAACACCAGCATACTCGCCCAGCAGGAGCAGACACGGTTCGCCGTTGACGGGAAAGCCGTCGAACTGCCCAAGGCAACAGCCGGATTGGGCTATGTCAAGACCACGCTTCCAGCAGGAAACGCCAAGTCACTTACTGCCGAAAAGACCAGCACCGGCACGTCGTGGGGTGCTGTCTATGCCCAGTTCATGCAGTCTACCAAAGACATAGAGCAGGCAGCGTCGGGCATCACGGTAACCCGTGAGATTCTGCCCGCCGACAATAACAGGAAAGACAACGGTGCTTATCATGTGGGCGATAAGGTGAAGGTGCGCATCACCATACAGGCCGACCGCGACTACGACTATGTTCAGGTCATCGACAAGCGCGCTACATGCCTCGAACCTGTGAACCAGTTGAGCGGCTACCACTGGGGCTACTACTGTTCGCCAAAAGACAATGCCACGAACTATTATATCGACATACTGTCGAAAGGCAGACATACCATCGAAACAGAATACTACATCGACCGCGCCGGCACCTACGAAACAGGCACATGCACCATCCAGTGCGCCTATTCGCCTGAGTTCACCGGCCGCAGCAAGTCGCAGACCATCCACGTAGAATAAATACGAAGAAGACAATATATGATTATGAATAAGAAGACAATCATACTCTCAGCCCTGGCCATGGCCGCCATCCAGGCCTCGGCACAGCAGATTACGGCAAAGCATGAGGTGATCGACTGCGGAAACGTGGCCTACGAGAACCCCGTCACCGTGAAGTTCGAACTCAAGAACAGCGGGCACAGTGCCTTGCAGATCAACAAGGTGAGAACCAGTTGCGGATGCACCACGGTGGAATACCCCAAGGGCAGCATCCCCGCAGGCGATGCGTTTACCGTATCGGCCACTTATGACGCGCAGCAGATGGGACACTTCAAGAAAGACATCGGCCTCTACAGCAACGCCTCCGACAAGCCCTTCTACCTATCCATACGAGGGGTTGTGATGGAGGAAGTGGTGGATTTCTCAGGTAACTATCCCTACACCTTTGTTAATATACGGGCCGATCAGAACAACATCGAGTTCGACGATGTGAACAGAGGCGACCGCCCCATGCAGAAAATCCACATCTTGAACGGCAGCACACAACCCATTTCGCCCACGGTGATGCACCTGCCGCCCTATCTGAGCGCCAACGTGTCGCCCACCACCATCATGCCCGGACGACAGGGAACGGTGTCGGTGATTCTCGATTCCAAGAAATTGCGCGACTACGGACTCACGCAGACCAGTGTCTTCCTCGGCATGTTCCCGGGCGACAAGGTGAGCCCCGAGAAAGAAATACCCGTGTCGGCCGTGCTCTTGCCAGCCTTCACCGAGATGACAGAGTCGCAACTTGCCAATGCGCCGCAGGTGCGCCTCTCGCAAGAGAACGTTGACTTCGTCATGAACGGCAAGGCAAAGAAGACCGAGACCATCACCATCGAGAACGTGGGACGCTCCGACCTGAACATCAGCAGCCTGCAAATGTTCACTTCCGGACTGAAAGTGAAACTCAACAAGACGCGTCTGCTGCCCAACGAAACAGCAACGCTGAAGATCACTGCCGAGGCAAAGACCTTGCGCGGAGCACGCACTAAACCCCGTGTGCTCATGATCACCAACGACCCAGAGAAATCAAAAGTAGTCATCAATATTAATATCAAATAAATACATAACCATGGAACACCCAGAGAACAGTGAGGAATATAAAGGCTTGCAGGTGAACGCCGGCGTAGCATCACAGTCAATAGTAAACCCCTATCTGCGGCGCGGCCGCTTCCGCCGACGCGAATACAGTGCCGCCGAACTGGTGGAAGGCATCATCAAAGGCGATGTCACCATCCTGAGCCAGGCGGTAACGCTGGTGGAAAGCGTGAACCCCACACATCAGGCCAAGGCACAAGAAGTGATTGAGAAGTGCCTCCCCTACAGCGGCAACAGCGTGCGCATAGGCATCAGCGGCGTGCCGGGAGCCGGAAAGAGCACCTCTATCGATGCCTTCGGCTGTCATGTGCTCGACGTGCACGGCGGTAAACTGGCCGTTCTGGCCATCGACCCCAGTTCAGAACGCTCCAAGGGCAGCATCCTCGGCGACAAGACGCGCATGGAGAAACTGTCATTGCGCGAAGAGGCATTCATCCGCCCTTCACCAACAGCAGGCTCTCTGGGCGGCGTAGCGCGCAAGACGCGTGAAACCATCATCCTGTGCGAGGCTGCCGGATACGACAAGATTTTCGTGGAAACAGTAGGTGTGGGACAGAGCGAGACGGCCTGCCACTCCATGGTGGATTTCTTCCTGCTCATCCAACTGGCAGGAACCGGCGACGAACTGCAAGGCATCAAGCGCGGCATCATGGAGATTTCCGACGGCATCATCATCAACAAGTGCGACGGCAGCAACGTGGACAAATGCCAGATGGCAGCCACCAACTTCCGCAACGCCCTGCATTTCTTCCCCATGCCCGACAGCGGATGGTTGCCCAAGGTGCTCTGCTACAGCGGATTCTACGGCACTGGCATCAAGGAGATTTGGGATATGATCTACCAGTATTTCGACTTTGTGAAAGCCAACGGATACTTCGACCTGCGCCGCAACGAGCAGAACAAGTGGTGGATGTATGAAACCATCAACGAGCATCTGCGCAATTCGTTCTACAACAACCCCACCATCGAGCAGCGCATACAGCATGCCGAGCAGACCATTCTGCTGGGCGAGAAAACCAGTTTCGCCGCTGCCAGCGACCTGCTTGACCTCTATTTCAGACAACTGAAAGGAGAAAGACTGAGATAATCGCTCCCATATCATGCTACAGATAGAAATCGACAGCGGCAGCGGCTTCTGCTTCGGCGTGACCACCGCCATCAAGAAAGCCGAAGAAGAACTGGCAAAGGGCAACACGCTCTATTGCCTGGGCGACATCGTGCACAACGGAATGGAATGTGACAGGCTCCGCAACCTGGGGCTTGTCACCATCAACCACGAAGACATGAAACAACTGCATGATGTCAAGGTATTGCTGCGCGCCCACGGCGAACCGCCAGAGACCTATCTGCTGGCACAGCAGAACAACATTGAGATTATCGATGCTACCTGCCCCGTGGTGTTGCAACTGCAACGGCGCATCAAACGCCAACACGATGCCAATCCAGAAGCACAACTGGTCATCTTCGGCAAACCCGGACATGCCGAAGTGCTCGGATTGGTAGGTCAGACGAACAGCCAGGCCATCGTCATTGCCAAGTTCGACGACGTGAAGAAACTCGATTTCAACCGCGACATCTATCTGTATTCACAAACCACCAAGTCGCTCGACGAGTTCAACCGCATCATTCTCTATATCAAGGAGCACATATCGCCGCAAGCACAGTTTCAGAGTTTCGACACCATCTGCCGCCAGGTGGCCAACCGCATGCACAACATCCGCGCCTTCGCCATGAAGCACGACCTCATCCTCTTCGTATGCGGCCATAAGAGCAGCAACGGCCGTGTGCTATACAACGAGTGCTGTCAGGTGAACAGCAACTGCCATCTCGTAGAAAACTCATCAGAAATCCAGCAGACGTGGCTCACGGGCATACAGTCTGTTGGCATCTGCGGAGCCACCAGCACCCCCAAATGGCTCATGGAGGAGTGCCGCGACTATATTGAAACCCAGCATACGTATTAGAATTTACTCCTTTTCTTCATGGTTCCTCATCTACTCCAATAGTTCAATCAACAAGTTTCTTTCTCTACTGATGCGATAAATTCCCGTCATGAAAGAATTAATGAGAAATTCATGGCTAATTGATGGAAATTCGTGTTTTATAAACATATAATGACCATGAATTAAACGTTAATTTTCCATGAAATGATTTCAAATCATTTAAGTTATTCTATCATGCAAGTGCTGTCTTTTAATATGATATGGACTCTTGAAGTATATTTATCGCATCAACCCTATAGCCTTCAATCCTCCATTACTTAACAACAAAAAACGGGATGCTTTGCAATCTTGCAAGCATCCCGCCACTAATTAACTCAAGTATTGTGAAAAACTAATACTACTTCGGTTGGTATCTGAAGTTAATCATCATCTGTCCAAAGGCCGCCCTTGGAACGGCTTGGCAAATCATCAGGATCGTCCATAATCACCGTAACCTTAGGATAGCCAGGAAGGGACTCTGTGGGCTTCTTTTCATTCACCCATTCTGATGGTGCATAAGTACCTTCATCTCCCCATTCTGCATATCGCGACAATCTATATACTGGGCTGGCACAAACAAATGAGGATATCTCTATTTTTGTGGTCTCTGTAACAGGGGCAATATAAACATTTTTCATATTTTAGTTCCTCCTTACATTTATTTTACCATATACTTCTTACCATTCACAATATAAAGTCCCTTAGGAAGTCCCTCTACAGAAGGAGTGCCTTCACGAACAACCTCGCCATTGATGTTGAACACAACATTCATATTCACTTTCTTTACAGGCTGGTCTGCTCTTTCTGCATCAGCGATAATCTCATCAATAGCAGTCGGAGTCACCACTTCCCATTCGCCGAAGACCACATCAAAACCTTTCGCACCGGATCCAGAAGTTTGCGTTACTGGCATGCCGTCCAAACCTTCAATATTTGCAAGGGCATTAGCATCTGGACAGATAATGGCAGAATACTGAGACCACTTACCTACTCCACCCGATGTCTTACGATAGAACTTAGGATATATCTGGTCAAGATCTGTTTTATCTGCTTTTCCACCTTCACCAGTTGGATTGGTTACAGCAAGGAAATATGCAGGATTTGACTGGGCCAACATGTCCTTAGCATTTTCACCGACATTACCGATAAAAGTATAACTACCGCCGCCACCATTCTCAGGATTTACAAAAGGTGTTACACCTGCATGATCAACACTACTCAGATATGCCTCTCCGTCCGTTGTCGCAATTTTCGTCACGGCATTATCCAGGGCTAACTGATTATAATCTGTTGTCAATTTTTTCACACCAGCAAAAGAGCAGTCAGCAGGATTTCCAGGACTAGCACCGATTGATGGATGTATCATATACGGATGCCCTGCATACACCATTAAGTGCTGTATACTGGCATACCTATCCACCATCTCCTTTTGTGCCGTTGACCAGTTTTTCCTTTCTGATGGAAGATTAAACGGCCAATATACAAACTCAGGCCCCGTATCACCTTTTACGCGCTGATAGGTATAATACTTTTTATATATTGTACCACCAGGGCCGTTCACTTGCTCTGTTCTGGTCGTCTCTCTATTATTCTCGGTATGCCCAGTTATTCGTTCATACCTTAAACTATCGGTTCTATGGTTTTCTGTTACATAATAAGTACTTGCAACCTTATCAAAATGGAATACCAAACTGTACTCAACGTCATCTGTCGATTCGTCATCCGTTTTAATGACTTCTACTCCAACGAATTCTGTGATTTCGCAGTCCTGATTGAAAGCACGGAACAATGTATTGTCATCCATATCCCAAGGGAAACACATCGTATACCAAGTATTATCATACTTTTTCGTGAAGATGAAATCATCATTTCCTGCGACTTTCTGCAATGGCAACTGCCGCCATCCCAAAGATGTAGGAACATTCACATCTGCTGGTTTGCCTGAAAGGATCCTAACCGGATAATCAACACGTGTTGGCCAATATCTTCCATTCTTATCGGGACCGAAAACAGGATGCTGGTTTGTTCCCGCTTTATAAGCGTCAGAAATCCATGTTGTCATAGAATCCGTTTTTGCAGTTACATCCGCATCTTGCAAAGGATCCATTTTGTAGAACCAGTCACTTGCTGTTTCGACTTGATCTGTCAAAGGATTGTCAACGCCATCATAGAAATACCTCATACTTTCTGGATAATGCAATTGCACAAGACAATTACCACCTCCAACTTCAAGACCTGCACTAGAGAATTCATTTTGATACCATTTAAGGATTTCTTCTTCTGTGGCGTTTTCTATGTCACCCCTATGAGTTCCTGAAGGATCCGCCGTATTTGCGGATACTTCACCACTGGAAAATGTTCCATTAGAATCAGATGCGCTACTTAAAGCATATATTCTCGGTACTTTTTCCTTAGATGTAGCCATTACATAAATGTCTGTTAATCCAGAGTTCAGAAAAGCTTTTTTCTCTATTAATTCAACACCTTCTGGGATAATCACAGTATGCAAACTGCCACAAATATTAAATGCCTCTTCGTGTATTGTTTTACACGTAGTCGGAATTCGTATTGATTCCAACATGCCACACTTGTCAAACATGCCTTTACTAATCTCCCCTACTCCCTCAGATAGAGTAACATGCTTTATATTAAAACATGAACCAAATGCATAATCTCCAAATGTGCAGGACTCATTTGGTTCCAGTTCCAGCATTTCCATTGTTACGTCCTCTAAATTCGAACACTGAAAGAACGCCTCTGCTCCAACTCTTTTCAAAGTTTTAGGAAAAACGATTTCTGTAACTTCACATTGTCCCGTTTGAAGTATATTTTTAAAAGCCTGATCAGTTATTTCTGTTACACCCTCGTTGAATTTCAAATTCTTCAGATGAGGTGATGTACCAGCATTCTGATAAATACCAGTCACAATTCCGCCGTTAAACTCTACCGTCACCAAGTTTGGACAACCGTTTTGATCGAATGTTTTATCTCGCTCGATTCTACCAGTACAAAACTTGGAAGTAATTGCAGTTTCAATCGTACTCCTCCAATAAGAAAATGTCATATTGGAATAATCTTGGAACTGAGCATCCTTGTAATCAACACTCTTCACATTAGGAAAGCCTTGTAGTCCTTGAACACTACTAAACTTGCCAACGAATACAAGATTCTCGCAATTTCTCACAGAACTTTCCGAATCACCCAATAGACTGGCGTTGTTCAAGTCATAATACTCGTCTCCATCAACTGTAATAGTCGCTGTATTGCCATCTACGGAAACACTAAGCGTAGATGCTTTTGCAACAAAGGCAAAGATGAAAACGCACAATAATAGTAACAATTTTTTCATTTGCTTGAGAATATCATTAGTTAATTAATTTTATATGCTATTTTATTATTCGAGAGTTTTTATGAGGTTTTGACGGTCAGCGACCAGGCGGAGGGGAACAATACACTCTTGCTGCGGTAACCTTTTGGCCACAGTGTACGGTATGCTTCCTATAAACCTTCAAAAAATACATTCTAATATACAAGATACGTTATATGTTATTTTTATAATAATCGCCCCTCTCTGAACAAGATGCTAAACGGCGAAACTTGTGCAAAGTTACATTATTTCTTTTGTTCAGCATTATTTAATCAACGAAAGCACACAATAATTAACATTATTTATCAAATGAAATAAAAATATATTACATTTATCGTCACTATCTTATTGATTTTTGTCATTCATTTTGTCTCCATACATTTGGCTTTAACTACTTAACTACTGACTACTTAACTACTTCAGAAACTTGAGTGAGTAAAATAAAAACAAAAGAAAAAGAGATGAGAGACTGGCATCTCTCACCTCTTGAATATATTTGTCCGTAACGGAAGTCACAGATCATCATCATCGTCCCACAGGCTTTGGCGCTTACCGGGCGTGATATCGCCGAACTCGCCGCTGTTGTCAAGACCGATAGAGCCCGGATCGCGAGTGTCGCCCTCGCCGGTGTTGCTGACGTTGGTTCCCGACAGCGGGTTCATATTGGCCACATTTTCCACTTTGAGGTGAAACACCTCCGTACCAGGTGGTATGTATTGTGCGTTATTTTTCATTGTCTTTCCTCCCTCATTCTTTATTTCACCGTTACTTTCTTTCCGTTCACCACGTAGATGCCCTTGGGCAGTCCCTCTGTAGAAGTTGCCTGACGGCGCACCTTGATGCCGCTCAGATTGTAAATATCAAACAACCCGTCGCTTTCCCTCACTGCTCTTTCAGAAAGCATCTCCACAATGCCCGTGGTCTCGCTGTCGCTGTCTTCATATACCTTAGTGAAAGAGATGTTTGCGAGCGCCTTGGCTCCTGCTCCTGTATTGTCGCTCGTGGCCTTGAAATAGGCGCGCATGCTGCCGCTGCCCATCGTCTTGTCTTTCAGCCAATACAGTTTGTCGTTGATGAAATAGCCATACGCACCCATGTCCTCGCTGCCGTAAACGCCCTTGAACGTATAGCCGTACTGCTCACTATACACATTCTTGGGTTCGGGCGATTCGACGGTGACGTTATAGAACGTCGGATTCGAGACATCCACACTGGGTTTGATGAACACCGGCACACCAGCCACAATCATCTGGTCGTATACATGGCGGTCGAAATAGGCCACATGATCTTCTTCGCCGATATGATTAAAGTGTACGGTTTCGACATTCTCACCGAATATGATTCTCATCTGATTGATGGAAACGCTGAAAGGCAGACAGAGAGAAGTCCAAGTATTGGCATTGAATGTGCGACCAGTAAGGGTTACTTGCCTATATTGCGTTCCATTAGAGAACGAAACGCCAGATTGGTTATTACTGATTTCTAAAGATGAAGTTGGTTGTGTTGCATCGGCCTTAAAACCATATCCACAGAAACCAATCTTTGAATGGTTAGAAAACACAAAATATGTCTTACCGGCTTTCACGGGGAAAGTATATCTGGTATACGCTTTTATCACCGAGACGTACCCCCCACCTAAGTTTTTAGGCACACGTGTAACTCTATTACCGACGCCATCCTCTGGCCAAGGATTTGTTTCATCCGAACTTGAGGATGGTGTCCATACGCCATTACTTGTATTTACACCATTAGTCATCCAGTTAACATATTTCGGATTGACATGAGGACTCTCACGTAAGTAAATGCCTTGTTTCTTTTTGTTATTACCATAATAATCTACATATGCTTTATAATCAGAATAGTTCATTCTGGTTCCACCAACGGCAACACGATTTGACGCAGGTATTTCAATTTCATTTCCTTGTTCATCTGTAATGAATACCGGGCGCCATGATACATAACCAGTGGGAGCATTTTTAGCATGACGGGTATTTTGCCTAACACCATTTATATACTGATACTCATTCTTGTCTTGCTCTTTATCATAGAAGTCAACACATCCATTCTGTAGCAAATACACGGTAAGCGTTCCATTCTTGGCTGGTTCAAAATACACATAACCGCCCCGACATGGAATATCGAATGTGGTATGCGACTCTACGGCACCATCCCAACCGCCTAAATCAAAAAAGCCTCCAGTTCCATCATTATAGTTTTCGTCTAGTCCATCATTTTGGGCAATATTGTGATACTGAAATCCGTCTGGTGCGTAATTATTTACACCTTGAAAATCATATATTGTAGCAGGCTCACCGTTTGGGCCTCCATTCCATGCATCCTGCCTATTCTTCCCATCTACCATATAACTATGGCTTCCTGTTGCGTATGGAATCTTTCCTGCATTCCACCGGCCAAATACCACTCCCATATATTCTTCCTCAACCCAACCAGACGAATAATAAGTCCACTTTTTATCGCTTCGCCTTACTTTTACGTCAACACGGTCTTCTTTCGTATTCTTAACCTGATAAGATACGTCATAGTCTTGCGCTTGCATTTCCAATCCGCCAAAAAGAATTGTTATTAGCAGACTCATACATTGTTTAAGTAATAGTTTTTTCATCCCTTGTCTTTTAATAAATTCATAATTTAGTTCTGCAGTTTTCAACTTGCAAAACTGATTTTTTCAATTTGTTCGCCCTTAAGTCTTTATGCTAAGTTGGTAAACTTTGCGTTAAGATACAAAATAATATTAAACATTGTTCACATAAGTTCACGAAGAGCAACAGAATTAACATCTTTTATGTAAAATATCAAAAAGACTTTACATTAATCTTAATTCTTTACTTTTTTAACATTAAAAAGAAATGGAATTAAGACAAATAGAGTAAAAAAAAGAAAAGAGGCGAGAAACATTCATTCTCACCTCTTGAAAAAATATTATCCGCAGTGGAAATAGGTTTCCACGAGTTGTTGAATTTCCTCGGGATTGTGCTCGATGTCGCGTCGCAGTGTCTGGTCGTTGAAGGCGCGCAGTTGTTGCAGGATGCCGTCGATCATCGCCTTGCTGAACACGCCGCGCTCTTCGAACACGGCACGCTGACGCTCCAGACAGTCGGCCGATGCCACACAACTGTCGGGCAGTTGTGCCAACTGCGCCAGTTTGTCGGCATTGGCAGCGTCGTGGATATTCACGTTCACATAGGTCTTCTCTGCCAGTTCGAGCGCGTTCTGCATCTCAAAGCCGTGACGGCAGGCCACACAGAGCCCGGCCAGCAACTGATAGAGGTCGGCACTGCCGTCGGGCGAGCGCATCTCCACGGTCTGCTTCATGGTCTTGTCGATATGGCTCGGCTGCTCCAGCGGATTGGCAATGCAGCACATGTCGGCATCGGCGGTCCATCCTAACGGCACACGCACCAGCACGGAGCGGTTGCGGTCGCCCCAGCAAACGTTGGTGGGTGCTTCCTGATGCGGCACCAGGCGGAAATAACTGGTGGGGTTCTTGTTGCCGAAGGCAGTGATGCTGGGTGCCAATTCCATCATACCGGCAATCATGCGGCGCGCATCTTCGCTGAGAGAGCCGTTGCTGAGCATCATGTTCCGTCCGTCTTTCACTATGCGCATGTGGATGTGCAGTCCGCTGCCAGCCTTGCCGGTGGTAATCTTCGGAGCGAAGGTAACATTGTAACCATATTCGTAGGCCAGGTTGCGGATGATCCATTTGGCCAGCATCAACTGGTCGGCAGCCTCCTCCACGCGCACGGGCAGGAACTCAATCTCGTTCTGTTCGTACACCAATCCTTCTTGCTTGAAGTTGCCCACCTCAGAGTGGCCGTATTTAATCTGTCCGCCTGCCTGCGCAATGTATTGCATGCACTGTTGGCGGAAGAGGTTGGTCTTGGCATAGGGAGCCGACTCATGATAGCCGTGCTGGTCGATGGCGGGATAGAGTTCCTCGTCCTCGGAAATCACGTAGTATTCCAGTTCGCCCATGGCCTGGAACTCCATGCCTGTCACCTCGGTGAAGGCGCGCGATGCCTTGGCGAGTGTGTTCTCCGGCGAACTGGCCAGCAGATTGCCGTCTTTATCGAAATAAGAGCAGAGCATGCAGAGCGTGGGAATCTCGGCAAAGGGGTCTACGAAAGCGGTGCAGTAGCGCGGCAGCACATAGAGGTCGCTGCTGCCTGCCTCGATAAACGAGAAGAGGCTGCTGCCGTCGACGCGCTCACCGCATGTGAGGATGGTGTCGAGATAGGCCATGTTGGTGATGACGAAGTTGAGTGTTTTCAGTTTTCCGTCGCCACCGGGATACATGAAATTCACCATTTTGATTTCATTTTTCTCGATGTAGCGGATGATGTCTGCCTTTGTAAATGACTCGGGCGATTTCTGCAAGAAGGCCACCACGGGGTTGGCATTCATTGCAATGATGGGGTCTGTCATGGTTATGATAAAAAAATTAGTTAGACTGTTATGTTATTATTCTGCTGGCAAAGATATATAAAAAAGGGAACAGCACCAAAAAGAACACCCGTTTTTTGCATAATTTATGCATAAAAGGAAAAAAGGCCGTGCCGGCATCGGCGGTGCCTTCTGCTGATTAGAGTAACGCATTGCCCGTGAAAAAGCATGAGAATGCCGCCGCGAAACAGGCACTCTTTTCGGAGCAAAGCATCGGAACGCTTCAGCAAATCATATTGATTTGAATGATAGATCAAATTGATTTGAAAAGTAAATTATATTAATTTACCGTGCAAATTACATTAATTTACTTTTCAAATTACATTAAATTGCGCAGCAAATTAATATAATTTACCGCTCGGTTGGGGCGATATCCGACATCCGTTCTGCTGTAAAACAACACGGGAGAGCCTACTTTCGCAGGTTCTCCCGATTACTTGCTTCTTGAAAAGTCACCTCAAGGGCTTAGTTGCGGAACACCAGTCCGTCGCCGAAACTGTCCACGATGATGGGCTTTTCCCGGTTCACGTCGCCCGAGAGGAGTTTCTTCGACAGGTCGTTGAGCACATAGCGCTGGATGGCCCGCTTCACGGGGCGCGCTCCGAACTCCGGGTCGAAGCCCACATCCGAGAGGAAGTCGATGGCATGGGGCGTCACCTCCAGGCTCACGTCCTGCTCGGCCAGCATCTGCCGGATGTGGTTCATCTGCAGTGTCACCACGTCGGCAATCTCCTTTTTGGTCAACGGCAGGAACATGATGGTTTCGTCAATGCGGTTGAGAAATTCGGGACGGATGGTCTGCTTCAGCATCGCCATGAGTTGCGAGCGCAGTGAGGCGAGTTGACTGTCATCGTTGCCGCCGTCGTGCATGTGCTCCACGGTTTCGCGTATCAACTGGCTGCCCAGGTTGCTGGTCATGATGATGATGGTGTTCTTGAAGTTCACCGTGCGGCCCTTGTTGTCGGTGAGCCGCCCGTCGTCGAGCACCTGCAAGAGGATGTTGAACACATCGGGATGGGCCTTCTC
>DGWC01000047.1 GCA_002395135.1 Prevotella sp. UBA4268 | reverse complement strand
AGTTCAACGACCAACAACAGATACGATTTAGGAACGTTATACGACGCATGGAGAGACCCCAAAGCACATGAGAAACGTATACAAGAGTTTGGCCAAGGCATTGGTCGGATAAATCCAAAAACAGGTGAAAGGGAATACAACCTCACTGAAAATATGCAGATGGCTCGAATGGCAAGAGTACAAGGTCGGAGCATTGACGATATTAAGAATGACTTCACACGGGGAAATTATATAGAGCCTGCCCCTGAAAGGAAACCACGTGAATATGCAATGCCAAGCACGGAATCAATCAATGAATTGGCAAGAATCGCCTCACAGGGGAATGGTTCCAGTATGCAACAAAACCAAGGAATCAATCAACCATTGGACGTGCATATATATGGAGACCTTAACCTCAAATCACCGACAGGAGAGACAATCAATCTCACTCAGATGATACAGAATGACCCTATGCTGATACGCCGGGTAACAGAGTTGATAGTATCTCAGATTGGTAAAAACATTCATGGTGGTAAAACCGAAGTCAATAGAAACAGATTCGCATACACATAATACCATTTTCAAGTTTTTATTGAAAGTTGGACGATTTTTCACAAATTAGTTGTATCTTTGCACCGTCATTCACGATTACCGTGTTTGACAGACATGATTTGGAAGTGCATTCCAACACTGGTTCCTTTGAGTGAAACTTCGACAACTTCACAAAGGTTATTCGGCATAATGCCGGATTGCAATATAACAGGAATAGGTAAAGGAAGCACTCTCTTGGTCTGTATCATCGTACCCCGATATACAGTCAAGGTGAGGCTTAATTCTATCTTATCCGTTATATTGGCAGTCGAAGGCCACACTCAAGTATAAGATATGGATGCGGCCTCACTTCTTTTTCGTGCCTCAGATAACGGAAACAAAACCTGTACTCATTGGGCCGGGGGTGCGCAAAATTTATAATTATGTCAAATAACCCTTACAAAATCACCGTTCTTGCTCAGTTGAAGAATGATGCTGTTATCAATTCAGAGAAATCTCAATCTGTAGAAAAAGCCGTTTCTACAATTATTGACCTTATCAGAAAGATTTATGAGACACCCGGCACTCCATTTGAATCTATTGCATATCTGATGACTGATGTGCTAAAGGACATTGCAAAACTTGACCTTGCAACTATTGGTAAGATGTATGGAAAAGAACTCGTTGTCGCTACGATTGAGAGTATTATAAACTTAATCAATGCTACGCAAAATCTGAATGAAAAGGAATCTATTGTAGAAGAACTACAATCACTTATTAAGGATGTACAAGAGTAGGCTAATTCCATATCTCATTTATCTTCTAATAATATTTGCTATTTCTATCACTTTTTACTCCTGTGGAAATTCTGCAAAAGGCACCAATGAAACAGAAGATACACAGGAGATGATGAACAGGATTATAGCAGCAGGAGAAGATGGAGATTTTGAAGCGCAACAGATACTTGGTGACGAAATGTATACGAAAATAAGAGACCGGCATGACTGTAAGGCAGAACTTTGGCTTTCATACCACTATTTTTTCATGTGCTGCTATAATGGTGGCAGTGAGGAAGAGGTGAAAACGAAGATGGAACTTTACACAGGTAGATTTCTCGGTCGTTCCGGTTGGGATGTCGTCAAAACAATAGACCCGATATGGTTTTCTAACATTCAACGTTGTACAGAGCTGCTAATCCGTGCTTATGAGGACAACCCATCTCTGTCAATGAAGGAGTTGGAAGATTATACTCACCCTGAAGCATTTCTGCCATTTACCCGGCTTGTATTGAAAAATACATAAAAGAACCATCCTAATCTGAAAGAATTCATGGAAGCGGCTGCTCTCAGTCGCTTCTGTTTTTTGCAAATTGATTTAATATTTTTTAGCTGTATTAGATTTCTTACTTTCAATTTCATGAAGTATATTTGCATTACTACGTAGAAAAACTGTAATAACATTTATAAAAAGCCAATAATTTTAAATAATTATGTCATTAGTATTTATAAAAGTAGATAGAGATAAGAAAACCCATTCCATTTATAGTGAAGGTATAAGACTTGCAGACAACAGAATCAAAAGTAGTAATGGCTTAAAGATATTGGAAATCGATTTGCCAAATTGCAATGTCTTGTTTGGATGTACAGGTGCGACAAAATTTTGCAATTGGGTTAAACTAAGAATTGCCAACGAGATTCAGGCACGCAATATTGTTAATTACATATCAAACAGGACTGAGGTTGTCGAAAGAATATCTGACATGATGAGGTCAATATGGGAAGCTTTTTGTGAAAAACATGGATTGCAAAATGATGATGAGGTATATAGTACGTTTGGATGTATTATGTCCATAAATGGAACTCTATTCAAGTCTGATGTCTATGGGAAAGAGAATATATTTGATACTTATATAATAGATGACCGTAATTATGGTGCAACCGGACAAGAAGAAGTAGCAGCCCTATGTTTGTTAGAAAATGACATTGAACCTCAAAAGATATTTGATACTATCAGTAAGTTCAATTGCTATATAAATAACAACATGAGGTCAATTGAAAATGTGAAGTATGAGAAATAATCCACTTCTATTTTATGCCACCATCCTCACGTGCTTGTATGTATAGACTTTTTCAGACATTCTGAACATCTCTTGGAAGCGGCTGCTCTCAGTCGCTTTCCTTGTGTTCCAACGGTACACAGATTCATCAATATAACGCTGCAAGTACCCCACAGAAACAAAGTGGTAGATTCCGAAGATGCTACGCTTGAAATGCGCCCAAAAGCCCTCAATGGTGTTAGTCGTGACTCCGTTACCGTCAGAATACTGATTCTCCTTGTGACGAATGATGGAATGCTTATACTTGGAATCCTCGGCATGAAGTTCATTGTATCCGTTATGCTCGTCAGTGAACAAATGGGCATTGTCCTTCACGAACTGCTTGATGATGGGCATGAGGGTACTGCCCTTGGTGTCTGTCACCATCATGGCGCGGAGGTCGCCCTCTCTCTGGACCAATCCGAAAATCGGAGTCTTCGTCTTGGTGCTTCTGCCCTGTGTACCCTCAGTCTTCCTGCTCTGATGCTTGTTCTTCTCTCGGCCTCCAAGGTACATCTCGTCACATTCCACCTCATCCTCAAGGGCTGTTTCGTCAGTCTGTCCGTAAAGTGAGCGGATTTTCTGCAACATGAACCAAGCGGTCTTCTGTGTCACGTCAATGTCACGTGCCAACTGATGTGAGGCAATACCCTTCTTGTGGCTGCTGATGAGATACATGGCTATGAACCACTTGCGGAGTGAGACCTTGGTGTTCTCGAATATAGTACCCACAGTCACATTGAACTTGTGGTTACACTCCTTGCAGAGATAGCGGTCATCTTTACAAAGATGGCAATGGTGGCCACCGCAATAAGGGCAAACCACGTCACCGTCTGACCATCTCGATTCTGCGAGAGTCTGCTTGCATACTGCATCGGTGCTGAAATAATTCATCACTTTGAAAAGGCTGTCGAATTTGTTGAAATCTATCTTCATACTACTTTCTTATCTTATATCTTAATTGTAGTGCAAAGATACAAAAATGTCCAGACATAACCAAGGAAGATATCATTCCTTCGGGTTCTTTAGCTTTAGTTAGCTGTCCGGCTTGCATAAAAGGTTAATAAACAAGAAAAATCACCGACAATTCGATTAATTGTCAGTGATTATTTGTAATTTTGCAATAGCTTGTCTGAACAACCGGGCAAGTCGTTGTCTTCTCCAAAGGAAGATGGCAAAATAAAATCTTAATAATTCTGCCAATGGTTAGGTTATTCAAGAAGCTCGAAAACCAAAGGGAGTGGTTAATCCACTTAATCGAATATCGCTATGGTGATTAGTCCCTTTGTCATGGCAGTGCATCCCTGAGCTTTCAAATGAAGGTGTGTGCTGCCTTTTTATTATAAATAGTTACTCATCCACATATTCACAATCTATCAAGTTTAAAGGAACTACAAATCTAAATGTACCGTTATAGTCTTGTCTGATAATGAGTCTTGCCTCCGGATGATGCCAATGATGTAAAATCTGTTCTGCCGTTAATGTACAATGACCATACTCTACATAGTTCCCCCCGTCGGACTTTTTATATTCAGCAGGCAGTTCACAGAAGAATCTAAAACTATCTGGAACCGTCATGTCAAATTCCTCCATAAACCTCAATCTGATTTTTCTGTCGCCAATCGTTTCTCTCATTGTTTGGTATTTCTCTTTCGGCTTACTATTCTTGTTCCCATCTATTGTTGACAGGAGTTCATTTCTAATACGTAGCTTTTGGTCATAATACCCATTCTCAAAGTCTATAATTCGTTTCTTTAAGTTTTTCACATCATGCTTTATCTCCAACTTGACACACTTTTTGTATGCATCTATAATATCGTCCCGACTTAGAATCCCACTATTTATGAATTCTTGTCCTGCTTTTGTTAATTTTAAATTATGAAAACCGACCTTTGAAATTTTCTCAACGTCACGATATGATGTTCTAACAAATTTCCTGCACTCAAAATAACCTATCAAAAACAGTTGCGTTGTTAGGAACTTATATCCATCACATAATTTTTCGTACACACAGAATGTTCCGTCTGTGAAATACTGAATACGAAAATGGTCTTTAATATCGCAATAATTGTGATAGGCAAAGGCTCTTGTTGTTTTGCCTTTGATGTTTTTCTCCTTGGTTACTTGTTTCCGGCTCAGTTTGAAATTCAGAATTATATCCGGTCTCCAATCATAATCTCTAATAGGTTTAGTCCACATAGTTAATGAAATATATCATAAAGATACCATGAATACAGAAAAAAATCAACAGACAATCCTATTTATAATAGATGATTAACGAAACAAAGATAGATAGTCAGATTGCAGAACTTGGAAGGTTAGGGGACAAAGCGGCGGAACTATATTCGATGTCGGTACATGTGCATGGAAATGGCACGGGACAAGATGCATGTGCAGGAATAGATGTTCTGCTGCTTGCAGCACTTGCAGATTATCACAGATATTGGAAAGAACTATGCAATTTGAATATGACGGAATATGAAAGGGGAAAGATAAAGTGCATAGTCAGACGAATAAAGGATAAAGTTGAAAGGACAAAAACAACGACTCAGAAAGAACTAAGCCGTTGATATTCGTACTCAACAGAGTGACGGAAGTGATGCCGGGGGAAACCTTAAGTCAACAGGTATATCGTTCCCTAATATAATTTACTTTTCGAAAGTGCTGCCTTGCCGATGGCAAAGCATTGCTTTCGGTGCTCCATTCCAATGGTTTACAACAAGAAAAACAGCGATACGCCGATGCAGGAAACCACTGCTCCAACGACGCTTTTCAACGTGATGGGCTGGTGAAACAGATAGTGGGAAGGCAGCAAAATGATGATGGGAGTCATGGCCATGATGGTACTGGCAATGCCTGCTGCCGTGTGTTGCACGGCCATGAGCGACAGGCTTACGCCGATGAACGGCCCCGAGAACACGGCTGTGAGCATGGCCAGCAGTCCTATATGGTTGTGAACCGACGTGCGGAGTGTCTGCGGATCGTCGGGGCGCTTGCGAATCATCACGGCATAGAACGAATAGAAGCACACCAGACCGGCCACACAGCGCACCATGTTGGCACCGAAGGGCAGATAGTTTTCCACCTGCGGAAGCAATGCGGCGGGCACGTCGGCGATGTATTTGTCTAATCCAATCTTGCTCAATACCAGTCCTACGCCCTGTCCCAGAGCCGCGCCGATGCCGAAAAGAATTCCTTTGGTGGGCAGTTGGAACGAGAAAGCGTGGTGCTCGCCTCTGCCCATCACCGAAATGGCGATGCCCAGCAGGGTGACAGCCATGGCCAGCAGAGAGTTCCATCCGAGCGTCTGGCCGAGCATGACCCATGCAAAGATGGCCGTGAACATCGGCGCGAGCGTCATGAATAGTTGGCCGTAGCGCGATCCGATGGTCAGATAACTGTTGAACAGGCACCAGTCGCCAAAGAAATAGCCCACGACACCCGACAGCAGCAGCCATCCCCAGGCCTCTCCGCTGGCATAGACAGGATAGGGCGCACCCATCACTACCCACATGAAAAGAGCGGAAAAGATGAGCGCCAACCCCATGCGCCACACGTTCATGACAAACACGCCCAAGCGCTTGCTGCCCACTTCGGCAGCCAGTGCGGATATGGTCCACAGCATTGCCACGGCCAATGAGATGGTTTCGCCCAGATATTGCATAGTTTCTTTTTGATGAGTGGTTACCTACTCGTTCTTGCTTTCTTTTTTCGGCGGCAAAGGTACGCATATTTATCAAGAATGAAGAAGAAAGAGGAAGAAACAATAAAAAAGAATGGAATTTGCGGACTGGAAACTTGCATTTTGCAGAAAATATCCGTAACTTTGCACCAAATTCGCATTTTAGAACAGATTGAACAAGAAAATATGAACGTTTTAGAACTAAGTGAGCAGGAAATAGGCAGGCGACAGAGTCTGCAAGAACTGCGCAACATGGGCATCAATCCCTATCCGGCAGCCGAGTATCCAACCAACGCATTCAGCACAGACATCCGTGCTGAGTTCAAAGACGAGGACGAGCCGCGGCAGGTGGTGATTGCCGGCAGAATGATGAGCCGCCGCGTGATGGGAAAGGCCAGTTTCGCTGAAATCCAAGACAGCAAAGGCCGCATTCAGGTGTATATCACACGCGACGATATTTGTCCCAACGAGAATAAAGACCTATATAATACGGTGTTCAAGCGACTGATGGACATCGGTGACTTCATCGGCGTGAAGGGATTCGTGTTCCGCACACAGACGGGCGAGATTTCCGTTCATGCTCAGGAACTCACCCTGCTCTCCAAGAGCCTCAAGCCGCTGCCCATCGTGAAGTATAAAGACGGTGTGGCTTATGACAAGTTCGACGATCCCGAACTGCGCTATCGCCAGCGCTATGTGGACCTGGTGGTGAACGAAGGCGTGAAAGAAACCTTCCTGCAGCGCGCCACCGTGCTGCGCACCCTGCGCCGCGTGCTCGACGAGGCCGGCTATACCGAAGTGGAGACACCCACGCTGCAGAGCATTGCCGGCGGTGCTTCCGCCCGTCCGTTCATTACGCATTTCAATGCGCTGGATCAGGATATGTACATGCGCATCGCCACAGAGTTGTATCTGAAGCGCCTTATCGTGGGCGGTTTTGAGGGTGTATACGAAATCGGCAAGAACTTCCGCAACGAAGGTATGGACCGCAACCACAACCCGGAGTTCACCTGCATGGAACTGTATGTGCAGTATAAGGACTACAACTGGATGATGTCGTTCACCGAGAAACTCCTGGAGACCATTTGTATCGCCGTAAACGGTAAGGCAGAACGCGAAATTGACGGGCAGATTGTTTCGTTCAAGGCCCCTTATCGCAGGCTGCCCATCTTGGATGCTATCAAGGAGAAGACCGGATTCGACTGCAACGGAAAGACAGAGGAAGAGATTCGCGCCTTCTGCAAGGAGAAAGGCATGGAAGTGGACGAGACAATGGGCAAGGGAAAACTAATCGACGAGTTGTTCGGAGAATTCTGCGAAGGCACATTTATCCAGCCCACGTTCATCACCGACTATCCTGTGGAAATGTCGCCACTCACCAAAATGCACCGCTCAAAGCCCGGACTGACCGAGCGCTTCGAACTGATGGTGAACGGAAAGGAACTGGCCAACGCCTATTCTGAGTTGAACGACCCGATTGACCAGGAGGAACGCTTCGTGGAGCAGATGCGACTGGCCGACAAGGGCGACGATGAGGCTATGATTATCGATCAGGACTTCCTTCGCGCCTTGCAGTATGGAATGCCGCCCACCAGTGGTATCGGCATCGGTATTGACCGTTTGGTGATGCTCATGACGGGTAAGACCTATATCCAGGAAGTGCTCTTCTTCCCGCAGATGAAGCCCGAAAAGAAGATTCCGCAGAGTTCTGTGGCCGAATGGGCTGAGATTGGTGTTGATGAAGCATGGGTTCCCGTGCTGCGCAAGGCTGGCTTCAACCTGATTAGTAACATAAAGGAAGAGAAGGCACAGGGCCTGCAGCAGAAGATTGGAGACATTGTGAAGAAATATAAACTGGAACTTCAGAAACCCAGTGTGGACGAGGTGCAGCAGTGGATTGACAAGGCGCAGGCCTGACAGGTGGCTGTCCATTGTTCGGATACAGAATAATCAATTCTCAATTGTTAAGTAAATAAATGTACGATTGTGGAAACATAGCCATCATTGGCGGAGGCAGTTGGGCAACCGCTATTGCCAAGATTGTGGTGGGGCATACTCACCGCATCGGATGGTATATGCGCCGCGACGACCGCATTGAGGATTTCCGCAGGATGGGGCATAATCCCGCTTACCTGACCAGCGTGCATTTCGACATCGACGAAATAGATTTCTCAAGCGATATCAACAAAATCGTGCAGAACTACGACACGTTGGTGTTTGTGACTCCGTCGCCTTACCTGAAGAATCATCTGAAGAAACTGAAGACGCGCATACGCGACAAGTTCGTCATCACGGCCATCAAGGGAATCGTTCCCGATGAGAACCTGGTGTGCTCGGAATATTTCCATCAGGTGTATGATGTGCCTTACGACAACCTGGCCTGTATCGGAGGACCGTCGCATGCAGAAGAAGTGGCTCTGGAGCGCCTGTCGTATCTCACCATAGGATGTTCTGACAGGAAGAAAGCGCAGGGATTTGCCGACCTCATCGCGTCGGAATACATCAAGACGAAGACTTCCACGGATGTGATAGGCATAGAATACAGTTCTGTGCTGAAGAATGTCTATGCCATCGCAGCCGGCATCTGCAGCGGACTGAAATATGGCGATAACTTCCAAAGTGTGCTGATGTCAAACGCCGTTCAGGAGATGAACCGCTTCCTCAACACCGTGCATCCGCTGGAACGCAACATCAACGATTCAGTGTATATGGGCGACCTGCTGGTGACGGGCTATTCGAATTTCTCGCGCAACCGCACCTTCGGCACCATGATAGGCAAAGGCTACAGCGTGAAGTCGGCCCAGATAGAGATGGAGATGATTGCCGAGGGGTTCTTCGGCACGAAGTGTATGAAGGAAATCAACCGCCACATGCACGTGAACATGCCCATCCTGGATGCCGTGTATAATATATTGTACGAGCGCATCAGTCCGCAGATAGAAATCAAACTCCTCACCGATTCCTTCCGATAGAAACCTCACTGAAGCGAGATGAACATGCCCAAGGATTTCGACTTTCTGGCAGATCTGATTTATTAAAGCATAAACTGATTTTAGTCATTGCAATAAGCGATTTCTTTATTATTCTGGTGATTCAACTAAGCGTTTTTATTGTCTTGTGATTATTTTCAATTGATCAACGATTACATAGACTTGCTGTACACCTTTCATTTGCATCATTTTTGGGAAAAGCGATTAGTTAGTTCTCCTAATGGACCTTTCAGGAAGGCCTTCACGCTTTCACATTCACATAAACGATTGACAGAAAATGGATTACGACTGAAGGCGCGCCTTCGGTCGGTTTCTTAAAGGGAATTTGGAAATTGATAATAGATTAGTATGAAATAGATTATGTATTGAGTGCCGATTCATTAAGAATCGGTAAGCAATATATTATCAATCCACTTCCAATTCATCATCAAAACCGCATGAAAAGATAATCTTTTTGGCAGTAAAACGCTTTTAGGCTTCGTGAAAGCGGCATGAAGGCGTATGAAGGCACGGCTTCATACGTAAACAACTAAAAGACAGCAAGTTGCGATTACACGAAAGCACTTTATGGAATAAGCACAGGGTATAACCAATTACTTTTTCCCATCTGACAGAGCATAATTAAAAAAATATGCTTATTTTTGCTGCCGAATTACCTGACAATATAAAAATACGAACCGAAAAATGAAAACTACAAAAGCAGTTACTTTACTGGCGATGGGCGGCGCACTCTTTGCGCTTACAGCCTGCGACGGACAGAAATGGACGGAAAGGAAAGTGGATTCTTTCATGCTGGTCACCCAGAAGGGAGGGCCTGCGTTAGGCTATTCACCGCAGTCGGGCGTTAAAATACTGACCGAAGACGGGTATGCCTTCAAGGACCTGAACCGTAATGACTCACTGGATGCCTACGAAGACTGGCGACTGACGGCTCAGGAACGGGCCGCAGACCTGGCAAAGAAACTCTCGGTGGAGGAGATTGCCGGACTGATGCTCTACAGCAGTCATCAGTCGGTGCCGATGGTTTCGCACATGGGTTTCGGGGAATCCACCTACGGCGGGAAGTCGTTTAAGGAAAGCGGAGCCAAACCTTCCGACCTCTCCGACGACCAGAAGAAATTCCTGCGCGACGACCATCTGCGGGCCGTGCTGATGACGGGCGTGGAGAGTCCTGAGGTGGCTGCCCGCTGGAACAACAATATGCAGGCCTACGTGGAAGCACTCGACCACGGCATTCCGGCCAACACTAGTTCCGACCCGCGCCATGAAGCCAAGGCCACGACCGAATATAATGCCGGAGCGGGCGGGCAGATTTCACTCTGGCCTACATCGCTCGGACTGGCTGCCACGTTCGACCCGCAATTAGTTTATCGTTTCGGCGAGATAGCATCCGAGGAATATCGCGCGCTGGGCATTGCCACTGCCCTCTCGCCGCAGGTGGACATCGCCACGGATCCCCGCTGGACTCGTTTCAACGGCACGTTCGGAGAAGACCCTCAACTGGCCACGGATATGGCGCAGGCTTACTGTGATGCGTTCCAGACAACTCCCGAGACCAAAGGATGGGGCACGAAGAGCGTCAATGCGATGGTGAAACACTGGTATGGATACGGGGCTCAGGAGGGCGGTCGCGACTCCCATCTCGCCTCCGGAAAATATGCCGTATATCCAGGCAAGAACCTGGCTATGCATAAACGTTCGTTCACGGAGGGCGCTTTCCGGCTGAAAGGCGGCACGGAGATGGCTTCGGCCGTGATGCCCATCTATAGCATTCTCTGGAATCAAGACCCGTCGGGCGAGAACGTGGGCGGCAGCTATAGCCGCTGGCTCATTCAGCAACAACTCCGCGACGAAGCAAAGTTTGAGGGAGTGGTCTGCACCGACTGGGGCATCACGAAGGACATGAAGGTGCTCGACAGTCCGAGGGGCGGCAAGCCCTGGGGCGCGGAATCGCTCACCGAGACCGAGCGCCACTACAAGATTCTTCAGGCGGGTGTGGATCAGTTTGGCGGCAACAACGAGATTGGTCCTGTGCTCGAGGCCTACAAGATGTGGGCTAAGGCTCAGGGCGAGGCCAGCGCCCGCGAGCGTTTCGAACAGTCGGCACGCCGGTTGCTGCTCAATGTGTTCCGCGTGGGACTGTTTGAGAATCCATATTTAGACCCTGCCGAGTCGAAGAAGACCGTGGGTAATCCTGAATTTATGAAAGCGGGCTACGAAGCCCAGCTGAAATCTATCGTGATGCTGAAGAACCACAGTAACCAGACGCTTCCCGTGAAAGAGAAAAAGAAGGTGTATGTTCCCAAGCGCCACTTCCCCGCCATCCCAGGTCTCTGGGGCGGCATCTCGGAGGAAAAGACGGTGGAGCCCATCGACCTCGCCTTGGTGGGAAAGTATTTCGAAGTGGTGAAAGAACCGGGAGAGGCCGATTTTGCCATCTGTCTGATAGAAGAACCCAGCGCCGGTTTCGGCTATAGCACGGCGGACGTGAAGAGCGGCGGCAATGGTTACGTGCCCTATAGCCTGCAATACGACGACTACACGGCCAGCTATGCCCGCAGCGTGAGCATTGCCGGCGGCGACCCCATGGAGAAATTCACCAACCGTAGTTTCAAGGGCAAAACGGTAAAGACCTACAACCGCGACGACATGCTGCTGGTGAGGAACACGAAAAAGGAGATGGGCGAAAAGCCCGTCATCGTGGTTCTGGAGACTGGCCGTCCGGTGGTGCTTTCAGAAATAGAACCCTTTGCCGATGCCATTCTGGTGTCCTTCAACGTGCAGCATCAGGCGCTGCTCGACATTATCAGCGGAAAGGCAGAACCTTCAGCCTTGTTGCCCATGCAGATGCCTGCCGACATGAAGACGGTGGAAGAACAACTGGAGGACATGCCGCGCGACATGCGCTGCTACCAGGATGCCGACGGCCATGCCTACGACTTCGCTTTCGGCATGAACTGGCAGGGAGTGATCAGCGATGAGCGAGTTATGAAATATGGGAAAAAGCCCTAAGATAGCCTATGCCTGCTGTTCCGCAGGGCTTTCGATGATGTCTTCGTCGAAATAATAGCCGTAACCCTGGCGGTTGGCTATATGCTGGGCATATGGGCCTATCTTCTTCCGCAGACGGG
>DGWC01000104.1:7178-7531 GCA_002395135.1 Prevotella sp. UBA4268 | reverse complement strand
CGTGTCCCGGGCAGTCCACGTGAGCGTAGTGACGCAGCTTGGTCTTGTACTCAACGTGAGCGGTGTTAATAGTAATACCACGCTCCTTCTCCTCAGGAGCATTGTCAATCTGGTCAAAAGACTTGATCTTACCCTCGTTACCAGCAACGCGCTTTGAAAGCACGAGTGTGATGGCAGCGGTCAGAGTAGTCTTACCATGGTCAACGTGACCGATAGTACCAATGTTTACGTGCGGTTTGGTGCGCACAAACGTTTCTTTAGCCATAGCTTTACTTTTTATTTATTAAATGAATAATCGTGTATTTTCTGCTTCACACAAATTAAAAAACAGTAGAGCTGTAACCGAGATTTGA
>DGWC01000104.1:0-7010 GCA_002395135.1 Prevotella sp. UBA4268 | reverse complement strand
GGCTAGTGCTCTATCGACTGAGCTATTTCCGCAATTAAGCATCTACTGAAGTGGGTGGTGATGGATTCGAACCACCGAAGTCGAAAGACAACAGATTTACAGTCTGCCCCATTTGGCCACTCTGGAAACCACCCAAATAATTATTAGAACGCATTCGGGACGTTACGGAATCCCTTTGCTTGAGTTTTCACTCAATTGGCTTTCGCCCATTCTTGAGCCTCACACCTCAATTGGCTTTCGCCCATTCTTGAGCCTCACACCTCAATTAGCTTTCGCCCATCCTTGAGCCTCACACCTCAATTGGCTTTCGCCCATCCTTGAGCCTCTTGTCGGATTCGAACCAACGACCCCGAGATTACAAATCACGTGCTCTGGCCAACTGAGCTAAAGAGGCAAATCCTTGCAGCCGTGTAGGCCTTTTCATAAGGACTTGTTCTAAAACGGCTGCAAAGATACGATGTTTTTTTGAATCTCCAAAATTTTTTGGAAGTTTTTTTATCTGTTACGTTGTTTTTCCTTGAATTTCGTCAATTGTACCTTCAAAGAATCCACGCATTGGTCGATACTCTCCTCAAAAGTGTCGCACACCTTCTCTACGAATAACGTGTTACCAGGAACGTTCACCGTAACGGCGGCTTCTTTGTTCATGGCAGTGGCAGGCTTCACCACTTTCAACTGCACTTCCACTTTCTGAATGTCTTCATAGGATTTTTCCAACTTGGCAGTTTTCTTCTCGATAAATGCCTTCAACTGATCAGTAGCATCGAAATGAATCGATTGAATTTTAATATCCATAGTTACCTCCAATTTTTAAAGGGTTAAAGATTACGCCCTCGGATGGGCTTGCCTATATACTTTTTTCAATTGTTCAAATGTGGTATGGGTATAGATCTCGGTCGTTGTAAGACTCTGATGTCCCAACAGTTTCTTCACGCTCTCCAGCCCTGCCTCGTGGTTGAGCATCGCCGTGGCGAATGAATGCCTGAGCACGTGGGGCGTCCGTTTCTTCATGGTAGTCACCAGCGTGAGGTTCTTTTTCACCTCATAGCGCACCTGCATGTCGTTCATCCGCTCGCCTTTGTTCGTCAGGAACAAGGCATCTGACGCTTTATCCACGGAAGCATCGCGCAATGCCATGTAGCGCTTCAGCACCGCTCTGAGTTCCTCGCCGAAAGGAATCACGCGCTGTTTGTTTCGTTTTCCCGTCACCTTGATCTGACGATTGGTGAAGTCCACCATGCCGTCGTCCAGGCTAATCAGTTCCGACAAGCGAATTCCCGTGCTGTAGAATAATAATATAATAGTACGCGCGCGTACATTTACATAATCGTCCGACCATTCTTTCATGTCGAGGAGCCTGTCCATTTCCGACTCCTTGACGAACTGCGGCAGCGGTTTTCCCTTTTTCGGTCCGGTGATTGCATGGGCGGGATCGTGTTCCACATACCCACGGGCAAGGGCAAAACGATAAAAGGAACGCAAGGCACTCAATCGTCTGTTGATTGAAGTAGCATTGTTTCCTTTATCCATCATACTCTCCATCCAGCCCCGGATGACATCGGCATCAGCCGATTCCCATGAGAGATGACTATCTAAATTTTTGAAGTACGTTTCGAATGCCTTCAGGTCATCGCCGTAACTTTTCACGGTCTTTGCGGAATAATTCCGCTCCAACTGCAAGTAGTTCAAAAATTCTTCTATCATCATATCCGTTGCTCAACAATCGTATTTCGGCAACGAATTTACGGAATTTATTTCAAACCACCAAATTTTTCAGGCAATAATTTTGCAGTTTCGCGTTTTGCGCGCCCACATCAATTAATCTTCCTGCTGGCGAAGTTTCTGTACATAGATAGCGTGCTCCATCTTCAGGCGCTTCAGAACAGAAGGTTTGTCATACTGCTGACGTGCGCGGAGTTCTTTCACCACACCTGTCTTCTCAAACTTTCTTTTAAACTTCTTCAATGCTCTTTCGATGTTCTCGCCATCTTTTACTGGTACAATAATCATGTCTTTGCTTTAAAATTTTATGTTAAACTTATGTTATTTATATGCATTTTCAACGTGCTTTTTGTTCATTTCTTGACAGTTGCCACGTTTTGCGGCTGCAAAATTACATTAATTTTAGCAAACGAGCAAGTTTTTTGCCAAATATTTGCAGAATTAGAACTATTTTGCCTTTCTATTTTACATTTTCCGATACAGAACATTCACGTCATACCAGAGAGCCTTAATGTCTGCCGTCGTTTATCGGATGGGTGTGCGGTTTAGCAAAACGATTGCACACGTCGCACCAAACAGTCGGGGTAGACTCCACATTGGTATATTTGTACCTTGTCGTGCGATGGCCGCGGTTCAGTTCATCTCGCATCTGATAAGTATTCATTTCTTTCTGACGGCGCTCGGCCTGTCGGCGGTCAATCTCTTCAATGTCGGCCTTCAGTTGCTGTTCCACCTCACTGGGACTGTTGTCATACTTTATAATTCCCATGCCCACAGCCCTGGCGACTTGTCTGTCCAACTCTTTCTTGATGATATTTGCCGTATTCTCATCAACGGGAGTCCCGTATTCTTTTCCATCATCCAGTTTCACCCTGCTGCCATCTGGTGTAACATACACTTCGCCAGCAACATCCACCAAGGTGAATGTAAGTGGTTTGGATAAATCCGTAAGAAACGGATTGTATATATTCATAATACTCATATTCATCGACGTCACGCTTTTCACTCTCTGCAGTACAATCCATCCGTTGCGCTGTCCATTTTGCCGATAGCCATAGGTCATGTTGCCAAAGTCCATGAAATGAGGATCTGGAGACACGGCGTACAATACTGTCCCATCACTGGATTGGAAGCACCTCAAAGAACACAGTCCGCATGTTCCTGACTGATGCCAATACTTGGTCTCCCCCACCTGTGGCATGCCCGGGGCTCTGCGTGTATAACCCGGGAACAGTTCTTCGTCAGACTTTCCTGTTCTGCCTTTTGCCTGACTCATACTTGTATTTGCATACTGACTGGCCTTTGCCTGGCTCTTACTTGTATTATTGTTGGCCTTTGCCTTGTTTGCGCTGGCCAAAGCCTTCCCTTGCTTACTGCCCTGCTGAGTCATCATCTTTTCTGCCACTTGGCGCTCTCTTTCACGCTTTTCTTGCAACTTCCGCATGGCGATGGCACGCTTCTCGGCCAGTTCCTTTTCAGCGATGGCGCACTCTTCAGCAAGAATCCCCCTCATCAGTTTCGAAGCATCCTCTCTTCCGTCTGGGTCGGTATACAATTGATACTCATTCGTATAGTGCTTTGCCTTTGCCAAGTCTTTCTTCACACCGTTACCGCTTTGATACGACTTTGCCAGATTTCCGCACGAATGCCAGTAACTTTCATCATACTTGCTTTTCACCTGCTCAGAAGCCTTCATGAAGCATTCCGCCGCCTTGCCGTCATCATGGCATTTGGCATCTTTCTGTGCATAGCACTCGCCCAAGGGATAATAGGCGCGGGGCTCTCCAGCATCCACGGCCTTTGTCAGATAGGAAACGGCCTCGTCATATTTCCCTTTCCTCCACAGTGCCTGCCCCACCTGATAGGTGGTTGCGCTGCTTTTGGTGAGGATGTCCTTGTCATCAGAGAGCAACTTGATGTCGAGCGGCTCTGCTTCAACGGCTTTCCGCTCCACAGGCACGCCGTGCTGGGGAATAATCAGTTTTCTTCCCACGTAGCATGCCTTGCTGGCGGGATTGGCATCCATGAGTTCCTGCTCCGTGATGGCATACTTCTTGGCTATCGAGGCAAAGTCTTCACCTCGCTGCACCACATGTTCGCGCTGCTGCGCCTGCATGCCCATGGCCACGCAGCACACGAGCATCATCAGCATATACCTTGCACTTTTCATTGCTGTATTCGTTTATAGGTTACTGTTTCGGGGTGTACATCCCCATGAATATTCTGTTAATACCTTACCACCAAGTAGTTGGAAACGCTCCAGAAGCGGCTCGCATCGGTAATGGTCAGCGTGCTCGTGCCGTCGCCGTTGTCAGTAATGGTGTACGACCCGCTGGGCATCTGCGTCAGCACGGTGGCTTTCTTGGCCGGAATGTTGAACGACTTGTCCTTGCGGATGTCAATCTTGTTGAATGACGAAGCGTTCACCTGCGAGAGGTCGAGACGGCTTTTCTTGAACAGCGAACCGCCCGAGAGCAGTCCGGCTGCCTTCAGTTCCTTCTTCGTGCCGATGATGACATAAGCCTCGTTCATCATATCGCTCTGCGCCACGAGAGCCTCCTCCTGACTCTTCGTCTCCTCTTTCAGTTCAGCCACCTGCGTGTTCAGTTTCTCCACATGACCTTTCAGCGTCTTGATATCGAAGTTTCGCTTCTCCAGTTCCTCGGTCAGTTCCACGATGGCCTGGTCTTTCTCCTCAATCTGCTTCTTCAGTGCCGAGATGGTCTTCATCAGTTTCTCGTTGTTGGCATTGCTGCCTTTCAGTTTTTCTTCCAGAGCAGCCAACCGGTCGCGCTGCCGTTTCAGGATCATTTTATAGGCTTCGATGTTCTGGCGAATCTGCTCCTTGCGCGAAAGCGGACTCTCTCCCGATATTCTCAGAATCTCTCCGTCCATGTTCACCACGCTGTCCATGCTGGCATTCACGGCATCGAGGAACAAGTCCATCTCGCTCATTTCCGACAAGGTTCCGTTCAACACGTTGCGAAGGGAATCAGCCTCTGGATTTCCCTCTGTCTTCCCACCGCATGCCATCATCATGCACCCAGCGGCCACTACTGCTACAAAAGCATAAAGTTTCTTCATCATATCGTTGTTTTTTTATTTGTATTTGCTAATCACTTCATCGCTGACGCACTCACCTCGTCAGCGATTTCCTTTCGCCCGGTTATGCGTCTTGCACAACATCTGGCAGTTTTCAATATCTGTTGAGCCGCCCTTGCTCCATGCTGTCACATGGTCGGCATCCATTTCTTCCAGTTTCCAGATGCGGCGGGCATTCTGATCATGACCGATGGCGCAGTAGGGGCAGTTGCTCACACCCTCGGCCTTTGCCTTTTCTGTCTGCTGCTGATACACTTTGCGCATGGTGGGTTTGTCGAATAAACGGACATTCAAGAGTTTGGTATCCTGGCATCCACCAAGCACATATTCAAACACACCTCGGCGATTCCCCACGAAATCATCGTGCATCAGTTCGCGAACCTTCGCCGACAACTCCGTATGATTCAATGGAAAACGGTGGAAATCCTCATAGAGTTTACCCCAGTTCAACCCCTGCATTTCAGGATATATGTCATCAAACTTAGAGTCCACCCAATCTATCACGGTATTAAAATAGGTCTTAATCTCATGGATGCTTTCATCGCGACGATGGGCAGACATGTAGCCGTCAACATTTCCCTTGCTTACCCATTCGAGAGCAGTGGCAAGGAACATCTGACGGTTAGCAGGGCCTTTAACGAAACTCTCCCAGCGCTGAATGTTGGCATTCTGAGAATTTGAGAATTCGGCTTTGCACAGAGTGACGAATGGTCCAGAGAAGACAGCGTTCAGTTCCTCTTGGCGATTGAGCGGAATACCCGCTATGTTAATGGTCTTAAACCATTCCTTGATTTCCTCCTCAGCATGCTCGCCCTCGCCTTCGCAGATATAGACCAACAACTTCGTCTGTAGAATTTTCTGCTGCAAGCCTTCGTTCAGTCCGTCGAAGATTTGCTCCAAACCGTTTATCTTCACGGCAAACTTATTCCGCAAGAAACGGCCAAGCGAAGTGATTCGCTGCTGACCGTCAAGCACTTCAAGCCGTCCATCGTCCACTCGGTTGAAATAAATCAGCCCCAGCGGATAACCTTTCAGCACGGATTCAATGACAGCCACGTCACGCTTGCCATCGGCATAAATGTAGTTACGCTGATATTCTGGCTGAATGGTCAACTGGCCTGACAATCCATAAAGACCTTTTCCTTCCAGTTCGTTGTACTCGAAGCCGTCACATATTTGCTCAACGGTGTATTGTTCCAAAGTTGTTTTCATAACGATTGCTTTTTGCGGATTAGTATTCGACGATATGGCAGTTCAGGCTTGCCGTCCATCATATAGTATAAATCGCCATCACGAAGTCCTTTGTTCAGTTCTTTTAATTCACGGGGAAATGGCTTTAGTCCTAATTCAAGTCCATAATCTCCATGAGGATGACCAATAATCTCAAATTGTTCTGGGCAATACTTGTCCAAGAAAGTTAAAGGAACTCCCATTGCTCCCTCATAGTCTGATGGAATAGCATCCGTATAAGGAATCTCTATCGCATCATAATTCTCATAGTGAATATAATCTTTACGGCCTCTAATGTCCTTATGTTTACTATGTTTCAAGTTATCAGCCATAGTCATTAGTTGAAGCGGTTGATGACGACGCCCATGGTCAACATTTGTAAACCAACACGAATTACCCAAACGCGTATAGTTTCCGACATAGCCTAATCTTTCTGCCTTTGCTTTATCGCTTTCTTTAACTACAGTACCTTCAGGAACACCAAATACCATATCTGTTATATAACCTGTAGCTCCAAGCCACATCCTGTTATCTTTTATCAACGGAAAAACCTCTTTATAAGATATTGCATTCAAATTGCCAATAATGATGAATTGTTTCCCAGACTCCATCAACCAAACCACGAACTCCCTAAACAGCGAGAACGGCGGATTGGTTACAATGATGTCTGCCTCATCGCGCAGTTTGCGTATCTCCTTACTACGAAAATCACCGTCACCATCCAGATACTGCCATTGCAAATCCTCGATGTTGATACGATTATCGCCAGTTACATCTTGCTCAAGCACGAATATCTTACCATGCGTTTTGCTCTTATCTGCGTCGAAGTGCGGCTGTTCTGTCTCAAAGAGTGTGGGCTGATACGGCAACTTGTATTTCTTGCTTTCGGGTGCATAGCTGGTAGAGATTAACTTCTTCAAGCCCAGCAGTACAAAGTTCTGAGCAAAGAACTTTGT
>DGWC01000002.1 GCA_002395135.1 Prevotella sp. UBA4268 | reverse complement strand
CGCGAGGGTGCCGGATGGGCTCTCACCGAGAAGCGCACCTACCAGAACCAGGAGTATCAGGACCGTCTCGACGCTGCTACCATCTACGGTCTGCTCGAGAACGAGATCGTGCCCCTCTACTACGACAAGAACCTGAATGGCTACAGCGAGGGTTGGATCAAGGTGATCAAGAACTCCATCGCTACCATCGCTCCCCACTACACCATGAAGCGTCAGCTCGACGACTACTACGATAAGTTCTACAACAAGGAGGCTGCCCGCTTCAAGCAGCTGTCGGCCGACGACAACCGTCTGGCCAAGGAGCTGGCTCTGTGGAAAGAGACGGTGGCCGAGCGTTGGGATGCCATCCATGTGGTCAGCCACGAGAACGATATTCCCATGGACGGCATGGAAGCTGGCAAGGCTTACAACTTCAAGTACGTCATCGACGAGCAGGGACTCGACGATGCTATCGGTCTGGAAATCGTGTGCCTGAAGAATGATCCTGCTGGCGAAGACCACGTCAACGACGTGCGTCCGTTCACCGTGACGAAGCGTGAGGGCAACCTCTTCACCTTCGAGACACAGGTCACGGGTGTTCATGCCGGTACTTACAAGGTGGCCGTTCGCATGTATCCCAAGAACGACAACCTGCCTCACCGTCAGGACTTTGCGTATGTGAAGTGGTTTGAGTATTAATGGTAATAAATTGTTTATAGAAACAGCGCCATTCACAAAGGGTGAATGGCGCTGTTCTGTTATACGATATATTGGTCGCTGATACTCTTGTTTTCAAGAACGCGTTGGATGGTGTCGGCAAACATGTCGGCAACCGATAGTTGCTTTACTTTGTCACAGCGCTTGGTGTACGGGATGGAATCGGTGAACACAATCTCTTCGATAGCGCTTTCTTGCACACGGTCGCTTGCCGGTCCGCTCATGACACAATGGCTGGCGCAGGCACGGACGCTCTTCGCTCCGGCGGCTTTCATGATATCGGCCGCTTTTGTAATGGTGCCTGCGGTGTCAACCATGTCGTCGACGATTACCACGTTCTTTCCGTTTACATCTCCGATAATCTGCATGCTCTCCACCACATTGGCACGGGCGCGTGTCTTGTTGCAAAGCACCAGGGGACAACCAAGGTATTTCGCATAGGTGTTGGCGCGCTTTGAACCGCCTACGTCGGGAGATGCGATGACCATATCGTCAAGTTTCAGACTCTTCAGATAGGGAAGGATGACACCTGATGCATACAGGTGATCAACGGGAACATCGAAGAAACCCTGAATCTGATCAGCATGGAGGTCCATCGTTATCACACGGTCTACGCCTGCAACGCTCAGCAAGTCTGCCACCAACTTGGCACCGATGCTCACGCGTGGTTTGTCTTTGCGGTCTTGTCGCGCCCAGCCGAAGTAGGGTATGACGGCATTTATACTTTTTGCCGATGCGCGTTTGGCGGCATCAATCATCAGGAGGAGTTCCATCAGATTGTCTGAATTGGGAAATGTGCTCTGTACTAGAAAGATGTCGCGGCCGCGTACAGACTGCTCATAGGAAACAGCAAACTCGCCATCAGAAAATTTGGTCATCAGCAATTTTCCTAACGGACAGCCAAGACTTTGGCAAATGCGTTCTGCAAGGTATTTAGTGGCAGTGCCAGAAAAAACCATAAATGAATTTGAGTCGATCATTGTGTTTTTTTGTTATTCATTGATTCGTATATATGCTTAGTCATGCTGTGCTGCGGGGAGTAGTCTTTCAGCATCGTTTCCAAACTATCCCACAGCCTTGCGCAGTTTTTCGAAATGAGTTATCAGTTCTTTGTAGTCCTGCTGATTATGAATATCAAAGCGGTTCCACAAGTCGCCACAGATGACAACGCCTCCGAACCCTAATTCTTTGGCAATTTTCACGTTGTCGAGATTCATGCCGCCCAATGCATAGACATGTTTGTCAATAAGTCCCATGTCTGATGCTTCCTCCAATTGCTGTATCGTGAAGGTGGCATCGGCGTCTTTCTCGCTTTGACTGTGGAAAATGTATTTCAGGAAAACATATTCGGCTTTCTTTTTTGCCGCCTTCAGTTTGTCAAGTTCCATGCAAGTGCGGCTGAAGCGGCCTTTATATCCGTCGGGCTTGGGGGCATCTGGTGATTCGATATGAATGCCAGCCAGCCCATATTCGTTTTTCAGGTAATAATGATCGTGAACTGTTATTTTGCGATAATAGATGTCTGGCAACAGCGAGAGCAACCGCTCTGCATACATGGGCGAGGAGTCTGGCTTGTACAAGTGCAGATTGTCCAGCCCCTCGTCGAAGAGTGTTGAAATGATTTTGTCTTCTTCCACAAAGAATGTGGGTTTGGTCATGAGAACGAGTTTCATTCGTCTTTTTTCCTTTTATGCTGCAAAAGTATTAAAAATATCCCAAACATGCAATATAATATCCATAAAAAATAGTTGCGTTGGCACTTTCTCATTAATTTTGCGTATCTTTGCATTATCAAAAGTATTATATCATGAAAGTGAATCCGGAAACCTTTGATGGGTTAGAAGGCCCCGTTTATGTGTTGGAAGAAAATCGGCTGCGCAACAATCTGTCACTCATCAGCAGGGTGGCACGCGAGGCTGACGTGGAAATCATCCTTGCATTCAAAGCGTATGCTTTGTGGAAAACATTTCCCATCTTCAGAGAATATATACAGTCAACCACGGCAAGTTCGCTGAATGAAGCACGCCTTGCCTTTGAGGAGTTTGGTGCGAAGGCTCATACGTATTCACCTGCTTATACCGACAGTGAAATCGAAGAGATAGCGCGATGTTCCAGTCATCTCACCTTTAATTCGCTGACCCAGTATAGTCGTTATTGCGATGTGGTAAAACGCGTGGCGTGCGAAGAAGGAGAAAAAGGGCTGCATGATATCTCAATAGGCTTGCGGGTAAACCCAGAGTATTCTGAAGTGGGTACGGCTTTGTACAATCCCTGTGCTCCTGGGACACGATTCGGCGTTTCTGCGGGAAAACTGCCGGAACAACTACCCAAGTATATCGAAGGCTTCCATTGTCATTGTCATTGTGAGAGCGGGGCTGATGTGCTGGAGCGGACTTTGGCTCATATAGAAGAGAAATTCTCCAAATGGTTTCCTCAACTGAAATGGCTCAACCTTGGAGGCGGACATCTGATGACACGCAAGGGCTATGATGTGGATCTGCTCATCCACCTGATGAAGGGATTGCATGCCCGATATCCGTGGTTGCACATTATCCTGGAGCCGGGAAGTGCCTTTGGATGGCAAACAGGTCCGCTGGTATCCCATGTGGTGGACATCGTGGAAGACAAGGGAATACGTACGGCAATACTTGATGTCAGTTTCACATGCCACATGCCTGATTGTCTTGAAATGCCATATATGCCAGAAGTGAGAGGGGCTGAGATTGTAGGGGAATCGGAAGTGACGACGCATACACCTTATTTATATAGATTAGGGGGCAATAGTTGTCTCAGTGGAGACTTTATGGGAATGTGGGATTTCGGGCATGAATTGAAAGTGGGAGAGACAATCGTTTTTGAGGATATGCTACACTACACCACTGTAAAGACGAATATGTTCAATGGTATTGCGCATCCTTCGATTGGCATCTTGAAAAGCAACGGGGAGTTTAAACTGCTCCGCAGATATGGCTATGAAGATTACAAAAGTCGTATGAATTAAAGAAAATTGAGGAACTGAGGAAAAAAAAGAAGAAAATAATTTGCTAATTCAGAAAAAACTATTACCTTTGCAACCGCATTTGGAGAAATGCACTTTCATTTGAAAGTTTGATAAGCGGAAATAGCTCAGTTGGTAGAGCACAACCTTGCCAAGGTTGGGGTCGCGGGTCCGAGTCCCGTTTTCCGCTCAACATTCTGCAACAAAAGAAGAATAAGTGCCGGACTTATTTCTGATTATGCCCAGGTGGCGGAATTGGTAGACGCGCACGTTTCAGGTGCGTGTGCCGCGAGGCGTGCAGGTTCGAGTCCTGTTCTGGGCACATAGAGTAAGGCAATATTTTTCTGTTGCAGAATGCTTTTTGTTGGAGAGGTGGCGGAATTGGTAGACGCGCTACTTTGAGGGGGTAGTGTCAATTGTGACGTGGGAGTTCGAGTCTCCTCCTCTTCACGAAACTTGCAACGCCTTTTTTTAGGCACACAAGCGGAAATAGCTCAGTTGGTAGAGCACAACCTTGCCAAGGTTGGGGTCGCGGGTCCGAGTCCCGTTTTCCGCTCAATTCGTAAAGTCTGCTATAATCCCTCTGACATAATAGTCAGACCGATTATAGCAGATTTCTTTTTTGGATGATACTCTTTATAACTACATCAAAGTGAATATCTACG
>DGWC01000036.1 GCA_002395135.1 Prevotella sp. UBA4268 | reverse complement strand
ACCGCCACAAGACAGGCTCGGTGAAGAACTTTGCGTGCTGGAAGGAAATGAGCATGACAGACAACTTCGACACAACGAATCGCGAGAAATACCGCCCCGTTTATCATCACACTCCTAAGTGGGGATGGATGAACGACCCTAACGGCATGTTTTATAAAGACGGTGTGTGGCACCTGTACTACCAGTGGAATCCTTATGGCTCGCAGTGGGAGAACATGACGTGGGGGCATAGCACGTCGCGCGACCTGATTCATTGGGAGGCGCAGCCAACGGCCGTGGAACCAGACGCATTGGGCTCGATCTTCTCTGGCAGCGCTGTTGTTGACAAGGACAACACGGCTGGTTTCGGCGCTGGTGCCATCGTGGCGATGTACACCTCGGCAGGCAGGCACCAGACGCAGAGCATTGCCTACAGCACTGATGGCGGACGGACGTTCACGAAGTATGCCGGCAACCCTGTGTTGACTTACCCTGCTCCTGACTTCCGCGACCCGAAGGTGTTCTGGCACGAGGGCACGGGGCGCTGGATTGTTGTGCTGGCAGTGGGGCAGGAGGTGCAGTTTTATTCTTCGAAAAACCTGAAGGAGTGGACCTATGAGAGTTCATTCGGCCATGGCTATGGCAATCATGACGGCGTTTGGGAATGCCCGGATCTGTTGGAGTTTGAAATGGAAAACAAGGCGCATGGAACTAACATACCGCAGTCGTCGAAAAAGTGGGTGCTGCTCTTGAACATCAACCCCGGCGGCCCTTATGGCGGCAGTGCAACGCAATACTTTACCGGCATGTTCGACGGTCATCAGTTCGTTTGCGACTCTAAGCCTTCCACAACGAAGTGGATGGACTACGGCAAAGACCATTATGCCACGGTGACATTCTCTAATGCTCCCGAGGACCGCCATGTGGCTCTGGCTTGGATGAGCAACTGGCAGTATGCCGGCGTTGTCCCGACAATGCAGTTCCGCAGTGCCAACAGCATTCCGCGCGACCTGAGTCTTTTCACTGCCAATGATGAGATCTATCTGGCCTCTGTTCCTTCGAAGGAGATGGATGTCGTGCGCGGTAAGCAGGTGAAGAAACCTACGAATGCCTGTGAGATTATAGTCGACGTGAAAGGCACAGCCGTGATAACCTTGCAAAACGGCAAGGGCGAGCAGGTGGTGATGCGTTACAACGAGGCTGAGCGCACGTTTTCCATGGACCGCAAGGCGAGCGGCATGACTTCGTTCAGCGATGCCTTCCCCGTGGAGACGGTAGCCCCGACCTATGGCAGCATCCGCCAACTGCGCATCTTCATCGACAATTGCAGCATTGAAGCCTTTGACAGCGAGGGCAAGATGGTGATGACCAATCTGGTGTTCCCCACCGAGCCTTATAATGTGGTGAAAGTGAATGGCGGCAAAGCCAGGATCTATGAAATCAATACGATGAAGTGAAACACCGGTCATGGTGATTTCTTTTTACGTGAATCGTGATGAATGAAATGATTAATTAATAAATAAAATCAAACAAAATATCTATGAAACAAAACAAGACTGCCCTGCTGATCCCTGTGATGCTGTGTTTCTTCGCAATGGGATTCGTCGACCTCGTGGGCATTGCAAGCAACTATGTGAAAGAAGACCTCTCGCTGAGTGACTCTGTTGCCAACATGTTCCCTTCGCTGGTGTTCTTCTGGTTCCTCATCTTCTCGGTGCCTACGGGCATGCTGATGAACAAAATTGGAAAGAAGAAGACGGTGCTTCTCTCGCTTGTCGTCACAGTGGTGTCGCTGTTGCTGCCGCTGTTCGGCGAGACATTCCCCATCATGCTTGCTGCATTCTCGCTGCTGGGCATCGGCAATGCCCTGATGCAGACCTCTCTGAACCCGCTGATGGCACTTGTTACCGGAGGCAAAAACCTGGCATCGTCGCTTACCTTCGGCCAGTTCGTGAAAGCCATCGCTTCGTTCATGGCCCCCTATGTTGCCATGTGGGGTGCCACGGCCGTGATTCCCGACCTCGGGTTGAACTGGCGCGTGCTCTTTGCTGTCTATTTCGTGGTGGGACTGCTGACCACGCTGCTGCTCTGGATCACCCCGATTGAAGAGCCGAAGATCGAGGGCAAGGCTTCATCGTTCCTCGACTGCATCAAACTGCTGGGCGAGCCCATCGTGCTGCTTTCATTCTTAGGCATTATGTGTCATGTGGGTATCGACGTAGGTACCAACACCACTGCTCCGAAAATCCTTCAGGAGCGTTTAGGGATGACGCTCAACGATGCAGCCTTTGCCACCAGCCTGTATTTTATCTTCCGTACCATTGGCAGCCTGACAGGTTCGTTCTTCCTGAGAGTAATGAAGACTCGTGTGTTCTTTATCATTTCTGTGATAATGATGGCGCTGAGCATGGTGCTGATGTTCGGCGGCAACACCAAATGGCTGCTCTATGCCGGAATAGCACTGGTGGGCTATGGCAACTCCAATATCTTCTCCATGTGTTTTGCCCAGGCTCTGACCGCTATGCCCACAAAGCAGAACGAGGTGTCGGGTCTGATGATCATGGGACTCTTCGGCGGAACCGTATTCCCGCTTATCATGGGTTTCATGAGCGATGCCGTGGGGCAGGCCGGTGCCGTGGCTGTAATGGCCGTGGGTGTGATTTATCTGATAACGTATATCAAACAAGTTAAACAATAACCATCATGAAAAGAACAATCGTAGGACTGGGCGAGGCACTTTGGGACTGCCTGCCCGAAGGAAAGAAACTGGGCGGTGCTCCTGCCAACTTTGCTTATCACGCCGGACAGTTCGGCTTCGACACGCTCGCCGTGAGCGCGCTGGGCGAGGATGCGCTGGGCGACGAAACGATAGGTGCCCTTGAAGAACATAAACTGAACTATCTGATGCCCCGCATACCTTATCCCACAGGCACCGTGCAGGTGACACTCGACGAGCAGGGCATTCCTACCTATAACATCCGCGAGGGCGTGGCGTGGGACAATATCCCGTTTACGGATGAGATTGAGAAAGTGGCCAACAACTGCCGCGCCGTATGCTTCGGTTCACTGGCCCAGCGCAGTGTGGTAAGCCGCGAGACGATCGGGAAATTCTTAGATGCCACGCCGGCCTACTGCGTGAAGATATTCGACATCAACCTGCGCCAGAGTTTCTATACCAAGGAGATTATTGAGCAGTCGATGCGTCGCTGCAATATCCTGAAGATAAACGACGAGGAACTGGTGGTGGTGAGTCGCATGTTCGGACTGCCCGACCTCGACGAGGAGAAGCGCTGCAAGCAACTCATCAGTGAATACAACCTGGACATTCTGGTGCTTACTTGCGGCACCAACGGCAGTTACGTGTTCACCGCAGACAAGTCGTATTACCAGCCCACACCAAAGGTTCAGGTGGCCGACACGGTGGGAGCAGGCGATTCTTTCACAGGTTCATTCTGCGCCGCCCTGCTCAAGGGAATGCCCATCCACGAGGCGCATGCCCTGGCCGTGAAGGTGTCTGCCTTCGTCTGCACGCAAAACGGAGCCATGCCCGAACTGCCCCGTGACCTCATAGAGGGATAAAAGGCGAGAAACATTGCGGGTGGAAGTGATGAAACACAACACTTCCGTCCGCCTTTTTTGTATAGTTATAATGGCTGTAGGCTACCTTTTTTTAGGAGATTTAGGCAAGTCGCCTGTGCGAGTCAGGGTGAAGTCGGTGGCAGAGAACCATTTCGATTGGCATTGCTGCCCAGTGACAGTCATATCGCTCGTCATACCGTAGGCAATAGTGCCGTCGGTAGAGACGATGTTATCAATGGTGACCACCGACCAACTGTCGAGCCATTCGGCGTGATTACGCACATCTGCCGAGTCTACTTTCAGGTTGAGATACTTCAGGCTGGCGTTACTATCCTTTCCATACTCCTGCTCCTGCAGCAGCAAGTCGTAAAGTCCGGCGGGCTTGTTGTCGTATGCAGGAATCTCCATGAGGTAGGTGCTGTCGGCAGCCATTGCGTAGACGTATGCCCCAGGCCCTTCGGCACGCACCAGACAGTCCATACGATATACACCGGGCTTAAGATCCTGCTTTCGCTCCACGCGAAGCACGGCCTCACAGTTATCGTTGTAGGTGTCGAGATAGCGGACATCAGGGTCGCCATTGGGATATTGCCCGCTCCATGTATAGTGGTCGCAGTTGACCGCTGCCAACAGGTTCCATCCGCCTTTTCGCAGGAAGTCTCTGTCCTCATTACTCATCTTCACACCCTGGTAACTATAACTGGCATGATAATTATACTTCGTGTCAAAATACTGGTCACTAAACTGATTCATGACGATACCGCAGGGCACAACGCAACAGAGAGCGGCAATCCAGAGAAGAATCAGCGTGATGCGCTGCCCGATGCCCATCGGACGAGCCTTGCCCGATAGCGAGAGCACCATGTGGATGATGGCATAGATGGGTATCAGCAGAAGCATGAACAGTGTGAAGGTGAAGAGCACAATCACCAGGGGATTTGACTGATAGAGACCCGCCAGTCCTAACGATGCCAGGCTCCACGGCATGCTGCTGGTGACGGGCAGTACGAGGGCGCAGACCACCATGACAAGGGCAACCAAAGCACATACGCAGAGAAACAGGCAGACAACGAGAGCCAAGCCCACGAAGAATCCAAAGAGCAGTTTCAGCAGCAAGGAGAAGAGTGAGCGCAGCAGGTTGGGACTCTGAGTGACGGTCTCGTCTTTCTCCACCACCACATCGGCCAAGTTCTGAGGGTTCACCTCTTTGCCCTCCATCTGGAGCATTTGCTCTGGAGTCTTGGCCTCAGGCAGCACGATGGCAAGAATGATATAGGCTATCAGACCGATGCCGTAGCATGCCGTAAACACGATTGTGGCCAGGCGCCAGATTATAGGGTCGGTGTTGGTGTAGGTGGCAAACCCCGAGAGCACACCCGCCAGCATCTTGTCCTTAGGATTGCGGAAGAGTTTCTTGCCTGCCGTCCTTTCACGTACATTATCGTATATGTCCTGAGCCGCCGAGTGCAGGGAGTCATACCGGTGACCTTCCTTTGGATCCTCCTTCGACTCTGACGACTGGGGTTCGCCATCGTCTTCACCAGCCATCTGCTCTGGCTTTCCGATACGGGAGATAATGTCCTTCACATGGTCGATGGTGATGGCCTCGATGCCCTGCTGACGGAGTTCTTCAAACAGTTCTGCGATGCGGGCCTCAATGTCGTCAACGATTTCGTCGCCGCCCTCCTGACGTCCGAAGAAACTGCGGAGCGACTCGATGTATTGCTGCAACAACTCATAGGCATCCTCATCGATCTGGAAGAGGCGGCCACAGAGGTTGATGGTGATATTCTTCTTCATTTTGTTTCTAACAGTTTAGGGTGGATATTCTTGAGATAATTGATGGTGTTGGCGAGTTCCGTCCAGGCTCCGTCGAGTCCTTCGAGAAACTGTTCGCCCTCTTCGCTGAGGGCATAGTACTTGCGGGGAGGTCCTTGTGTGGACTCCTGCCATTCATAGCGCAGCAGTCCGTCGTTCTTCAGACGGGTCAGCAGGGGATAGAGTGTTCCCTCTACCACCAGCAGTTCCGCTGCCTTCAGTTGCTGGATGATGTCGCTGGCATACGAGGGTCGGTGCTTCAACAGCAGTAGCACACAGTACTCCAGCATGCCCTTGCGCATCTGTGACTTTGCATTCTCGATGTTCATATTTCTATGGTTTGATATGATTTCGGATGCAAAGATATGCAAAAACTTAGTACCTTGCAATACATAGTACCAAGTTTTGCATAGAATTATGTAATATTAACAGTTGTAGAATAGGAATCGGGGAGGAAGAAGCGAAATACAGATAACAAAGAAACATTGCGAATGACGAAGACATCCTCACCGTCGGCCGCGTTGAAGGAGAAGGTCTTAGGGTATCCCTCGGATTGCGAAAGTGGCACTTTTCTTCAGCAAATCATATGGTTTTGATGTGTTGGTTGATTGGTTTGCATTTGCAAATTAAATTGATTTACCGTGCAAATTAAATTGATTTACTTTTCAAATTAATTTAATTTACCGCGCAAATTAAATTGATTTACTTTTGTATACCAGCCGTATTCATCATGTAAAGCGCTGAAACAAAGGCTCAAAAGCATAGGTTTGGAGGGCGGATGACTACGAGTTGGTGCGCCGTGGGCGATGCGCCCAGGGAAGAAGCGAGATGCATCAAGCGAAGAAGCGACGTGCGGCATATTGGGATAAACAACGTGCCACTTGCTGGAAGAAACTCTCAGCCTGGCCATGGTTTCAGAAAAAGATTTCGTAACTTTGCAGCCGAAATGTATTTATAAAGCATTAGTTATGAAGATATTTGCAGTAGGAAAGAATTACATCCAGCACAATAAAGAAATGGAAGGCGCGTTATATAAACCAGAAGAGCCGGTGATTTTCCTGAAAGCCGACTCGGCTCTGCTCAAGGATAAGAAACCGTTTTTCCTGCCCGAGGAACTTGGGCGGATTGACTATGAGACAGAGTTGGTGGTGCGCATCAGCCGTCTGGGTAAGAGCATACCTCAGCGGTTTGCCCATCGTTATTACGACGCGGTGACCGTGGGCATCGATTTCACAGCCCGCGACTTGCAGCAGCGTCTCAAGGAGAAAGGACTGCCGTGGGAGCGCAGCAAGGGCTTCGACGGGTCGGCGGCCATCGGTGAATGGGTGCCAGTGGAGAAGTTCCGGGATATTCAGGCCATTCATTTCCACCTGGATATCAACGGCAAAACCGTGCAAGAAGGGTGTACCAGTGACATGCTCTATCGTGTTGACGAACTGATAGCCTTTATCAGCCAGTGGTTTACACTGAAAACGGGCGACATCTTGTACACGGGAACTCCTGCCGGCGTGGGTCCTGTGCATATCGACGACCATCTTGAGGGATGGCTCGAAGTGTATAAGGTGATGGAATTTAACGTTAAGTGAGATTGAACTTTAAAAGACGGATCGTCATTTGTGTTGCTTTATGGTGCAGCATCGCAGCGATGGCACAGCAGCGGTTTTTCAACCTGACAGCCGAAGAGGTGAAGGTTGACAGTGTGTTGCGTGCTTTTGCCTGTTCGTTTCCCCTTTCGGGAGCCTATGCCGACTCCGTCTACGAGGCCGCTATCCTCTATCCGGAGTTCTTGGACATGAGCAGACAGGATGCTGAGCAGATAAAGAGCCTGCTGCCCGACGGCCTTCCCCAGATGCCAGAGGTGGAGACAACGGTGGTGTGCAGCCGCAAACATGGCATTCTGTCGGTGGCGTTCCTGCCTTTTGTCTGTCGCAACGGCAAATACCAGAAACTGGTTAGTTTCATGCTCGACATCAAGTCGAAGCCCGTCGCCCGGCAGGGAGGACGGCGAAGTGTGGCGCAGACGCGTGCCGGAGCGACGGGGCGGTATGCCTCGCATTCCGTCCTGGCTAGTGGCTCGTGGGCCAAAATCCGCGTTGCCCAGAGCGGAGTCTATCAACTCACGGATGGCTTGATTCGCAAGGCCGGCTTCACCAATCTTTCCAAGGTGAAGGTCTATGGCTATGGCGGAGCCAGGCAGAATGATGCCTTGGATGCCGACTATCTTGTGGAAACCGACGACTTGAAGGAAGTGGCCACTTGCAACATGGGCGGGCGAAGGCTGTTCTATGTGCAGGGACCCGTTTCCTGGCAGAGCGAGACAGCCACCGAGCGCACGCGCAATCCTTATTCCGACTATGGCTATTACTTCATTACGCAGGCCGACGACTCCGACCCTTTGGTGGTAGACAGTGCGGCTTTCGTCTCAGCGTTCTATCCGGCAAACGACGATTATCATGCGCTCTACGAGGTGGACGACTTTGCATGGTATGAAGGAGGGTGCAATCTCTTCGAGTCGAGGACCATCAATGTGGGCGACGGCGGCAGAACCATCAGTCTGACGGCTCCCGACGGTGAGAGCAACGGCATGCTGACCGTGGCGCTGACATCGCCGGTTGACGGAGCGCGGGCAACCGTAGCCCTGAACGACTCGCTGCTGGGGAGTATGGTGATGACCGCCCCGGTGCAGCATGAGCGGGAGTATGAGCACGGGCGGAAGACGCAGACGGTGTTCACGGTGAAAAACCTAAAGCCAGAGAATCTGGTGAAGATAACGACAACAGAAGGCGGTCCGGTGCGTATCGACTATGTGTCGCTCTCCTTCAGCAAGCCGCGGCCGCTGCCCAATCTGCTGACAACCACCTTTGACGCACCTGAGTATGTCTATAATATAACCAATCAGGACTTGCATGCCGACGAAGCCTGTCAGATGGTAATCGTGATACCCGCCTCGCAGAAACTGAGAGAGCAGGCCGAGCGGCTGAAGGCTTTCCATGAGCAGCACGACGGCATGAAGGTGAGGATTGTGCCTGCCGACGAACTTTTCAACGAGTTCTCCAGCGGCACGCCCGATGCCAATGCCTATCGCCGCTACCTGAAAATGCTATACGACCGCGCTCAGACCGAGAGCGAAATGCCCCGTTATCTGCTCCTTTTTGGCGATTGTGCCTGGGACAACCGCATGAATACCAGCGAGTGGAAGGGATACAGTGCTGATGACTTCCTGCTGTGCTACGAGAGTGAGAACTCGTTCAGCAAGACGAAGTGCTATGTCAACGACGGCTTCTTCTGCTATCTCGACGACGGTGAAGGTGCCAGTCCGATGACATCAGACATGCTGGATGTGGCCGTGGGGCGCTTCCCCGTGCGCACGGCCGATGAGGCAAAGATCATGGTGGACAAGACCATCGGCTATATAGAGAACATGAATATGGGCGACTGGCAGAACACGGTGGTGCTCATGGGCGACGACGGCAACGAGAATGTGCACATGGAAGATGCCCTTGCTGCGGCCGAGGTGGTGGAAAAACTGCACGCCGGTGTTCATGTGAAACGGGTGATGTGGGATGCCTACAACATCGTGCCCACCTCGACGGGCAACACCTATCCAGAGGTTACCGAGGTGCTCAAGCAGCAGCAGAACCGCGGGGCGTTGCTGATGGACTATGTGGGACATGCCAGCGAAACCACCCTCTCGCACGAAAAAGTGCTGAAGTTGAATGATTTCAGCAGTTTCACCAATGCGAATCTTCCACTGTGGGTGACGGCCGCCTGCGACGTGATGCCCTATGACGGGCAGAACGACAATATCGGCGAGGCAGCCTTGATGAACCCCAAGGGCGGTGCCGTTGCCTTTTTCGGTACCACCCGGACGGTATACACGCGAGAGAACAAATACCTGAACATAGCCTATCTGACGGCACTCTTTACTCCTGTCAACGGCAAATACGTCTCTATCGGCGAGGCGCAGCGCATTGCCAAGAACAATGTGACGGTGGGCTATAACTATTCTTACATAGACAGCAGGGGCAATCCTGTTACCAGCATCTATCGCGACCTTTCTGAAAACAAGTTGCAGTATGCCCTGCTGGGCGACCCGGCACTGGTGCTTCACATCCCGACGCTCACGGCCGTGGTGGATATAATCAACGGCGTGGCAGCCGACAGCGCAGAGCCCGTGACACTGAAGGCAGGCACGGTGGCCACCTTCGAGGGACATGTGGAGCAGGGCAATGCACGGTTGTCTGACTTCAATGGCACGGTGAACATGCTGGTGCGCGATGCCGAAGAGAGCATAGAGTGCTTCCTGAACAATACCAACAGCGAGTCGGGAGCATCCACGGCGCTGGTTTACAACGACCGCACCAAGGTGCTGTTCAACGGGCAGGACAGTGTGCGCAACGGCGAGTTCAGCGTTTCGTTTGCCGTGCCGAAGGATATCAGTTATTCCGACGGGCGCGGAAAGGTGAACCTTTTCGTGAAACAGAACGGCCGGGAGCAGACGGGAAGCGGCAGTAACACGAATTTCGTGGTGGGCGGCTCCGCACTGGCCATCAACGATTCCATCGGTCCGTCAGTATTCTGCTATCTCAATTCGCCGCAGTTCCAGAACGGCGACAAGGTGAACACCACCCCCTATTTCGTTGCGGAAATACGCGACAAGGACGGACTGAACACCACGGGCAACGGCGTGGGTCATAACCTTGAACTCGTCATCGACGGGCAAATGTCGCAGACCTATGTGCTGAATGATTATTTCGAATACGATTTTGGCAGTTATACCAGCGGAAAGACGTATTACAACATACCGGAACTGGAGCCGGGGGTGCACCGCCTGCAATTCAGGGCGTGGGATATCCTGAACAACTCCTCAACGGCGGAACTCACATTCCAGGTGACGCGTGACTTGGAACCTAACTTCCTGGACGTGAACCTGACGCAGAATCCCGTGAGAAGCACAACCACGTTTCTCATCAGTCACGACCGTGCCGGGAGCGAACTGGACGTGGCGATTGACATTTTCGACATGAGCGGGCGCCTGCTGTGGACCCATGAGGAATCGGGAGTTGCCGCCGGAAACACCTATGCCGTTGACTGGAACGTATCCTCGGGCAGCGGGCACCAACTTGAGACGGGTGTCTATCTTTACCGTGTGCGCCTCAGCAGCGGGGGAAGCCGTTCTTCGTCGAAGGCAAAGAAAATGATAGTGATTAAATAAACCTGAAATATGAACAGATCAGATATGAAAACAACATGTAATGGCACGAAACCGGCATGGACGAAGGTATTGCGATTGATGCTCCTTCTGCCGCTCTGTGCCTTGACCGTAAACGCGCAGGACAAGAAGGATATGTTTAACCCTGTCCATTCGTCTGTGACATCACAGATGATTGCGCCTGATGCCCGTGCTGCGGGTATGGGCGACTTGGGCGCTGCCACCGACCCTGATGTGAATTCACAATTCTGGAATCCAGCCAAATATCCCTTCACCATCAGCAGGGCAGGCGTGGCACTGAACTATACGCCGTGGCTGCGCCAGTTGGTGAACGACATAGACCTGGCCTATCTGGCCGGCTATTACCGCATCGGAGACTACAGTGCTGTTTCGGGTTCGCTGCGCTATTTCTCGTTAGGAGAGGTGAGCACTTCTTATGACGAGAATGCCATGACCATCAACCCCTACGAGATGTCGCTGGACGTTGCCTACTCGCTGATGCTCAGTGAGCGTTTCTCCATCGGAGCGGGCATTCGCTGGATTTATTCCGATTTGACCTACGATTACGAGAACGACACGTCTCCCGGAAGTGCTTTTGCTGCCGACATCTCTGCCTATTACAACAACTACCTCACGCTGGGCGACAGGGAATGCCAGTTGGGACTGGGACTGAACGTGAGCAATATCGGTAGTAAGATTACCTTCGGAGGCGACGAAAACAGTGAGTTTATTCCCACCAACATGCGTCTGGGTATGGCGCTGATGGTTCCTGTGGACGAGTATAACCGTTTCACCATTGCTGCCGATGCCAACAAACTGCTGGTTCCTACTTATCCAAAGCAGAACGAGGGAGAAACGACGGAAGACTACCAGCGGCGCGTTCAGACCGATTATTATGACGTGAGCAGCATCAACGGTATCTTCAAGAGTTTCGGCGATGCTCCTAATGGTTTCAAGGAAGAACTGCAGGAGGTGTCGTGGAGCGTGGGCGCCGAGTATGTCTATCACGACCAGTTCTCGGTGCGTGCCGGTTATCACCATGAAAGCGAGAACAAAGGCAACCGTAAGTATTTTACGCTGGGTGCCGGTTTCCGCATGAATGTGTTCTCGCTGGATGTGGGCTATGTTATAGCCACGGCCAAGAGTAATCCTCTTGACCAGACGCTGCGCTTCACGCTTGGCTTCGATATGGACGGAATCAAAGACCTGTTCAGATAATTCAGCGTTCTCGGTTTTTCGTTCATCGTTAATTATTGTACGTACACATTATATTATATAGTTATGATTATTCGGGTAGGAATGGGGTTCGACGTCCACCGTCTGGTGGAAGGGCGCGAACTCTGGCTGGGAGGAATCAAGATTGAACATTCTCTGGGGCTGCTCGGCCATAGCGATGCGGATGTGCTGATCCATGCCATTTGCGATGCTTTGCTGGGCGCTGCGAATATGCGGGATATCGGATTCCATTTCCCGGATACATCTGCCGAGACGCTGAACATGGACAGCAAAATTATCCTTCGCAAGACCATGGAGTTGATAGAGGCGAAGGGTTTTCGTTTCGGAAATCTGGATGCTACGGTATGTGCGGAGCGTCCGAAGATTAATCCCCATGTGCCGGCCATGAAGAAATGCCTGGCACAGGTGATGCATACTGACGAGGAAAACATCTCTATTAAGGCGACAACCACTGAGAAACTGGGCTTTACCGGCAGGGAAGAGGGCATCAGCGCTTATGCAACCGTGCTGATTGAGAAACTCTGATGCAATGAATGGATGCAGGGTGACGTATCCTTGCTGTTGAAAGAAAACCTGTTTTTTTATGGAAAATGCTGTTGTTCTCGCACACAAGTATTGATTTACATCAAGAAACGCTTGCTTTTTGGAGAAATCAGATAGAATTGTTTGCGCGAACAGCGAGATTGTCGTACCTTTGCAATGTCAAAAGGTTAATAGATTGTTTAGGTTAGTAATAGATTTTAGGTTTTTAGTTATTAGATTAAGGTAAGTTTTCATGATTGTTGAAACGGATGACAATGGTAACCGTGAGGCCGCCATTTGATTCAGAAAAGGATTTTTAGTTAAACATAGTTGATACGTTGCAGCTCGCTGAGAGTTGTAACGTGTTTTTTTATATTCATTGCATATCGCTGCCGTACTTTGGAAAGTTTCCGCAAAAATTTTGCATGATGTATATTATTTTTGTATCTTTGCAAAAGAAATGCGGCGTAGGGTTTCTGAAATTGTTTTTTTCACAGATCGACCGCATTCATGATAACAAACCAATGTGGGAAGATGCGAATACTGATAGTAAATACGAGCGAGAATACGGGTGGGGCCGCTGTGGCTGCCAACCGTCTGATGGTCGCATTGAATAATAATGGCGAAAAAGCGAAGATGCTGGTTCGCGACAAGCAGACCGAGAATATCTCCGTGATAGCCATGCCACAGGGATGGCACCAGCAATGGAACTTTCTTTGGGAGCGATGGTGTATTTTCTGGCGCATGCACTTCTCGCGTAAGCATCTCTTCGAGGTGGACATTGCCAATGCCGGATGGGATATCACCAAGACACCTGAGTTTCAGGAGGCAGACGTCATTCACTTGCATTGGGTGAATCAGGGCATGCTGTCGCTGAAAGGCATCCGGAAGATTCTCAGAAGCGGAAAGCCCGTGGTTTGGACGATGCACGATCTATGGCCGGCAACTGCCATCTGCCACTATGCCCGCGGCTGTCAGTATTATAAGACTCGTTGCGGCCACTGTCAGTTATTGCCTGGCGGTGGTTCGAAAAACGACCTGTCGGTGCAAATCTGGAACCGCAAGGCCTCCATGCTCCGTGCGGGAAATATCTTCTTTGTAACTTGCAGCAAGTGGCTGGAGGGAGAGGCACGGCAGAGTGCCTTGCTGAAAGGTCAGCAGGTGACCACCATCCCCAACGCCATCGACACTCGTGTGTTCCGTCCCATGGATAAGAAAGAGGCCCGTCGCAAGATGGGACTGCCCGAGCAGGGGAACATCATCCTCTTTGTGTCGCAGCGAGTCACCGATGAGCGCAAAGGCATCAGTTATCTGATAGAGGCGGTGAAACATCTCGTGGCAGACGACCCGTCGCTTCAGGAGAATACCTCCATTGCCATTCTGGGCGGTCATGCCGAAGAGGTGGCTCACCAACTCTGTCTGCCCGTTCATGCGCTGGGCTATGTGAACGACGAGCAGACCATCGTCTCTGTATATAACGCCGCCGACGTATTCGTAACCCCCTCTTTGGAGGACAACCTGCCGAACACCATCATGGAGTCGTTGGCCTGCGGTGTGCCTTGTGTGGGATTCGCCGTGGGCGGTATCCCCGAGATGATCGACCACAAGAAGAACGGTTATGTGGCTGCATGCCGCCAAAGCGATGACCTGGCAAAAGGATTGCGGTGGGTGTTGTTGGAGGCAGACAAGGAGTCGCTCCATCAGCAGGCCCTGCACAAAGTGTCGCTGAACTACTCGCAGTCGAGAGTCGCCCTGCGTTATGTTGAGGTGTATCATCAAGTCATTGCACAGAAACAATTCATGTTATGAATCCCTATACTCAGGCCATTATCCTGTCGGCTTCCACCCTGCGCATGCTGCCTCATATAGCCCTCTATCTGCTGCATAAGAAACAGATAGATGCCGATCTGGAGAAATACTCCAACGGTGAAAGGGGCGTGCGTGCCTTCATCAAGGTGGCCACGCGCCAACGTGTGTTTCGTAACCTTTTCTACTATCGTCTGGGAGAGTATGTGTCGGTATTCATCCAGTGGCTCCTGCCCCCAGAGCGGTCACTCCATATCTGGTGTCCTTCCATTGGCGAAGGATGTCATTTCGAACACAACTACAGCACATACCTTAATGCCGAGCGTATCGGCAGGAACTTCTATTGTCTGCAACTCGTCACCTTGGGCAACGACACGCAAGGGTGTCGTCCCATCATTGGCAATGACGTGTCTATTTATACGGGAGCAACGGTCTTTGGCGGCATTACCATCGGTAACGATGTGGTGATTGGCGCTGGTGCTGTGGTTCGCCGCGATGTGCCTGACCATTGCACGGTGGTGGGGAATCCAGCCTATATCGTGCGTCAGAACGGTCAGAAAACCCATATCAAGTTATGATAAAGATTACAGTCATCACCGTAACCTATAATGCTGAGCATGTCTTTGCGCGCACGGCAGAGAGTGTCTTGCAGCAGGAATATCCTCATGTGGAGCACCTGATCATCGATGGGGCATCGGGCGACAAGACCTTGTCGATGGCCTATGCCTATAAGATGCGTTCTGATGAATTGCACAATGGTCATGAGGTGTTGCTGACTTCTGAGCCTGACGAAGGCATTTATGATGCCATGAACAAAGGAATCAAGCAGGCCACAGGCGAATTTCTTGTCTTCATGAATGCTGGTGACTGTTTCCATGACAGCCATGTGTTGCAGCGCGTTGCCGACCTTGCCGCGTCCAGTCCAATGCCTGCCGTGGTCTATGGTGATACCGATGTGGTCGACGATGATGGGAATTTCCTTTGTCATCGCCGTCTGTCTCCGCCGGAAGTTCTCGGTTGGCGTTCCTTCCGCAAGGGAATGTTGGTTTGTCATCAGGCCTTTTATGTAAATAGCCGTCTTGCCAAGACTGTCAGTTACGACCTTCGTTACCGTTATTCCGCCGATGTGGATTGGTGCATCCGTGTGATGAAAGAGGCAGAACAGAAGTACATGCCCATGGTGAATGCGCATGCCGTGTTGGCAAACTATCTGCGTGAAGGTCAGACAACCCTTCATCATCGGGAGTCGCTCAAAGAGCGTTTCCGCGTGATGCGTTGCCATTATGGTTTGTTGACCACCGTCTTTATGCACGTCTGGTTCGTCTTTCGTGCGTTCTTCAAGTAGTATTCCAGAAAATAACCATATACAAAAAAGATGGCAGGAACGCTCCTGCCATCTTCTATATTATATAAATAAGGTGTAATTCTTATGAATAGCGCAAGATTTGTCCCGGACGAATCTTTGTCTTCTTGCCCAGACGGTTCACCTTGCAGAGTTGGTCGACGGTCATACCGTGCTTCTTGGCAATGGAGAAGAGCGTTTCACCCTTAGCCACTTTGTGATATTTGGGATTGCTGCGGTTGTTGCGCGAGTTATTCTTGTTGGCTCTTGCCTGATTGTCATCCGAAGCAACTGCTGGTGCAAACTCATTGGCATTGGGCTTGCCGGTAGAGCGGTTGGCTATCAGTGATTCGCGGCTGTGCGTGCTCTTGCGGTACATGTAGAAGTCGCCGGTCACATCTTGGTTGCGGAAGTCGAACATCAGCGCGGGGTTCAAGGCAATGCCGCAGAGGCGCGTTTCGAAGTGCAGGTGCGTTCCAGTGCTTCGTCCGGTTGTTCCACCCAGGCCGATTGGCGTTCCTGCCTTCACCGTTTGGTTCTCTCTCACCAGGTTCTTCGACATGTGTCCGTAGATGGTTTCCAGTCCGTTGTTATGGCGGATTACCACATAGTTGCCATAGCCGTTGGCCTCGTAGTTCACGATTCTGATTTTTCCGTCGAATGCAGCACGAATCGTGTCACCGTGATATACCTTGATGTCCAGTCCTTTGTGCTGGCGTCCCCAGCGTGGTCCGAAACTGCTGGTGAGCACGCGGCTGTTGGTGGGCATGCAGAAATTGCGAAGATCTATTCTGAATGAATCGGGAACTTCCGACACCTTGTGGGCGTACTTGTTGTTCCATTCACTGTAGAGTTGTGCAATGGCAGCACTTCCTTCTTCACGTTCCAGGATGCGAAGTGCCATTGTGTCCACTGCTTTCATCTTTCTGTCCACGGGAGCCTGTCGCGCAAGAATGTCCTGTGCTGATGCAGGTGTGGCAGTAATGGTGAGAAAAGTGGTAATAGCAAAAGCCTTTAATATCTTTGTAAAATGCATAGTCAAAATTGAATGTTTTTAGTCAAAACTGATTAATTGTGAATAGTTTAAAACAACTATTTGGTGCAAAGTTACGAAAAATATCTTTATAACATGCTGTGGTATAAGATTTTTTAAGAAATAATGCCTGATGAACGGCTGTTCTTTTAATGAATTAACCCTTTTTGGGGTATCATGACATGTTTCTATCCTGTCAGAGTGCTTTTCATGGTTATGGTCTGCGGCGCGCGTTTATGAGATGGCAGCCCAGTTGATGTTGGTTTTCCGCAGTGCGGCCAAGCGGTCCCAAAGCATCTGGTATTCTGCTTTCTGGCAGAGCGGATCGTCGTCGATGATGCGCTGCGCCTCGTCGCGTGCCATCTGCACAATCTGTCCGTCGCGTGCGATGTCTGCTATTTTCAGGTCGAAGGCCATTCCACTTTGCTGAGTTCCTTCCAAATCGCCGGGACCACGCAGTTTCAAGTCGGCTTCTGCAATCATGAAACCGTCGTTGGTGTCGCACATGATGTCGATGCGCTTCCGCGTCTCATTGCTCAGTTCGCGCTTGGATACGAGAATGCAATACGACTGGTCGGCTCCTCTGCCCACGCGCCCTCTCAACTGATGCAACTGGGAAAGGCCGAACCGCTGTGCATCCAGAATGACCATTACCGAGGCATTCGGCACGTTCACTCCCACCTCTATCACGGTGGTTGCCACCAGTATCTGTGTTTCGCCCTTCACAAATCGCTGCATCTCCTCTTCTTTATCGGCCGGTTTCATCTGTCCGTGCACCTTGCTCAGCCTGAACTCGGGGAACACCTGTCTCAACGCCTCAAAGCCTTCCTCCAGATTTTTCAGGTCGCTCTTTTCGCTTTCCTTGATGAGCGGGAACACAAAGTATACCTGTCTGCCCTGGTGGATTTGCTGGCGGATGCCTTGGTACAGGCTTGTCATCTGGTTGTCGTATTTGTGCAAGGTGACCACCGGCTTTCGTCCGGGAGGCAGTTCGTCGATGATGCTAACGTCCAGGTCGCCATAGATGGTCATGGCCAATGTGCGGGGAATCGGCGTGGCTGTCATCACCAGCACGTGTGGCGGGTTTATGCTCTTGCTCCACAATTTGGCACGTTGCGCCACACCAAAGCGGTGCTGTTCGTCGACTACGACGAATCCCAGTTTCAGAAACTGCACGGTATCTTCAATCACAGCATGTGTGCCCACCAATATCTGTATCGTTCCGTTGGCAATGCCTTCGAGCACTTCGCTCCGGCGTTTGCCTTTCACAATGCCGGTGAGCAACTCCACTCTTACATCCATGTCTTTCAGGAATTCCCTGATGGTGGCCAGGTGCTGCTCGGCAAGGATTTCCGTTGGTGCCATGATGCATGCCTGATAGCCGTTGTCCAGTGCAATCAGCATGGACATAAGGGCCACCAGCGTCTTTCCCGATCCCACGTCGCCTTGCAGCAGTCGGTTCATCTGCCGGCCCGAACCCATGTCGGTCCGTATCTCGCGAATTACCCTTTTCTGTGCGCCCGTCAGTGGGAAAGGCAGGTAATGGCTGTAGAAGGTGTTGAATATTTCCCCCACGTGGTGGAAGATATACCCGCGGTATTTCCGCCGGTGGTCGGCAGCATAGCGCACGATGTTCAACTGCACGTAGAAGAGTTCTTCGAACTTCAGCCGCAAACGGGCGTGGCTCATCTCGTCAGAATTCTTCGGATAGTGGATGTGGCGGAAAGCCGTGTCGCGCGAAACCAGCCGCAGCCTGTTCACAATGAAGGGCGGCAGGGTCTCTGGCAGTTGGCTCTGCATGCATTCCAGCATGCTTTTGGTAATCTTCTCGATGGTGCGCGAGGTGATGCCCGACTTTTTCATCTTCTCCGTAGTGATGTAGTAGGGCTGCATGCCCATCTCCGAGAGTTGCAGGTCTTCGGCCTTTTCAATTTCGGGATGGGCAAACTGATAGCGTCCGCCATACACGGTAGGCTTTCCGAAGATGATGTATTCCGTGTTCACCTTGTAATTCTTGGTGATTTGTTGTGTGCGCACGAACCACACCAAGTCCACGATGCCCGTGCCGTCGGTGGCATGCGCCACGATTCTCTTCTTGCGTGGCCCCATGTCAAACTCCTCGAAACTCAGTATGTGTGCTTTCACCTGCACGAAAGGCATCTCGCCCGAGAGTTCGCTGATGGTGTAGATCCGGCTTCTGTCTACGTACTTATAAGGATAATACTCCAGCAGGTCACCGAATGTCTCGATGCCCAGTTCCTTACTGAGCAGTTCCTTTCTTTTCGGTCCCACTCCCGGCACGTATTTGATGTCTTGCTGAAGTATGTCGTACATTCTTTATTCTTCCTGTCCTTTTCTGATAATGGCCTCTGCGATGATGATGTCAAAGGGGGTGGTGATCTTGATGTTTTCCCGGTTGCCTTCCACCAGTGTGATGTCGTGTCCGATGCTCTCCACCACCGACGCATCGTCGGTAAACTGTTCGCTGAAGGGCTGTCGGTAGGCGCGCTTGTGCAGTTGGATGTCGAAGGCCTGCGGCGTTTGCACCAGTCGGTAGTCGGCGCGGGGAACAGTTACCGATGCCTCGTTGCCATTCTCTCCGCTGAGATGCCTGATGGTCTCAATCACCGGAACCACGGGAATGGCGGCCCCATGTTTCCTAGCGGCCTCAAAGCAACTGCCGATGACCTCTACGGAAGGGAACGGGCGCACACCGTCGTGCACCGCCACCACACCCTGTTCGTCGTCGGGTATCAGCATCAGTCCGTTACAGATGGAGTGGAATCGGGTGCTCCCGCCGTTGGCTGTCTGATAGTCTTCTTCGAAAAGATATTCGTCGCACAGTTGCCGCCAGTATTCCTGCTGCGCCTGTGGCAGCACGAGGATGATGCGCAGTTCGCGGCTATAGGCCCTGAACTGCCTGATGGTGCGCATCAGCACGGGCATGCCGCCAATCGGAAGAAACTGCTTTGGGATGTCGGAACCCATCCTCAGCCCTTTTCCTCCAGCCAAGATGATAGCATAATCCATGTCAGTCCTCCATCAGATGCACAAAGCGCATTCCCTCGGCCACGCCGTAGGCCGTATCGTCGTCGGTCAGTTGACCGAGCAGACTGTAGGCATAGGGCAGTGCGGCAGCAGGTCCTTCGCCGGTGGTGATGTTGCCGTCTATCGTATAAAGGTCTGCCGTATATTCAGCGCCTTCCAGTGTCTGCTCAAATCCGGGATAGCAAGTGGCTTGCTTTCCGCGCAGCAGTCCCAGTCCGCCCAATACCAGCGGCGCGGCGCAGATGGCGGCAATGCGCTTGCCCTTGGCGTTCTGCTTGAGCAGGGCAGCCTTCACGCCTTCGTGCGCGTTCAGGTTTGAAGCGCCGGGCATGCCTCCGGGCAGCATCAGCAAGTCGGCATCGCTCAGGTCGGCCTCCTCGAAAGTCAGGTCGGTCATCATCTTCACGCCATGGGCAGACTCCACCATCGGGGAGCCGGTGATGCTTACGGTTTTGATGTCCACGCCTCCTCTTCTGAGCACGTCAACAGGAATCAGAGCCTCGATGTCTTCGAAGCCATTCGCCATGAATTGATAAACTTTTGCCATATTTTTTTGATTTTATCAGTTAGAAATGACGGATATTCGATGAAAAACTGTATTTTTGCATTCGCATAGCCATTGCAAATGTACAAAATCTTTTGCAAACGGCAATGTTTTCTGTCGATAAAGATATAAAAAAGATGAATCAAACAGTGGCGGGCAACCTCAGATTTGCGCTTTTCGGCAACATCTACCAAGCCAAGAAGTCAGCAAGCATACAGCGGATTCTTGCACTCCTGCAGGAAAAAGGAGCCGTTGTGCAGATGGAAAGAGAGTATTACGATTTCCTCACCACCAGCCGCCATCTGCAAGTTCCCGTCTCGCGCATCTTCGAAGGCAGCGACTTCGAGGCCGACTTCGTTATCTCCATGGGCGGCGACGGCACCTTCCTGAAGTCGGCTCACTATGTGGGCGACAAGTGCATACCTGTCATGGGCATCAACATGGGGCGGCTGGGCTTCCTCGCAGATGTGGGACCCGACGAGGTGGAACAGTCCATCAACGCCCTGTATGTGGGCGACTACGAAATGGAGCATCATGCCGTCATCGAGGTGATTGCCGACGGCGAGACGCTGGGCATCTGTCCCCGGGCGTTGAACGATATTGCCGTATTGAAGCGCGATAACGCCTCCATGATTTCCATTCATACGAGCATCGACGGAGAATATGTGGTAACCTATCAGGCCGACGGACTGATTGTCAGCACGCCCACGGGCTCCACGGCCTATAACCTGTCTAACGGCGGCCCCATCATCGTGCCGCAGGCCGGCAATCTCTGTCTCACGGCCGTGGCTCCTCACAGCCTGAACATCCGCCCCATCGTCATCCGCGACAGCAGTGAGATAACGCTCACCGTGGAGAGTCGCAGCCACCATTTCCTGATTGCCGTCGACGGCCGGTCGGCCAAATGCCAGGAAGGCACCCGGCTCACCATTCGCAAGGCTCCTTACGATATCCTCATCGTGAAGCGCCGCGGACAGAAATACTTTACCACCCTGCGCGAGAAAATGATGTGGGGTGCTGATTCAAGATGAAATAGATACAATGCGATTCAAGGATATTTTCAAACGGGAAAGCAGCAAGTACTCCATCCGCGCCATTATGAAATGGCTGTGGAGGGCATGGCGAGGCAATCAGTTGCAGGCGGTGCTCAATGCCCTGCTCGGACTGGCCGGTGTGGCGTTGAGCCTCTGGCAGGTGTGGGCGGTGCAGCATGCCATCGACGTAGCGTCGCATACGGTGGAGGGAAGTCTCTTCTGGGCCGTTGCCTTGATGGGCGCACTGATTCTCTGCGACTTTGCCATCAGCATCAGTGCCGTGTGGGTGCGCAACATCCTCGGCATCCGTGCGCAGAACCGTATGCAGCAGCGCATGCTCGACCGCATCCTGCGTTCCGAGTGGCACGGACGTGAAAGGCTGCACAGTGGCGATGTCATCAACCGCTTGGAGCACGACGTGGGCTCCGTGGTGGGATTCCTCACCGAAACCATTCCCAGCACCATTTCCACGCTGGCCCTCTTCCTCGGTGCCTTCTTCTATCTGTTCTCCATGGACAAGATGCTGTCGGTGGTCATCATTGCCATGCTGCCCCTGTTCATCCTCGTGAGCAAGTTCTACGTCCAGCAGATGCGCCGACTGACGCGCCAGGTGCGCGATAGCGACAGCAAGGTGCAGAGCGTCTTGCAGGAAACCGTGCAGAACCGCATGCTCATCAAGACCTTGGAGAGCGACTCCATGATGGTTGAAAAACTGGAAGACACGCAGAGCACGTTGCGCCACCACGTGGTGCAGCGCACCAAGTTCAGCGTGTTCAGCAACTTGATACTCAACTTCGGCTTTGCCTTGGGCTATCTCGTGGCCTTCCTGTGGAGTGCCATGCGCATGTATAACCACACGCTTACCTTCGGCGGCATGACCGCATTCCTCCAGTTGGTCAGCAAAATTCAGGGACCCGCCCGCGGACTCACCAAACTGGTGCCGGCCTTTGTCAGCGTGTTCACCGCTGCCGAGCGACTCATGGAACTCGAGGAAGACCCGCTCGAAGAGCAGGGCGACCCCATTGCCCTCGATGCGCCGTGCGGCATCCGGCTGCGCGATGTCACCTACGGATATGAGGATGTGTCCACCAGTGAGCAAAGCGGAAGCCGGGAGACGAAGTCGGTTGACGTGATTTCTCACCTTTCCTTCGATTTCCCGCCCCAGTCGTGCACCGCCATCCTCGGTGAGACGGGAGCCGGAAAAACCACGCTCATCCGTCTGGTGCTCGCCCTGTTGCGGCCGCAGAGCGGAAACATAGAACTCTACAACGGGCACGAAAGCCGTGAACTCTCGCCCCGCATGCGCTGCAATTTCATCTACGTGCCGCAGGGAAACACGCTCATGAGCGGCACCATCCGCGAGAACCTGCTGCTGGGAAACATCACGGCCACCGAGCAAGACATGGAGAAAGCCCTGCGCACGGCGTGTGCCGACTTCGTGTTCGATCTGCCCAAGGGCATCGATTCGTTGTGCAGCGAGAGTGGGGGAGGTCTCAGCGAGGGACAGGCGCAGCGCCTTGCCATCGCCAGAGCGTTGCTGCGTACGGGCAGCGTGATGCTTTTCGATGAGGCCACCAGTGCCCTTGATCCCGACACCGAGCGACAATTGCTGAAAAACATTCTTGCCAACAGCAACAAAACAATTATCTTCATCACCCACCGTCCTGCCGTGGTTGACTATTGCGATCAGGTGCTGCAACTGGAAAAGGTGTAGATGAAATACTGCGTAGATAAGAGTTTAATCAAAATGTGAAGATTATACTACCTACGGTTGTGGTGGTATTACTGTGATGTGGCTGTTGGAATGGCTAAACCTATTTCCATTTGGTTCGCCTTCTTCATATTACTTCGTTGCCCTATTTGCTGCAGAGAGGCGGTTTCGTGTTGCGAAACCGATGCTTTGTAGCCTCCATATCATAGTTTTGCATGCTCGATACAGCAGGTTTGCATAAGTAAATTAATTTAATTTGCACGGTAAATTAAATTAATTTGAAAAGTAAATCAAATTAATTTGCACGGTAAATTATATTGATTTACTTGGGCGATGTGGCGCTATAGAAGGGCGAAAGCGGCGTTTTTAGTCCTGTTTTGCGGCACTTTCGCATGTCGGCGGTGCTGCTCGGTTCATGGCGTTTCTGCGGTGAAAGGCAGAGGCGGCGCACTTAATTATATATAAGGTGAATGTTTAAACGATTGTTAAATATGCACCTCGATGTGAAATTTCTGTCCAAAATGCTTGGAAGATATGCGGAAAACTACTACTTTTGCGGTGTACTATTCAACTATTACACACAAACAGTTTGATTAGAAACCAAAAAAGACGTGGAATTATGATAGAAATTAAGGACATCAGTTACAGGTATGCAGGCGGAAAAGCAAGCGTGTTCGACCATTTCAGTCTGACGCTGAAAGAGAACAGCATCTACGGCCTGCTGGGCAAGAACGGCACAGGAAAGTCTACCTTGCTCTATCTGATAAGCGGGCTGCTGCGCCAGAAGAGCGGCAGCGTGAAGGTGGACGGCATGGAAAGCCGCGACCGCCGGCCCGAAATGCTGCGCGAGGTGTTCCTCGTTCCCGAGGAGCATGAACTTCCCCCTTTGTCGCTCAAGGCGTATGTGAAGATGAACGAGCCGTTTTATCCCCATTTCAGCCATGAGTTGCTGCACAGTTGCCTGCGCGAGTTTGAACTGCCCGCCGACATCAGGCTCAACGAGTTGTCGATGGGACAGAAAAAGAAGGTGTTCATGAGTTTCGCCCTGGCCACCAACACCCGACTGCTTCTACTGGACGAACCCACCAACGGGCTCGACATTCCCAGCAAGAGCCAGTTTCGCAAGGTGGTGGCCAACGGCATGAACCGCGACCGCACCATCATTATCAGCACCCACCAGGTGCACGACGTGGAGCAACTGCTCGATCACATCGTGGTGCTGAACAACAAGCAGGTGCTGCTGAATGCGTCTACGGCAGACATCACCTCGAAGTTTAGTTTCACCTACCGTCTGCCGACGGAGATGGGCAGCGACGTGATCTATGCCGAGCCCAACATTCAAGGCAACGCCGTGATTGCGCCGCGGAAGGCCGGCGAGGCTGAAACCCCTCTCAATTTGGAGTTGCTGTTTAACGCTGTGAACAAGAATCTTATTAACTTATAAAAAACAGAGTGTCATGAAGAAATATAGTTTGATTATAATGGCCTTGGGTGCGCTGGTGCTCACCTCGTGCATCCTGAAGAAAAGAGAAGGCGTTGACCTCTCGGGCGGCAAGGACGTGCAGAAAGAAGTGCCTGTGGAGAATTTCACCGAACTGACGATGTCGGGCGGCTTCGACGTGGACTACGTGCAGGGCGATACATGCCGCGTGGTGCTGAGTGGCAGCCAGAAGTTAGTTGACTTAGTGAAGGTGGAGCAGCAGGGCGACGTGCTGAACATTAGGTTTGATTCAAAGAGTCGCCTGCGGAATCTTTTCACGCTCAGGAACATGAAACTGAAGGTGGCGGTTATCTGTCCGGAACTGAAGGCGGTGACATCGGCTGGTGCCTGCGATTTTGATGCGAAAGAGCCGGTGGTTGGCCACACCATGCTGTTCGACATTTCGGGTGCTGGCGACATCGACGTGAAACATCTCACATGCGACAGCCTCGGCGTGATGATCAATGGTGCCGGCGATTTGGAACTGGGCTTGCACAAGGTGGGCTACACGCGCGTGCAGATATCTGGAGCCGGCGACGCGGATATTGACTTTGACGACTGCGGCGAGGCCCTCTGCGAGGTGAGTGGTGCCGGCGACATCAAGTTGTCAGGCCGTCTGCGCAAACTGCATAAGTCGGTCAGCGGCGCTGGCCATATTGACACAGACAGATTGGATGTAGAAGAGAAATAAAGGAGAAGGAGGCAGAGAATATGAAAAACTTCAGTTTTCCGCGCTTTGCGCAATTGTTGAAATGGGACTTGCTGATGAACAAGAAATATGCGCTTCATCTGTTTCTGGGCATGTTCATGGCGTTCTTCCTCCTGCGGGAACTGCCCGTGATGTTCAATGGTAACGGAGAAGGCATGACAGGATTCGTGATGATGCTCATGTGGTGCTATATGATGTTTGGCGGGTGCTGGCTTTTCAGCACGATGAAGACACAGTCGCAGCGCACGGCATTCCTCATGCAGCCGGCCTCTAATCTGGAGAAGTTCGTGGTGAGGTGCATATTTGTCACCGTGGTGTGGGCATTGATGGCCGTGGCAGCCTTCCTGCTGTCCGACTTGCTGCGTGTGCTGCTCTCGTATGTCTTAAGAACGGGCAGCCATCAGTTTGCATTCTCGTCTTTCTTCCTTCCTGCATTTTCGCATTTCAGCGGCGTACCGTTTGTGAACGACCTCAAGTCCCTGTTCCTGTTGGGTCTTGTGTGGCACCATTCCCTGTTCCTGTTGGGAGGCGCGTTCTTCCGCCGCCATCAGTTCATCTTCACGGCACTGGTTTTGTTTGTGGTATCGCAGGCGCTGACCATCATCGGTGTTGCCATCGGATATAACATCAACTGGGATGAGTACACAATCGACATGAATGTGTTGTATTATTACATCCTGTTCGGTCTGATAGCCGCAATCATTCTCAACTACGTGCTGTCTTACCGCATATTCACGCGGATGCAGATTATCAACAATAAATGGATGAATGCATGATTTTCACTAACGACAAGGCAATTTATGTGCAGATGGCCAACCGCCTGTGCGACGAGATCCTTGCAGGCGTGTATCAGGGCGACGAGCGCATACCCAGTGTGCGCGAGTATGCCGTAATGCTGCAGGTGAACACCAACACGGCGGTGAAGGCCTATGAACTGCTGGCGCGTGAGGAAATCATATACAACAAGCGCGGGCTGGGCTATTTTGTCAGTCAGGGAGCGAAAGAGGAAATCCAGAAGGCGCGCAAGAAGGAGTTCATGGAGCAGAAACTGCCCGAACTCTTCCGCAACATGAACCTGCTGGGCATCGGCATCGGCGAAGTGGATGAAGCGTGGAACCGTTTAAACGAAAAGTGATGATACAGTTGAAAGACATCAACAAGACCTATTTCGGCGCGCAGCCGCTCCATGTGCTCAAGGGCATTAATCTCAACATTGAGAAGGGTGAATTCGTGAGCATCATGGGGGCCAGCGGGTCGGGAAAGTCCACCTTACTGAATATACTGGGCATCCTCGACAACTACGACACGGGCGAATACACTCTGGCCGGCACGCTGATCAAAGACCTGAGCAAAAGGAAGGCCGCCGAATACCGCAACCGGATGATCGGCTTTATCTTCCAGAGTTTCAACCTCATCTCGTTCAAGACGGCGGTGGAAAACGTGGAACTGCCGCTCTTCTATCAGGGCGTGGGACGCAGAAAGCGCCACCAGATGGCCCTCGACTATCTAGACCGGCTGGGCCTGCTGGAATGGGCGGAGCACTATCCCAACGAACTTTCCGGCGGCCAGAAGCAGCGTGTAGCCATTGCGCGGGCATTGATTACGCGTCCGCAGATTATCCTGGCCGACGAGCCTACGGGTGCCCTCGACTCAAAGACCTCCGTGGAAGTGATGCAGT
>DGWC01000014.1 GCA_002395135.1 Prevotella sp. UBA4268 | reverse complement strand
ACCCCGGCTCTGGGTACGAGTTAAGCTCGATGATAATCGCTAAACCTCTAAAAATAAGAGATTTAGCGATTTTTCTTTTCTCAAATTTCCCCACATTTTCCCCACATCTGCAAGTTTTCGTGCAAAGTGACTCCCATTTTCCCCACTAGAAAAGCACGAACTAGGGATGAATGGCAGATTCATTACCTTAATAAAGAGTGTATTGCAGGAAACCAATGAATGTACTTAATTGCAAATCAATATGATTAAACATCTATATTTCGGCAGTTAGAACTGCCAAATTTATTTTTTGTTGCTTTCGACGAACGAATTTAACTGTATGCTTCCCAAATCTAAATCCAGTTCAAGTTGCCGGATGGTGGTCAGCCCTTTTGAGGCTCTCACCTTATATCTCACGTCGCCCCAGTTCCACACAGGCACACGCACCAGCACCCCGACATTCCAGAATCCGCCAAACTTCCGCTCGAAACCGTTGAAAGTATTGGGATTCGACACTGCATAGCCACCCGTCAGCATCACCTGCGGCAGGTTGCCCGCCTTCATCAGGTTCGTTGCCTGGCGCGAAATGTCCACGGTGTTCTGGAGCATCCTCAGTTCAGGGCGGTTTTCGAATGAAGAGTGAAGAGTGAAGAATGAAGAATTTGCTGCCGCGCTGGAAGTCTCGCCACCTTGTGCGGTAGCAAATTCTTCACTCTTCACTATTAACTTTTCACTCTCCGAAACTGGCAGTCCACAAATCTGACACAGCAGCATCTTCGACAGCGTCAGTCCGTCAGTAACCTTCGTGAGAGCCATCTCCGCCTCGTTCACCTTCACGCTGACACTCAGCGCATCACTACGCGTAGCCACACCGTCCGTCATCATCTTTCCCACATCGGTTTCCAGCTTCCTCACTAGTTCAAGGTAACTCTCGGCCAACCGTTGCTTATGGGAGAGCGACACCACCTGCCAGTAGGCCTGGTCCACGCTGTAGAGCGTAGCCTGACGTCGGGTCTCAGCAGCATTCTCAGCCATCTGTTCCGACAGGTCAGCCATCTTGTTGGCAGCCACGATAGCCCCACCCATATAAAGCGGTTGCGTCAGCAGAATGGAGCCCGCCCAGATGTTGCGTGTATCGGTGCGCAGAGCGTCCACCAAATGCTGTCCCTTATCGTTCAGCGCTCCCGCCATCTGGCTCAGGTCTGTGCCCAACTGCTGCTGCAAGGCCGTGGGCAGCACCTGCGCGTAACCGGCGATGCCGCCCTGCAGCTCTCCCGCCAGTCCCGTTCCCAGGTTCCCCAATGCCGACTTCTGTGCATCGCTCAGCAGGGAAATCTCGCGGCTCGTATGCTCGTAGCCACCCACCGCACTGACATGCGGCAGATATTTCGTCCGTGCCGCCTTGCGCACATTGGCTGCCACATCGCGCCTCACCTCTGCCACGCGTATCTGCTTGTTGTTGCGCAGTGCCATCGCCCTGCAACTGTCGAGGCTCAGCACCGTCTGTGTCCAGCCAACCGTGGTAGTCATGCAGAACAGTTGCATAAAGACCACTTTTCTTATGGCGATCTTTCTGTGTAGCATTTTTTTTGTTTTACTTTCCATAGATACCTTTTCAAAAGAATGGGCAGACGGCAAGAGAGATTTGTTCTGCCTGTTCATCCATTCGGATACGGCCTTCGTGCGACAGGCAACCCAGTGCCTGATTCAGTGAGCGCGATGAAAGATTCAGCGCATGCTCCAGTTCCTTGAAACTGCAACTCTTGCTGCCGGATGTCTCCAGATAACGCATTACCAATTCCGCGTCTATCTCTACTTGTTTCTTTCTCATACTTTAAGTTTTTATATGATTTCGGCTGCAAAATTACTCCAAAACCGCCACACTTTGGTGTTCCCGATTTCTCGGGTCTTGTACCCGATGACGCAGACCGGACAAACGGAACAACATTTTTGATATTCGGTACATGATTTCTGGAAGTTTTTGACTATCTTTGCACCGTTAGAATCTGACAAATACAACAAACATCTGAAGGGTATGGACAGCGATTACGAGTTACCAGACGTCTGCGAGAAGGTTGACTATACCGACGGCGACGTGATGATTATCGACAATGTGCGGCATCTGGAAGAGCAGTATCAGCGGCTTCCAAGCCAGAATCTCATTATCCTGTGCTGCAAGGGCAGGATGCAGCTCGACGTGAACGGACGGACGCTGCACTTCGGCGAGAACGAGGTGCTGTTCTCCTCACCGGGGGCCATGCTCTCGGGCTTCATGTTCTCTGCCGACTTCGACTGCAAGATACTCTGCCTCTCCAACCGCATCATTCAGGAACTGCTGCACCTGAACATCGAGACATGGAACCGCGCCGTCTATGTACACCGCATGAACATCGTGCGGCTGCCCGACGAGGAGGTGACGCAGTTCAGCCTCTACTATGCGCTCATCCGCCATAAAATGATGCAGAAGGAGGAGCGGCAGTACAGCCGTGAGACGATGCAGGCCATCATCCGTGCCTTGCTTTTCGACCTCTGTACTGTTCTGGAAAGTTATTCCGATGTGGGAAGTCCTGACGTGCGCCCCACCTTTGGCCGTGTGCTTTTTGACCGGTTCCTCTCACTCCTGGCTGCCCAGGCTATAAAGCGCCGTCCCGTAGGTTTCTATGCCGACAAACTGTCCATCAGCCCCAAGTATCTGACGATGGTCTGTCAGCAATATAGCGATAAAGCCGCTTCTGAATGGATTAACCAGTATGTCGTCGAGGATGTGCGCCACGCCCTGAAGAGCACCACCCTGACCATCAAGGAAATCTCCGACAGCCTCGGCTTTGTCAATATCTCCCATTTCGGCAGTTACGTGCGCCGCCACTTCGGCATGTCACCCTCGAAAGTAAGGGAAGAAGCATCGTAAACAACACGTATGTCTCATCTGCGGGTGTTCTCAACTTCTCAGATGTTGTACTCGATGTAAAAGAACGGCTACCCGACCGGAATCTTTAACCTTTTCAGAACAGCCGTTCTCGATACTTTTCTCTAAATTTGCACCTAAAAAAGCAGCTTTTTTTAGAATGCAGGACAATGAGTAAAGTGATTATAAACAGTTTCGAGGACTTAAAACGGCTTGAGGGGGAACATATCGGCACCTCTGAATTCATGGTGATAACGCAAGAGTGTATTGACACTTTTGCCAGAGCCACCTATGACGACCAGTGGATTCACACGGATACGGAACGGGCCAAGGCCGAAAGCCCCTATCATACGACTATCGCCCATGGGTTTCTCACCCTTTCGCTGCTGCCATATCACTGGAACCAGATTATCCAGGTGAACAATCTGCGCATGATGGTGAACTACGGCATTGACAAAGTGAAGTTTGGTCAGCCCGTGCTTTCCGGGCAGAAGATACGTGTGGCCGCCTATCTGCATTCCCTGAAAAACCTGCGAGGCATCACCAAGGCAGAAATCAGGTTTCAGGTGGAAATCGCAGAAGAAGAAAAGTGGGCGATGGAAGGATTTGCCACCTTTTTATATTATTTCAATGAGAATTGTGTAGAATAAACAGGGATATACGGGAATTATCAGGAAAAAATCGTAATTTTGCAGCAGATATTCTAATAAAGTAAACAGGACAGATGATGAAAAAGAAATATCTGTTGGCCGCCATAGGGGTATTGGTAATTCCTTCCGGGCTCAGGGCGCAGACTGCAGGGCAGGACTCAACGGCGGTGTCGAGCCTCCGTGTGGGCTACTCTAATGCTGGAGCGAATACACTGGCAGGAGCCGTTGACAAGGTGACGGAGGAAAGGATGAACAAGGGTCTGAAGATTTCGTCGCTCGACGCACTGAGCGGTCAGGCTGCCGGTGTGCAGGTGACCAGCAGCGGCAATCAGGAGGCAATGGTGTCGGCTGTGCGTGTCCGCGGCACCACGTCGCTGACGGGTGGCAACGACCCGCTAGTCATCATCGATGGGGTGACCTCCGACCTGACAACCCTCTCCACCATTTATCCTGCCGACATCGAGAGCTTCACCATCCTGAAGGATGCCTCCGAGACGGCACAGTACGGCAGCCGCGGTGCGGCGGGTGTCATCGAGGTGGCCACGAAGAAAGGAGGTTCCGGACGGGCGTTCCATATCTCCTACGACGGCACCATCGGCTTCGAGAGCATCTATAAGAGACTGGGGATGCTCAGCGGCACACAGTTCCGTAGTGCAGCAAGTGCTCTCGGCATGAGCTACATCGACGGCGGAGCCAATACCGACTTCCAGCGGAGCATAGAGCGTACGGGATTCGTGCAGAACCACCACATCGCTTTTGGCGGTGGCAGCGACCAGTCGAACTACCGGGCCTCACTCGGCGTGATGGAGCACCGCACGGTCATCCAGACCAACCGCTACCGCAACTACATCGCCAAGCTCGACATCAGCCAGAAGGCTTTCGAGAACCGTCTGACTGTTGACCTCGGCATCTTTGGCTCACTGCAGAAGAATGCCTACCTGCCCTTCCGCCAGAAACTGCTCTACTCGGCACAGACCTTTAATCCCACACTGCGCGACGGACAAAATGCCGACGGCAGCTATAGTCAGGTGACGGAAGCCCTGTGGATCAACAACCCCAACTCGCTGCTTCGCATGTCACAGGACGAGGACAACAGCCACTTCAACGTGCATCTGAATGCTACCGCCTCATTGCTCCCCAGTCTGCAGTTGCGCGGTTTCGCCTCCTATTCGTATAACACCATTGGCAATGCGCACTACTATCCCACCTTTGTGTGGAGCCACGGCGAGGCCTATCGGGGACACGACAAGAGTGAGGAACTGCTGGGTAACCTGTCACTCGATTACACGCTGCACACTCAACACTCAACGCTAAACCTGATGGCTTTGGCCGAGGCTGAGAGCCAGAAGGGAACGGGATTCTTTGCCACCACGACGGGCTTCTCTACCGATGCCTTCGGCTACGACAAGCTGTCGGCAGGAGCCTCACGACTGTGGGACGGCACCGACTCCTACGCCACCGATGCCCACATGGAGTCGTTCCTGCTACGTGGACAGTACACCTTATTAGATAAGTACACCCTCACCGCCAATGCCCGTGCCGATGCCTCGTCAAAAGTGGGGCGCAACAACCGCTGGGGCTTCTTTCCTTCTGTCAGCGCCGCGTGGGTCATCAGCCGTGAGTGCTGGATGCAGCAGTTCAGCTTCATCTCGAATGCCAAGTTGCGTATGGGCTATGGCCTGTCGGGTAATCTCGGAGGCATTGACTCCTACAACTCCATGCAGATGATGCAGCCCAACGGTGTGGTGCCAATGGGAGGCACGACGGTCACCACACTCGGCATCATCCGAAATGCCAATCCCAACCTGAAGTGGGAAGTGAAACGTACGTTCAACGTGGGCCTTGACCTGTCGTTGTGGCAGCGGCGCATCGCACTGACCATCGACTACTACCGCTCGCGCACCACCGACATGCTCTACGTCTACGACGTGCCCGTGCCCATCTTCACCTACGACAAGCTGCTGGCCAACCTGGGCGAGATGAAGAACAGCGGTCTGGAGATAGGCTTCGGCATTACGCCGCTGCGAACCCGCGACGCCGAACTGACCATCAACATGAACTGGACCTTCGAACGCAACCGCCTCGTCTCACTCAACGGCTACTACGACGGGCAATACCTCACGGCTCCCGACATGAAGGGCATCTCGGCCCTCTGGGGTGCCGGTTTCCATGGAGCGAGCGACGTGGTGATGCAAATCGTGGGAGAGCCCCTCGGCGTGTTCTATCTGCCCCACTGCAACGGACTCACGACCAATGCCGACGGTTCGAAGAGCTACGACGTGACGGGCGAGAAGTACATCTGCGGACAGGCCACGCCAAAAGCCATGATGGGCTCGAACATCGCCTTCCGCTACCGGCAGTGGGACCTGACTATGCAGATGAACGGTGCCTTCGGCCACAAGATATACAACGGCACGGCACTCACCTACATGAACATGCTCTCGCTGCCCAACTACAACGTGATGCAGGGCGCACCCGAGGCCAACATTCAGGACCAGACCATCAGCGACTACTGGCTGGAACGGGGTGATTACGTGAACATCGACTACCTGACGCTGGGCTGGACTGTTCCCCTTCGCAGCCGCTACATACAGGGTCTGCGGCTGTCGGCATCGGTCAACAACCTCGCTACCATCACCGGCTACAGCGGACTGACACCGATGATTAACAGCAGTGTCGTCAACAGTACGCTCGGCATCGACGACAAGAACACGCTGCCACCGTATCGGAGTTATACGTTGGCAGTCAGTATACAATTTTAAGGATGACTTACAATGGAAAGAAATAAAATACTATGCTCTGCATTTCTGCTCTTCACGTTAACGTCTTGTTCGCTCGACGAGTCGCCTCGCGACCAGATACCCGAGGAAGAGGCTTACACCACGGCCACAGCCCTCTATCAGAACTGTGTCGCCACATTATATAATTATATAGGAGGCTCAGCCGATGGTCAGGGACTGCAAGGCACCTGCCGTGGTGTCTACGACCTGCAGACCTTCGGCTCCGACGAAGCCATGCTGCCCACACGCGGCGGCGACTGGTACGACGGCGGGCTCTGGCAGGACATGTATCGTCACACATGGACTGCCGGCCACGACCTGCCCAAAAACGCCTGGCTCTATCTCTACAAGGTCATCGCACTCTGCAACCGTTCGCTCAAGCAGCTTGATGCCCACCAGGGCCTGCTTGGCAGCCAGCAGTTGTCGGCCTACAAGGCAGAGGTTCGCGCCCTACGTGCCATCTACTACTGGTATCTTATGGACCTTTTTGGCCGTGTGCCGCTGGTCACATCCACCGATGTGTCGATGAACGAGGTGCGGCAGTCGGAGCGCGGCAAGGTGTTCGACTTCTGTGTTGCTGAACTGAAGGAAGCCCTGCCCCTGTTGTCAGCCGAAAACAGCATCAGGCCCGGCGACTATTATGGTCGCATCACCCAGCCTGTGGCACTCTTCGTCCTGGCCAAGCTCATGCTGAACAGCAGCGTGTATAGCAGTACGACGGATGTTGCCGCAGCCTACACCGCCTGCATCGACTATTGCAACCGCATCGAGGCACTGGGCTTTGCCCTTGAACCCTCTTACGCCACAAACTTCTCTGTACATAACGAAAACTCTGTGGAAAACATCTGGGTCATTCCCATGGACAAGAATCTCTATGCCAACCAGCAGCAGAACCTCTACCGTTCCTATCACTACCGACATGCCGCAGCCTACGGCTTCACGGCTGAGAACGGCTCCTGCGCCACCCAGCGCACACTCGACATTTTCGGCTATGGCACCAGTCAGGTGGACAACCGCTTTGCCCTCTGCTACTGGGCTGGCACCGTCACAGACCTCAACGGCACTACTGTTACCGACCGCACTGGGCAGCCCCTCATCTATGAGCCGCGCGAGGTTTCGCTCGACCTCAGTGGCAGCCCATACGTGGAGACGGCAGGCGCAAGGATGAAGAAATTCGAGGTGGACAAGAATGCCATAAAGGACGGAAAACTGATGGACAACGACATCGTGCTCTTCCGCTTCGCCGACGTGCTGCTCATGCGGGCAGAGGCCAACCTCAGACTGGGCAACGACACTGAGTCGCAGACCGACTACGATGCCGTTCGCCATCGGGCAGGAATGCCCACACAGACCGTCACGCTGCAGCGGCTGCTCGACGAGCGTCTGCTGGAACTCTGCTGGGAGGGCTGGCGTCGTCAGGACCTTATCCGTTTCGTCCAATACCAGACACTCTACGATGGTGTTGATCGTCCGGACGAAAGCGACGGCCATACCACGCTCTATCCCATACCTGCGGACGTCATGGCCCTCAACCTCAACCTGGCGCAGAATCCCGGATATTGAAAGCAAACCATTCTCAGGAGCATGAACAATACTATATATCATATACAGCAATGGATTAACGAGGCCGATGCCATAGTGGTAGGTGCTGGCTCTGGGCTTTCATCAGCCTGTGGTTACAGCCACTACAATACCGTGCCGTTCTTCACGGACAACATGCAGCCATTCATCGAGAAGTACGGTTTCCGCTCACTGTTCCAAGGGCTGACCTACCTCTACTCCAGTCCGGAAGAGGAATGGGCTTACCTGGCACATTATGTCAAGCTGATGTATGATACTCCAGTTGGAAAACCCGACAAAGACTTGCATCAGCTGCTGAAGGACAAACAATATTTCATCCTGACCACCAATGTCGATATGCAACTGGACAAGGAGTTCCCTACTGAGCAAATCTGCCATTTTCAGGGTGACATGCGCTACCGCCAGTGCCAGCAGCCCTGCAATGACGAGGTTTGGGTGAATGATGACATCGTGAAAGCACTCGACGGTTTAGATGACCCGACGATGTTTCCCTCGGACTTGGTTCCACGCTGTCCTGACTGTGGACGCGTGATGACGCTGTGGGTGCGTGACTATCATTTTCTGGAAGGTTCACATTGGCAGCAGCAGGTTGACCGCTATCGCAGTTTCCTAAAAACGCATCGTGACGAGCGCATTCTGTTCCTGGAGTTGGGTGTGGGCGATATGACACCCAACATCATCAAACTGCCTTTCTGGAAGATGACAGAGGAACTGCCCCACGCCCGCTATGTTGTCATCAACACAAAGAGAGTGGAAAACAAGTCTGCTCTCTCCGAACTGTGTCAGGCCTCGCCCACCTGTTGTGCTCATGGTGGCAGCAAACATCCCACCATCCCTCTGCAACTGCAAGGAAAGGCTCTAGCACTCGACGAGGACTTGGCCATCGCGCTCCACCGCCTTGTTACATATTCTGCATGACTCCCTAAAAGAGACAAAGACAAACAAAGGCTAACGAAATGTATTGATAACGATTACAATATTTGGTGGTTTCAAAAAATCTTTGTACCCTTGTACCCGATGAAGGGTCATAGAAACGGCTGGTGGCTCTGAGTCGGAGTTCTTTGAAAGCAATCCAAAGCAGAACGTGGAATTGAGAACGGTTTCCAAATCGTAACCCACGACATTTCCCACTCCCCCGAGCTGCCTTTATACAAAAAAAGATTGCTTTTTCTTCCAAAATTACGAAACCTTGTCCTTCCTACAGTTCCTGTACCTGTTGAATTAACAAGAACATCTCCATCTCTCAACTTGTATTCTTCACTCCATTTGGAGATTGTATCAGGGTCTAAAAACCGAGCCTTTTCTAATGAAATATCCCCGTCATATAAATTACATTTTTGTGCAAATACGGGATATATTCTTTCTTCTGAATACTTTGGAGATTTCCCACGAGAAAGGAAAGAACATAGTTCACCTAATGTAACCCATTCCCAGCTCTCGCGCACCTCAAACGGCACCTCATTCTCATAATGGGGCATATCGGAAGAGACTATTTCATCTCTTCCTTTTTATGCAATTTCTACCTACCATCTTCGATGCTTGCAACATACATCTTCTACGGTAGGCATCCTCCTCTTCATCTGGGTTGCGCCCATCCCATCTCAAATCGGATGTCGTACCTCCGCCACCGCCGGAAGACGGGATTGGCCTGCCTCCAATAAGAGCATCGGCAATAGCCAGAACCTGGACTCGTAAGGACGGTACACTCAACTGGTCAAGCAACTGGCGATAAGCGGAATCTTGCTGATGACTGCTGTCCGTTAGGGATTCGTAGTCACCACGCAATTGATTCAACTCTCGATAGTCTGCCAGCACGTTCTTCTGCGCCGCTTTCACTTGACGTTCGGCATCCTGCATGTAGAGAGCCTCTATCTTTCTGACTATTGACGTGAAGCGTTTGGCAATCTGGTCGTTCTGTTTGTCAAGCCATTTGTCAACACCGAACAATGGTGGTTTCTCGGTAATCCTTGGTGGGTCAAACTCGATCTTGTGGTTGCGGAACGGCTGGATGACGCTGCTGACGGCATCCACCTCCTTGGTCAGTTTCGCCAACTCGTTTTCCTTCCTGCCGATGGCGGCCATCTTGTCATAGACCTTGTTATGTAAATCTACTATCTGACGCTGCAAACTTTTCCTCTCGTCCTCATAGTCTTGCAGGTGTATCTTGCCACTACGCAACTTTCCATCGAGATCTTCCAGTTGCTTCTGCCGCTCTTCTATCTGAGCCTGTAGATTCGCCATCATGGTTTTTAGTCCCTTGATGGCTTTCTCCGACTGGTGTATGTCCTTGTTGAGTTTACGGATGTAGTCACGTTTGCCAAGATGCTGAACTTGACGCCCCTCTATACTGTCACCACGGTCAAGGCCATACTTGCTACCAACCTCCTCATAGAGCGACGTATGCATTTCCTTCAAGATTTGCCCGTATTCGTACTTGTTCTTTCCGAACTTGGCTGACCACATAACGCATTCCCTTCCGCTCTTCCTGTTGCCGACGGGAACTATAAGTGCGTGGATATGCGGTGAAGTCTCGTCCAAGTGGATCTGAAAGCCGATAAGGTTCTCTCGTCCATAGTGACGTACACACCAGTCATAGACATCCATCGCCCATCGTTCAATCTCTGGACAGCGGTGCAAGTGGCTGTTGTCTGCTAACTTATCTGTACTAACCGTCTGGTCACCGAATGCCATTTGAAGTGTACGGTCATGGCTACCGCCGAAGATAAATTTGGCGCACATGTTTGGTTGGTTCTTGCTTCCTTCCTTGAAGCTGTGCCACCCCATTTGCTCCAGTCTCTCTGCCAGGCGCGCCTCCAAGGATTTCTCTTGATAGCCGAGAGGGTGAATCTTCCCATCGGGACCAATCTCAAAGTTGAGGTGTTGCCGGGTTTTGTCATAGTGGTTGGTCGGATCCTGGTTCTTTTGGTCAAATCGTTCTTCGTTCCAACGACGCTCGTTCTCGTTTGCTTCTGCCGTGCTGAAGGATTTCGCTGCATCCACATGCATGGCTTGTTTGATATCTGTTCTCATAATGTTTCCGATGTTTTATAAGGGTTGATAATTGAGCTTGCTCGTAACGGTCGGGGCTGGTGCTTGCCAGATACCCGATGGGACTTTATTGTTGAGAGGCAAAAGTCCTTATTGTGTTATGGACTTTTGTTCTCAGTCCAAGAGAGCAAGCTCTTGTTTACTCAACTAATTCCAGTTGCAGTTTATCGATTAGTAGTTGCAAAGCAGGATTGCGTTCAATTATTCGCTGGAGAATCATCTGCTTAGTTTCCTGCATCAGGAGGAAGTCGGAAATGTCAAGTCCCGCTGCACGCTGTTCATCAGTCGCCATTTGTTCCAAGACAGTTGAAACGGTTACGCTCTTGCAGATGGGCGTGAGGATGGCAGACTTCTTGGTCCACTTTTCTGTCGCCCCCAAGTCTGGCATCAGCATCACATCCCTACCACGGAGCACCTGCATGGTTTCCTCGTTGAAACATCCATCTTTGCCACCTGTAGCGAGCCATAGGAAATCCGACATGAAGTGGGATGCTATCAGACAGGTCTTCTCACTTTCCACCAGCATTACAGTGGCAGAAGATGTGGCAAGCAGATGTTCGCCGAACAGGCATTGTTTCAGATGGAAGTCTGGCAGTTTCAGTTCCGAGTGTACCCAGCAGACTTGTGGTATCGGCTCTTTGATACGGTGTCCGTCCTTGGGATTGTACCCCATCAGTTTTCCTGAACGGACGTTGCAATCTTTATCAATCTGCCAAAAGACGGTGGCACCTCCCCATTTCTTGGAAGTTCCCACCTTGTAGCGTTCGAATTGTCTGTTGGCAGCATCCTTGCCGATAGTCTTGGATAGGAACAGGTAAAAGTGGTTGATGTCGTAATGCGAGAGTGTCTTTCGCATCATGTCAACTGATATGAAAGACGGGGTCTCTGGTTCTGGCTTAACCAGGACGGGCTTATTCGTCTTATCATATCTCCATGTATCATTCTCAAAGTCGTTAGGCTTCAAGTCTGGGTTGTCCCTGAAGAAGTCTTTGGGCGTATAATGATAACCACACGAATCCTCATGGTCGCATC
>DGWC01000057.1:51599-53834 GCA_002395135.1 Prevotella sp. UBA4268 | reverse complement strand
GTGGCACAGGACGACCTCAAGGCCGGCGAGCCCTACATCGTCTACACAGGCGCCAAGGGCGGAAACCTCGGCAATGCCGCCAGCACGCAGGTGGGCGGATTGGAAAGCAGGAAGCAGTGGGACAAATACAGTCTGCAGGGAAACTTCGGCAAGACCATCGATGCCGACTACCTGGCCATCAACTACACCAAGTCGGACCTCTACATCCTGCAGAGCGACAAGAAGTGGAAAATCTACGACGGCACGCAGGAAGGCGTCAACATCCCGCCGTTCCGCGCATTCATCTACACCGACAAGGGCACCGGCGCCAAGGCGCTGTTAGCCTCTGACTTCGGCGACGGAACCACCGCCATTGAGAACATCCGCACCATAGGGAAGGACGGCTCGGAGCAGTGGTTCGACCTGCAGGGACGCCGCATCGACGCTCCCAGAAAGGGCATCAACATCGTGAACGGAAAGAAAGTGATTATCAAATAATAGGAGAACAGCATCATGAAGAAAACATATTTGGCACCCGGGATAAAGACACTCTGCATGGAAGAAACAGCCATCATGACAGGAAGCAACTTATTCATGGAACTGGACAGCAATAACCAGCCCACAGAGCCCGCACAGGCTCCGCGCTTCCGCGTGGACAACGACTCGGACATACAATTCGACTTCTAAGATACATACCTTTTCCATGAATGAGGATGCCGCCGCAAAGCGCGCACCCTCATTGCTTTTTCAGATATTCATAGCCGATGCGGCAGCGCAGACAGTCTTTCTTGTCGCAGTATTCCTTTTTGAGTTGGATGAGCGCCTGGCTGTCGCCGGCACTGTTCACCTCGAGTCCGCACTGCTGCCACATGCGCACGATGTAGTTGTTTTCGGCCCGCAGTTGTTCCAGCAGGTCGAAGGCGCGGTCGCACAGTTCCTCTTTCATCTGATAGCGCCCGTAGGCAAAGAGCATGGGAATGGCCGTGTTGATCATCACAAGGTTTTTGGAGAACGGCGAGAGATATTTCTCGGTCATGCAACTGGTGCTGCCGAAGGTGTAATGGGTTTCCCAATAGGGTGTGACATGCGTGTCGAGAAGGTTGCTCAGTTCGTCAACGGTCTTGCACTCTACCAGTTGGCTGAGCGAAGCCTTGCGCTCGTAATAGAGCGTTGCCAACTGCGAGATGCGGATATGGGGGAAGTTCTGCGGACGCATGCGCAGGAAGCGCCACAGGGAGCCGTCCATCGGGGTGAGCGAGAATTTATGGGCCAGATACTGGTATTCGTTTCTCAATTTGGAGAAATAACCCTCGTTGAGCGCATCGCGGTGATAGCGCTCGGGAATCATGGGCAGTTCCAAAAGCCCTGCCTGCCCCATGAAGAAGGCTTCTATCTGGAACAGGTCGTCGCGGTGATGGCCCACACTGGACAGCGGAATATGGCGCGCCCACGTTTCAAAGGCATCGCCGTTGACACCGAAGCCGAAGTTGCGCGCCAGCGTCATGAAATAGCCTCCCTCCCACGAACCGTCGCACTGCTCCACCCTGCGCCTGATGGCCTCGGTCTTCTGCTCAAGCCGCTCGGTCTGCAAAGCGCTCATCCACGAGTGGACCGTCAGCGTGGTGAGCGACGGGATGATGCGGTAGCAGGGCGGATAGTTGTCGGTGGAGAGCAGTTCCTGATAGTGGTCGACAACGTGCTGCGGCACTTCGAGTTGCAGTTGGGGCAGGCAGCGGCCTGCCGACGTCAGCACATCGCGGTCGATGACGGCTGCCACGTGGAGCACCACGTTGTCGTAGGCGGGATCATGGTGGTGGCCATGCAGATACCAGTCGCTCGCCTTCTGGTGAATCTCCACGTTGCCCACCCAGAGCGTGCCGTTCACCTTCACCTTGGCATTGAAGAAATCGGGGCCTGCATGGCGGTTGTGCAAGCCGGGGTCGATGACCTCTACCAGATGGCCATCGGTGGTGTGCAGTTCGCCAAGCGGGAAAATCTTGTGCTTCCAACAATAATGCAGCAGTTGTTCCATGGTGTTTCTCTTTTTACAGTTAACGTGCAAAACTAATTATTTTTTCACAAACAGGGAAACAAATCGGCATTTTTTCCGCCGCTTTCACAAAAAAAATTGATAAATCAATAAAAAGCATTGAATATTTTGTGCAATTAAATGATTTACATTACTTTTGCATACCATTAAACGATTATCAACATGAAGATTGCATTAATAGGCTACGGCAAGATGGGCAAGATGAT
>DGWC01000057.1:0-51557 GCA_002395135.1 Prevotella sp. UBA4268 | reverse complement strand
GGGCAAGATGATAGAGCAGATTGCCAAAGACCGCGGCCATGAGATTGTAAGCATTATCGACATCAACAATCTCGAAGATTTTGAGAGCGAAGCCTTTGCTTCGGCTGACGTGGCCATCGAATTCACCGCTCCGCAGGCTGCCTATGGCAACTATCTGAAGGCGTTCAGCAAAAACGTGAAGGTGGTTTCGGGCTCCACGGGATGGATGAAAGAGCACGGCGAGGACGTGAAGAAGATGTGCAGCGAGGGCGGACAGACACTCTTCTGGGCATCTAACTTCTCTATCGGCGTGGCCATCTTCTCGGCCGTGAACCGCTATCTGGCCAACATCATGAACCAGTTTCCCCAATACGATGTGGAGATGGAGGAAACCCACCACGTGCATAAACTGGACCATCCCAGCGGCACAGCCATCACACTGGCAGAGCAAATCGTGGAGCAGATAGACCGCAAAGAGGCCTGGGCCGAGGACACCACCGACCCGAAACTGCTGCGCATTGACCATATCCGCCGCGGCGAGGTGCCGGGCATACACACCATCCGCTATGACTCGGAGGCCGACCTGATTACCATCAGCCACGATGCCCACTCGAGAAAAGGCTTTGCCCTGGGTGCCGTGCTGGCCGCGGAATACACCAAAGAGCACCAGGGACTGCTCACCATCTCGGACATGTTCCAGTTTTAGCCTTGAAGGAGACGGAGTTAAACAAGCACATGCGAAATCTTTAAAAAACAGATAATGATTGACAAGAACAAGAAAAAACTGAACCCCAAAGTGCAGTGGGCGAAATTCATCGCCGTGCTGTTGCTCTACCTGCTGTTCCTCTACTGGGTGAAATCGTGGTGGGGACTGCTGGTGGTGCCTTTCATCTATGATGTCTATATCACAAAGAAAATAAAATGGCAATGGTGGAAAGAGAGCGAAAGCGTTGTGAAGTTCATCATGTCGTGGGTGGACGCGCTCGTGTTTGCCCTCGTAGCCGTCTATTTCATCAACCTGTTCTTCTTCCAGAACTACGTGATTCCATCCAGTTCGTTGGAGAAATCACTGCTCACGGGCGACTACCTGTTCGTGTCGAAGGTGAGTTACGGACCGCGCATTCCGCAGACACCGCTCACCATGCCGCTCACCCAGCACACGCTGCCCATGCTGGAATGCAAGAGTTATATTGACTGGCCCCACTGGGACTACCGCCGCGTGAAAGGCTTAGGGGATGTGAAACTGAACGACATCGTGGTGTTCAACTATCCCGCCGGCGACACGCTCTGCAACAAGGCGCAGTATCAGGCCGCCGACTACTATCTGATGTGCCACTCCATCGGCAGCCAACTCATTCCCGAAGAGAACAAGCCCAACCTGGACTCGCTCACCGCACAGCAGCGATGGGACTACTACCAACTGGAGTTTGCGCTCGGCAGCAGGTATATCCATGAGAACATTCCGGAATACGGAGACGTGATTTCGCGCCCGACAGACCGCCGCGAGAACTACGTGAAACGCTGCGTGGGCCTGCCCGGCATGACCTTGCAGATCAAAGACCGCATTATCTATCTCGACGGCAAAGCCAACAAGGAGCCCGACGAGGTGCAATATACCTACCGGGTGAAGTTCAAGCAGATGCTCTCTGACGACATGATGAAAGAACTGGGCATCAGCATGGAGGACGTGGCAAGCCTGAACCAAGCCGGATACATGCCGCTCACCAAGCACTCCGTGGAGGTGCTGAGCAAGCGCAAAGACCTGGTGGAATCCATCACGCTGAACACCGATGCCTCTACCAACGACATCTATCCGCTGAACGGACACTTAGGATGGACACGCGACAACTACGGCCCCATCTGGATTCCGAAGCGGGGCGAGAGCATCCGCCTCACGCTGGAGAACCTGCCCATCTACGAGCGGTGTATCCGTGCCTATGAGAAGAACGACCTTCAGGTGCGCGACGGAAAAATCTTCATCAACGGCGAGGAAGCCGACAGCTACACCTTCAAGATGGANNCGAAGAAGGGGGAGAAGATCAAACTCAACCTGGACAACATCGCTATCTATGAGCGTCCGATTCGCATTTATGAGGACAACGACCTTCAGGTGAGCGACGGGAAGATATTCATCAACGGAAAGGAAACCACGGAATATACATTCAAGATGGACTACTACTGGATGATGGGCGACAACCGCCACAACAGTGCCGACTCGCGCTACTGGGGATTCGTGCCTGAAGACCACGTGGTGGGCAAACCCATCTTCATCTGGTGGAGCAGCGATCCCGACCGCAGCGGCTTCGGCGGCATACGCTGGAAGCGCCTGTTCAGATGGGTTGACAACATCAAGTAGCCGTCAGGAATGTGCCGCTAACATGAACTGCTGCCTGCTTTCCTCCACTTATTTCGGTCCCGTGCAGTGGTACCAGAAGTTAAACAGATATGATGTCTGCTTGATAGAACAGCATGATAGTTTTATCAAGCAGACATTTCGCAACCGCTGTGTCATCGCCACCACGCATGGCACGCAGACTTTGTCTATTCCCATTGAGCATACCGCCACGGGCAACATGCCTCAGGCATCGCAAAAGATGCGCGACATACGGATTTCTGACCACGGCAACTGGCGCCATCTGCATTGGTATGCCTTGCAGAGCGCATACGGAGAGAGCCCTTTCTTCGACTATTATGTTGACGACCTGCGCCCGTTTTTCGAGAAAAAGTGGGAATTCCTGCTCGACTTTAACCTCGCCATCACTGAGAAAATGTGCGAACTGCTGGACATCCGGCCAAACATCCAACTGACCACGGCCTACGGACAGCAGGCACCTGATGATGACGAACCAGCGGATTCCTGCCGACAAACACCACTCGCCGACTTCCGCGAGGCCATCCAACCGAAGCATCCCGCACCTGATAATGAGTTTGAGGCAAGGCCGTATTATCAGGTTTATCGGCAGAAACACGGATTCCTGCCCAACCTTTCCATCCTCGACCTGCTCTTCAACGAAGGCAACGAGAGCGTTCTCTATTTATAATCAGTCGTTGACTGTTGGTTGCCGCCTTCACCTTTCTGCAACACGTCCACCTTTTCGTGGTCAACAATCCAGACACAATCGAAAGAATCCGCAGCAAGTTTCTCCATTCCCAGCCGCATGGCCTCGTCTCTGGCATGGCGTGAACGCAGGAGTGTGGTGTCGCTTATGGCCTGTGGCCATTGGTAGTTGGTTTCGTGTCGGGCTGCCAGTCCCCAGCCGAAAGCCTCGCTGGGAATCACGCAGAAGGAGGACAGTTTAGGGTAATCGTCCTCGATGATCACCACAAAGACGCGCCTCACCGGCTTTCCAGTCTTTGTGACAGCCTCAACAGCCATGCTCTTACCGACAAGTCCCGAGTGGATGGACTCGCCAATCAGATGAACATCAATGGCAACGGCATCGATGACAAACAACAAAAAGCACAGCATCAGATGACGGCGATGACGGCCCGACTCCGCCAACAAGGCCACCATAACGGCTATCATGGCAAGGCCCGCATAGGTGTGCATCATGCTGAAAACGGTGAAAAGATGGGGTGCGACGGCAATCATCAGGCAAACCACCACAGTGAGCATCTTCTTCCCTGCCAACACTTTCGCGTTGCCATGCAGGAGACAGAAAAGGAAAGGCAAAGACATGAGAAAGGTGAAAGCGGCCAGTAAGAGGTTGCGATGGGGCTGATGGAGCAGATAAACATAGTCGACAGTGACGAAAGAGGTGAACAGGAATTTCACCATGTTCTTCATCACCTTTATCAAATCGGGAACGTATTCGGGATGAATGGCCACGTCTTTCGGCTGCAAGACGATGGCAAGGGCATAGACCGCCATGATGATGATGCCGGCCAGCAGGTCTTTCCGCAACGTCTTCCGGTCGATGAAGTCAAAGCCATAGGCCAGCAACGGGCAGACGAGCGCCCACATCAGGCCGTTTTCTTTCCATAAAGCGGAAAGGAAGATACAGACGGCCCAAAGGATATACTTCCTCCTTTTCACCCTGACATACAGCAAAAAGGAGAGGATGCCGAAGACGAGCGCATAGACTTGGTTCTGACTATCCACGGCACTAACCGTGGCCATGGCTGCCGGCGTGATGAAGAAAAACACTGCGGCCAGGTTGCGTGCCGGCGCGCTGAACCGAAGCACCTTCAGCAAGCGGAGCACCGACAAGGAGCACACGGCGTGGCCAATGACGACGAGCACATGATGGAAAGCGGGAAAGAGCGACTGCGGATGGCGACCGGCCACATAGCCGATGATGGAATCAAACGGCCGCCAGTGGCTGCCATAGAAAAAGAATCGCTCTTTGGTGAAAAGGGATTCGAATGTGGGGCGCGTCAGCGAGGCCCAGTCATCGTGCGTGGGCAGGATGGCAGACACAAGGTATAGCAATAGCGGAGTGAGGATTAGAATGACGAAAACACTCCAATCCTCCCTCAAAATCGTATTGCTGTTCTTCACTTGCATTCTGTCTTCACTTTCAGTCGGTGCAGCATGTTGGCACCTTCGCCGGCATTGCCGGTATACATCACACCATATCCGCCGTTGCCGTTAGGGTTGATTTCCGCACTCAGGTCAACCGTTGGCTTCAGATTAGGGTCGGAAACCTTCTGCATGGGCGATGTGGTTTCGGCATGGGCAGTCAGGCGGTTCCCCTCAGCAGTCAACGTTACCGTGCAATTGGTAATATAGCAGATGCTGGAAACGGGTTCTGAGATCGGCGTAACAATGCCCTTTTCGCTACGGATGAGCAGGAAATCGACGGCATTATGGTACTTGGTGGTGCGGATAATGCGCAGGCCATAGCCCGTCAGCGTGCGGGTGTCGTACTTCAGATAGATGTCCAAGTATTGCTGGCGAGCACTGGAGAATCCCTGGCCGGCGGTCTTACTGGGATCGATATGCAGCGTGAGCCACTGGCTGCCGTAGTTTCCTGCAAGCGGCGTATAGAGCAGACGCGCGCCCTGGTCGATGCCATAGAGGCCGGTTCCCACGCATCCGTTGATGCCTTCGCCGTAATACCAGTACTCCTTGGCTGGGTCTACGGTCCAACCATATTCATTCGTATCGGCAGGCTTGTAACTGTCAACGGTCCAGAAACCGGGAATCAGTTCCTGCTGAACAGTGGTGGGGAAGCTCTGGAAGTCGGTCTCATAAGTATCCGAACCAGTCACCTGACTCTTCTTCACGGCAGCCTTCGACTCTATTTCCACCGCTTTCCCCGGCAGACAGCGCAGATGCTTGGGCTCCACTTTCACCGCCAGGCGATAGCCCACATCCTCTGGACGGAGCGGATAAGTATATTCTGGCTGGTCGAGACGGCTCACGGAAACAGGAATCTGCCTGCCGTCCTTGATGCGATACCACGTAATGAGCGACTGGTCTTTGCGGCCATTCAGATTCAACTGATAGTCCACGCGTGCCATTCCCTTTGCGATAGTCAGTCGGGGCTTGGCTGTAAACACCGGCGGCTCAACGAATGCCGGCTTGATATTCATTTCGGCACAGCCTTCCAGTCCGTCATCGGTATAGGCAATGACATTGACATGTACGGGATTATCTTCGTCCAAAAGAGGGGTTACCACGCATTCCGTGCCTTCCTTGGCAGAGAGTTTTACATATTTCTCCTTGCCCGGTTCCACGCGCCAGTGCACCTGTTGGTTGTTCAGCGGATAACCGCTGTGGCGCATCAGTTCTGCCTTCAGCGTGACATTGTTTCCGCCTGTCTGCAGTTCATTTTCGCGCGGAGTAACCAACAGAGCCGTTGCCATGTTGGTATAGTCCCTGCCGTCGCGCTTCCCGATGCGCTCCACCGTCTGGCGTATGCCCATCGGATCCCAGTTGTCTTCACCGCGCAGCAGGTTGTAAGTATTGTAAACAGTCTTCTCTCCTTCGCTCAACCGATAGGCACCCAGCAGGTTTCGCTGCTCCATGCAAATGGTGTTATACGGTTTCTCTGCCCCCACGAAATAGGGCTGCTCGTTCATCGTGACGTGATATTGATAAGAACGAAGCCAGTCTGACGGTGTGTGAGTATAGCCGGCATATAAGAAATGATCGCAGTGGAAACGGCAGTCAACCAGGTTGATGGGCGCGATGGCCTTGCAGAAATACGTGCGCTCTTCGTCGTGGCATACCGAGAAGTCGCAGTCAAGGAACACCGCTCCGCAGCGGTCGCTGCTCCAGAACGGCTTCTGCCCGTAGAAATCGAGCGTGCAATGCAGATAGACACCAGTGCTTGCCAGCGCATCGTCGGTGCTCTCCATGTGACAATGGTCGAACAACAGACGCTTGGCACCGCTCAGCGGAGTCATGTTCAAACGGCTGATGAACCGCACATTCTGAGCAAAAGCCTTGTCGCCGTGGCAGCCTGCCACATGAGCCTGCGTAATGGCGGGCATGCGCATCTTGCGGCTCAGCGAGGGCTTGAGCGGATAATCCAGGTCTACATTGCAATAATTGCCCAGCGTCATGTTCTTGATGGTCAGTCCGTCGCCATAGAAATCAAACATCTGGAAGTTGCCGATGGCACCCTGTGTCTGCCCGCGCTGGGCGGCCAACACGATGTTCTGCGCATCGGGATTCAGGCCAATGAGATGCAGATGCTGGCATCTTACCACCATACCGAAAGGCTGATGCCCGTTCTCTCCACGTCGAATAGCGGGGTCATCGGGGTCGTCAATCCAATATACCCAAGGTGCTATGTAGAGCGTCATCGGTTGCTGCTCGGTGCCGTCGGCAAACTGAGCCGCCGCTTTCTGGAAAGTGTTGAACACATAAGGAAACTTGTCGGCCTCTGCATCCGACAACTGTCCATCGAGAAACAATGTCTTAGGTCCGAGCACAATGGTCTGTCCTTCGTACACAATCTTGTCTCCTTGAAAAACAATCTTGTTTTTGGAATCAAGCGATGTGTAGTTCTGCGCATTTGCAAAATGCACCAACCCCAACGCCATCATCAGTAGAATTATTTTTTTCATTGTAGTTTATTCTTTAGTTTGTAATCACCGCCATCTTCATAAAATGGAATCATTCTTCTCGTTTCACGGACGAGCCGTAGAACTGACATAATAGATAAGGTAGGTGCTGGCACCGCTTTTCTCTGACCACTCGTTTGACAGCGGGTCATAATAGTGTAGCGTGCACCCGCTTGGAACCGTTATCTTGCCTTCAGGCAACCCCTTATATCCTTTCTTCAACGATATCTTCACTTCCCCATAAGGAGTGTGGAAGGTTCCGTTAATCGCCTTGATGTCGCCCACGAAGTGCGGATGAATCATCAGATGTCGCATGCCGTGCGTGCCGGGTTTCTGATTGAAGCCGATAATGGTGCGGAAGAACCATTCGTCAATCTGCCCCATCATGAAGTGGTTCCACGAAGAGCCCTGGCGCGGATCCCATTGCTCGGTAAGCGTGGTGGCACCCTGCTGCAACTGGAAACCATAGCCGGGCGTTTCATAATGGTTGAGCATTTTATACAGCAGTTCATTCTGTCCGTTGTCGGCCAGCACACGGAACAGATAGCGGTTGCCCACATCGCCCGTTGTCAGGCGGTCGCCATGCGCATGAATGTCGTTGATCAGGCTTTGCAGCACCGCCTCTTTGTTCTCACCGGCAATGCCGAGGAACAGCGGAAGCGCGTTGCTGGTCTGGCTGCCCGAACCGTAATAGCAGGAGTCGGGCTTATAGAAATGGCGGTTGAAAGCGGCCACCACCTCGTTGTAACGCTGACTGTATTTCTCCACATCGGCCTCATTTCCCACCATGCGGGCAGCATCGGTTATCAGTTGCAGGTCGTAGATATAATGGGCAGTGGCCACCAAAGGCACCGGCGTGTTCTTGGAAAAGCCGGCGCGCCACGGTCCGTAGTCATACCAATCGCCTAAGCCATGGCTCACAATTCCGTCTTCCGACCGCGATGTGAGGTAGTCCACATAGCGGCGCATCGGCTCGTAGTTGTCCGTAATCAGCGTGCTGTCGCCATAGAAGTCGTAATACATAAATGGCAGGATGATGAGCGTGGATCCCCATTCGGGCGAATCGTCGAAGAGATTGCCGAAACTTACATACTGCGGAGCCGTGGTCGGCACCATGCCGTTGGGCTTCTGCGTGTCCACGATGTCGCGGATTATCTTCGGGATATAGGCTCCCATGTCATAATTAAACAACAAGGAGGGACCGTTCAGATGGTCTTGTTCCAGCCACCCTAACTTCTCTCGGTGCGGACAATCGGTGAGCACGGCCTGCATGTTGCTGCGCTCGGCGCGCTCTATCAGCCGGTGAGTTTTGTTGAAAAGGTCGTTGTCGCACCAGAAAGAAGAGGTTTCCTCGGCCGAGTTATACACAAAGCAACTCTTCAAATCATGCATCACGGGCAGATCGTCCGGGTTGTCGCGACCTTCGGGAACGGCTCCTTCCACCTGAATATAGCGGAATCCATAATAAGAGAAACGCGGATGCCATGTCTCCAAGCCGTCGCCCTTCAGCGTGTATTCATAGTAATGCTGACGGCCTGTCTGCGACTGGTCGCACACGCCCTGCGGGGTGAGACGTTCCGACACCAGCAGCGTGACCTTCTGTCCGCGCTTGCCCGAAACGGTGATTTGCGGGAATCCGGCCAGGTTTTGCTTCATGTCGCACACAAAAACCGACGGATGAATCTCGCGCTTGGTCTTGGCAGAAGCCGCAGCCAGTGAATCGCGGGCGGGAAAAGAAGCCGTCAAGAGTGGTGAATCGGAATAGTATTCCATCACCTTCACCGGCGGAGCCGTCTGTGCGCGCAGCACGCCGCCGGGCCCTTCCACCACGGCAGCCTGACGCAAAGAGCCTTTACCTTCGAGACTTGCATCATACGACTCTCCGCCATAGATGCTGTTGAAGGTGATGGCACTCAACCGCCACTGCCATGTTCGGTCACTCAGCAGTTCCTCGTGCGTGCCGTCATCGTAACTCACTTTCATGCACAACCACAACTGCGGTGCGCCGAAACTGGTTTGCAACTTGGTGTATCGTCCCATGCGCTGCACGTTGAACATGCCATTGCCCAACAGCACATGGATGTCGTTGCCGCCCTGACGGAGCATGTCGGTCACGTCATACACATTATAATATACGGTCTTCGAATACTCGCTCCATAGCGGTGCAAACTCGCTGTCGCCCACCTTGCTGCCGTTGATGCTCATCTCATAATGGCCCAGTCCGCTCACATACACCACAGCATCCACCACACGGCGGCGCGCCTGAAACACTTTCTGCAGCACAATGCTCTTGCTGCTCAGCGTGTCCACGTCGGCCCAGGCCCGTTTGAATTCGTCTTTCTTGAAGTCGGCATTGCTCCATCTGCCTTCGGGAATCCGGGCATCTTTCTTCGAAATGGCACCAATCCACTGCGCTCCGCGCCCAGTATTCTCATCCACCACGCGCAATACCTGCTCGCGACTCCATGGTGTTGGGCCCTTGTCATGCAGGTTCCATTGGCGCACCTTCCATTTATACCCGTATTCATTGGACGGCAGAGGAGGCAACTCCACCAGTTGCGACTCTTTAGAAATCACCCTTCCGCTGTCGTAAACCACGCGGCCGTTAAAGCGCTCGGTCACGATGATCTGATAAGCCTCTGGTATGGAAAAGCCACAAATGTCAACAACCTGCCAACTCACGCGCGCCTTTCCATCAACAATGGCCATGTCGCCATGCTGATAGTTGCACGAAGTCTGTATAACGCCATACTTTATTTCCTGTGCCGCCATCGGCATGCACATCAGCAGTGCCAGCAGCGCGCCCATCATCTTTTTCATATCGCTTGCCTTTATATTCATTCGCTGATTTCACTCATCCTGTTTCATTAACAAGAACGAAAAACCATGCGCCATGTACTAATTCACCACTCTACCCTCTCTCATCTCAGCCTCCACCACTCTTCCGTTGGTGGCACGCAGCCGGAACCTTACGTTCCACTCTTTGGGCCATGCCGGGAAAAGCAGCAGTTCTCCGTCGGGCTGCTCTTGTAGGAGCATCTCCTGCAAGCCAATCATGCCACTGCCGCCACGGTTCAGGTCGGGAGCCCAGTCGAAACCCGGGTCCCAGAAGGCCGGAAAGCGGTAAGGACCGTCAGCCAGTTTCTCCGCATTCAGCCGCCGGGCCTCGTCGGTAAGCCCCAAACAGGCCGCCCATATATTGTCTTGTTTCCACCCTTTCGACGAGCGCACCTCCAGAGCATGCCCATCTTTCCAATAGGTGTTTCGGGCAATTTCCAGTCCGTTGCGCCCCAAGCCATACACGCGCCAGGGGAAGACGGGATACAATTGCGGCGTCTCCACATTCTGGATGCGCGCCCACACCACGGCCGGCGCAATGCAAGTGTCGCCCTGAATGGTGCGCAGGGGGATGTCGGGCAGCCGTTTCAGCAGACTGTCGGCATAGCATTCCTGTAGCGCCCCGTCGGTTTTTGCCGATGCCAGGTATTGCGCATAGGCGGCACTCACGGTGCGCAGGGCGGCAATGGTGCTCGCCGAATTATAGGTTTGCTTGTAGGTTTCGCAGCCCGAACCGGGGAAAAGAATCAGTCTGCCGTCGCCGTCGAGCGGTTTCACGCCGCGTTGCCGTGCCAGATACTGATAGTGCTCGTCGAAGAAGCGCAGGCAACTTTCCACCAGTGGTTCGTATTTGCCAATGTCCATGCCGCCATAGCGGTGAGCCATCAGGGCCATCATGCAGAACTCCAGCGCCGTGTCCCACTCATATTCGAGCCACGCGTTGCGCTCCACGCCCCAGTCATCGCCCTCCTTGTGCTTGCCATACTCGGCAGGATTGGGCAGTCCGAAGTTCTCCAGTTGCTCCGAGAAGCAGGCACCGCCATGACCCCAGTGATGCTTTGTCCACAGTTCTGCAGCAGGCAGCAGTCGCAGATAGGTGTCCAACTGCGAGCGCATCAGGTCACAGTCGCCGCTTTTCAGCATCGGCCAGTACACCAGCCGCTGGTTCTGTGCCGTCATGGTGCCGCCGCCCCATTTGCGATAGTCGGGCGTGAAGGGAGCCTTTTCGTCGGCAAACACGGGGTCGAAGGTGAACAGTCCGCCGTTGAATTTCGACGGCCACTGCCCGTAGGCGTTGCATCCCAGCAGATAGCGCATCAGTTCATAGTTGCGCACCATGGCCTGCACGCGGCCATCCTTGCTGTCGGTCGTGATCCAACTGCGCTGCCAATACTGGTGCCACCACCTGATGCTTCGCTTCATCGAAACCTCGGGCGCGGGCGAAATGCCATTCAGTGAAATAACCACGTCGCCTTTCTTGCGCTGCGACTTATAGTTCCACGCCTTGAAATCGGTAGAGGCATAGGTGCCTTCGCTCGTGCCGCTGAAGCGGAATCCCCGTGCAGTCATCATGCCGCCCATGCGCAGCGAGCCAATGGGATTCCACACCCCGTCGGCCACGGCCTGCATATTCTCACGCGCCAAGGTGAAGTCGAACACCGTCTGTGCGCGGTTGATATGAAAGAAACCGAGCGTTTCGTCATGAGCGGCAATGCTGTCGGCACGCGTCACGGCATCTGCCGGCACCACCCACTTATACGAACTCTGCTGGCATTCGGCCTTGGTGAGCGGACGGTCCTGATGGCGCCAACTCTCATAACTCAAGGTGATGCCGCCCGCCTTCGGCTGTTCATACCGCACAAACACGGCAGAAGTCTCCACATCGGCCCACAACCGCACGCGCACGCCGCCACCTATAATATATATACAACCCTCGTCCAGACAGAGCACCTGACGGAAGTCGCTGCCCTCAAACGGCATGCTGTCGAAGTGCAAATGCCAGCGACCAGCCTTCAGCAGCGTGTTGTTTTCGTCGAACCAGCCACTCTGCGAGATGTAGAAGAGCACGTCGCCCCCCTCCACCCATACGTTCATACCCACATCGTGGCCGCCGCAGGGCATCGACTCGCTGCTGTTGCTGCTCTGCGATGTCCACACATAGTTTTCCGGAACATAGTCGGTTGCTCCCCACATCGTGGCCGCCACGGCCACGAACATCATGGTCAGGATTGTTTTCTTCGGGCATTCTCTCATAAACCAACCATTCTTTTGCTTTGTTTTTAAGTATTGTGATTGTCGTCTACAAAGGTAATCATTTTTTTTGAAACCGCCACCGCCTACAAGAAAATGTTTCCCCGCCATCTCTGCTTCCCATAGACAGATTACAGAAATATCCGAATTTTAACCTACAAATAGTAGTATTTTTTTGCACAAAACTGCACAATCTGCGCATAATTTCGGCTATTTTTGCATTTTTTTGTTTAATTTTCGTAGTTTTGCGAAAATTCGCTCTTTATTATCGAATTATTTGTTTAACTTTGCACCGAATTCTATAGTGATTCAAGTGGTTGCGAACAAATTATTACTCAATATAACTGCATTTAATATACTAATTATTGATTCAACAATTACAATTATGAATACAAATAACTATTTCAGCAAGCACGTGGTTCCCTTAGCCATGCTGCTGTTAATGCTGTTGGCAGGAACCAACGCCACGGCGCAGAATGTGACGATTAGCCCGCAAAACGGTAGCATGATTTGTGCATTGACGTCAGGCAGTCAGCAAACCCAGTTGGGTTTCCAAATTGGGGCTTTTGGCACCTGGAGACACAATCAGTTGTCGTTGACTATGACAGGCTCCAATTATGCCACTCTAACGGAAGATGGACAATTGTCACAACATTCTAACCATTTCATTACAGGCGACAATTGTGAGTTTTCTCCTGCTGATGATACAAGAACCCCGTCAAGATACATTGTTGCTGACTGGGGTGGTGAGAATTTGAATACTGGTTACATTACGATTGCTTTGCCGAAAGGTTATCGTTTTACAAGCTATACTTTCCATCTCTCTCATGATGTCAGCAAGTTTGGTAAGAACAATACTGCATTTGACCTAACAACGAATACTCGGGTCTACATGACCGAGACAAACAATAGTTTTAGTGGAAACCTTAATCGTGTAACACTTGAAGGGAACAGCAAAGAAGTTAAGGAGTTTACACGTACAGGTGACGACATGGGAAATATTTTGTACTTCACTACATCTGCTAACAGTAACGGATTCTATGCTGTAACATTTCGCTATATAGAATTGAAATTCACTGCTGATGCCGATGCTAGTGTTAGTCTGTTGCCATCAACCCAAACTACAACGGGTCACAGTATGATGGAGATACCATTTAATACAGGTAAAGTGGACTTAGGCGAGATTAAGCAAGGCACGTATCAGGGTGCACAACGTGTCAGTTATCAGTACAATAGCGTGTCTGACATGTCTGCCAATATGCTGCTTTACGAATATGAATCGACAAAATCAGGTACGGCTTTGGACGGCACTGAAGGATTGGTGGCTTATGATAAAGAAGGAAGCATTACAACCTCAGGTGAATATTTTAAGTTTAGCCCTTCTAAAAACAAAACAGAACAAAAATATGTTTTGGAAACACCGGTGAGTGCGACAATGTCAAACAACAAGGAGAATCCAGTCCAATTCCGTATTACAGAGGCTACCATTCATTACTCAGGTGAATCATCTAATACATTCTATATCACTTTTAAAGATGATAATGGTACAAAATACTATTTGAATACTAATGGCAGATTCTCAACCACCGAACAAACCGTTTGGTCCATAGATGACGACGGACATATCAAGAGTGGAAACAATTATCTTCAGGGAACTAATGGCAATGTTGATGCAGGGAGCAGTTATTGGGCAAATACTTATTCTATTGATGAAAATGGTAATATTAGATATGAAAGAAATAATGGACGCTATAGGTATTTGAAAGCATTTCCGAATTACAGTTGGGAATACCAAGGAGGAGATTGGGTGCGAGTATTGTCATATTACACTGGTTACATGACAGATAGCAACAACTACACAACCGCAACAACCGAGGTGATTCAAGACGAAGCACATTCTGGAGCAGAACTCTATGTTTATGACAAGGAAGGCAATACAAAGGAGACGATTGAAATCTCGGGAAAGGGAACGAAAACTCTCTATGACCTCAATAACGATGCCATTATTATTGGCGTCAAAGGTGGTAAGGTGGCTCTTCTCAATTTCGAATTGAAGCTTCAGGCCCTAAATCCTTATATTGATAATATGACGGTTGTGCTGACAGACACATATAAAGGAAAGAACATTCGTCAGACACGCACTTTCACTGCCGATGATTTCTCTGTAGGTGGTGACACGTTCAAATTCTACCTGCCGACAGGCTGCATCCACGACCCGTTGACGATCACCTTCGAGGATTTGTATAGTAAGTACGGCGACGATACGTACGATCATACCAATAAGCCTGGTACAAGCAACAGCCGCTATAATTTTGTGATGTCGCAGCATCATCAGAAATTCACAGACGACAATATCTATAATGGTAAGGCAGAGGCTGCCAGCGGCACTCTTGAGTCTGCGCGAATAAAGGATGACGCAAACGTCAGAACAAAAGTGGGCATCGTTGGAAATAAGGCTTTCCGGTTCAATAACGCTGACGAATTGGCTGACCATGATGGATATCTGACGGAGTACCCATTTACTTTAGACAACTATGCGAAACAGACGAAACCAGGAAAGGGAGAGTTTGTCGTCGCAGGATTTAATGAGAATATTATAGATGATCAAGACTGGGAAGAGAAGACCTTCTACGTCTTTACGACTGACGAGACCTGCTATAACATTGCTCCTACTACAGCAACCCAACACCGCTTCTATGCATTCTACGAAATGGTGGTCCAAGTGTTATGTGACGACTACGAGCCTGAGGTGGAATTCGTGCCTATCTACGAAAAGACATTCATAGAAACCCAGAACGGAAGCATCAGTGAAGCACCATTCTTTGGTGTAAAGGTGACGGGTCCCGCTGGTGTAGATTCACCTCTTGCTTCTGATGTTGCCACATACGAAGCCATCAGCAAAGCAGTTGCTAAAGGCGACGATAAGAAAGTTCCCAAGACTCTCGAACAGATTCTGTACGTTGATTTGAGTGGACTGAACGGTGTGTATCATTCAGAAGAAACAGGAACCTATGCTTTGAAAAGTTTCAACGAGTTCAAAGAGTTGCTGGCTCCCAACGCCCTGATCTTCCTGCCTGCTAATTCAACAGATAGATTCGATAACTTCGCTTACGCTAAGAAGGGTGAGGTAGCTGGTTCGTTCCAGTCGGCTAACAACATCATCCTGACAGACAAAACCCCGTTCTACTCACCTTACGACATACAGGTGGATGCAGCCAACTACGCTCTTTACACGCGCAAAGTGACAAAGAGTTCATACGGTGAGGTAAGATATGCCACGGTAACCATGCCGTTCACCATTAAGTTTGATGAGGATGGAGAGAAAGGCGTGAAGACAGATAGTAACTATGGCAAATTGAAGTTCTTGCAGATGAATACCAATAATGCCACTGCCGATGACTATGACTACGGCACCGCATTCTTCAGCCCAGCACAAGGCAAACAGGTTGAAGCAAACACTCCGTATGCACTGCAAGTGTTGGAGAACAAGTCAGAAGACAGTTTCACGTTGCGTCAATACGGTTCGAACATCGCTGCCACGCCAAATGAGGCAAAGGCAGGCAACAGTTTGTTCTCGGCAACAGAAATCATTTCCACAGGCAATCTTAAGGATAAGGACAACAACGCCAATGAGTTCAAATTCAGCCACAAGGGCTCGTTCAGCGGATATAAGATTCCGAAGAACTCTCCGCTCACTTTCTATTTCGCAAAGAATGGATTCTACAAGTCTTCTGACCTGATAGCCGCTTATCCGAATGTGGAACTGTTCCCATTCCGCTCTGTCTATGAAGTGACAAGTTCAAAACCAATTACAGCGAATCCCATTAAGGCCACATTCTTCAACATAGTGATTGGAGAAAACGACCAGATATCAACGGGCATTCAAGACAATGACAACAAGTACGGAGAAATCAGTGTAGGCAATGGCACCATTACCATTAATGCAGGCAATGACAACAACTACAAGATATTCTCTGTGGCTGGTCTTAATACGCACAACATTGATCTGAAAGCCGGTGAAAGCCGCACAATCAGTGTTCCCTCTGGAGTTTACCTTGTAAACGGATTGAAAGTAATGGTTAAATAATTCATTTCACAAAAAAAAGATTTTATGAAAAAGATATATATTCAACCATTGACTGAGAAGTTTAAGATAGAACTTCATAGTTTCATGCAAGAAGGTCATTCTAACCAGCGTCCTGAAGCAAAGGGTAACTTTTGGTTCGACGACGATGACGACATGTCTGTTGTCAAGAAAACAATGAAGAACGCTGACACGGGCAAAGGCACAGCCCCCGGCTCTGGTCATTCCTCATTCAAACCGAACCTCTGGGACGACGACGAGGACTAAAAACAACTACATAAAAAGGATGCCTGCGAGTTTCGCGGGCATCTTTTTTGCGAAAGAAAAATGGCCAATCGTGCAACTTAAGTAAATAATCATTTCCGGTGTAAAAGCATCGGTTTCGATGCCATAAAGCGCCACTTTCCTGCCCACAAAGCAATGCAACGCTTCAGCAAATTAATTTAATTTACCGTGCAAATTAATGTAATTTACTTTTCAAATTAAGTTAATTTACGCTGCAAATTACATTAATTTACTTTTCCAAAGTGCCACTTCCGCAACTCCATCTCAATGGTTTGAGGCGAGCAAAGTGCCGCCTTCTGTTGAATAAAACAACATGCGCTTTGCGCAAAAGCGTTGCCCGCATGGGGTGAAAATCGTTCAAATTGTAAGTTTTTTCGGGTTTTTTTAATTATTTTGCGAATTTATTCTTTTGTTTGGAATAAAATTATTATCTTTGCAGAAGTATCTGCTTATTGTGCAGAAGTGAAAAATGTTTTAAACACTAAAAAAACAGAATAATAGTATGGACAATAAAACTAAACTTGAACAAAGTTTGCCCATCAAGAAGTATGTTTCCCCGCGAACAGAACTGACCAGCATCTGCTGGGAACGGATGTGCGCCAACCCTACCTCGTGGGCAGACGGACAAGGAGGGGTGTTCAAAATTATAGAGGGAGACCCCGGTGGAAACGGCAAGGGGGCGAAAAAGAACTCGCTCTGGCTTGACGACGAGGACGACATAGCGCCCACCGCTATGTATAACACAAATAACATCAATCTCTGGAATGATGAAGAAGAAGAGGACAATAACTAATTAACACAGGAAAGAAATGAAAAAATTATACTTAATTGCTTGTCTCGTGATGGCAGCCAGCATGCTGTCAGTGCAGAGCGTCAAGGCTCAGCGCATCGACAGCAACGGACAGATTGTATGGTTGGGGTCGTCTATTAATGAAGTGAACGATGCCATTAGCAGTGGCGAATCGGTTTATCTGTATAATGCCGACCTTGATTTGTTCCTTAATGCAGGCCTCAACTACGGTGTACAGGGAACTATGTCGTCGGTGGGAATGCGACTCACTGTTAAGAATGTGGGGACGAAAAGAATCAGAAATAACAACGGAACGTATTCGGAAGTGAATACTGGCGGAACAGCATATCAGAACTGTTATACCATCATGGGACGTATAGACAATACGGCACAAGGAAGTTACATGAGCCCTAACGGAGTTGATGCTACTCCTATCTACATGGACAGAAAGGGAACTTTCGACACAAGCGACACTTATAGCGAACCCTATTGGCAGTTTACCCAAACGGGTAGCACTTCTCTCTCGGTTACAGAGGTAATCGATGGGGAAACTCAGACCAACACTTACCCTTCATACACCTATCAAATACTGGGTATTGTTCGTGTATTTAAAGGAAAAGCCTCTTACGTTGGAACAAATGGAAATGCTGTTCAGTTTGTGGCATCCAACGGTGCGAACACTCACTGGCGCTTCGTTACTGAAAGCGATTACCTGGAGGCCATGGACAATGTGACATGGGGCGAGGTTGACCTGGGTGCCTTCGTGCAGGACGCAGAGTTTGGCCGCGACAACATGGACGGACGCTATTGGGTATGGAGTACCAACGGAGAAGGCGACCCGGCAGAGACAGATACTGATGCCGAAGGCCAGACCTACACGACAGACGGATGGAAAATTACAGGTAGCAACATTCACTGGCACCAGCGCAACCAGGACAAGATGGTGAACAGAGTGCTGGTACAGCCCAATGCAACCATCCGACCTGCAACCTATGGAACGAACATCGGTACAACCTCCTACACCGGAGCCTTTGGCTATGACAGTTTTCGCAGCGCATGCGCCCAATACTATGCTGCAGAAATCTATAACGAAGTGAACTCGCTTACTCAGCAGATTCATATGAGCAACGTGACCAATCTAACCGAAGGACTCTATAAACTCACGGCACAGGCTCTTTATCACGACGGTGGCGACGGAACGACCAACGATGATGCTTCTTATTTCGTAGTGAAGAGCACCACTGACGGCGTTACCATTACTCAGGAACTGCCTATCATCCCGATGAATAAAGTGACCAACAACATCACTACTAACAGCGGTGTGTCGGCAGGCTATCACTTCGACAAAAATGCCAATGACTACGTGTTGCAGTTCTTTGTGGAAGTGAAGGCGCAAACGACGCTCGAAATAGGTATCGTTTCCAAGAAAGCCAATAACGGATGGACTGTCATCGGAAACGTCCACCTCTATGCCCACGGCAAACAGGCGCTCTATATCGATGAAGACTGGACAGAGAACGAGACGCTGGAATACAAGGACGAGAAAACGGGCAGCGTTAACTACTCACATACGGGTGATCCTTATCAAGTGGGCATCATGGAATACTACCAGAAATACGAATATCCGGCCACATTGTATTATCAGCGCACATTCAACGTGGGCAAATGGACTACCATCTGTCTGCCCATCAGCCTGACGGGAAGTCAGGTGCGCCAGACCTTCGGCAACGACTGCGTGCTGAGCGAATTAGACAAAGTGACGAACACACGCATCGTGTTCAAGGCCGCCGACTTGGATACGGATGGTCTGAGGGCAGGTGTGCCTTACATCATCAGGGTGTCACAAGGTCCGCAGAATCCCGACGGTGCCAGCCTCGCCATTTCCAACGGAGGTTTCAATTATCACTTGGACATTGATGGACCTGTATATGAGATTCTCGGTGTGACAAAAGATGCCACTGCACAAATGGCTAATTATATAAATGCAGAGGTAACCGGTGCCGACGGCAGAAAATATACGTTCTCGGGAACTTATTACGTGAAGAAGATTCTGGATCCGGAAAGCAGCACGTATGCAACGGAAAGCAACCAGGACAACTGGGTGGTGACCGGCGGCGACATGTATCACCTGACCAACACCAAGCCGCAGACCATCTGGGCCACCTATGCCTATCTGCACGCCACACCAAAGGTTGACAGCAGTTCGGCAGGCGCAAGGGTGCTCTCGTTTGCCGTGGAGAAGGACGGCGTTGAAGACGTTATCACCGCCATCGAAGGACTTACACTCGACAACGAAGACAGTAGCAAGGCCGACGGCAAGATGTACAATCTCTCCGGCCAGCGCGTTGACGACACCTACCGAGGCATCGTGATCGTGAACGGACGGAAGGTGATGAAGAAGTAAAAGGTGAAAGTTTTTATTCCTCCCAGTTGTCGGTGCGGAACGAACTGACGGGGAGACCGTCGCAGAAGAGATCGCCCTGCGCCCAGTTGGTGAAGGCATAGCGCACGGCCACGGGACTGCCCACTTGAGAACTCTTCACGTAGACGCGGTTGCGGTCTACCCATGCCTCGGCGGGATAGAAGACGTGGTCAGAGCCTGCCACCTCAAAGAGACTGCTCTTGGTGCCGTGGTCGAAATACACCCATTCCTTAGAACGGTCGAAGGATACCACGGCTGTGTCGCCGCGAAATTCCACACGCTCGTAACGGGCGTGCTCGGGAATGCCCTGTATGCCGTAGGTGTTGCGCAGTGCCAGATAGGCAAGCCGCTCCCCAGCCTCACGCTTCTTGCGGGGATGAATGCCGTATTCCAGTCCTGCGTCCATGAGCACGGCCATGCCTGTGTTGCCTACCATCCGCTCCACCTTCGACTGCTGTTCGCGCAGCAAGGCCGAGTTGGTCTTCCAGTCAATCAGACTGTAGTCGTAGGGGGCTATCTGGCAGTAATAGAAGGGGAAATCGCCCTGCTGCCAATCGGCACGCCATCCGCGGATCATCGTGGAGAGCATGTCGGCATAGGTTTTATAACGCGGCACGTTGTCTTCGCCCTGATACCAGATTACACCGCGCATGCCGTAACCGATGAGGGGGTGAAGCATACCATTATATAATACGGTGGGTGTGCGGTTCTTCGACTTGATGTCGGCCTCGCTCTGCGGTATCTTGGCATCGGGGAACGCTTTGAGCCACTCAGCAGTCATCCATGCCTCGCAGGCACTGCCGCCCCAGGAAGTGGAAATGAGTCCCACAGGAACGCCCAGCACCTGGCGCAGCAGACGGCCGAAGTAGTAAGCCGTGGCACTGAATTCGCGCGTGTTGCCGGGATTGGCCTCCATCCAGGTGCCGCTCACGTCGCCGACGGGTGCAAACTGGCTGTTGCGCTTCACGGTGAACATGCGCAGTTGGGCATCGGTACTGAGCAGACAGTCGCTGATGGCGCCTGCCACGGGCTGCGCCTTGAAGCCTTTCATCTGCATTTCCATGTTACTCTGTCCGCTGCATATCCACACCTCGCCGATGAGAATGTTTTCCAGGACGGTTTTCTCACCGTCGTCAAAGGTAATGGTATAGGGGCCGCCCGCCTCGGGAGTAGTCACCGACGACTTCCATTTGCCTTGGCCGTCGGCCTTCACCAGATATGTACGTTTGTCCCACGAGGTGGTGATCTTCATCGTGGCGTTTTGCCTGGCTTCGCCCCACAGATTGGCTTTGGTTTCGCGCTGCAGCACCATTCCGTTGCTGAACATCTTGGGCATCGTTACCTTTGCACTGGCTCCTGCCATCAAGGTCAGGGCAGCCAGAAACATGCTGATTCTTTTCATATCCTTGTTTTTTTCAGTTATCTATTGTTTGTGAACGTCTCTTCTGTTTTTATCACATTGCGGCCGCTGTCGCCGTCGGGCATTCCCAGCAGACCGGCAGGCAGCAGACGGTTGCCTTTGGCGCGGTATCTGGCATTCGTCCAGATGCCTTCATAGGGCGGATGGCCGAGGTCTGCCCCCTGCAGGGCATTGTGCCAAGTGTTCACCACCTCTATTTCCAGTTTGTTCTTCCCTTTGCGCACGGCATGGGTGATGTCGGCCTTATAAGGTGATGTCCATACGATGCCGCAGTCAACACCGTTGAGCCACACGTGGGCCACATCGCGCACCTCTCCCAAGTTCAGCCTTACGTGGGCCGTTCTGCCGCGTACCACTTTCCCCTTGGCGGGCTTATAGTTGAAGGTGGTGGTATAGCGCACCCGTCCGCTGTAGTATTTCACCTGTTCGTCGTCGCTGGCCGTCCAGTCGGCAAGTTCCGGGATGGTCATTCGCTTGTTGTTTTCCAAGAACTCGATGGTCCATGGCCCGGCAATGCTGCCTACGTGGATGTGGCTCACGCTGTGTGTTTTTTCCATTTCTGGCAGACTGTCGGAGAATATTACAAACAGCGACTCGCCTGCTTCAAACCGGTAGTTCAGTATCGAGCGGCCGCCGCCCTGCACGGGTTCCACCTCATAGAGCCGCCCGCTCTGCGGATGATAGAGGGCTGCCCTGCTGCCGACAATCTTGAACGCCATGCGCCCATATAGCCAACGAGCGCTTTGGTTGGAGATGAAATAGATGTGGGTGTTGCCGTCGCACCGATGGGTATATGCCAAGGAGTCGCTCAATTCCACGTCGCGCGGAATGCCTGGCAGTGTTTCTTGTGTGAAAGGTTCGTCGATGACCAGCACGCCTTGCTTGCGCAACTGCTCCACCCTATTGCGGGCTTCGGGAGACATTCGGCAGCCTTGGGGAACGACAAGCGCCTTGTAGGGGAACGGCCTGTTGAGCAGCGCGTCCTTGTTCATGGAGTCATACTGATAGCCGCGCAGAGGATTCACCCAGTCTTTCATGTCGGGAATGCCTGCACTGTGATGCACGCCCACTGGCGATTCTTCCATGGGACAGCCCACATTGGCCAGTCGTTTTTGCTCGGACGCTACGCGGTCGGCACCAAACAGTCCAGGCAACATGGGTACCAATCGGTCGGGAGTGAGCGCGCGACTTGGCATCTCTTCGCCAGTATACACGGCGATGTCGGCCACAGGAGCCCCCCATTGCAGCAACTGCTGGCAGCGGGTGATATAGTCAACGAGGCCGCGAGCCTCGGGAAACCACGTCTGGTCGCGCTGGAAGAAGAGTCCGATACCGTCGAGCGTCATGCCGGGCTTGCGGTCGGTCCAGGGATTATGTGTGAACACATGGAAGAACAGGCGGTTCATGCCCAGTGCGAAATTGCGGTCGAGCAGCGGTTTGATCATCGCCGGTGTCTCGTTCCACACACCGCGCACCTCGGTGAATCCTTCCGCCTGCACAATGTTTTTGCCGTATATATGTGCCCCGCTGATGGCATCAAGCATGTCGTTGGGCTTGTCGTGGGTGGGCGAATTCAACCAGTATTCGCCCATGGGAAGGTCGGTATACCGATAATGCAGCAGTCCGTCGCTCACCATGGTAGGGGCAACGCTCTCTGCCGAGAACAGCATGCCCATGGCGTGGGCGCGCTGTTGCACCGTCTGGAAGAACACTTCGTGAATCAAATCGTTGATGGTCTGGCGCACATCGCGCAACACTTGTTCGCTCTTCTCGGCAGAAACCATCGGTATGCCCGCCATCAAGGGCAGCCAGGGCATGAGGTCGTAGCCGTGACGCTGCCTGAAGGCCTCTGCAAAACCATCGCTCCAGTTCTGGCATCCGCACTCCCAGGAGTCCACATGAAAGTATTTCACGGGATTTCTGCCGGGCTGCCGGGCTGCGAACTTGGCAAACCAGTGGTCAATCTGTTTGTTCACGGCCGCCACAGAGAACTTGTCACACTCCAGTCCCTTGCCTCCTCCGCCCGTGGCATTGGTGTATCCTGTTGATGTATGCCCGATGCGGATGATGCGGTAGGTCTGTTTTGCCAGCAACAAAGTGGCTATCTGGTCGCCGTCCAAGTCGAGTCTGATGATGTCGCCCAACTGCACGCAGTCTTGGTCTGCCACCATCTGCGACGTGGTTTCGGGTGCAATGCGCCACGAGAAACCGGCTTTCCCCTCCCAGTTGTCTATCACTGGCAGTGAGCGCATCACCGCATTCTTCAGTCCCAGGCGCGGGCGCCACTTGGCCGCATCCAGGTCTTCGCTGCCGGGTTCCGTTCCTTCGGGTGTCCACGAAAGCCGCCAGTAGCGTGCGGTGGTGGGCGGAAAGGCGAAGGTGGTGTTATAGTCATAGTTCTGCCATCCTTGTCTTGGAGGTGTCAGTTGCCTCACGGTGCGGAACGTTTTCCCGTCGTCAGACACCTCCACCGCCATGCGCTGTGCCTGCATGTTGGTGCCGTTGGCAGCGATTTCGATGTTGCGGAACGTGCGGGGCGAAAGAAAATCGTATTGTATCCACGCGGGCTCGGCGGCACTGAACACGCCTTTGGCATTGCGCGTCATGGTGGACGAGCACGTCAGGCGAGTTTTGCCGTCGTCGCTGTCGGCTGCCGCCTGCAGGTTGAATTCGTCCTGACGAGCCACAGGAATGGCATAGGTGGCAATGTCTTCATAGTAACCTTCATACGCCTGGGGGCGCTGCAGCGTGAGCCCTTTCAGTTGTCCGGTGGCAAAAGTCTCGCTCCACACCACCTTTTGCATAGACTCTTCGGGAGCAATCCACGGACCGCCGGCCAAGGCGAAGCCGTCGCAGATATGAATGCCCAACTCCAGCCCCAGCGAGTCGGCCTGCTGCATGGCATAGTCTATCATCTCCCAGAAGCGGGGCGACAGTTGCTGCGCTTCGCCTTGATACTCCGGCCGTTCCTGCGCACCGCGTATCGGCATGAGATAGCAGCCGCCCAGCCCCACATCCTTCATGGCCTGCAAATCGGCTTTGATGCCTTCTTTCGAAACGGCACCGTACATCCAATACCAGAAAGTCCAGGGGCGCGCCATCTTGTTGGGCGAAGTGAGAGCAGAATACCATGAAGGATGCGTTCCAACAACGGCCGGAACGCTATTCTGAGCCGTTCCGCCGGCCACCATGGCAGCCAGCAGAACGCCAAGGAAATATCTTTTTATCATAAGCCCTGCATTGCTTTATCTATGATAAAGACTTGCACGGGAGCATTTTGTAACCATTTTTCTCTTCTATACAGGCACTTTTCATCCTGCCGCCGTTGCTGCGGGCTATGCTACTCAAAGGTGAGGATGGCACCGCCGGAGAGGACACCCGTTGACCACAGCGGCTGCGCGCTCGGACCGTTCAGGTCAACCACATGGTTCTTGTTGGGAACGCCCAGGATGCAGTCGAGCAGCGAGATGCCTGTGTCGGGAAGGTCGTAGAGGAACTGGTCGCGACCGTCGCGCGGCGTATAGACACCCACGAAAGCGCCCTGTTTGACGGGCTGAATGCCAATCTTTCCTTCGTCTGTTGTCAGTTGCATCCAGTGAACATCTCCGAAATAGCCCTTGAACTCAGGATACTCGAAACTCTCGCCGGGGATGGGGTCGTTGTAATCGTTCTGCCAATAGCCCAACTGCGGACCCTGCATGCGGTTGCGCCACACGCGGTAGGGACCCATTCCCACCCACTGCTTGCTGCGCACTTTGTGCTCGGGATAGTCGAAGGCAATGCCCATATAGTCAACAACGGCATCAAACTGATAGTTCCACGTAACCTTCACACTGCCGTTCTGCAGGAACTGCCAGCACACATCGTGCAGGGCTCCGAAACGGTACTTGGCCGTGAGCGTGGGCATTCCGTCTACTGTGGTCACCTCCAATCCGTCGAACAAGCCGTTGTCCTTGAACGGCACATATTTGTTCTCCTTCTTGCGCGCATCGCGGTCGCCGTGGTTATAATACTGGTCGAGCGAGCGGTCGGCACGTCGGCCGGCCACAAAGCGCGGTCCGTTGGCAAACGAGATGGTGCGCCCAGCCACCTGAACACCCGTCAGCCTACCGTCTTTCTTCGAGAATGTGTAAGTGCGCGAGCCTGCCTTGATGGTCAGTTCGTCGGCGGTTTCGCTCTTTGAGAACGACTGCTCTCCGCTGCCCACAGCCAGTTCCTTGGCGTGCGGCTGGTAACTCCAGGCGAAGATCTCGTTGCCATGCGGGTCGGTGGCGGTTATCTTGATGACGGCATCCTCGCCTGCCTTCACCGGAACGGGCAGCACACCCTCGCCGCCAGGAACCACGTCGGGTGACGGAATCGTGCCTTGACGAATCACCTTCACCTCACTCTTTCCACATGCCGGCATCTGCAATGCCTGATACGTGAAAGTGCACTGGCGCAGGTTGATGAAGTTATAGTGGTTGCGAACGATGTTGTTGCCGTCGGCTTTCAGTTCCAGTTCCACCGGACTCCACACCTCGCGGATGGTGTAATACGAGCCTTCGCGCTCATGATGCGGACCCACAATGCCGTCGGCTCCGTAGTTGCCGTTGCAGTCAATCACGCCGCCCAAGTCGGTGCGCACCACGCCCTGATCGGCAAAATCCCACAGGAAACCGCCGGCGCAGCGCGGATTGGCCATCATGATTTTCCAGTAGTCGTGCAGTCCGGCACCATGTCCGCCGTCGTAAAGTCCGTGCAGGAACTCCGTGGGCATGTAGATTTCCTTCTGGCGCATGATGTCTTGCGTGCCGCCATACGAGCGGTAGTGGCCGGTGTCGAATCCGTTGCGGTTGAGCCAGGGATAGAGCACCACGCGCTGCTGCACATCGAAGCGCTTGAAAGTGGGTTCCAGGTCGAAGTTGAAACCGCCCTCGTTGCCGCTGCTCCAGAAAATCACCGAGGGATGGTTCACGTCGCGTGTGACGAATTCCTCCACCAGTTTCTGGCCGAGAAGCGTTTCATGGGCGAAATGCCAGCCGCTCAGTTCGTTCATCACATATACGCCCAGCGAGTCGCATGCCTCCAGGAATTCGGGGTCGGCAGGGTAATGGCTCAGTCGCACGGCGTTCATATTCATGCCCTTGATGTCGTTCACATCTTCTATATTGGCGCGCTTAGAGAGCGTGCGACCACTCTCCGGACGGAAGGAATGGCGGCAGACACCCTTGAAAATCACCTTCTTGCCGTTGATATACACACCGTCGTAGTCGCGGTATTCAATGGTGCGGAAGCCGAACTTCTGACGTTCCACATGCAGTTTGCCACCCTTGGCATCCTTCAAGGTAAACACTGCGGTATACAGGTTGGGCGTTTCTGCCGTCCACAACAGCGGGTTTTTCACCATGAAATCCACCTTCAGATGGTCGCTGCTGGCCTGCGCAGCCACTGGCGAGAGCAGTTTGCCGGCCACCTTGCCCTTGCTGTCAACGATTTCCACATCCACACTGGCACCGTCAACGGCGCGGTTCATGAACACATCGGCCTGGAAACGGCCGTCCATTCCGGCATTGATGGCCACGCGCTTGATGTTCTTGGCCGGCTTGGTGATGAAGAAGACGGGACGGAAGATGCCGCCGAAATTCCAGTAGTCGGCACGCCGCTCGGCCAGATTCACACGAGCGTTGGCACTCTCCTTGCTCACTTCCACCTCCAGCAGGTTCTTCTTGCTGCCCAGATGCACCATGTCGGTGACATCATAACTGAAACGATAGAAGGCTCCCTGATGCGTGTCGCCCGCCTTGCGGCCGTTGATGGTCACCGTGGCATCGGTCATCACACCCTCGAAGGTGAGCAGCAACTGCCGGCCTTTCCACTCGGCGGGCAGCGTGAACTCATATTTATAGCGTCCCTGTTCCTCGGCAATGCCCTCGGGGTGCTCCTTGCCATAGAACTTGATACCATACTGATAATTGCCGAAGCCCTGTGTCTCCCAGCACGAAGGCACACCAATCTTCGCCCATTTGCCGGCATTCTGCCCGCCCGTGCAATAGAAATCCCACTGCACCATATCGTCGCAACCCGTGCCACTCAGATACAGGCGCTGCGTTTCCAAACTCCCTTGAGCCTGCACAACCAAGCAAAACAGGGCCATCAGGCATGTTGTTATCCAATTTCTCATGTGGTCTATTCTTTTAATGGTTTTATGATAAAGACTCCATTTCCGCCATTTTGTAACTTTTCAAGCCCCGCATATTCGCAATCAGATTCATTTTTTCTGAAAAAGGTTTCGCCATGTCAATGAAAGTCATTATCTTTGCAGAAAACTAATCTGTATGAAAAAATTATTATCCATCATCATCCTCTCGCTCTGCATCACAACCACCATGCAGGCACAAGAAATTGACGAGGGAAGCCTCAAGAAGGCAACAGGCTGGGTGGCTAACCTGCAACTCAACGACCCCGCAAAGGAAGAACGCGTGACGAAAGTCATTGCCACCCATCTCATGGCCATACGCGACTGGCACAACAGCCACGGTAATATGATTCCCGACGGGGCCATCAACCCGCAAACAGGCAAGAAACTGTCGGCACTCGACCGCATGGTTATCGCCGACTCGTCGCAGCCTGCATCCATTCGTCAGGCATTGCTCGACGGACTGAATGCCGACCTCACCCCCGAACAGGTGGAGCAGGTGTTAGACCTCTACACCGTGGGAAAGGTGGCGTTCACCATGAAAGCCTACAAGGACATGATTCCCGACATGACTGCAGAAGACGAAGCCGTGCTGACCAAGAACCTCAAGGAGGCACGCCTTATGGCTGTTGACTTCAAGAACATGAAAGAGATTTCTGCCATCTTCGAGATTTTCAAGACCAAAAACGAGCAGTATTTCACCAACAGCGGCCGCGACTGGCGCACCATGTACAGTGCCTACGTGAAAAGGCTGAAAGCCCAAAAAGAGGCAGAGAAGAAAGCGGCTCAGCAGAAAAAAGACTGAAAGCACGTCATACATGCAAAGAATCAGGTCATGGAATACTTGCAACAGAACATCCATGACCTGTTTTTTTGTTGTCAGCAGGCGGCACTTTTCTCCCATCGTTTCATAGGAATGGAGGCACGGAAGCGGCGCTTTTGAGGTTCCGTTCCGATGGTATGGAAAAGTAAATTAAATTAATTTGCTGAAGCATGGCAGCGCTACGGGAGAGCGAAAGCAATGGTTTTACAAAGCAAAAGTGCCGCTTTGAAAAGAGAAAGCGGCACTTTTGAAGGGGATGGCCAAGCGGTTTACTTGGCAATGTCGATGAGTTCAAGCGTGAAGATGAGCGCGCTGTAGGGCTTGATTTCGCCCATGTCGCGACTGCCATAGGCCAGTTCCTGAGGAATGAAGAGTTGCCACTTGCTGCCCACGGGCATCATGGTGAGTGCTTCGGTCCATCCCTTGATGAGTTGGTTGGCACGGAACTTGTTGGTCTGCTCGGCGCGCTTGTAACTGCTGTCGAAGACGGTTCCGTCGAGCAGTTTACCCTCGTATTTCACGATGACCTCGTCGTCGGCCTTGGGAATGGCTCCCTTGCCCTGCGTGAGAATCTTGTATTGCAGTCCGCTGGCGGTGGTGATGACACCCTCCTTGGCCTTGTTCTCGGCGAGGAACTGCTCTCCGGCCTTGCGGTTTGCCTCGTTCTGCTCAGCCTTTCTGGCCTCTTCGGCGGCTTTCTGCTGCGCTTTGAGCAGTCCCACCTTCTCCATGTGCTCCTTGAACAGTTCGATGGAATTGTTGAGAGAAATCACGGTGGAGTCTTTTTTCAGGGCTGCGGCAAAGCCTTGGTAGAAGAGCGGCGGCTGGATGCTGTCGGAAATCTCGGCGAAGGTCTTGGTGATGTCGGGTAGCATGCGGTCTTTCACCATCTTGGCAATCTCGATGCCGGCACCATAGGCATTGGTGGGCTCGTCGAAGCCGCTCTTCACGGCATCCTCAAAGCCGCGGATGAAGTCGTCGAGAAAGGCCTCGTCAACGCCATATTGCTTCTTGAGGTGAGCCAGGAGTCCGTCGGTGACGGCCATTCCCGATGCATAACTCATGGAGTCGGATGCGTTTTCTAGCGTCACCACAGGCACGGCCACGGTCTTTTTCTTCTTGTCTTTCTTGGCTGCGTCGGCAGGATAGAAAGAAGCACCCACCACGAGGGCGAGTGCTATCATGAATAGTTTCTTCATTGCTGAAAAGGCTTGATTACTGAATACCCAGCAACTCGATGGTGAAGACGAGTGCAGAGAACGGCTTGATTTCGCGCTGCTCGCGGCTTCCGTATGCCTTCTCCTGAGGAATCACAACCTCCCACTTAGAGCCAACGGGCATGTGGGTAAGTGCTTCTGTCCATCCGGGGATTACCTGGTTGGCGCGGAACTTGGTGCTCTGCTTGCGCTCGTAAGAACTGTCGAACACCTTTCCGTCGATGGTCTTGCCTTCATAGTTCACTTCCACGAGTGATGTGTCAGCAGGAAGGGCACCTGTACCCACCTTCAGCACGCGATAGAGCACGCCGCCGTCGAGTTTCTTCACGTCGGCCTTCTTGGCATATTCAGCCACGAACTTCTCGCCGGCAATTCTGTTTTCGCCATACTGCTCTTCCATAGCCTTTGATTTCACCTGCTCCATCTTCAACTGGAACACCTGCTGAGCCTGCTCAATGTTCATCAAGCCCTTCTTGCCTGTTGTTCCGGTGATGAATGCTGCCATGAAGTTCTTCATGGAAATGGTCTTGGTGGAGTCGTTGCCGAAGATCTCGTGGTTGATGCCCTTGATCATCTGGTTGCTGATTTGCTGACCAATCTGGATACCTGCATAGTAGGCTGCCTTTGCCTTGTCGTCGCCAGCATTGGCACCTTCGTTCACGCCTTTGATGAACTGGTCCATGTAGGTGGTGTCAACGCCCATGCGTCCTACGAGATATTCCTTCAATCCTGATGTCTGTGCCATACCGATGGCATAACTCAAACTGTCGATGTCATTCTTCAGGCTTGCCTTCGGAGTGCCATTGCCGCAAGCGGTGAACGATGCGGCTGCAATAGCCATAGCGGCTAAAACTGTTAATTTCTTCATTTTTTGTTCGTTATTTTTATGAATGATGTTTTTGCTTTTGCGGGGGTTAGAGCACCTCAAGGAGTTCCACGTCGAAAATCAGTGCTGCATAAGGGGGGATACTGTTGCCTGCACCGCTGGGGCCATAGGCCAGCAGATAAGGGATGAAGAAGCGATACTTGGCACCTTCTTTCATGAGTTGCAAGCCCTCGGTCCAACCGGCAATCACCTGCTGCAGACCGAAAACGGCGGGTTCGTCGCGTTCCACGCTGCTGTCGAAGACAGTGCCGTCGATGAGGAATCCCTCGTAATGGCAGCGCACCTGGTCGGTGGCCTTCGGGCTTTTGCCGCTGCCTTCCTTCAGCACCATATATTGGAGTCCGCTCGGGCGCGTCACCACGCCTTCTTTCTTTGCATTCTCCTTGAGAAACTGTTCGCCGGCCACTTTGGCTTCCTTGCCTTTCTCCTCGCGCTCTTTGTTGAGTTGTGCCTCGCGCTTCTGGAAATAATCCTGCACGGTGGCCTGCGCCTCACGGTGACCAATCTTCAATTCATTGCCTTCAATCACATCGCGCACGGCAGCAGCGAAGTCCTCGATGCTGAAATGCTCAATACCCATCTGGGCGAGTTGCTGGCCGATGCCCAGTCCCAGCCCATAACTAAGTTTATCCATTTCTTTTACGTAAGAATTTATCAAATCGTTCACCGCCAAATGATTTCATCAATCCTCTTGGGCGGTGGTCAAATGTTTTAAAACGGGGCAAAGGTACTATTTTTCTTGGATTTACTTGCGGATATTGAGAAAAAATTCGTATTTTTGTGCAATTTTTAGAATCCATGCCCCTGAAATGCCTGCAGAGAAGCGCACGGAGGGGGCCGAAAAACGTAAAGATTATGAAAAAAATAGTTGTCTTGACGGGTGCCGGCATGTCGGTGGAAAGCGGACTGAGCACCTTCCGCGATGCCGACGGCTTGTGGGAGGACTACCCCGTTTCGCGCGTGGCCACCCACGAGGGATGGGAGGCAGACCCTGAGTATGTGAACAACTTCTATAACATGCTGCGCAAGAAACTGGTGGCAGCCCAGCCCAACGAAGGCCACCGGCTGGTGGCCAAACTGGAAGAACAGTATGACGTGACGGTGATTACGCAGAATGTGGACAACCTGCACGAGATGGCGGGTTCGAAGAAAGTGATTCATCTGCACGGAGAACTGATGAAGGTTTGCTCGAGCCGCGACGTTGACAATCCCAGATACCAGAAGACACTGGCTGCCCCCAATCTGGAAGTGGCACCGGGCGAGAAAGCCGGCGACGGGTCGCTGCTGCGCCCGTTTATCGTCTTCTTTGGCGAGGGCGTGCCCAACATCAGCATAGCCGCCGAAGAAGCGTCGAAGGCCGACATCTTCATCATCATCGGCACGTCGCTGGTGGTTTATCCGGCAGCAGGACTGGTGCAATACACGCGCCGCGGCATTCCCATCTATCTCATCGACCCGAATGCCGTGAAGGCAGGCCCCGACGTGGTGCAGATTCAGAAGGGAGCCAGCGAAGGAATGAAGGAATTATGTGAACGACTGATGAAATAGCAAACGATGAAAAAACTGGAAATGATGATGACTGCCCTGCTGATCATGGTATCGGCAGCCCACGGCCAGCGCCTCAACAAAGCAGAGGCACAACTGGCAAGAGAGAAAATCTGCAACGAATGGCTTGCACAAACCAAGGATAAGCACAAGGATGCATGGCAGAAGAAAAGCATCACGATTGGCGACCGCACCATGCCCTTCCACGTACAAGTGTTCGACAGCAAGCCCGCCGACGGCTACAGCCTGTTCATCTCGCTGCACGGCGGCGGCAACTGCCCGGCAGAAATCAACGACGGACAATGGAAAAACCAGCAGGTGCTCTACCGCCCGCAACACAGTGTTTACATCGCTCCGCGCGCACCTTACAACGACTGGGACATGTGGTGCAAGCCGGGACTTGACGATTTCTACCAGGCACTGATTGAAATGGGCGTTGCCTTTGAAGACGTGAACCCAGACAAAGTGTATCTGATGGGCTACTCGGCCGGCGGCGACGGCGTGTGGCGAATGGCACCGCGCATGGCCGATTCATGGGCTGCCGCCTCGATGATGGCAGGCCATCCCGGCGACGTGTCGCTGGTGAACCTGCGCAACCTGCCCTACATGATCTGGTGCGGAGCGCGCGACTATGCCTACGACCGCAATTCGCTTGACATGATTCGCGGCCTGCAGATGGACTCCTTGCAGCGCGCCGACCCTGAAGGATATATCCACGAGACGCACATCGTGGAAGGGAAACCCCACTGGATGGACCGCGTGGACACCGCTGCCGTGGCCTGGATGGCACGATACAAGCGCAATCCTTATCCCCGCAAGATTGTGTGGCAGCAGGAAGAGGTGCTGCGCAAGCATTTCTATTGGCTGTCGGCTCCCGAGAATGAACTGAAGCGCGGCATGGGCATCCGCCTCAGTTGCCACGACAATATCATCGACATTGAGCAATGCGACTATTCGCAGATTACGCTGTGCCTGAACGATGAACTTGTGAACCTCGACAAGAAAGTGACAATAAGATTCAAAGGAAAAAACCTCTTCAAGAAGAAACTGGCACGCACGGAAGAGTGTTTGCGCAAAACACTGAATGAACGGGGCGACATGCGCTATTCGTTTCCGGCAACGGTAACACTGAAAATACCGACTGCCCTTCGCTGAGACTTTTTTGAAACAGGAGAAATAATATTTTTAACAGATAATTCTTCGTTTTTGATTTTTTACGCTACCTTTGCACCTGATTTAATTTAATAACGATGAAAACCGAAAACTTGAACAAAAAGAAATTGTGGAAAGAGTTGCGCGACTACATCTTCATTGGTCTGGCCATGCTCTCTTACTGTATCGGATGGTCTATCTTCCTGCTACCCAACGGAATCACCACAGGAGGTGTTCCTGGTATTTCGTCCATCTTGGAATGGAGTCCGCTGCATATACCCGCCCAAGTGTCTTATTTCGTTATCAACGCCGGACTGCTGGTGGTGGCCCTGAAGATATTGGGATGGAAATTCTGCGTGAAGACCATCTATGCCGTTATAGTGCTGACCACGGCACTGTCGCTGACGCGTGACTATACAGCCCAACTGCATCTGCTGCAAGATCAGCCTTTCATGGCGGCTGTGCTGGGAGCGGTGTTCTGCGGAAGCGGCGTGGGACTCGGACTGGGTGCCAACGGCTCCACTGGCGGCACTGATATCATTGCCGCCATTATCAACAAGTATCGCGACATCTCCCTGGGGCGCGTCATCCTGATTTGCGATGTCATCATCATCTCCAGCAGTTACTTCGTGCTGAACGACTGGGAGAAGGTGATCTATGGATATGTGGTGCTGTTTGTGACATCGTTCTGCGTAGACCAGGTGGTGAACTCCATGCGCAGAAGTGTGCAGTTTTTCATTATTTCTGAGAAATACAACGAGATTGCCCGCCGCATTAACGAAGACCCGCATCGCGGCTGCACGGTAATCAACGGGCAAGGATTCTTCTCCGGACGCGAAGTGAAGATGCTGTTCGTGCTTGCCAAGCAAAACGAGAGCGCAAAGATATTCTCACTGATCGATGAGGTTGACCCCAATGCCTTCGTCAGCCAGAGTGCCGTTATCGGTGTATATGGCGAAGGATTCGACCGCTTCAAGGTGAGCCATAAGCACAAGCCGCTGCCCAAGACAGAAGAACTGTAGGCAGACAGGCCTTGACAGTCATGCTAAAAAACCATTAAAAATACAGATATGGAAGAAAAGAAAAACATCCAACTCCCGGAAAATGCATTCCGCGAGTTGAAAGAAGGGGAACAGTATGAGCCCATTATGTCACCCGGCAAGCAATATGCAGAGGTAAACGCATGGTCGGTGACATGGGGCGTGCTCATGGCGGTGCTCTTCTCGGCCGCTGCTGCCTACCTGGGACTGAAGGTTGGACAGGTGTTCGAGGCTGCCATTCCGATTGCCATCATCGCCGTGGGCGTGTCGACAGCGGCAAAGCGCAAGCAAGGTCTGGGCGAGAATGTCATCATCCAGAGCATCGGAGCCTGCTCAGGTTCCGTGGTGGCCGGTGCCATCTTCACCCTTCCCGCCATCTATATCCTGCAGGCCAAGTATCCCGACATGGCGGCTCCCTTCATCAATATCTTCATGAGTTCGCTGCTGGGAGGCATCCTGGGCATCTTGTTCATGATTCCGTTCCGCAAGTATTTCGTGAGCGACATGCACGGAAAATATCCTTTCCCCGAGGCAACAGCCACCACACAGGTGCTGGTGAGCGGCGAGAAAGGCGGCAGCCAGGCCAAGCCGTTGCTGCTGGCGGGAATCATAGGAGGTCTCTACGACTTCGCCGTGGCCACCTTTGGCTGGTGGAACGAAAACGTCACCACGCGCATGGTGGGCTGGGGTTCTGACCTCGCCGACAAGGCAAAACTGGTGTTCAAGGTGAACACGGGTGCCGCAGTGCTCGGACTGGGCTATATCATCGGACTGAAATATGCATTCATCATCTGTCTGGGTTCGCTCGCCGTATGGTGGATCATCGTGCCGGGCATGGCGCTGCTCTTCCCCAATGACATTATGAACATGTGGGATCCGAGCATCAATGTGGCCGTGGGAGACATGACACCCGAGCAAATCTTCAAGGCTTACGGCAAGTCTATCGGCATCGGCGGCATTGCCATGGCTGGTGTTATCGGCATTGTAAAGAGTTGGGGCATTATCAAGAGTGCCGTGAGTCTCGCTTCCAAAGAGATGAAAGGCGGCAGCAGTGCCAGCAAGGACCAGTTGCGCACTCAGCGCGACATCGCCTTCAAGATTATTGCCGTCGGCTCTGTTCTCACGCTGCTGGTTACATTCCTCTTCTTCTGGTTCGGCGTGATGGACAACCTGCTGTTTGCATTGGTGGGCATCGTGCTCGTCACCGTGATTGCTTTCCTGTTCACAACGGTGGCCGCCAACGCCATTGCCATCGTCGGTTCTAACCCTGTCAGCGGCATGACGCTGATGACGTTGATACTCGCTTCGGTTGTGATGGTGGCTGTGGGACTGAAAGGTCCGGGCGGCATGCTGGCTGCACTGATTATGGGCGGTGTGGTTTGCACCGCACTCTCCGTGGCCGGCTCGTTCATTACCGACCTGAAAATCGGCTACTGGTTAGGTACCACGCCCGTGAAACAGGAGCAATGGAAGTTCCTCGGCGTGCTGGTATCGGCGGCTACCGTGGGCGGCGTGATGATTCTGCTGAACAAGACATATAACTTTGCAAGCGGAGAACTGGCCGCACCACAGGCCAATGCCATGGCCGCCGTTATAGAACCGCTGATGAGCGGTGTGGGAGCACCCTGGATTCTCTACGGCATCGGTGCTGCCATTGCCTTGGTACTCACTTACATCAAAGTGCCCGCCCTGCCATTCGCCCTTGGCATGTTCATCCCGCTGGAACTGAACATCCCGCTGCTTGTGGGCGGTGCTGTGAACTGGTATGTCACATCCAGGAAACAGGATTCTGAAGAAAAGCGAAAAGAACGCGGCGAAAAGGGTACGCTCCTCGCCAGCGGATTCATTGCCGGCGGTGCCTTGATGGGTGTGGTTAGCGCACTGTTGCGCTTTATTGGCTTCAACCCCATCAATGAGTCATGGCTTGCCAACCCAATGTCAGAGTTCTGCTCGCTCGTTGCTTATGTCCTGCTGATTGTCTACTTCGTGAAGGCAACAAAGAAATAGCAAGTGTTTACACTGATATAGTTTTTGAACAAAAAGGTTGGCGCAGAATGCCAACCTTTTTTGTCAGCCCACGTTGTTTTGGCAGAATTCTCTTGTCGTGTCGCACTGTTTACATGATAGTTAATGGCAGGACAATAATAAATAACATCATTTTCAACAAGTTATAGAATATTTTTTGTATCTTTGCAGAACAATTTGGGAAACGCGGATTTTCTCGTCCGCATCATTGGCAGGCTTAGACACCTGCACCCAAGCATCTATGATCTGAATAACCTGATAAATACAAGCCTAAGAAAAAAGAAACATTGATTGCATGGAAAACGTGAAAACATACGACTATCTGATAGTGGGAGCCGGCCTGTTTGGTTGCACTTTTGCCTACAAGGCACGCCAGGCCGGCAAGCGATGCCTGGTTATCGACAAGCTTCCTCATCTGGGCGGCAACATCTATTGCGAGGATGTGGAGGGAATACATGTGCACAAATACGGTGCACACATCTTCCACACGAACAGTAGAGAGGTGTGGCAGTTTGTCAACTCCATCGTCGAGTTCAACCGATACACCAACTCGCCCGTGGCCAACTATGAGGGGCGGCTCTACAATTTGCCGTTCAACATGAATACATTCTACCAGATGTGGGGTGTTACCACACCAGAGGAGGCACAGCGAAAGATTGACGAGCAGCGACAGGAGGCCGTGGAAAGCATGCGCCGAGCAGGTGTTGCAGAGCCTCGCAACCTGGAGGAACAGGCACTGTTGCTCATCGGCCGCGATGTATATGAGCGACTCATCAAGGGCTATACCGAGAAGCAGTGGGGCCGGCCGTGCACCGAACTGCCCGCATTCATCATCAAGCGGCTGCCCGTAAGGCTGGTGTTTGACAACAACTACTTCAACGACCGCTATCAAGGCATTCCCATCGGAGGTTACAACCGGCTGACAGAAGGTCTGCTCGAGGGTGTGGACACACAGACGGATGTCGACTTCTTCAGCGACCGCGAGCACTGGATGGGCATGGCACGGCGCGTGGTGTTCACCGGAAAGATTGACGAGTTCTACAACTATTGCTTTGGCAATCTGGAGTACCGCACCGTGCGCTTTGAGCAGGAAACCCTCGACACGCCCAACTATCAGGGCAATGCCGTGGTGAACTATACCGAGGCGCGGGTGCCCTACACGCGCATCATCGAGCACAAGCACTTCGAGATGTTCGGCCAACAGGTGTACGACGTGCCCCGCACGGTCATTTCGCGCGAGTACAGCACCGAGTGGAAACCCGGCATGGAGCCCTACTATCCGGTGAACAACGACCGCAACAACCGCCTTTACGAGCAATACCAAGCACTGGCCCTACAAGAAAAGAACGTCATTTTCGGCGGCCGTCTGGCTGAATATAAATACTATGACATGGCTCCCATCGTAGAGAAAGTGCTCGGCATGGAGATTCTTTGAGCACAAATAGCCGCCAATCGTGTATTTTTATATGGATTATTTCCATTTATGGCTGAAAATCACTACCTTTGCAGTCAAAATATAGAAAAAGTATATGCAAAAAGGAATGTTATCAAACGAACTGCAAAAATGTTGCATTCCTAAGCAAAGTAGCCAAATGCTCCAAAAGGAAAATGACTTCACGATGGGCATCGCCTAACAGGATATAAATACTACAAGACATTTCCTATCATATAGGAAGTTTCAGAGATGAAAATAAAATGAATCAGGTGAAAGTAAAAATCAATCTCGAAAACGAAACAAGAGACGGTTATTTCGTGTCTTCTGAAATGAAGAAACTATGGACTGTGGAACTTGATCTGTTGCAGCGCTTCCTCGATTTCTGCAAAGAAAACGACCTGAAATGCTGGGTGGAAGGAGGCACTTTGCTGGGTGCGGTCAGACATAAAGGCTTCATTCCATGGGACGATGATGTGGACTTGGCCATGATGCGCGATGACTACGACCGCATGTGCAAGATTGGAAACAAGGGTATTGAACCACCCTATTTCCTGCAAACCGCATTCAGCGATGTGGATTATCACCGCGGCCATGCACAATTCCGCCGCAGCGATACGGCCGCCATACGGCCGTCGGATGCATTCCAGCCTTTCAATCAGGGTGTCTTCATAGATATCTTCCCCGTGGATGAGGCTCCGGCCGACAAGGAAATACTACATAAGCATTTGAAAAAGTGCATGAAGACACTGCGTTTCCTCAAAGCCAAGAACACCCATTGCCTGTCTTCGGGCCGTCTGACTCTCATCTTCCGCAAATTGAAAGCCCGGAAAGCAGTGAAAAAATATGGCTGGGAGCACATCTACAAGCAGGCTGAAGACGAGATGCGCGCACTCCGCAATTATCCGGAAAGCGGAAAAGTGGGCGAACTGACCTCACTGGGCGAGAATATTCTTTGGGACAAGAGCCTGTTCGACGATATCGTATGGATTCCCTTCGAAACCATCATGGTTCCGGCTCCGCGTGACTATGACGCTTTTTTGCGCGTGGTTTTCGGCGATAACTACATGACACCCATACAGGCTCCGAGCATGCACGGATCGCTGGTGGTGGACACTGAACGGAGTTACAAGGAAATCCTGCCGCGCGTCAGGAGGGAATACCGTCTCTCTGTCTTCAAACGATTATGGAACAAAATCTTCAAGAAAAAGTAATAAAGCGTAATGAATAAAACTGTATATCTTGGCATGATTGGCGACATCCTGCATCCGGGACTCACCAATATCATCAAGGAAGGGGCCAAATACGGAGACGTAATGATTGGCCTGTTCACCGACAAAGCCATCGCAACACACCGTCGTCTGCCCTACATGACCTATGAGCAGCGCAAGGAAGTGATAGAGAATATCAAGGGAGTGGCATGTGTGGTGCCACAGGATGAGTGGAGTTATGTGCCCAACCTGCGCCAATATAAACCCGACTACATCATCCACGGCGACGATTGGAAAGAGGGAAGCGAACAGGAACTCCGTGCCGAAGTTTTTAAGGTAATGGAGGAACTGGGCGGAAAAGTCATCGAAATTCCTTACACGAAGGGCATCAACTCTTCGTCGCTCGATAAGGAAATCAAAGCCATCGGCACCACACCCGATGTCCGACTGAAGTCTCTGCGCCGGCTCATTGCAGCCAAACCCATTGTGAGAATCATGGAAGTACACGACGGACTGAGTGGGCTTATCGTAGAGAATATTGAGGTGAAAAACGGCATCAAGACAAACCATTTCGATGGTATGTGGTCGAGTTCACTCACCGATTCCACGTCGAAAGGCAAACCCGACATTGAAGCCGTGGACCTGACAACGCGCATGCAAGACCTCAACAACATCTTGGAGTGTACCACAAAGCCCATTGTCTACGACGGCGACACGGGAGGAAAACCCGAGCACTTTGTCTTCACGGTGCGCACCTTGGAGCGGAACGGCATCTCGGCCATTATCATAGAAGACAAAATTGGCTTGAAAAAGAATTCCCTGTTCGGAACGGACGCCATCCAGACACAAGATACCATTGAGGGATTCTGCCATAAAATAAAGATGGGAAAGGAAGCCCAGGTAACGAAAGACTTTATGGTCATCGCCCGTTGTGAGAGCCTCATAGCCGGCAAGAGCATGGAAGATGCACTGGAGAGGACGTTTGCCTATGTGGAAGCCGGTGCCGACGGCATCATGATCCACAGCAAGGAGAAGAGCGGAAACGATATCAAGGAGTTCTGTCTGCGTTTCCGTGAAAAGCATCCGATGGTTCCGCTCATCGTGGTTCCCACCACTTACAATCAGATTAAGGAGGAGGAACTCCACAGTTGGGGCGTAAACGTGGTGATTTATGCCAACCACATGCTGCGGGCTGCCTATCCGGCTATGATGAAATGTGCCGAAACCATTCTTGAAAACGAACGCTCCTTGGAGGCAAACCCGATTTGCATGCCTATCAAGGAGATACTTGAATTAATTCCAGGAACCAAATGATACAACCCAAATTCTTTTATCAGACACTGAAGGAGTATGGAATAGACTTCTATACCGGCGTTCCCGACTCTTTGCTGAAAAACCTCTGCGCTTTCATTACCGACAACGCAGAACCGAGACATCACATCATTGCTGCCAACGAGGGAGGAGCCATGGGACTGGCTGCCGGTCATTATCTGGCTACAGGCCAAATTCCAGTGGTATACATGCAGAATTCCGGACTTGGTAACACTGTGAATCCGCTGCTCTCGCTGACCGACAAGGAGGTTTACAACATTCCTGTGCTCCTTGTTGTGGGCTGGAGAGGGGAACCCGGAGTGCACGATGAGCCGCAGCACGTGAAGCAAGGCAAGGTGACCATACCTCTGCTCGACACCATGGGCATCAAGAATGAGGTGCTCACAGCCGACGAGAGTGAACTTCAGAAGCAAATAGAAAGGGCTGCAAACTACATGAAAGAGACAAAGGAATCTTTCGCACTTGTGGTGTGCAAGGGTACTTTCGACAAATATGAACTGAAGGATCAGGAGAACCCTGCTGCCAGAAAACTCACGCTGGAACGGGAAGATGCCATCAAGATGGTGGCTGCTTCGATGGACAAAAAAGCCGTGGTGGTGTCTACTACAGGAAAGATTTCGCGCGAACTGTTTGAATATCGTGAAGCCGTGGGCGAAGGACATGCCCGCGATTTTCTCACCGTGGGCTCCATGGGTCACGCCTCGCAGATTGCTTTGGGCATCGCCCTGAGCCAACCCGAGCGCCCAGTCTATTGTTTTGACGGCGACGGGGCAATGATCATGCACATGGGAAGCATGGGCATCGTGGGTGAAATGGCACCAGGAAACTACTACCATATTATATTCAACAACGGAGCACACGATTCTGTTGGTGGACAACCCACCATCGGTTTCATGCTTGACCTGCCCGAAATTGCATCCAGTTGTGGCTATAAAACCGTGATTAGCGTGGAAAACCGAGTAGACTTGGAGGAAGTCCTAGCCCAATTGACCGACTGTGAGACTCCTCTGCTGCTTGAGATTAAGGTGAGAAAAGGAGCACGTGCCGACTTGGGACGTCCTACAACGACACCCATTGAGAACAAAAACGCATTGATGAACTTTTTAAAGAAGTAATGATGAATATCAAGAGAAACGTACTTTTAAATCCAGGACCAGCCACAACAACCGACAGCGTGAAACTGGCTCAGGTCGTTCCCGACATCTGTCCACGTGAAAAAGAGTTTGCCGGCATGATGAAAAGTCTGCGCGAAGACCTCGTCAAAGTGGTTCATGGCAATCCCGAAGAATATACTTCCGTGCTCTTCACGGGTTCGGGTACCATCAATATAGACATCTGTCTGAATTCTCTGCTGCCCGAAGGGAAAAAGATTCTCGTTGTGAACAATGGAGCATACAGCAGCCGTGCCGTGGAAATATGCCAGTACTATGGCATGCCCCACATTGACTTGAAATCGTCAGTCTTTGATGTTCCCGACCTGAAAGCCGTGGAACAGGCGTTGGCCGACAATCCTGATGTGGCCGTGGTCTATACCACACATCACGAAACGGGTACTGGCGTGCTCAATCCCATCCGCGAAATCGGAGCCCAGGCCCATCGTCATGGAGCCATTTTCGTGTGCGACACCACTTCTTCGCTGGGAATGATTCCTCTTGATGTGGAGAAAGATAACGTGGACTTCTGCATGGCCTCTGCCCAGAAAGGACTCATGGCCATGACAGGTCTGTCGTTCATCATCGGCAAGAGAGCCATTATCGAAGCCTCTAAAGACTATCCCAAGCGCTCTTATTACTGCAATCTGTTCCTGCAATACGACTATTTCGAAAAGACGGGACAGATGCATTTCACGCCTCCCGTGCAGACGATTTACTCCACCATACAGGCTTTGAAAGAGTATTGGGCTGAGGGCGAAACGGAGAAGTTTGCCCGCCACCACCGTGTTTTCGAAGCCATCCACAAAGGTCTGGCCGAACTGGGCTTCAAAAATGTCATTCGCCGCGATATCCAGTCGGGCCTCGTGGTATCTGTCCTCTATCCCGACGACGAACATTGGGACTTCGACAAGGTGCATGACTACTGCTATGAGCATGGTTTTACCATCTACCCGGGCAAGATTTCCACCACCAATACGTTCCGTCTCTGCTCGCTGGGAGCCATTGACGTGAAAGACATCGAAGATTTCTTCGTGGTGTTGAAAGATGCTTTAGACAAATATCACATCAAGGTAATCTATAATGAATGACATGGAGAATTGTTCCGGTGCCCCCATTCACCCAACTGTGGCCGTCATCATGGCCGCAGGCCTGGGCAGCAGGTTTGGCAAAATGACCGAAACCATGCCCAAGGGCTTCATCGAGTGCGGTGGAAAGGCCATGGTGCTGCGTTCCATTGAGAGTTTACTGGCATGCGGCATCGAGCGTATCATTATCGGAACTGGTTATAAAAAAGAAGTGTACGAAGCATTGACTGCACGTTTCCCGCAAATAGAATGTGTCTACAGCCCCCGCTATGCCGAGACCAACAGCATGTTTACCTTATATCATTGCCGGCAAGCCATTGGCGACAACGGCTTCCTGTTGCTTGAATCGGACATCATTTTCAGCCGCAATGCCATCACACACTTGCTCAACGAGCCGCACCCTGACGTAATGCTTATTACGCCTGTGACCAAGTTTCAGGACCAATATTATGTGGAGTACGACGAAAAAGGCGTGCTGACTCGCTGTTCCACCAATGAAAGTGAAATCAATGCCAAAGGCGAACTGGTGGGAATCCATAAACTCTCGGCCACGTTCTATCAGAGAATGTGCTGCGAGTATGCCCACATCGTGGACGACAAGCCCAAACTCGGCTATGAATACCAACTTCTGTGGATGTCACAGCACGTGCAGCCCGTGTATGTGCTCAATGCCGCAGATGTGCATTGGTATGAAATAGACGACGAGCAAGACCTGCGTTACGCCGAAGAGCACGTTGTGAAATACTTGTAATCAACGGCGTCCCAGTTTCTCGTGGATGCCGTCTTTGTATGCCCTCCACAGCATACTGAGGTCGCCCCATTGCCAGGCTTTGCTGAAAGGCATGGTCACCAGGGCAGGAATGGCATAGCCGAGCATGCCGATGAAACTGCGCAGATAGCGCACACTCCAGTTCTTTCCGTAGTGATGGTTCAGGTAAGCGGTGTTACGAATCTGATAATACCGTTTCCATTTCTTTTTCTGGTTGCGCGTGGTCCACGTGTCATCAGCAAAGAACTTATGCTTGTCAAGAATGGCATCAGGCACGTAGAGCAGTTTGAAGCCCGCCATCCAGGCACGCAGGCAATAGTCGGTATCATCGCAGAAAATAAACAATTCTTTATTGGGAAGGCCTATTCGCTCCACCACTTCGCGCCGGATGAAAGGGCCTTCAAAGTCGGCACCGGCAATTTCCGTGGGTCCGTTGACAACCTCCTTGGCCAATTTTCCTTTTTTCATCGAGGCCAGCGCATTCGTAAAGTTATATCCCCGGAACTCATGCGTGAAGATTTCTCCCTCCAGCAAGCGCTGGGGAGACATGATGCCGATGTCTTCCTGCCCGGCATGCTGCAACAGGCGATCGAGACAATCGGGACGCGGAAACACATCATCGTCCATGCACCAAATCCAGTCGGCCCCCATCTCGAAAGCCTTTTGTATGCCCGTATAGAATCCTCCGGAGCCGCCGACGTTCTCCTGGTGCACCACGCGCAAGTCGCTTTGTATGTCGAGCCATTCGTGTGTACCGTCGGTAGAACCATTGTTCACCACGAGAATGTCACTGAGTGATTTGATTTCCCGGAGACAACCGATGCCCCGTTTCAGCAATTCCAGCCGGTTATAGGTAACGACTACAGCAATGATGTTCATGCTTTTCCTTCCTTCAGTAATTCAGTTTCACTTAAAGCATCCTGCAAGAAGCCGCCGGTGGCCAGTTTCCTGCTTACCCTTTGTACATTCTCGCGCATCTGCCACATCTGTTCGGGCGTGATCTGTGCGAGCAGTTCGTTCAGTTCTGCGATAGAGCCTATGGCCAATCCGATGCCTTCGCGCTCTATCATGGGTGCTAAGGCAGCCTCGCGCCAAATGATGACGGGCAGTCCGGCACGCAGATAGAACGACACCTTATGGGGACTGTTCCAGCGCAAATACTCGCCGAAGTCGCCGGTGCAGGAATCCATGGAATCGCCATCCCACACAAATCCGAAGTCACCGGGAACATGCGCGATGAACTCTTCGGCCGGCATGAAACCGTGAATGCTTACGTGCTCGCTCTCCTTGATGCCCGGCAGTCCCTCTTTATTGCCATAGATGTCCAACTTATAACTCATTTCCCAGCCGTCCATTTTCAGCAGGAAGGCATTCTTCCTCATGGCCAGTGCACCTGCATAGACCAGTGTGGGCACAAGCGGCATTTGCTTTCCTGCCGGCGGGGTAAGCGCTTTAGAGCGGTAGTCGAACAGTCCCAAGGCGCCCAGTGGGTGTTCGTATCCGTTGCTGCGCAGCCATTCGGCCATCGTCTCATTGGATGCTATCACCTCGTCGGCATGCATCAGCCGGCTGATTTCCTTCTTCACGGTGAGTTTCTTGCGACGCATAGAACCAAGGTCGTGAATCAAGGCCACCACCTTTGCCTTTCTGCAATGAGCCACGTTACAGATGAACGAGAAATATTTCTTCACGGGATATTGCAAAAGTATAACATCGCCCGGCCTTACTGTCAGCATCATTTTCACGATACCAGCAAGGTCGAGGAAGAACGTCACCACCTTATTATTATAATAGGTAGTGGGCAGTCCCAGGTTTTTGGCACCCATTTGTCGAAGCGTCTGCTCGTTGTCGGTCTTCGCCTTGTTGCCAGAACTCTCTACTCCCCTGTAGTTGCGAGAGATGAAACAAAGTCGGTTGTTCATGCTTTTTATAGTTCTAAGTGAAAAGGAATCTCGTGTTTTCTTTGGTATTTTTTCCAGAAACGTGCTCGTTCAGTGAGAGCCATGGCCTCGGCCTCGTCTTTGTCAAAGCCGCGAATGTCAGCATAGCGGCGCACCAATATCTGGGTAAAGCGCTTCGGCCCCCACATGCGCGTCAGGTTGCAGAGACCTTCCCGCATATTTACTTCTCCGAAATACATGCGGTTGATGTCTACCAGAGAGAAATGATAGCCCTGCTCGTCGTGTTTCCACAGCACGTTGCCGGGAGTGAAGTCCTTGTGCAGGATGCCTTGTCTGTGCATGGCTGCCACCAATCGGGCCAGCGCCTCAGCCAGTTCCTCGTATTCTCCGTCGCGCATCTGCCCCACTTCATAGAGCGTATGGCCGTAGTCGCACTGTATGCTGACGAAATATGTGTAGCCCAGCAGTCCCAGACAGTTGCGCTCCTCGATGAGTGCCACGGGTTCGGGTGTCCGTATGCCGTGCGAAAGGAGCATGTCGGGATAGACGAAAGCGCGCCGCCCCTTGGGTTTTCTCACCCCCAGCGAATAGACCAGGCGGTTGGGCAGTGCCGGCACATGGAAGCGTTTCACGTTGATCAGTATGCCATTGGGAGCCTGGAACACCTTGATGGTGTTGCGCAGATGATAGATTTCCTCGCCCTGCCGGTCGAAGATGTCGGGCAGTTGCTCAACGTAAGGGCGCATCTGCTCGTATTTCCTGGCCATTTCAATGATTCTTCTCATCCCCTGATTTCCCCCGCTGCTACTTTTCTGTCATACACTTCGCGCGTGCGCTTCCACCGGTCGTGCGTCCAAAGATAGAAGGCTGGCTGCTCCTGGATGTTGCGCTCCAGCCTGACGAAGAAGTCTTTCGTCAGTTCATACTCCTCCATCTCCTGCGGACGGTCGGTCATCAACTCAAAGGTGCATACATATTTCCCCCTCGACGGGCGCTCCATATGTACGTAGAACACAGCATTGTTCATCTTGCGGATGATGCGCTCGGCACCGGTAAACACGGGCGTGTCCTGATGCATGAAAGGCAGAAACAGATGAATGTTCTCCCATTTGGGGCTCTGGTCGGCAATATATCCGAACAGGCTCATGCTGCCCGAGCGACGGTATTCCACCAGTCGCCTCAGAATGTCTTTCTTGGGAATGCACGTGCCGCCGTGCTTTTCGCGGATGGCAATGAACAGGCGGTCGAAGACCTTGTTGCGCAAGGGATGATAAATCAGTCCCATCACGGCCCGCTCCCACCGCGTCATGGCAATGCCCGTGGCCGAGAGATACTCCCAGTTGCAGTAGTGGCCGAGCATGGCTGCGCACGCCTGCCCTTTGTCGAAACACTGCTCTATCTGTTCAGCACCTCTGAATTCAAGATGCTTTGCGAGTTGCCGGTCTGAAATGCTCAGCAGTTTCACCGTCTCCATGAAATAGTCGCACAGCCAGTGATAGAAGGCCTTTTCGGTCTTCTTTATCTCGCTGAGACTCATTTCGGGGAACGAAAGGGTGAGGTTTCTTCGCACCACTCTGCGGCGATAGCCCACCAGATGGTATACAATCAGGTAGAAGCCGTCGGCAATGACATAGAGAACACTGAAAGGCAGGAGTGACAGCACGTAGAAAAGTCCGTATAAAAGTCTGTATCCCATTGCGCTCCTCCCTATGCCTGCATGTCGTGCAACTTGCGATAATAACCGTCGCGCTGCAGCAACTCCTCGTGCGTGCCGCGCTCCACGATGCGCCCTTCGTGCAGAACGCAAATCTCGTCGGCATTCTTAATGGTTGAAAGGCGGTGGGCAATGGCCACCGTTGTGCGGGTTTTCATCAGCCTTTCCAGCGCATCCTGCACCAGTCGCTCACTTTCTGTGTCGAGCGCCGATGTTGCCTCGTCAAGAATCAGGATAGGCGGATTCTTCAGAATGGCTCGTGCGATGCTCACGCGCTGGCGCTGTCCGCCCGACAAGCGTCCGCCCCGGTCGCCAATCTTCATGCTGTACTGCTGATCGGAGGCCATGATAAAGTCGTGGGCGTTGGCAATGCGCGCGGCGCGCTCCACCTCTTCCTGCGTGGCACTGTCCACGCCGAAAGATATATTATTATAAAAGGTATCGTTGAAAAGAATGGCTTCCTGGTTCACGTTGCCTATCAACTGGCGCAGATCGTGGATGCCCAAGTCTTTCACATTGATGCCGTCGATGAGCACCTCACCCTCCTGCACATCGTAATAGCGCGGAATCAGGTCAACCAGCGTGCTCTTGCCGCTGCCGCTCTGTCCCACCAGGGCCACCGTCTTTCCCTTCTCTATCGTCAGGTTGATGTCGCGAAGCACATACTGCATGTCATCCCCGCGATAGCCAAACGACACGTGGCGGAACTCTATCTGGTGCTCGAAACTCTCAATGTGCTTGGGATGCTCAGGCTCCTTGATGTTGTTTTCGGCCAGCAGAATCTTGTCCACGCGCTCCATCGAGGCCAAACCTTTGGGAATGTTATAGCCCGCCTTGCTGAATTCTTTCAGCGGATTGATGATGCTATAGAGGATAACCAGATAATAGATAAACGTGGGACCGCTGATGGTGGCGTTGTTGAGCACCTGAATGCCGCCGAACCAGAGCACAATCACAATCATCACCGTGCCGAGGAACTCGCTCATCGGGTGAGCCATCTGCTGGCGGATGTTCACGCGCATCACGTTGTTGCGGTAGTCGGTATTCACCTGATCAAAGCGCTGGTTCATCTTATCCTCGGCATTGAAGGCCTTGATGATGCGCAGTCCGCCCAGCGTCTCTTCCACTTGGCTCATCGTGTCGCTCCAGAGCGACTGTGCCTTGATGGACTTTGCCTTGAGTTTTCGCCCCACAAACCCCATGAACCATCCGAAGATGGGCACGAAGACGATGGTGAAGAGCGTCAGCCGCCACGAGATAATCAGCAGCGTGGAGAAGTAGGCAACGATAAGAATGGGGTTCTTGAACAGCATGTCGAGGCTCGCCATGATGGAGTTCTCTATCTCCTGCACGTCGCCGCTCATGCGCGCAATGATGTCGCCCTTGCGCTCCTCGTTGAAGAATCCCAGCGGCAGCGATGTAATCTTCTGGTAAAGTTGGTTACGGATGTCGCGCACCACGCCCGTGCGAATAGGAATCATCGTGGCCGACGAGAGGAAATAGGCCGCCGTCTTCAGGAACGTCATAAAGGCCAAGAACAGGCCAATGACCAGCAGCGATGTGGTGGCACCCCACTCGAGCACCCATCCCTGCACGATATAGTTTGTGTTGTTGCCCAGCACATCCGTACAGTTGCCCAGCGTCATCTCGCTCCATGGAATCCAGTCAACGGCGCGCATGCCCGGGTCGGTCTGGAACAATATGTTCAGGATGGGAATAATGGTCATAAACGAGAAAATGTTCAATATCGCACTAAGGACATTGAACAGCACCGTCATGATAAGATACTTCTTGTATGGCGGCACAAAACGGCGCAACACTTTGATAAACTCTCGCATTCAGCAAGCAAAGATAATGCAAATTGGTCGAAATACAAAGAAAATCCGTGTTTTTCTCGTTTTTATCGGCAATATCTGACATAAATTAAGCAATATTAAGCAGACAGGCGCGAAAACCGAAACATTTCTCCGAGTTTTCACGTCCGCCCTTTTTGCTTTCAGGCATCCGATATCCTGCGTCAGACACCCATCCTCCACGCTGCTCCCCTCTCACTTCACCACGTATTTCCGTCCGTTGCGTATATACATGCCACGCTGCGGCGCTGCCTTCAGCCTCCGGCCTTGCAGGTCGTAGAGCCGCTCCTCGTTGTTGCTGCCTGTCGTTGGCACGTGGCTGATGCCCGTCTCGTAATCCTCTATCGACAGTATGGTGCCGCTGTATAATTTTTGAGTTTTGTTGAGTACACCTTTATGAACATACAGTATCACGCTCTTGTCTAAAGCCCCTAAGAAATCCTTGTAGATGTCAACATCTCTTTGTTCAATAAAGACGCGCTCCAACGGGCATCCGTCAAATGCTCTCTTGTCCAGTTTCTTCACAGACGCAGGAATATGTATCTCCTTCAGACTGGAGCATCGTCTGAAAGTATATCCTATTATTTCCTCCAGAGTTTCGGGGAATTTAACCGTGTGAAGGCTGCAGCAGTCTTGAAATGAACTGGAGCCAAGATACGTTACGCCTTCTGGTATGACGAGGCTTGCCATCTGGTCACAGCCTTGGAAACATGCGCTGCCTATCACCTTTATTCCCTTTTCGATTTCCAGATTCTCAATGCCACAGTGAGAGAAAGCCCATTCGCCTATAGAGGTCACGCTTGATGGTATTACGATATGTTTCAAACTCTTACAACGGCTAAAAGCCAAGGGACCAATGCTTGTAACACTATTGGGAATTGTAATGCTTTCGAGGCTTTCGCAATGGATAAATGCTTCGTATTCGATATCCTTTACACCATCTGGTATTATGAATCTCGTCATGCCGCAACTTGAAAACCATCCGTAACCAATTTCTTCTAATCCCCGGGGCAGTTCTATTGATTCTAAAGACGCTGTTGCAGAAAAAGCACTTGTCCCGATATATGTAACGCTTTGGGGAATAATTAATCTTTTCAAACCTCTACAGTTATTAAAAGCACCATCATCTATTCTTGTAACAGATTCTGGTATGATCACTTCTGTCAATTTCCTGCAATTCTGCATAGAGTACCCGCCTATTTCTTCCACTGATTCGGGAATGGTGAATACGCCACTTTTGCCTCCTGCTACTGCAAAAAGTTTAGTCCTGTCCTTGTTATACAACACCCCATCTGCGGCACTCAGCCATTCGTTCTCCTCATCCACTTCGATTGTATGTAAGGAAGGACAGTCGATTTGAGGATTATGGTATGGCTGTAACGCAGGATGAAATATTTCCTGGACAGTCTTGGGAATAACGATTTTTTCAAGATCAGAAGACTTTAAACTGTTATAATTTATCCTCGTCACAGGGTATTTCTTACCATTGTATTCTACGGTGTCAGGAATCACGAGTTCTTTTATTTCAGAATTCTCCAGTTCCATTAGTTCCGCAAAGTTCGAATATAATACATACTTAAGACCATTTATCGCGGTTGATTGCGCAAGAGTATGAATAGTTCCATAAAAAGGAAAAAGCAGGCACAGGAGGATAATTCTGCTAAATATCATGTGGGTATTAAAAAAAAATTTCATACAAAATAAATCTAAATTGTTACACGTCTGCCGTTCAGTTAACAGATCCAGACTCAATGTCTACAATGACACCTAATGGCGCATTGAATGGAGTATCACTTGACATGTTAATTGATCCGTTGTTCCTAATGATAAGATGACTGCCAGGAATCAATTTCAGATTTGCATTCTGAAGTGTTCCGCCATCGACAATCAGCGTTCCACCTTCACAAACTCTTATGACGCTTTGAGCATTCATTGTGGTTGTTCCGGTTATTGTTAGGATTCCATTATTAACAATGCCTATTCGACTGGAAACAACATTGTTTGAACTATAAGTGACCGATGTGTTTATTGTATAGCCATTCGGTGATAAAGACTGTAGGAAACCATTCTCGTCCATAGTTCCATAGTTTATGTTAGAATCATCCCCATCTTTAACATCGGGAACCCAATCTGGACAGTTTGCAGGCTTTTGCCCGATTCCCCAGAAATAATAGCCATCTCCATCACGGTCTTCACATATTATGTCATCGTCAGAATATATGTCATTGCCGTATGGGTCTTTCACTCGTATCGGTGTGAATAGAACAAACGGACCTGCCATCAAGGTATAATCATTAAAGATTACTTTTACATAAGGACTGCTCTTATAACTATTTTTAAAGGTCCAATAAGTACATCCTACATAATTGCGTAAATTCTGAATCATTTGTAATCCGCCTTCTGCTGATAGATAAATGTTGCTTTCATTGCCATTTATTCGGTTATATGCGATAATAGCCATTGCATGACCATCTGAATGAAGAGTGCTATTATATGCACTATCATTAAATGCATGATGAAGGTAGCCAGATCCTAAAGGCCCGTATTTTATTAAGGCTTTTTTAATAGAGTCCTCGTTCTTGTCAATCATTGCATATTGGCTAATTCTCACCAGTGTGTCTGGTGCCTGCAAAGTAAGGTATATATTTGTATCTTTGGGAAATACATTATAGTCTTCTATGCCTATACCTGTATTTTTTAAATATATAGCAGCCTTGACTGGCGATACTCCAGCATCATACGGACTTTGGCCAGGTGCCACACCTCCATTGCATGCCAGTTCCCATTCCGATAAGTCCCAATTAAGCGGCTGATTGTAATACAGATTCAACAGAGCCTCCAAGCAACTCACACCCGCAAAGGCAACACAGCAACTGCTACCCCCTTGGCTCCGTACAGGCGTAATCCAATTTCTCCCATGTCTGGTCCGCCAGTCAAACTCGCTGACGACACTTGAGGAACTGCTGCGAAGCGTTTTCTTCCTTGTTTCCGGCTTTGCCTTCCCAACCTCGAAGAAACCGTCCACGTAATACTCAATGCCGCCGCTCTGACAGCCGTCGGGGCATCCTGTCATGGCACGGCGCACACTGTAGTCGGCAAGGGCGATGTCTGTCACTCCGGCAATCCAGATCTTGCCGTGCGACACATTGTATTCG
>DGWC01000044.1:24346-27240 GCA_002395135.1 Prevotella sp. UBA4268 | reverse complement strand
CCATAATCCTATCCAAACTCTCAATATCCTCATTCACCTTCCTCAAATAATGCATCCCTATATTCCTACAAATCCTAACCAAATACCCAACCATACTTCTTTCCTTCAACTTAAACTCCTTATCCATCATCTTATCCCACAACACCAAACATCCATCATTATAAACCTCCTCTAAATCTTCATACCTCAAACTCTTAAACCTTCCCATCAATCTCATCAACACATTTTCTCTCTCACCATCTACCACCTTATTAAATATAAGGCTACTAACACCCAGAAGCCCTCTCTTTTCTTCCATCAGAGACAGCTTCTCAACACTTTCATTCTCAAAACCACAAACCTTAATAATTTTAATCATACCCCCTTATTTTTAATTATTGCGTAATATTTACGCTGCAAAAGTACAACAAATATTTTATTCCCGCAAACTTTTCTGCGTATTATTTACGCAATTGATTACTTTTTTCTGTTTTTTGGCAATTATAGATGCCTGATGGTGGGTAAAAATGAATTAAAATGGAGATAAAAAGGATGAAAAGGAAATTTGTGTGTACAAAAGAAATGCCGTTTAATGACCAAGTTGATGTAAACGAGTGGCCGGAAATAAGCGAGATTGTAGTATCAGGCTATCTTGGAGGACAGGATTTGATGGCCCTGTCTTGTATGTCACTGTGCGGAAGTTTGCTAATACTTGACATGAGTGGTGTTACAGAACTGAATACTGATGGTATGGATGGAACAATTGAGAGTACTCCGTTTTATAATGATGAAAAGGGAGTTGAGGAGGTCTACCTGCCGAATATTGAAAAACTGACTTATCCCATGTTCTATAACTGTACAAATCTGAAGAGAGTAGATTTCCCAAGTAGCATCAAACATTTGGATGCGTTTTTGGCCAAATGTCCTAATGTCGAGGAAATATATGTGCCAGAGGATCTTAAGATTGACTGTGACCGTAGGTTTGATTCAGATATTTGCTTTATGGGAAGCGGGAAAAGATTCGTTTCTGATAATGAGGGATGGCCTGAAGACCTGAAAGATATAAAGTCCAATTTCTTTGCATTTGATGGGGTTCTTTATAGAGTTCCCTATGGTGGATGTGTTACCCTCCATCGTTATCCGGCAGGAAATGAAAGAAAGGATTATGATATTCCTGAAGGTGTTTGCGACTTGAGTGAATATGCATTTTATGGCAATCCCTACTTGAGAAAAGTGACCATCCCAGAGAGCGTAAAATCTTCTGAGGAACATCCAATCCAGAATTGCGAGAACCTTGAAACCATCATATTCAAGAATAAGTCATTAAGGATGTTTTCAGTTAAAGACGGCGATTATATAGGTTGGCCTGTTGGCATGAAGGGATTACCACGTTTACAAGACATATACCTATATGCAGAAGATCCGGATGTCTTTTGCTTTGACATATTTGATGGATTGGAAAACATCAGTGATGTAACCCTGCATGTACCTTGTTCTTGTAAGAAGTTATATCAAAACTATGAAGTAATTTACTATTTTCATGATCAATATGGCTCATTGTGTGAAAGGAAAGAATACTCATTTCGCAAATTTAAGAATATTGAGGAATTTGATCCAGTAGACTTCCTTGAAGAATTGAATGAAAGATAATTAGAGATTGTTTACAATGAAAAGAACTTATTTTTGCACAAAAGAAGAGCATCTTCACAAACAGATTAGCCCAAAGGAATCCTTGCTGATTGAAGAGCTTGAAGTGAAAGGCTACCTTGATAATGATGAAGACTATGAACTGTTAACAGAAATGAGCGGTGAAAAAGGATGTCTAAAACGTCTTGATCTTTTTGGTGTTACCGATTCATTTCCAGGACCTGACTTGGGCAGCTTTTACATTGATAATAAAGATTTGGCAATTTATCCCCATTCATTTGTCAACAGTGTCAGATTGGAGGAAATTGTGTTTCCAAACAATCTGAAAGGCATTGGATATGAGTCGTTCATCAATTGCGAAAACCTTGTCATCGATGAATTGCCCGAGACGGTGAAAAGCATAGGAAACAACTCATTTCAAAACTGTCCTAAACTGAAAACCGTGTTTGTTTCAAACACTTTTAAAACAGGCTTTAGTCTTGGAGGGCAGTTCCCAGAACGGGAGCTTGCCGGAAGCGTAGAGAATTATGATTCAGACTATAAAAAATGGCCTTTAACAAGAGAAGGTGAAGAGACATATTGTAATTATAGTGGCAGAGAACACTTCGTCATCGATGGTGTGTTGTTTTGGGAGCAGGATTGGTGTTGGAGGCTGATGCTGGAGAGATATCCTGCCATGAACAGGAGAACAATTTATGAAGTTCCGATAGAAACTACTGCCGCATATTATGAAGATGAGGTTACGATCGGTCCTTTGGAAATCTGCGCATATGCTTTCTGTGGATGCAAATATCTGAAAACACTCATTTTGCGGGATTGTCTGATGGAATCAGGAGCAATTTGCAATTGTCCAGCCTTGGAAACAATCATTTTCAAAGGGTGGGCTGGTGGAACGACGGTCAGTTCTTTCAATATGTTCTGGAGCAATGTCATCACTAAATGTCCAAATCTGAAAGACATCTATTTATATGCGGAGGATCCAAGAATGGTTCCTTACGAGCTATTCAAAGATTTGGAGAACATTGGGGATATCGTTCTTCACGTTCCTTGCTTCTGTGCAGAGAAATACAGGAATCATGGCATAGAATATATTAAGCAAAAGTCCTTCCTTAACCCTATTCCCCCTGAGCCTGAGAGCGAAGACGATGTGTTATTTGTCAAAGAATGGCTTCGTTTTAAACGTATAGAAGAATTCGACCCCATAGATGTGTTTGGTGATGATAAATAATGCGTATTTTTCACACAACTGATTACTTTTTCCTTGTTTT
>DGWC01000044.1:0-24268 GCA_002395135.1 Prevotella sp. UBA4268 | reverse complement strand
ATGCCCGCCATTGGGTAAATTATAAAAAAATAGGTGTTTTATGATGAAAATTCATGTTTATTCGGAGAAAAGTGGTAACTTTGCTTCAGATTCAGAAAAGAAGCCCATGATTATTATCGAGTCAAGGAAGAGACCGCTTGAACCAGGTCAGAAAGACAAAAATGGTAAGCCTATCCTGTCGCTGAAGGAGAAGTATCCCGATGCGATGATCATCGACGTGACGAGCAAGGCCCAGGATGAGTTTGTCAGGTTTAGTCCCTTTTATCCCAATGGCGGTATTCCCGTACCATTTACCGACGACATTGCCGTTTCGGTTAAGGGAATATGGCAGGGCCTGAAGGTTTTTGAAAGCACCGACATTGATACGTCATTTTTCTCCAAGCGCGACATGAAGAACCTGAAGCGCACCAAACGAAAGTATGGCCGCTGCCTCGGGCATCGCAAGGGCGTACATGGGGAAGAATTGCTTGGATACATTGAAGCCCGCAAGCAGATCTACCTTCCTTGCTACAAATGGGTACTGGAAAACAAACTCCAGAAACTGGTAACGGCGGTTCGTATCATCTCGAAAAACAAACCCGTTGTGTTGCTTGACTACAATACCAATCCAGATGTGAACAACCCCAAGTCTGCCCTCTCGCATGCCTCACTCATCAAAGCCTATATCGAGGGGAACTATCCTGAGTAAGACGGACGGTTCTCCCTAGGCTTTCTGATTGTCGCCCATCTCTGCCGCTTTACTATGATATACGTTGGCGCTTCTCCTTGTCAAGTATAACCCCGAGGAAGGGTAAGCCTGAACAGTTTACCTAACAAAACCAGGAACAATACACACAAACCTAACGGCAGCAATGCCAAATCAATCCAACGGAATTTTCTTTTCATTTACTTTGATTAAGCCAACGGCATTTGTTTGATGTAGATGTACTTCGGATAATGTCCCAGCACCGTAAGCGTTACCGGGCAAATCCAAATCTCGCGAGAGAAACCTTCAAGTCCATTAACCTTGTAGGTCGCCCCACGCAACAAGCCGGAATACTGCTTGTCGCATTCGAAGTAGCCCTCTTCAAGCAATGACGTGATGCGCTTCCTTGATGGTCGCACCATCACCCTGACTCTTCGTTCACCTTTGTAGTCGAGGAACTTCAGCAGATGGTTCGAACCAGCCACCATGGCGAGGTTGTATCGGTTACCCGGCCACGGCATGTCAATGTACCAGAGTTTGTCTTCCGGCACATAGACGAACTGGAGGTCATACACTCGGCGGCGAAGGCCGCACATTCCTTTTGCATAAACCCATGCGAGTTTAGCGTACATGATTGCTTTGTTCAGCATTTGATAAAAATTTAGTGAAAAATGCGGTTGAGCGAGCACAGAGTGAAATTTGCTTAAACTCTGCCGAGCGTTAGCATTCTATGCCAAACGCCTCGGGGCTCTCCCGATTGGCGGGTGCAAAGATAATACATTATTTCGGAAAATCAAAATCCACTAATAATCAGCGACTTACAATCATGGCACGATTTTTGTTAAAGATAGAAATCCTATAGATATCCCACACATTCCGCCATAAATTGCCAACAAAATTACGATAAACTAACATGAGTTCGACATAAGAATCACGCCACGAACCTGCTTTATTCAGTGATTTAAACGCTCACTGGCCCTTAGTCATATACCATAAAACCAGCGTAACCGAGCGATTCTTGCGCCTGAAACTGTCATGGAAAATCCAAATTACAGGCGCTCATACCGGCGATATTAGTCACAGACAGCCAATTAGGCGCGAAATACGCGAGTTTTGAGATACATTCTGCAATTTATTGATTTATAACCAATTACAACGAAAACAAATTATTCTTGCACGAAGAATTCAGATGCTTGCAGATAAAACCTATGCTTTTGGGTTGTAAAAACATAGGTTTTGAGGTGCGAAAACATAGGTTTCGGGCGGTGAAACCATAGGTTTTGAAGCATGAAAGCATAGGTTTTGCGCGTCGAAACGTGCGTCGCAGTAATGAATCTTTACGTTTTCACGTTTACAGCCCCTGTTTTGCCCTAAGTCCGTTTCTATTTTGAAGGAAAACGTCACCATGGTTTTGTCGCGTTTTTTCGTATCCATACACCCACTCACGTTAACTTTAGATACCTTTCATGGACTCTATCAATCAACATCATACCTGCAAAAAGAATCTTCTTCATAACTCACCATTATTTATTGTTAGTATTACTTTGACAAGTGCAAAGTTACGAAAGATTCTAGTATCATCATCACCAATCCCACCTTCTTGTATGAAATGGTGGGATTGGTGTATGAAATGCCCTGCAAGGTGGTATTTGGCTATAGGTATTTTTTGGTATCAAACCAGTCCCACAGATTCTTTATAAGTGGAAAAAACAAGGCATTTCTCAAAAAAGTATGTAAATTCTTTGGTGATTCGGAAATTATTCGTATCTCTGCACCACCAGAACCCGCCAAGCCTCTCAACGATGCTCAAATGTGCGGGTCGTTTTATTTTTATACAATGAGCAACAGAGTACCGTTTGGAACAAACAGAACACAATCCGTCCTATGATGCCTAATCGTATGACAGGGCATTGGATTTCCCTACCTACAAACCCGCTTCGTATCTATTTCAATCTGTGTATTATCAAATACTTTTTGGATATTATTTCTCCACAAAATGACATGAAAGCAAAGATTGACTCACAACTTACCAACTATCCTGATATAGATATTGCTGCAATGGGATTTCCGTCTGGCTGGGAGAATGAACCTTTGTAGCGATAGTCCCTTCTTGCCAATATTATCACAACATCCGTCTCCGTTTGCCACCATCCACTATGCCGTAGCAGCAGTGCCACTTCTTGGAATCAAAACCAGTCCCGCTGATTGCACTATATCTTTAAAGGCGTTACCGTTACGGTTTATCCAGCCATGACAAACCTGAAAACCTCTTCCTCTTGGAGTTCTGGCCGTTCTGTCACTTTCCTGACATAGTCGCGCAACAGGTGACGCCAGTCATTGGTATTCATACTGAAGTAGCGTTCCTGATATTCTCTCTGGCACTCTACTACTATTCTCATGATAGTCGTACCCTCATACAGCTCCATCATGTTGTGCACCAGACGGCGAACTTCATCGTCAGCTTCCACGTCCTCCAGCATCGAGCCTTTGGGTACCATCTGTATCGCCTGTGCTTTCTTGCCAGCAGGCTTCTTCTTGTCAAAGAAGCCGCTCCTACCAACATCCACGGGTTCGTTTTCTTTGAAGTTCTCCACCTGCTCCATCACCTCGCGGAACACTTCTGGCGTGTACTGAGGGGGATAGCCATTCTTGACCAGACAGATTTTGATGTCCAGTTTCAGTTGGTCTCTCACCCTGTCGTTGTTCAGCCAATCGGCAAACGATGATTTAGCGTCAATAATCTCTCGTATCTTGCAAGCCAGACTCTTGCACTTCTCATTGACCACGATGCCATCCACCTCTCTGTCTTCACCATAGACAAAGTTGTTCTTGTCGCGCAGATGGATCAGGATGTCGTAGAAAGCCTTTTCCTCAAAGGTGAGCCCCAGTTTTCGGAAGCTCTCCCTGTCAGCCTGCATCCCTTTTAGAATGTTCAGAGCCTGCTGGGTAGCCATTTGAATAATGCTCTCTGCCGTCTCTTCTTGCGTAGTTCCAGCCTCTTGCTCTGACAGGAACTTGCGCCGCTCGTGATATTCTTGGATGGTAGCCTCCAGCATCTCCTGGAATTTCTTCGATGCTATCTGATTTGCCCTTCCGTATTCCGATATCTGCTGACGAAGCAACTTTATCAGCATCTCCAACTTAGAGGCTGGCATCTTGATGTCAGAAAGACGCTCTGTGAACTCTGGTCCGAAGATGTCCATTTCCTCACCATCCTCCAGTATACTCTCCACATTATTGTACTTCAGCGCCTCTTCCACCATCTTTGCCACACGTCGGTTCATGGTGTCAGTATCTGGCGCATCCGTTCCGTTCATCTTATACACCATTCCTGCGATAGCCATGAAGCATTGTGCCAAAGCCGACTCTTCCTCTCCAAGTTCGCCTGATGGCTGGCAGAGGTCGTAGGCCTTACGCATACGCTTCACATATTGCAAGAAATAAGTCTTGAAGCCCACTTTCTTCGTCTTTTTCCCGTCTTTACTCTGCGTATTGAAACTCTCTGTCGATGTGAATACATATTCGGCAGCTTTGGCCAAAAGCGTGTATCTTTCAGCATCGTCTGTCTTCACATCAAGGAAGGGCGTAAGGTCATAGTCCTTAAAGAGGTTCTTCAGGATTTCCAAGAGTTCGCGGAAGAGGAAGGTGGCCTGCTCTATATCGTCCTTTGTCAGGGCCACCGAACTTTCGCCACCATACATCTTACGAGCTTCTAACATCTGGTCGCGAATACCGATATAGTCAACTATTAAACCATATTCCTTTCCAGGATACTTGCGGTTGGCGCGACTGATGGTTTGAATAAGCGAATGCTTTTGCAGAGGCTTGTCATTATACATGTAGGTTAAGCACTCCACATCGAAGCCTGTTATCCACATATCCACTACAATAACGATACGGAAGTTTGAATGTTCCTGCTTGAAGGCTGCATCCAATTCTTCAGAACGTTTATCATTCTTCACGCCTCCAAGATAGTCATACATTGATTTTTCGTCATTACTTCCGACACTGGCCACCATTGCAATAGTAGGCATCTCCTTCATTTTCTTCAGTTCTTCTTGAGCGACATCTACTCCCTCAGGTGTCTTACGTTTAACAAACCATTCCGGATAGTGCTCCTTGAACTTCATCAGTAGGCTGTAGGCAATCTCTCTTTTCGCACAGACAATCATTGCTTTCTGTACGCGTTCTGGGTCTGTAGCAACAGCAGCAATGTAGTGGTCGTGGATGTCGACGGCCAATCTGTCCAACCGATCGGGTTCTCCCAATATCACCTCCAGCGAGCTCATGGCCTTCTTGCTCTTGGCTATGTCTTCTTTCGTCGAGCCTTCCTCTGCACACTTGGCATAGTAGGCTTCTATATCCTTGGCTTTCTCTGCATTCAGCAGTACCTTGGCTATCCTTGGGTGGTATTTGATGGGCACGGTTATCTCGTCGGCCACAGCCTGATCCATCGTATAGCGGTCTATCTCGTCGCCAAAGGTCTGATAGGTTTCTGCTATAGGGGTGCCCGTAAAGCCAACGAAGGTGGCATTAGGCAGTGCCTCGCGCAGCACGTTGGCGTAGGGCTTTGATATCATGGCCTTCATGTTTTCGTCAGCGTCCTCGCTGAATTTGATGCGCTTCGAGCCTTCTATCTGTGTACGATGTGCCTCGTCGCTGAAGCAGATGATATTTGAACGTGAGTTGATTAGTCCGATGGGGTCTTCCTTGCGGTCGCAGAACTTCTGGATGGTACAGATGAAGAAGCCTCCACTCTCGCGTGCCTTCAGCTCTTCCCGCAATTTCTTGCGACTTTTTACGATTGACACCTCACCCAGCCCCAGAAACTCTGTGCTCTTGGTAAACAGTTTTGCGCCCTGTTTCTGCAGGTCTTCCCTATCTACAATCATCAGGATGGTGGGCGAGCCAATTTCCTGGGTGCAGCGCATAGAGAGCTGGCGAGCCAGGAATGCCATCGTATAGGTCTTGCCGCAACCAGTAGCACCAAAGTAGGTACCACCCTTGCCGCTCTTGGTCTTGACCGACCGGACGATGCTCTCCCTTAGCAGCCGTGAGGCAAAGAACTGCGGATAGCGGCACACTATCTCCTTCTCATCGCTGTCGTAGTTCTCGTCTTGGAAATACACATAGTCTCTCAGTATCTCCAAGAAACGCTTTGGGCGATAGACACCCTTCACCATTGTCGACACTTCCTCGAAAGGCAGCGTTGACACCTTGTCGCCATCCTCCACACGGCGCCAGGCGTAGAAGTGTTCGTAAGGCGTACGGACTGTACCCAACCGAGTCTTCACCCCGTCGCTGATACAGGCCAAAGGACAGTAATGAAGCAAGCCTGGTATGTCACGCCAATAGCGTTGGTTGATTTGCTCCCAAGCATCCTCGATTGTGGCATTGGCATCGGCTGGATTTTTAAGTTCTATCACGCAGACTGGGATTCCGTTGATGTAGAGCAGCACATCTGGACGACGGTTCTTTATTACACCGTTTTTCATGTATTCCACTGTGAACTGATTGACCACGCGAAAGATATTGGTATTCTCGCAGTCAGGATTGTCAACCTGGCTGAAGTCTATCAGGTTAACTGTCGTCGGCTTTCCATCCTTATCAATGGCAGGAATGCCATTGATCATCCACCGATAGACTTTATGCAGTGTGGCAAAGTCGGTGGCTGCTCCCACCAAACGGACGTTGTCGGCTATGCGTTGCAGTTCCTCGTCCTTCACATGACTGTGATGGGTCTTCAGGAACTGAAGGAGGTCTTCCATGTTGAACACTTCCTTTCTGCTGGCTCTTTGTATGGAGTCGCCATACAGGTACTGCCATCCTTCCCTTTCGAGGAAAGCGATGAGGGCATTCTCGTAATCGCTCTCTACGAAGCGGCCATTGATATTCTTCAGACGAGGTTTTGCCATATTCTCTTGAGGTTAGTTGTTGCTTTCTAATGAGCCTTTGATAAGTATCGGACAAAGCTGGTTCAGCTGTTCTTTTAATTGGGCGGCAATCCGTTGCCGCTCGATGTAACACTTGTGGATGTTGACGATTTCACGTTGGACAGAGATGTTTGGGATTGGGATAGCCACGTCATTCATATCATCCATCGTAAACACCTCTCTTGCACTGCCCCAAGAATTGAAACGCGCATAACGGTCGAACTCAGGACGATTGAAAAACATGAAAAGATACTCTGGAAGCATTTTATTTGTATCTTGTACTCTAAAAACAGTATATGCCGATGATACAATGTATGTATCTTTAGAATCATTAATGGCAAGAGTTATTTTCTCTCCATTTCTCGATGTAACAGGAACAAATACAAAGTAGTCTGGTTTTACCACTATGTAAGGTGCCAAAGAAACACCTGCCATATCTGCCTTTGTGTCAATGAACTTCTTTTCTATAGAAACTCCACGAAGATCCTTCAAGGTATATATTCCCTCGCTATTTCTTTCGTCGCAGGTTTCAATGAAATCCCCAATCTTTATCTTCTTACTCTTCACTTTTAACTGATCTATATACCCATCACAGACAAGTTTCAATTCATCCACTTTACTTTGATAGGCAGCAAGATTGTTTTGGAGAGCCAAATAAACATCAACATATTTGCGCTGCTGCTCGATGGAGGGGAGGGTTATCTCAAACTGGGATAAATCCCCAACTCTGAAATAGTTCCTTGCAGAGCCTATTGCTTCATACCAACATCTACGGGCAAATTCATCTCTTTTTATGAACATGTTTAAATACTCAGGTAACACAATGTCTTCTCTTGTAACATAGAAGACTTCATAAAGTGATGAGCAGATTGCTTTATTGTAAAATGAATTCAGAGCTATCGAATTCAATTCCATTCGGGCTGGATTGAATACAAAGTCATTACGATAGAACACATTGTATATGGAGGTGTCAGCATCTTCCTGCTTGGGACGGATAAAACCTTCCCTTGAAACACCCCAACTTTGCAATGTCTCTTTCCCATCGTATTTTTCTCGACGTTGGGTTATCAGTTCCCCAAGTTTATACTTCTTCAATCCCATACCCAATACCTTTAAACGCCTCTTCGAGCATCCATTGTGACTCCTTCTCTCTTGCCATCAGCTCTTTCATTTCCAGTTGGATGCGAGCCATTTCCTTAGGATAGTCAATCTCTAAATCGTGGTCAATGAACTCGATGTACTTGCTGGGCACCAGCGTCCAGCCGTTCTGCTCAATCTCATCAATGCCCACGCTGCGATATAGTTCAGCCACAGCAAAGTTCCTGCCGTCAGTCCCTTCCTGTTGCCACTGGTGGTAGATGTCGGCTACACGCTGAATCTGTTCCGTGGTGAGCAACACCTTCTTCTTCTGTTCGCCCTTCACAGGATTCTCCGTCCATTGGCGCAAGTCCATGAAGAGTATTTCGTGTTCACGGTTTCTGAGTGTTCGCTCATGATAGCGGCCACCCTTCTTGTTCTGGTTCAGTATCCAGAAGGTGACGCTGATGTCTGTCGTGATAAACAACTCTCTGGGCAGAATGATGATGGCTTCCACCTTGTCGTTCTCTATCAACTTCTTGCGGATTTCAAGAGCATCCGTATCACCAAGAGCTCCGTTGGCCAACAGGAACCCCGCTACGCCTGAAAGAGGCTTCAGGTGCGACAGCATGTGCAGAATCCAGGCGTAGTTGGCATTGCTCTCTGGTGGTGTGGCATAGTCCGTCCAGCGTGAGTCGTTCTTCAGATTCTCGTTGTACCAGCCTTTCAGATTGAAGGGCGGATTGGCCATGATGTAGTCGAAATAGAGTCCCTTGTGCAGGTCGTTGGTAAAGGTGGAATCGCTCTCAGAGCCCAGGTTGTGGCTGATGCCTCGCAGGGCGAGGTTCATCTTGGCCAGCCGGTAGGTTGCAGCCTCCTTCTCCTGCCCATACACATTGATGCGGCTGATGTCGCCCTGCTTGGCCTTCACCAGTTCCGTGCTCTGGATAAACATGCCGCCAGAGCCGCAACAGGGGTCGTAGAGTGTTCCGTCGAAAGGCTCAATGACAGTGGCTATCAGCTGAACGACATCGTGGGGCGTATAGAATTCACCCTCCTCCTTCGTGGCATTGACGGCAAACTCCTTCAGGAAGTACTCATACACGCGCCCTATCAGGTCTTTCTCTTCGCCAAAGGCCTTGTGGCTGATCTTGTTCACCTCGTCCACAATCTTCTTCATGTCATTGGCACCAAGATTGCGCTGGGTAAACGTACCTTCCACAAAGCAGCCTTTCAGCGTTGGATTAGTCTCACCGATGCTGCGCAAGGCTGTGTCAAGCGCCACATTCAGTTGGGGCGCTGCAGTATTGATGATGGTTGACCATCGTGCCTCTACTGGCAGATCAAACGTGCCGTCTGCAAAAGTAGCATCATCGAAGAATGCCTTGATGATTTCCTCATCGTCAGGGTCGAGTCCTTCGTCTATGAGTTTTTGGCGCAATTTCGCTACGCCATCTTCATACTTTTCTCCTATAAATCGCAGAAACACAAGCGTCAGCATCATGTCGCGTTTCTCGAAGAACGAGCCAGAGTTTTTTGCCTGTCTTAATATGTCCCTGCACTTGAACAAAATGTTATCAAGATTCAGTGTTTCTTCTTTCGCTTTCTTTGCCATAGTTGGGGTAGAACTATTTATTAATTACTGGCTTTCGCTGCGGGCAAAAAAAAGACGTACTTTGGTTCCCTTCCGTCTTCGACTCCAGCGCGGTTCTACCCCTAGAATTGACGCGCCAATCACGATTCAGAAAAGACCAAGTACGCCTATACAGGCGTATCCTGATTCTTTTCAGTTCGTGATTCATCCGTTATTGTTGGGGTAGAACTATTTCGGAGTCGAACCTTTCAAGAATTAGATACAGTTATCTATTCACCCACGATGTCTTGCCAAGCGGCATGTCATGCCACCTGTTCGTCTTTACAACACGGCGGCGGCCGCAATGCATCTGCAAAAATAATCATTTTTCTTTTAATACATCACTCCAATCTTGAAAAAAGTGATTTTCATCAAAAAAACCATCTATCTTACTAAATAAAGGGAACGGAAAGAGGAGCCATTTGATCAGTATCTTTGAGAACTTCGGCGAGGAACTTTCTTACTATCTGAAGGATTACCAGAAAGAGCAGAAGAAAAAGAGAAAGAATTGATGTTCTTTCCCATAGTCTACCTGCAATTGTGTCGCGATCAGCGACACAATTTGCTTTCCCTTTGCGCTTATTAAATGTTGATACAGCGGCTTAGTGTATGAAACCTGAGAGAACAACTATTGATGTCACTGCTTGCTTTGCATCTCCAATACATATTCGTCTGCAATATTACGGTCGCCATAGAGGTATAAGCCCGTACGCTTGTCATGAAGGTCAAAATATGAAATTGCACTTCAAATGTATGAAATAGCAGTATCCGATTACGTATGACATTATGCGGCAACACATAGACAACTTGTCTCGGATGTGCTGCTGACATTTGATAATTATGATGCTATGCTGATTAACGATTCTCTTTCTTGCTTGATTTTAGAGAGGACTATAGAGCCAAACGCAAACCATAGTCGATGCCACGTCCGGATGGCCCGAAGTTGCTCCGTTTAGACACACGGCTATACATCGCATTGTAATACCAAGTGCCACCACGTCGCACACGGTATGAGCCAGAAGAAGGACCCGTGGGATTCGTCTGGGTACTGCTGCTGTAATAATAATGGTCGTACCAGTCCTGACACCATTCCCACACATTGCCGCTCATATCGTATATACCCAGTTCATTCGGCGACTTCGTGGCCACGCCATGCGGCTTGCCTTCTGAGTTGTCTATATACCAGGCAACATCGCCAATCGTGTTGCTGCCGGAATACTTGTATCCCTTAGATTCACTTCCACCACGAGCGGCATACTCCCACTCTGCCTCGGTGGGCAGGCGGAAGGTCATGTCTGTCAAACTATTCAGTTTCTTGATAAACTCCTGGCAGTCATCCCAAGAAACATTATCCACTGGAAGGTTATCGCCCTTGTTATAAGACGGATTGCTGCCCATCACGGCCACCCACAATTCTTGCGTTACCTCCGTAGCACCGATGTAATAATCAGACAGGGTGACATCATGAACTGGTTTCTCGTCTGACTCCACATCACTATCCTGCTCATCATTGGCGCCCATCTTAAAGGTTCCACCCGACACCTTCACCATCTTGAAGGTCACACCATTCACAGTGTAAGGCGTTCCTGATATGGGTGAAGGAGGAGTGATGGGCGAAGGAGGAGTGTATGTAACAGACACAACAGCACTCGCCTCGCTACGTTGGCCATCCCTGACAGCATAGACCACGTAATAGTTATTGCCTACAAGAGGACTGCTGTCTGTCCATGAGGTGGACACGACACCGTCTGCCATCTGAACGAAAGCGCTGGACGCGTTGTCACTGCGGCATACCATGTAACTATCGGCATAGGGTACGGCATCCCATGAAACTTTTACAATGAAGTCGATATTATCCATTTCGGCACGCACATTGGCAGGGGCAGATATGCTATATTCATACTCTTCAGCACCTCCTTCGTCACCGTCTTTGGAAGACGAAGAGGAGGAACAGGAGCAAAGGGCGAACACTAATACTGCCATTTTACAGACAACTGAAATGCAATTATTCTTTTTGATCATAATAGGATTATCTTTTAGTTGCGGATTCTTACTATCATTAAAGTGTAATGCGAGACAAACAGACTAATGTGTCAGAACGGATAGCCCACGGCCAAGTGGAGTGCCTGTCCGTCCTTGAAATGGCGGATGTTATAGAAACCGCTCTTGCCCGTGTTGTAGGGTACGTGCAGACCGATGCCCCAGTCAACACGAAGCACAAGGAAATCAAGGTCGTAGCGGAAACCGATGCCTGTGCCGACGGCCAACTGACTGAGGAACTTACCGGGTTTGAAACTGGAATCAGCAAACAGGGCATCGATGCTTTCGTCGCCGTAGTTGCGCCCTATCTTCCAAACGTTGCCCGCATCAAGGAACACGGCTCCATAGAGACTGCCGAACAGACGGGTGCGGTATTCGAGATTGGAGAGGAATTTCACATCGCCGTTTTGCAACAGATAAGAGTAGGCAGGGTCTTCAACACCTTCAAACTTGCCGGGACCGATGCTTCTCATAGGGAAGGCACGGATGCTGTTGGCACCGCCCACATAGAACGACTCGCTGAAAGGTGCTTCGTTGCTGTTGCCGTAACTATACACCACTCCGGCACTGATATGACCTACCAATTGGGAGAGATTGGTCAGCCGCCATAACTTGGTGAAATCGGTCTCCACCTTGACAAACTGGGAATAGGGATTCTTGAACATCTCCTTGCCGCGGTCGCTCCACTTCTTTCCGAAAGCCATGAAAGCCAACGACGAAAGGTTGCCCGACTGCGAGACGGTGGTCTCCCATGTGATGGGATTCTTCATCTCCGACGGGCTCTTATATGCGTATGTGTATCGCATCTTAGGGATGAACACATTCTGCATCGTAGCCTTGAGATAAGGATTGGAAGTGAGAATGCTGTCAAAATAGGAGGTGGTGTGAACCAGATGCTGGTAGGTGACGGTGAGCGGGCTCAATTCGTGGCGGCTCGTTGCCGTTTTCGACCAGCGGTAAGTCCATTCTGCCGAGAAATTCACCATCTTGAAATAGTCGGGACGGTTGAGCGTGGTGCGCGACACCTTGGCAATGGTGGAAGGCGAACTGTAATATGTGCGCATACGGCGGCGTGCACTCGGCTGTCGGTTCTGAGAACGGCGGGCAAACCACTCACGCCACGGCAGCACCAAACGGGGAAACTCTACGGACGCATCGATACCATATTCGTATGTATTCAGGCGTTTCGTCCCGTTCACTCCCCCACTTCGCTGCCATTCATACGATCCGTGCAGATTGATATCGAGCAGTTCGCCGCCCCGGAACGCATTGCGCTTGGTGAAGCCGAGCACCAGTTCGGGACCGATTCTGCCGGAAGTCTTGTTCTTGATGTTCGTTTCTATATAGGAATCATAGGGTTTGTCGAGCACGCAGTTGAGCGACAAGTCGAGCGTGTCACACTGCGCGGTGGTGTCTCTCGGGGTAAACGAGATGTCGACCATGCTGAAAATGCCCTTGCCGTTGATCTTGCTGACCGACTCCAGGTATTTGTCATTACTGAAAGGCTGCCCATGGCGCAGTTTCATATCGCCCATCACCACACCCAAACGCACAGGAGGCCGCGAGCCGCCAAACCTGACTTTGAAGAAGCCACGGCCCAGCGAGTCGTTGAGTTGCTGCATGAACTGTTTTCTCAAATCAACGGTAACGTTGCCGATATACCATTTGTGGCGCGCCTCTTCAGGCAGGTTGTCGATGGCCTGCAAGCGCAAGCGAGCCTTGCCGGGAACGGCCAGCGTGTCAGCGAGATAAGAAGAGAAAGACTGCTGATAGTAATAATAGCCGTTGTTGCGGAAAAGATTCGTGAGGCGTGCACGCTCTGCGTCGAGGGCTTCGACGGTGAAAGGGTCGCCGGGATGCACCTTGGCTTCGTGCATTGTTTCTCGTATCAGGCTGTCGGCTGTTTCGGGAAAGCGCTCATAACTGATACTGTCGATTGTGAAAAGATGGTTCATCTTCACCGTATAGCCTATCTTCATCTTCTTGGGATGGCGTTGCGGGATGGTGTCGTAACTCACCGAGCCGCGGAAATAGCCATGGTTGCGCAATACCGACTGGGCGACCGACGCGCGCAAGGCGGGATTCACCCAACTCATCAGCACAGGCTGCTTGCCAAAAGTGCTGGTCATCCATTTTGAGAACCCATCTTCCTTGTCGGCAAAGGCGTTCCATATCCACAAGCCATAGGGGAAAGGCGTGCGGTAATAACTGCTTCCGAAGAGCGCGCCATTGGGAGCAGTGGCCAGGGCTGCTTCCACTTCTTCCTGAGTAGTGATGAAATTCTGGTTGCGCGTGTAGTCCTGATAGTCTATTTTCGTGAGTCCTGTGAAGAGTTTATCATCTTCTGGAACGCCACTGGTGGTGGAACAGGAAGACAACAGCGCCATGCTGGCAACCATGATGACAACCACCGCCATGCACACCTTATTATATATATAGGCTCTTCTTTGCATTTACTTGTTCGTTTTTAATGAATCATGGTTTTCTCCACTGTGGTTCATGACAGGAGCGAGCACCGACGAGGAGTCGCTGCCTACGAAGTTCTCCCGCTGACGGGCAGGCATGGCAAGTGGATTCTGGTCGCTCTTAAGACGGAAGATGTCCCTGAAGTGCTGCAAGGTGCGCCTCCAGATGAATCCGCCTCCGTATTGCTGCGTGTAGCCGTCGAGCCAATCGTATGAATTATTGTCGAAGAACAGTTTCAAATACTTATTGGCCGTGTCGTCCAACCGATATTCGAGCGATACATTGTCGAAGAACGACTGGTTGCGGTTGGCCATATCGGACCCCGTTGAGACGAGTCCGCCCACCGTAATCTTCACCCTGTTGTTCCAGAAACGCTTGGCAAACTTGAACGAATAGTCAGTATGCATGGCTCCGGAGGCATCGGTGGCATTGTCGAGGTTCACCGAAAGGTCGAGCGTGCGCAGCGCATTGCCCGTAATCTGATTGATTTCGCTTTCCAAGAAACTGCTCAGTGCACCGTTCATAGAGAAGCCGCTGGTGTTGCCATCGGCCAGATACATGCCTGTGGTGAGCATGGTCACCGCCAGTTTGCCGCGCTGTTCGAGACTCATTGACTGCAATTCGTTGTGCAATGCCATATCCTCGGGAGCATCCAACGTGAACTCAAGCCCCATGTCGTTGAGCGTCTTGGTGATGATTACTCCGCAATCGAAGTTCACACTGCGCCCCACTCCATTGGTTCCCGACACCGTGGCCTTGGTGTTTTCGGTGGCCGTGATGTTCAGCGTGGGATTCATCGGGTCACCGGTAAACTCGATGTAACTGCCGTCACGAATGGTAAACGTCTTCAACGGGATGATGGGCAGAGCGTATTTCATTTCTCCATTGTCGAGCGTATAGCGGCCTGTGAGCCTCAGATTATCGGCCGTGTTGTACTGCATACGCAGGTTTCCTCCGCCCATCAGGTCGATATAGTTGGTGTGGGCAGCGTTGAGATAGGCCATTACATGCGCGCCCTTGGCCACCGACATCGTTAGGTCCATGTTGAAACCTGTCAGTGGCGGGCGGTTGATAACGGTTTGCGTGGTGTCGCTGAAGTCGGTGAACTTCACCAACTCATCTAATTGGTTGTCGGTAGTAAGTGGCGAATCGCGCAAAACATAACTGACATCGGTAGTTCCCAGCACATCCACCCTGCCGCGCAGCCTGAGATTGTCAAACGGACCGTTCATCGTGCCGAAGAAATTGACGAAAGCCTTACCGAAAGCCACGCTCTTGGCATTCTCCTTGGCATTAATCACTTCGAAATTCTGGGCTCGCATGCGCACGTTCATGGTCATTTTGTCGAGATCGGAGAAGTCTATGTTGCCAGCCACATTCAGCGGATTGTCATTATAGGCATACATTTCGAAGTTCTCAAGCAAGAGACGGCTTCCCACGATGCGCACGGGGTCGTTGCTAAAGCGCAGGTCGAGACCGTAGGGAACGCTCACAAGATGGCATGAGTCAAGGAACACCTCGCCATCGACCACCGGTTTGCTCAATGCGCCCCTCACCCTGATTTCACCTTCACCATAGCCCTTGAATCCGAAAAGTTGGTCGGGAATGAAGCCATTGACAAGTGAGATGGGCAGGCGTTCCAGATTGAGCGTGGCATCCAGGTAGCCGTTGTTTTCAGACCGATAGGTTCCCACCACAGTTCCAACCTCTTGATGGTCAACCGAAAGTGTTCCGTCAACATAGTGGGAGCCGTCGTCGCTCGGCATATAGACAAACTCCATGCCCAGATTGCCCATGGCACTGCCCTCATAGGTCAGTTTATCTACATCCATGGATGAGGAAACGGTCAGTTGGCTGCCTTCTTGCACGATGTGATAGTCGCCATTGACGAATCCGGTGACTTTCGGCATATAGGGCAAAACGGAAATGATTTCCTCCAGATTCAGCCTGTTGAGCGAGAGTGTCAGGTCTTGAAGTGCCTCCTCGTTATCGTCGTTAGAATACAGTTTCACACCCGTTCCATCCTCGGCCAGGATGTCGAGATTGGCCGACACGCGGCGGTTGTCGGCAAGAAAGACGTAATTGTCTTCATTGATATGCGCATCGCGATAGGCGATGACGGCATCCTTGCTCTTCAGATGCAGGCGGATGCCGTTCTCCTCCATAGCCGCTTCAGCACCCAAGCGCACACCCAGTTTGTCCTGCGCATCATAATAACGCACATTGACACCGGCTCCGCGCTCCATCAAGAAACCGTCGAAAAGCGTGTTGAACACGAACTGCGGGTTCTTTACATTGTTGCGCACCTGCCCGTTGAAGGTGATATTGGTGCTGTCAGAGACGAAATTGAGCCGCAAGGTGTCCAGTTGTATGCTGTCGGCCATCAGCGACAACATCTTGATTTGTCCGTTTAGTCCATCGCGCGGCGAAGTGGTCATGTGGATATCGGCCTTTTCAAAGAGATAGCCCTGTCGTTCCAGCATCCTGCTGAAAAAGTTGTCGCTGCCTGTTTGCAGGTCGATTCGTGCCACAGGGAAGCGCTCGCGCAGCGCCATCTGGTCGATGTGCTTCTCCCGGAGTTGATTCTTTACTTCCGAAATCAGATGATCGCCCACCTTCATCAGTTGCTTATATCCGCCAGACGCGTCCATGTCTAAATGAAAATCGCCACAATCCACCACGGCGTGCGTGGTATCGCGACGCGTAAGCACATCCGTCACGATGTCGTCGGGGCGATAAACGTCTTCTTTACTGCGTATGGTGATGTCGGAAGCCATGCCCTGAACCTTGTAATAATCATCCATATCGGTGGCAATATCGAAATGGCCGCAAAGCGAAACCGTCATCGGCTCATCAACAAGATGCAAGTTGTAGAGATCAGCATGATGCAAGTCGGCCGCCACCGTAGCATTCAGGACTTTCTTTCCAGTCAAAGCATCCAACGTAATCAGCCCCTGAAGCAAGGGATTGTTGGCCACGATGTCTGCGTGCACCTTGCCTTTGCCAATCGTTGCCGTGCCATCCATGCCGTCAAGATTATACTGGCCGTAACTGAATTTCGTGATCTGGGCAGTGGCGTTCATCTGCGTCTTCGACGAGAGCATATCGGTTCCCGCTCCTTTCAAATTGATGTTGCCGGTGAAGGCACCCATATCTGAGGAAGGAAGGAAATGCTTGATATGCAGGTTGTTGGCCTTCACGGATGCCTGGTATTGCATGGAGCGGGTGTCGATGCTGCCCTTCACGCTGACGCGGCCGCGCCCCTCGGTTGCGATGAGGTCGGCATGATAGCGGCTGCCGTCGATTTTCACCTTGCCATTGATGCCGATTCCTTGGGGTATGCGTATGCCTTCCATGGTCTTAGCATCGGCAAGGGCTGTGGCAAACGCCAGGTTTTCTGTCTTGGCATCCATGGTGAGGTCTGCCTGCAAACGGTCCATATCGTCAAGGTTCCCAAGGGTTCCCTTGGCATGGATATTGAAAGCACCGGGCAGTTTGGCATTCAATCCGGCCACCTCCATGCGTTTCATATTGCCAGCCATCACCGTTTTCACCGTGAGCGGCTGATTAGGCCACTTGCGCACAAACTGTGTCGGCATGCCGCCCATGAACCTCATGAGGTCCTGCTTGCCTAAAGAACCGTCGGCAGAGACATGGATCTTTCCTGGCGACTGGCTGCTGAAGGCATCCATATCCATCACCACATGGGCATCTAATGATGATTCGGGCGTGCGCAAACGCACATCGGGTAGATGAACGCGCACGGAATCTAAGGAAACCGGACCTGATAACTCGGTGATTTCCAGACCGCTCTGCTCCTTCAATGAACAATTTCTGAGTATAAGATTCAACTTCGGGCTGCAATAATACAATGAGTCTACACCGATGTTGACATCAGAAAGAGAAAGGTGATTATAGTCGAATCCCTTGGTGCGGGGTTCGAAACGCTGATCGTAGTTGAGACCTCCTTGCCATTCGAGACTGCCTACGCAATATTCGCCTTTATCCAGATCGAAATAGCCATTGGCTGCAACCGTGTTTCCCAAATGGGCGGCCACGCGCAGTGAATCGCCAGGCATGCGGACTGCCACATCGCTTCGCTCTACGCTCAACTTGTCAACGAGAATCTTCCAAGCATTCTTGCTCTCCGTGGTATCAGGCGGAACGGTGTCGCTCAACTCCACCAACACCTGCGCATCGGCAAGCAATGCCTCGTTGACACGGAGTGTTTCTACTCGCAAATCGATACCGTGGCTCTCCAACGACAGTTTTCCGGCCTTTCCCTTCACGCGGGTGTCAGGTATAAAATCAACCGTATTGAAAGTGAGACTGTTAAACTCCAGTGCGTCTATCTCTACTTGCTTCTTAAAGAGCGGCCACAACTGCACGTCAACCACCAGTTTTCTCACATCAGCCACGGTGTCTTTCTGTTGGGGAAGCGAGTCGTTGGGCTGCAATACACGCAGACCTTCAACGCCAAGATTCAGAGGGAACTCCAGGTTTACATGCTCTACAGTAATCTCCATGCCCGTCTTTTCGGAGGCGACACGAGCCACCTGCTTCACCGCCCAGTTCTGTACTGGGGGAAGGTAAAGCAATACTGCCAGCAAGAGGACCAACAGTATGGGGACAAGAACGGCTATCACTGCCCACTTCAAAGCACGCTTCATAGCAACAGGATTGTGGTTGCAAAGATACAAAAAACAAAGATGGGATGCAAATTTCAACTTGCATTTTTTATGAATCACCCCATCAATGACGGCTACAGCGGTTTCAAGTCAAACGACTGCCACAGATTCTCATTCGGCAACGGTGCTTCCACGCTGATTTTCTGCTTGCTCACAGGATGGATAAACTCCACCTTGCGCGCCAACAGCGAGATGCTACCGTCGGGATTGGAACGCTTGGCACCGTATTTCAGGTCACCACGGATGGGACAGCCCATCTTTGCCAACTGGCAACGTATCTGATGGTGACGGCCCGTGCGCAGGTTTACCTCAACCAGTGTATAGTTGGTGGAAGCGCCAATCACTCTATAGTCCAGCACAGCCTGCTTGGAATGAGGCACTTGGCGGTTATAGGCGCGACTCTTGTTCTGCTTCTCATCGCGCACCAGCCAATGAGTGAGCGTTCCTTGCAGCGGTTCTGGCCGCTCATGGGTGATGGCCCAATAGGTTTTGTGCACTTCACCATTGCGAAACATATCGTTCAGACGTGCCAATGCCTTGGACGTGCGGGCAAAGACCACAAGTCCCGACACCGGACGGTCCAACCGGTGCACAACGCCCAAGAACACCGCCCCTGGTTTCTGGTACTTCTCTTTGATGTAGTCCTTGACCGTCTCCGACAGTGGCCGGTCGCCGGTCTTATCACCCTGCACTATCTCGCCGCTCTGCTTTGAGACGATGATGATGTGGTTGTCTTCGTATATCACCTGCATAACTGGGGACAAATTTACGAATAAAAAATGGACTGACCAAACGGCCAGTCCGATTTTATTATGTATAACACGGATTAAAGGATGAAAAGAAAGCGGTAGTGGGAAAACTGACTCCCGTGAAACCGCCCCGCAACGGAAGCCGATCGCTCCAGTGCGGGATTAGTACCATCGTGAGAAGTATTATAGTCATACTGGTTGTCGAAGAAACACCATGAGCCGTCATATCTCACGTTTCCCTTCGAGAAAAATACCTCGAGCGGAGTATCAAAACTCTTTCTTCTCAAGGATTGTCATGCACAGGAGAGCGTATACAGTTCGCGTTCTGCAGACGTTCGCCATATCTTAGTTATTCCGTCATTAAGATGTTTACATCATACGCCTTCATAGATACAAATAAGAAAGACAATACAAAGAAGTATCGCCGAAAACTTTTACACCTTATTATATATATTACCGAAAAGTTTTCGTACCTTTGCACCATATATTAATCAAGCACTAAAAACCTATATGAAAAAGGAAATACTCACACTGGCGCTGCTGACGGTAGCAACATTCGGCATCGCGCAGAGGCCCGCTATCCCACGCGATGCCAAACTGGAAGCAAAGATTGAGAAACAACTCGCCCGCATGACACTCGACGAGAAAGTAGGACAGATGCTCGAACTGAACCTTGACATCATGGGACAGCGCGATGCCAGCGGACAGTGGCAGATGAACGAACAGATGCTCGACACCACCATACAGAAGTACAAGATAGGATCCATACTGAACACTCCGGGCACCAGAGCCGCCAGCATTGAGCAGTGGCAGAAATGGATCAGGCTGATACAGCAGAAGTCAATCGAGTACACTGGCATACCCGATGTTTACGGACTGGACCACAACCACGGCGTCACCTACACACAGGGCGGAACACTGTTCCCACAGCCCATCAACCTCGGCGCATCGTTCAACACAGATCTGGCACGCGAGATGGCCGAAGTAACGGCATACGAAAGCCGCGCCGCCAACTGTCCTTGGGTATACAATCCCGTCGTTGACCTGGGCCGTGACCCACGCTGGCCGCGCATCTGGGAGAGTTTCGGCGAGGATGCCGTGGTCAATTCGAAGATGGTAGTGGCTGAAATCAAGGGATACCAAGGTGATGACCCCAACCACTTGGGACGATACAACGTGGGCACCAGCACCAAGCACTACATGGCATACGGTGCTCCATGGAGCGGCAAGGACCGCACACCAGCCTATGTGTCGCCACAGATGTTGCGCGAAAAATACTTCGAGCCCTTCAGACAGGCCGCAATGGCAGGAACGCTTACCATAATGGTCAACTCGGCCAGTATCAACGGCGTGCCCGTACATGCCAGTTACGAACTGCTGACCAAGTGGCTTAAGGAAGACCTGCAGTGGGATGGTATGCTGGTCACCGACTGGGCCGACATCAACAATCTGTTCCAGCGTGAGCACGTTGCCAAGGACAAGAAGGATGCCATTCGACTGGCCATCAACGCAGGCATCGACATGTCCATGGATCCCTATAGCGTGGACTTCTGCATACTTCTCAAGGAACTGGTCCAAGAAGGAAAAGTACCCATGAGCCGCATCGACGATGCCGTGCGACGCATACTCAGACTGAAATACCGCCTGGGACTGTTCGACCAGCCCAACACCGGAGGTAAAGGATACGAGAAGTTCGGCTCTGACGAGTTTGCACAGAAGTCGCTCCGCGCCGCAGAAGAGAGCATCGTCCTCCTGAAGAACGAGGGCAACATCCTCCCCCTCCCCACCACACCTTCAAAGAGAATCCTTCTCACTGGCCCCAATGCCAACCAGATGCGCTGTCTGAACGGCGGCTGGAGTTACACATGGCAGGGGTCCAAGGCCGAGGACCTGGCAGAAAAGTACAATACCATCTACGAGGCCCTCTGCAATAAATATGGTAAGGAAAACATTATCCTCGAGCAAGGTGTCACCTACAACGAGCAGGGACAGTACTACGAAGAAAACGAGCCGCAGATAGACCGCGCCGTCAGTGCCGCCCAACAAGCCGATGTCATCATTGCTTGCATCGGTGAGAACTCGTACACCGAAACTCCGGGCAACCTTAACGACCTCTGGCTGTCCGACAATCAGCGTAACCTGGTTAAGGCACTGGCCAAAACCGGCAAACCCATCATCCTTGTGCTGAATGAAGGCCGTCCACGACTCATCGCCGACATCGAACCACTGGCCAAGGCCGTCGTCGATATCTTCCTGCCCGGCAACTACGGTGCCGATGCACTGACAAACCTGCTGAGCGGTGAAGCAAACTTCTCGGCCAAGATGCCATACACATATCCAAGAGAGATCAACTCGCTCAACACCTACGACTACAAGGTAAGCGAGGTGATCGGCACCATGGCCGGTGCCTACAACTACGATGCAAAGGTTAGTCTGCAGTGGCCTTTCGGATATGGACTCTCCTACACGACCTTCGAATACGCCAACCTCCGCGTCAACACCAACTCACAACCCGACTCCAAATCTGAAAAGACCAGTTTATCTGCAAACAATATTCCAACCTTCACCGCTGACGATGTGCTGACCGTCACAGTCGATGTCAAGAATACTGGCAGCCGCGCTGGCAAGGAAGCCGTACTGCTTTACTCCAGCGACCTTGTGGCCAGCATCGTTCCTGACAACCGACGACTGCGCGACTTCACCAAGATTGACTTAGCACCTGGCGAAACAAAGACTGTCACCTTCCAGTTGCCAGCCAAGAACTTGGCCTTTGTGGGAGCAGACTGTCGCTGGACGCTCGAAGAGGGCGACTTCATCTTGAAAGTGGGCAATCTGACAAAAAACGTCACATGCACCAAGACCAAGGTGTGGGACACGCATAACATCGAATGACAGCAAGGAACAGTATCCTATTCAGATCCAATAAAAAAGAGGCGCTCCCTGTTGCAGGAGCGCCTCTGATGATTCTATAAGGAAGAACAATATTACATGTTCATACCGCCGTCAACCTGAATCACCTGACCGCTTACATAACTTGAAAGGTCGCTGGCCAGATAAACAGCAGTGTTGGCAATATCGTCTACCGTACCGCCACGACGCAGAGGAATCTTGCTAATCCACTCTTTGCGGATATCATCAGGCAGTGCCTGTGTCATCGCAGTATCGATAAAGCCAGGAGCGATGGCATTGGCACGGATACCCTTGGGACCCATTTCCTGACCAATACTCTTGGCAAGGGCAATCAATCCTGCCTTGGATGCAGCATAGTTAGCCTGTCCGGCATTGCCATGAACACCTACCACAGAGGCCATGTTGATGATTGAACCGCCACGCTGACGCATCATGATAGGCACACAAGCATGGATGAAATTGAAGGCACTCTTCAGATTCACAGCAATAACGGCATCCCACTGTGCCTCGCTCATGCGAAGCATCAAACCGTCTTTCGTGATACCAGCGTTGTTGACAAGAATGTCAATACTGCCAAATTCTTCTTTTACCATCTTCACCACTTCCTCGGTCTGAGCAAAATCAGCAGCATTCGATGCATAACTCTTTGCTTTTACGCCCAAGGCGGCAATTTCATTCTCGGTTTCCTGATTCACCTCAAGATCAGTGAATGCAACGTTTGCTCCTTCGGCAGCAAACTTCAGCGCGATAGCTTTTCCGATACCGCGGGCAGCACCTGTAATAAGGGCTGTTTTACCTTGTAATAATCCCATTGTTCTTGATTAATTATAATTACTTGATAACCGTCTTTATTTTACTTGACAATCGACTTTTTATTACTTGACAATCAGTTCGTTATTACTTGATAATCGTCTTTCCCAAAGCACCATATACAAACTTGGCAACAAGCGGTTTACTCGTTTCCGGCGTCAACCCATGACCGATACGACCGCATATATATGGCACCTCAAGTCCTTTAATACAATAATGCGTGATATCTGCCACCAAGTCCACATTGTCTACCTCAAACTCACCAACGGCCTTACCCTCGGAATATACCTTGCGGAATATCTCCAGTTCATCTTCATCGAAGTTCTTACGCACCTTCTCCACCATCCAAATGTTACGGAAAAAAGCAGCACGAAGGTTACCGTTGCGCATGACGGTCTCCTTAATCATGTCAAGATGCGTATAAATCAACTCAAGAATCTTGTCTTGCGGGCGAATTTTCATGTTAGCGACTTCATCCATCTTATCTGAAAGTCTCTCTAACTCGCTCTCAATAACTGCCTGATATACATCCTCCTTACTCTTGAAGTATGTATAAAGCGTACGGCGACCTTTACCTGAAGCCACAGCAATATCATTCATCGTAGTATTCTCCAGACCGTTCTTTGCGAACAATTGTCTGGCCACATCTACCAGCCGTTGTCTTGTCTTGGATATAGACATGATATCTCCTCCAGTTTCAATTGCACATTATAAATATCGTGTGCAAAATTATTGTTTTTATTTGAAATCACCAAATATTTACACATTATTTAATCTCACTTTCTGATTAATATTTCATCTGATCACTCATTTCACCTCATGATTAACAAGAATATCACTATGGTTTGAATTGTTCACATTATTATTGGACCGATTGATCCATCAAACTAATCATGCACATTTTTTCAAGGAAAGCATAACCCATATCGGGAAAACAATAATTACACATAATCCTCAAAATTGGTGATTATGCAATGATTTCCATATCTAATTGAAAGATTATTGACGCATATAGGTATGGCTGATTCCACAAATTGTTGTGAATTAATCAAAAATCACATATAACAACGTATAAAAGAAAAATATTTCATAAATATACTTGCACAATTCACAAAAAGTTTGTAATTTTGCACCCGCTTAAGAGAAATATCGCGGAGTGGAGCAGTTGGTAGCTCGCCAGGCTCATAACCTGGAGGTCGCAAGTTCGAATCCTGCCTCCGCAACTATAGCAGCCTTTGAGGCTGCTTTTTTCTTTTTCAAGAGCCTTGCAATAAAAA
>DGWC01000025.1:16878-17745 GCA_002395135.1 Prevotella sp. UBA4268 | reverse complement strand
GGCGGCGTGCCTATGGCCATCGTGCTGGACAATCTGAAGTCAGCCGTGACGCGCGGAGATCGCAACGAGCCTGTAATCAACGAAGACTTTTCCGCATTTGCCGAGCACTATGGCTGTGCCGTGTACCCGGCCCGCGTGCGCCATCCCAAGGACAAGGCACTGGTGGCGATCCGTAGAGCCGCTGCAAGCCGATTATCTCAGTTTTCCCTGGCTCTTCAGATAGCCGATGAATTTCTCCCACTGCGGGGCGCGCCTGGAACGATTGGCCTGTACCTGTTCATCGTTGACGAAGTCGGGATAACTGTCGTTCAGGTAATAATGGTTCATGTCAATGGTGTTGCCGTCTATCTTTCCGCAGCAGAGCACGAGGTCGTGGAATACCTGACTGCAGATGAGGCTGACGAAGGTGGCACCGCCCGTGAAGAGCATTTCGCCATCCAGATAGAAGTCAATGCTTCCGAGCACTTGCAGTCTGTCGCGGAGCGGCTCCATGGTGTTGCGGAAGCGCAGTTCGCGCGTGCTGACGTTGAACCACTCGATATCGTCTTCGGTAAACAGGGCACCGCCAGCACCTCTTGTCTCAGTGGGCATGGCGGCATAGATGCAAAGTCGGGGCTCATCCTGCTGCCCGTGGAATGTGGCGCTGTTGTCTGTCTCTTCGTCGCTGCTGCATGCCGCCATGGAGATTGCGGAAATGGCTATTGCCAACATACATACGGTGTTTCTGATGTTCTTTTTCATAAACTCAATCATAATAATAATAAGGTCTCTTTACTTATATAGTCGCGAAAAAGCGAAAAGACTGCACGGCCTACCATGTATATCTGATGCCGAGCGGCAAAGAGAAGGTAAACGGATGCTCTGTGC
>DGWC01000025.1:0-16827 GCA_002395135.1 Prevotella sp. UBA4268 | reverse complement strand
TGTGCGGTAGGTCTCGATGTCGCTGTGCGTCGGGATGAAATACTGCAGGCTTGGCTCCACGAAGAAACCAACGCTGGGCGTGAGGTGGATTTGCAGACCGAGACCGAAGGTGGTGGAGAACTGCCACGGCGCGCTGAAGGTGGTCTTTTCGCCAGCCTCATACAGCCCGTTCACATAGAAATCAGAGAGTAGGGTGGAGCGGACGGGTATTTCGGTTGTCAGGCCGATGCTGCCGTAGACGCTCCATCGTTTTCTGTCATGCATATTATATATACCCTTCATGGGGATGCCGAGATAGTGGAGGGTCTGCTGTTCGCGAATGGTATTCCCGTCGGCTCCCATCTCGAAGTCAGAGGCCAGGCGGCTGTAACTGAGACCAGACTCCAGGCTGAAGCGATGGGTCAATCTGTATTTCAAAGCCAACGACCATGTAACGGGCATCAGATGGTGGCTCGTGCGCAGAATCTTATCTTCGCCAGGGCGGTTGGCATTGTTCAAAGCGATGCGCATGATGATACTGCGTGTCTGAGAACTCACATCTTCGGATTTGTTTGCCAGATAAATGGCGTAGTCGCTCCAGTTGTCAATACTGGTAGGGACAGTAGGACTTGGCGACGGGCCGGGCCCAGACGGTGCTTCTGTCAGTATGGGCTTATAACTGAACGGCTGGTTATAGCGATTCTGCTCGTCTAACTGCCCTGCGTATGCCAGTTCTAACGACCATGCCTTTTCGTTATGTGTGCCAGTGGCAGGCTTGTGGGGGAGCAACTCGGCCATGTCGTAAATCGGCATCACCGTCTTGCGAATCATCTTTGCCGTATCAGTTGATGCTGTGTCGGCCTTTACCTGCTCCTGAGCCGCGATATCTGATAAAGAGTCAGCCGTGAGAGAGTTGGCGGTATGGGCCATGGACGGTTGAAGGGTGTCGGCGGCAATAATGGTTGTGCGGTATGCGGGCAGATGAACGGTCACCGGTTGCAGTGGATGTTGTGTCTCTTGGGTAGCAAGCGACCTGCGGTTGAGGTTTCTGGTCGGCAATTCCCTCTGCCAGTCTTCCTGTTTCACAGCAACAGACTTTTCTTCACGGACGGCGGTGTCTGCTTTCTTGAACAGGAAGAATGAAATGGGGACAAGCAGCAACAGCAGCACAGCGGCCCAATACTGTTGCATCATCTTTCGGAGCATCTTCTTAGCCCGTGCCAGTTGCGACGATGACGAATGGGGACCGATGCCCAGCATGTCGGCAATCTGCTTGTGCGACAGACCTTCTAACACCGACAGCCGGAAAACGTTGGCGTAGCCTTCGGGCAGACTGTCAACCGCCTGCATCAGGAAGTCGAGCGAAATGTCGCCCCGGGTGGTCTCCTCTCGCGAATCGGGAACGTGGTCTGCTTCCTCAAGAGGCACGGTGGGGATGCTGTTCAGATGTTCTTTGTATTTCGAAGCCACGTTGCGGGTGATGGCCATCATCCACGCCTCGGCCTTATGGGCATCGCGAAGGCGGTCTATCGAGGTGAAGATGATGAGGAAAGCATCGTGCAGCACATCGTCGACGGTCTGTTCGTTGCCGACATAGCGTCGGCACACGCGCCTCATTCTCTGGGCGTATGCCTTGTACAGTTCGCCGAGGGCCTCCGCATCCCCCTGCCTGCACCGTTCTATCAGTTGTGACACTTCCATCGGAAATATGCGAATAGAGAAGGTTGATGTGCGTAGTACTATCGGACGAAGTCCGAAAGGAGGGCTTCTAAATGCAAAGTACCGAAATGGCGGAAATACTGCGCGGCGGATGCTGATTATTAACTTTTATTTGCTTTTTCGTGGGCTAAGCCTTTTTATATTCAAGGGGAGTGGTGTTGGTCATTCTCTTGAAATACTTACAGAAAAACGAGGGGTTGGGGAAATTCATTTCGTCGGCAATCTGGGCAATGGACTTGTCGGTGTGGCGCAGTTCCACTTTGATGCGGGTGATGAGGGCGCGGTCGATCCACTGCTTGGCGGTGATGCCGCTGGCCTGGCGCACCACGGTGCCCAAATAGCGCTCGGTGAGACACATCCTGTCAGCATAGAACGCCATGCGGTGCTCTTGTGCCGCATGGCGGTTCACCAGATAGATGAAACGGTCGAAGAGGGTCTGCTCTCGTGAGCGGGTGCCCTGCCGGCGCTGGGCATGGCGGCGGAAGAGCGTGTCGTAGTGTTGCATCTGGGCGGCCACCAGACTGCTGACGAGCGGGCGGTCGTAGTAATCCTGATGCACCACGTGCCAGAGCGCCTCGAGAATATGGCGGGCAGTGGCCATGTCGCCTGCCGAAGCGGGCAATTGGAAGTCGCGCTCCTGTCCGCTGAAAGCCGTTGGCAACTGTCCCGGGGCAAAGGGCATGGCGAAGTCGGGTGAGAGCCCGAATCCGTATACTTCCACATCGCTGCTCACGCTGGTGGGGTGGATGATGGTGCCAGGACCGAGAAACACCAGTGTGCCTGCCGTGATGCGCTTTTCCACGAGGTTGATGCTGGCGCGTATCTCGCCGCCCACGAGCATGCCCAGCCGATGGTCGTTGATGCTGAAGGGCGGCTGCTGTTGCATCACAATGCGAAACACGCGGGAGTCACCGTGGAGGACGGCCAGTTCGTTGTTGATGAAGATGCTTTCACGCAATTGTGCGAGATGGGGCGCAAAGATGCTGTGCATGCGCGACAGACTCATCAGTTTGGGTTCCTTGTCCATGTTGCTGTTTGTTGGGTAATGATGATGCAAAGATAATAAAATAATCGTAAAAGGTTCTCTTTTTGTACACAAATCGAACAAAAAGAACATTTCTTCGTTTCTATGGATAGCAGCCCTTTGGCAGAATCATATTATTTTTGCACTGTCAAAAATAATCATTGATCATCGTGTTATGAAGAAACTACTCTTTCTTGTGTTCGTGCCGTTCATGGCACAGGCGCAGACCTTGCAGGAATGTCAGGAGGCAGCAGAGCGGAATTATCCGTTGATACGCCAGTATGACCTGATTGGCCGCACCACTCAGTATACGGTGGAGAACATGGCCAAGAACTGGTTGCCGCAGGTGTCGGCATCGGCGCAGGCCACGCTGCAAAGCGATGTGGCATCGTGGCCCGAGCAACTGCAGACGGTATATCAGCAGATGGGACTGAATCTGAAAGGACTCAGCAAGGACCAATATAGAATAGGTGTGGACGTGAGCCAGACGGTATACGACGGCGGGGCGATTCGCTCACAGCAGCAGATAGCGCGGCAGCAGGGTCTTGTGGAGGAAGCGCAGACGGAGGTGACCCTCTATCAGGTGCGCCGCCGTGTGAACGAAATGTATTTCTCGCTGCTGATGCTGGACGAACAGATAAAACTGAACGGCGATCTGATGGAACTGCTGTCGGCCAACGAGAAGAAACTCTCGTCGATGTTCCGCAGAGGAACGGCTGCCGAGAGCGACTACAACAGCGTGAAGGCCGAGCGACTCAACGCCGCGCAGCAGTCAGAGCGTTTGAAGTCGCAGCGGCACACACTCACCACGATGCTCACCGCCTTCTGCGGAATAGAGGTGAGCAAAGCGGAAAAGCCCGCCGCTGCCACTGCTACCGCGTCGGCTCTTCGCCCAAAACTGAAGGCCATCGATGCCCGGTTGCAACTGGTAGATGCGCAGGAAAAGGCGCTCGACGCGGCGCTGAAACCCAAACTGAGCGTGTTTGCACAAGGATTCTATGGCTATCCCGGACTCAACATGTTTGAAGACATGATGAATCACCGATGGTCGCTGAACGGCATTGTCGGAGCCCGCCTCACCTGGAACATCGGGGCGCTCTACACCCGCAAGAACGACAAGGCGAAACTGCAGTTGCAACGCGACATGGCCGAGACGAGCCGCGATGTGTTCCTGTTTGACAACAACTTGGAACAGATACAGCAAAACGAGCGCATAGGCTGTTACCGCAAGATGATGGCCGACGACGAGGAGATCATCGCCCTGCGTTCTTCTGTGCGCAAGGCTGCCGAGTCGAAACTCTCACACGGCATTATCGACGTAAACGACCTGGTGAGGGAAATCCATGCCGAAAACACGGCGCGGGTGCAGCAGTCAATGCATGAGATTGAAATGCTGAAAGAAATCTATGACTTGAAATTTACGACTAACCATTAAGACGCAAAATATGAAAAAGATAATTGTCATGGCAGGCGCAGCCTTGGTGCTGGCAGCATGCGGAAAGAGTGAGAAGGAATTTGATGCGACCGGCACGTTTGAGGCTACCGAGACCACCGTGTCGGCCGAGCAGAGCGGCACACTGCTGGCTTTCAACGTCAACGAGGGCGACATGATTGAGAGCGGGCGTGAAGTGGGGCTGGTTGACACCACACAGATATGGCTGAAGATACGTCAACTGGCGGCCACGAAGGAAGTCTATCAGAGTCAGAAGCCAGACATGGAGAAACAGATAGCGGCGACGCGCCAGCAGTTGGCCAAAGCCCAGGCCGAGCAGCGCCGGTATCAGGAACTGGTGGCCGACGGGGCAGCCCCGTCGAAGATGCTCGACGATGCCGTCAGTCAGGTGCAGGTGCTACAACGCCAACTCGAAGCCCAGAAATCCTCGCTGGCCACCAGTACGAATTCGCTGAGCAAGCAGATGGCGACCACCGACGTGCAGGTGGGGCTGTTGCGCGACCAGTTGCAGAAGTGTCACATCCTGGCTCCCGTCAGCGGGACGGTGTTGGAGAAATATGTAGAGCGCGGAGAGTTCGTGTCGGCAGGCAAGCCGCTCTTCAAGGTTGCCGACATGGAAAAGATGAACATGCGTGCCTATGTCACATCTTCTCAGTTGCAGCAAATCCGCATCGGTCAGAAGGTGAAAGTGTTTGCCGACTACGGTGCCGGCCAGCGCAAGGAGTATGACGGCACGGTGAGTTGGATTAGCAGCCGCTCCGAGTTTACGCCCAAGACGATTCTCACCGATGATGAGCGGGCCGACTTGGTGTATGCCGTCAAGATAGCCGTCAACAACGACGGGTATATAAAAATAGGTATGTACGGGGAAGTGAAACTATGAATGCCATTGAAGTAAGCGGCCTCTGCAAGCGGTACGGCAGCGTGGAGGCTCTCAGCGATGTGTCGTTCTCCGTCGGCAAAGGAGAGGTGTTCGGGCTGATTGGTCCCGACGGTGCGGGCAAGACCACCTTGTTCCGTATCCTCTGCACGCTGATGCTGCCCGACAAGGGAACGGCTACGGTGGATGGCTTCGACACGGTGAGGCAGATGAAAGACATCCGCCGCCGCGTGGGCTATATGCCCGGTCGCTTTTCGCTCTATCAGGATCTCACGGTGAGAGAGAACCTGGAGTTCTTTGCCACCCTTTTCGGCACCACTGTCGAGGAGGGCTATGACAGCATCAAGGCCATTTATCAGCAGATAGAGCGGTTTGAAAAGCGCAAGGCCGGAGCCCTTTCGGGGGGAATGAAGCAGAAACTGGCCCTCTCGTGTGCGCTGGTGCACAGTCCCAGTGTGCTCTTCCTTGACGAGCCCACCACAGGAGTAGACCCCGTGAGCCGCAAGGAACTATGGGACATGCTTGGCATGCTGAAAGAAAGAGGTATCACCATCGTGGCCTCTACGCCCTATCTTGACGAGGTGAGGCGCTGTGAGCGGGTGGCGTTTCTCGACCATGGCCGCATTCGTGGAATCGATACCCCCGAAATCATCCTTAGCCGTTTCGCCGATGTGTTCAATCCGCCGGGTCTTGAACATGCCCAAGACGATGCCGCCGGCACAGACGACAACGTCATCGAGGTGAGCCATCTGGTCAAGGCCTTCGGCTCGTTCCGTGCCGTCGACGATATCTCGTTCTCTGTGAAGCGCGGAGAAATCTTCGGGTTCCTCGGGGCTAACGGTGCAGGAAAGACAACCGCCATGCACATGCTGACCGGACTGAACCAGCCCACCAGCGGCAGTGGCACCGTTGTGGGCTATGACATCCGCACCCAGCACGAACTGATAAAGCGCCACATCGGCTACATGTCGCAGCGCTTTTCGCTCTACGAGGATTTGACCGTTGCCGAGAACATACGCCTCTTTGCCGGCATCTACGGCATGGGCGACAAGGAGATTGCCCGCAAGACCGACGAACTGCTCGAGCGGTTGCGCTTTGCCGAGCACAAAGACGACCTCGTCGCGTCGCTCCCCCTGGGCTGGAAACAGAAACTCGCCTTCTCCGTATCGATATTCCATGAGCCGGGCGTGGTGTTCCTCGACGAACCAACGGGCGGCGTAGACCCTGCCACGCGACGCCAGTTCTGGCAACTGATTCGCGATGCTGCCCAGCGTGGCATTACCGTCTTTGTGACCACTCACTATATGGACGAGGCCGAATATTGCGACCGAATCTCGATCATGGTGGACGGCCAAATCCGTGCACTCGGCACCCCCGACGAACTGAAACAGCGTTTCCGTCAGCCCGACATGGACCATGTGTTCACCTATCTGGCCAGGCAGGCCACGCGGTCGTCGGATTAGTCAGCGCACTTCTGCCTCCAGATACAAACATCATACAACGTCATACCTACTTCAAACTTCGTCATCATGAGTCTGTTTTTATCTTTCGTCATCAAGGAGGCCCGCCACATCCTGCGCGATAAGCGCACCATGCTCATACTCTTCGGCATGCCCGTGGTGCTGATGCTGCTCTTCGGATTCGCCATCACCACCGATGTGAAAAACGTGCGCACGGTGGTGGTCACGTCTCAGATGGATCATCTTTCCCAGCAGGCTGTGGAGCGGTTGGCACAGTCGGAATATTTCACCATCACAGCCACGGTGGCCACGCCGCAGGAGGCCGAGCAGCATATTCGCAACCAGCAAGCGGATATGGCCGTAGTGTTTGCGCCCAGTTTTGCCAGCAAGAAAAGCGGCCTTCAACTGATTGTCGACGGCTCTGACCCCAACATGGCGCAGCAGTGGACCAATTACGCACAGCAGGTAATCGTCAATTCCCAACAGGCGATAGTCAATTCAAAGATGCTCTATAACCCGCAGATGAGATCGGCCTATAATTTTGTGCCGGCCATCATGGGCATGCTGCTGATGCTCATCTGTGCGATGATGACCTCCATCTCGATAGTGCGCGAAAAAGAAAGAGGCACCATGGAGGTGCTGCTCGTCTCGCCCGTTAAGCCCCTGATGGTCATCATTGCCAAGGCGGTGCCCTATCTGGTGCTCGCCTTCGGCATCCTCGTCACCATCCTGCTCATGGCCCGCTTCGTGCTGGGCGTACCGTTGCAAGGCTCGTTGGTGTGGATTCTCGCGGTCTCCACCTTATATATATTATTGGCCCTCTCGTTGGGGCTGTTCATTTCCAACATCGCCCGGACGCAGTTGGTGGCCCTGCTGCTGTCGGCCATGGTGCTGCTCATGCCCGTAGTGATGCTCTCGGGCATGCTGTTCCCAGTAGAGTCGATGCCCATTGTGCTGCAGTGGGTGTCGGCAGTGGTGCCGCCGCGCTATTACATCAGTGCCATGCGCAAACTGATGATTATGGGTGTGGGCATCGGCGAGGTGTTCACAGAAGTGGTCGTTCTCATCGCCTTCACCGCATTCTTCCTCACCATTGCGCTTAAGAAGTTCAAAGTTCATAGTTATGCTAAAGCATCTCATCCGTAAAGAGTTCTTGCAGTTACGTCGCAACGCCTTTCTGCCTAAACTCATCCTCGTGTTCCCAGTCGTGATTATGTGTGTCATGCCATGGGTGATGCAGATGGAAGTGAAGAATGTGGTGGTGGATGTTGTTGATAACGACCGCTCCGCTCAGTCACAGCAGATTGTCCATAGCGTTGAGGCCAGCAACTATTTCATCTTCAACGGGCAGAAACCCACCTACAAGGCTGCACTCGCTGAGATAGAACATGGCAAAGCCGACATCGTGCTAGTTATTCCACAGCACTTCGGCAAGGATCTCTCCATGGGCAGAATGCCGCAGGTGATGATTGCCGCCAATGCCGTCAACGGCACAAAGGGTGCCATGGGCTCGGCATATCTCTCACAAATCGTCGCCCGCGCGGTTCCGTTTGCTTCGGTACTGTCGCAGCCCTCAGTGCTCACGCTCTATAACAAACATCAGAACTACAAACTCTATATGATTCCCGCCCTGCTGGCCATTGTGATGATGCTGCTAACGGGATTCCTGCCCGCACTCAACATCGTTGGTGAGAAAGAGAGTGGCACCATCGAGCAGATCAATGTCACACCCGTTTCCAAGTGGGCCTTCATCCTCTCCAAACTCATTCCCTATTGGCTCGTAGCCCTGTTCGTGGTCACTGTCAGTCTCGTGCTGGCCGCGCTTGTCTATGGCATTACGCCCGCTGGCCCCCTATGGCTTGTCTATGTCCTTGCCATGTTGCTGGCCCTGTTCTTCTCTTCTTTCGGACTCATCGTTTCCAACTATAGCGACACCATGCAGCAGGCTGTCTTTGTGATGTGGTTCTTCGTAGTATGTATTATGTTGCTCAGCGGCCTCTTTACACCAACACGTTCCATGCCCGACTGGGCGTATACCACCACCTACATCAATCCGATGCACTATTTCATCGATGCCATCCGCACCGTGTTCATACGTGGCGGCGGCTTCTCGTCGATAGCCCATCAAGTGGCGGCTCTGGGCGGCCTGTCGGCGGTGATGGCTGTCTGGGCTGTGGGGAGTTATAAGAAGAATCAGTAGCATGAGGCAGAGGGACTGCTTCCGTTGCGGGTGATAGAAGGGGAAGGCGTTCCTTGGCAAATGTCCTTTTCCTTTGGTTTAAATGATGAAGCAGGTAAGGATTTCTCTGCCAGGAACGCCTTTTTCTTTACAGTCGGCTCTTCTCTGCATTACCGGCACCCGTACCTTTGTATTTCGACGGGGTGACGTTGAAGCGGTAACGCAGGGAGAGCGACACGTAGCGCGTGTCGTTGTCGTCGGTCTTGCGGAAAATCATGTGGTCGAAGTAGAACGTGCCCAGACCCTTGCCTTGGTTGAAGAGGTCGTTGCCCGTGAGACTCGCGTTCAGACGGCGCTTGAAGAAGTCTTTGCTGACGCTGAGCGAGAGCATGGCGTTGGTGGTTTCGACCCTGAAGTTAGAGCCCGTGTAGCCGTGGGTGTGCATGTTGAAGTCGGCCTGCAAGATCCAGTCGTGGGGCAGCGTGACGATGTTGCCCATCTGTAGCGAGAGCATCGGCCTGTTGAGATGCTTGTCTTGGCCATTGAAGGTGGTGGTGAGCCATTGCTTCATGAAGGTCACGTTGTATTGCGGTGTCCACGTGATGCCGCTGCCGAGGCTGACGCTCTTCTGTGCGCCGAGCGTGACGACAAGCCAGTTGGCGTGGTTGTAGTTCTTGATGGTGGCCACGTTCACCTTGCTGTCTTCTTCGCTGCTCTCCATGATGCGTATGAAGGGATTGACGCAGTGGACGAAGTTGGTCGTCAGATAGAGCCACTTCCACATGACCATAGCGTTGAAGTTGTGGTACTTAACAGGTCGCAGATAGGGATTGCCCACCTGCCTGTTCAGACGGTTCTCGTAGACCACGTCGTTGCTCAGCAGCCAGTAGGCCGGTCGGTTGGTGCGCTTGGCATAGCTCAGGGAGAGTTGAACTTTCTGGATGGCGGTGGAAAGGGCGATGGACGGGAACAGGTCGTTGTAGGTGCGGCACTGGTCGGCGCGTCGCTCGCCACTGACGAAGTAGTCGGTTTCTACGTGTTCAAAGCGCAGACCACCCTGCAGTTGGAAGCGGCCAAACTGCTGTTGCATTTCCACAAACGGAGCGATGTTGCTTTCGTGCTGCTCGTTGTTGCTGTTGGCAATGTAGCCCTGAGGGTTCTCGAAACTGCTGCGCCAGCGGGTGTTGGTGTATTCCTCGCCGACAGAGATTTGGCCCTTCCACAGTCTGTGGCTCACGATGAGCTTCTCGGCCAGCATGCGGCCGCGCGTCTGTGTTTCGGTGTTCACGTCGCGGTTCTCGTAGTTGCGGCTCAGTTCCTGCTGCTCGTTGCGACTAACGTTCTTGTAGGCCGTGTAGTCGGCGTTGAAGTCAACGCCAAACTGTCCCAACTTGCCCGTGTAGTAGAGGTTGGCCTGATGCTTGGGCGCATTGGTGTCGCGACGGGTGCTGCTGTTGTGTAGGTGGTCGTACGTTGCGCCGTTGGCCAGCAGGTCGTCGTCGTGGTCGTCGTGGGTTTTCACGTAGTCGTAGTTGTTCTGATAGAAGCCGCCGAAGGAATTGTTGTCGTCGATTTGGTAGTTGAAGCCAATGCGCCCTTCCAGATAGGGATTGTTGGCTGTCGACTGATGGCGGTTGCTGACGGTCCACAGCGTGTCGGAGTAGACGGTCTGTTCAAATCCGCTTCGGTTCCATCGCTTATTGTAGGCTCCAAAGAGATTGGCAAACAGCTCCAGACGGCCCGTGCGGTAGGTCAGGTTGATACGCTCGTTGTTCACCCATCCGTGGCCCTTGCGGCTCCACGACGTCAGTTCCACGCCAAGGCCTTCGCCTGCCGACCGACGGGTGCGGATGACGATGACGGCCTGAACAGTAGCATCGTAGCGGGCACCCGGATTCTGTACCACTTCAATGTTGCGGATTTGGTCCGACTGGATATTGCGTAATTCATTTAAGTTTGTCAACTTTCGGTTGTTCAGGTAGATCAGCGGCGTGCCCTTTCCGAGAATCTCGTAGCCCTCCCCATTCTTTGAGATGGTAGGCACTCGCGACAGCACATCTTCGGCTGTTCCCATTTGTTCCATCACCGTTCCTTCCACATTCATGACGAGCGTATTGCCTTGCAGTTGCACCTTGGGGCGTTCGCCATGCACCACTACGCCATTGATGGTATAGTTGTCTGGCCGCATCCTGACGATGCCCACTTCGGGCTTATCGCAAAGTCTGAAAACGGTCTTGTATCCTACATAGGAGATGCGGGCCAACACTTTGGCTCGCATTCCCGACATTGCGTCGCCTATCCGTGGATTTTCAATGGGAATGGCGAAATAGCCGCTCTCGTTAGAAACGCCGCCGCTGAGCAGCGTGGAGTCAGCAGGACTCAGCACGGCGATGTTGGCATACGCCACGGGCAGTCCCTGCTCGTCGATGATGGTTCCCGTGAGACGGTAGTCGGTCTTGTGGGTGCACTCCACGAATATTTGTTTCCGTTGTTTGCCCATTGCTTCTGGAGCATCGTCGGTGACTATGCTCATGCGGATAGGGTAGAAGCCCATCATCTGCTGGATGGCGTCGGGCAGGCTTTTGTTTTTTATCGTTGTGGTGATGCGGAAGTCTTCGAGTTCGTTGTATAGAAACTGGATGGTGTATTCTGTAGACTGCTCGTTCAGTTGGCGCAGGGCATCGGCGATGGACACATTATTATATGTCTGGGTAATGCGTTGCGCCTGTAGAGGAGAATGGTAAAAAGGTGAAAAGGTAAAAAGGAGAAAGAGAAGAAAGCACGGAATCCTTTCACCAATTATACTTTTCAATTCTTCATCGATTATGCTTTTCGAATATTCGTTGTTTCGTTGCTTCATCTTACAATCAGTTTGTTGTCGTTAATAAGAATGTCAACATGCTCAAAGTGGTTGAGGCTCTCCACGACCTTGCCGAGCGACTGCTCGCGGTACCATACGAAGTGGAAACGCAACCGTCGGGCTTCTTCATTCTCGAAGACAGTCTCTGCATGGTGGTGTTCGGCTATCTCGGTGAGAATCTTTTCAAGTGTCACATTGTCAAACGTGACGGGCTCGGAGAGTGAAACGTCAGCACTCTGTGATGCCGTCTTCGATGCCGGAAGAACTTCTGTGGCACTGTCTTTGCTCTTCACTTCTGCTTGATGGCCGTTCATGCTGTTTCTTTCTCCCGCAAAATGAATGGCAGCCAGGGCAATGCCCGACATCAAGAGCAGACCGATGAACATGGCTGCATATTTCAGCATGAATCTTTCCCGCTTCGCCTTTGTTTCTTCGCAGAGTTTCTGCCATTCGCTTTCGATGGTTTCGTCGGTAATCAGTTCGTCGGTACGAGCGGCATCGATGGCACTACGAGTCTTGGACATCATGGTATATAACTCGCGGCATTCTTCGTCGTGCAGCATCTGCTGCCATTCTCCGTCGGTATATTCATGGGGGTGCTCCATCATGTGGAGCAGTTGTTCGGTTTTGTTCATACCTCTTTCTGGTTTTTAAGTTGATCACGTAATGATTGTAGCGCTTGACGCAGATGCTTGTAAACGGTGGTCTCGCTGACCTGAAGGTGGCGGGCAATTTCGCTGAAAGTGAACCCGTCGCGAAAGTGCTTCAGGATAATGTCGCGGCATACGGGCGGTTGCAGTCTCAGAATGGCTTCGTTCAAGACTTCCGCTTCCTCGTGGAGTTGACGCTCGGAGAGGATGGATGTCTCCACATCAAGCAGATAGAGCCGCTGTATGCGCTCTTGTATCTGTCGGTTGCGTATCACGTTCAGGCATCTGTTTCTTACGCAGGTGAGTAGGAATGCTTCGGTGGTGCCGGTCTCCTGCGGTGTGTCGTCTCTGCCTTGCTTTTGGCGGAGCAATTGCGGACTGCTGAGCAGTTTGGCAAAGACATCGTGCACTACGTCTTTGCTCTCTGCTTCATCGTGCAGGAGCATGACGGCCAGCCGAAACATCGGTCGGTAGTGTTGTTGAAACAACTGAAGGATATGTTCTTTTCCGTCTGTCATACGCTCATTATACACATGAGAAGAGGATTTACTAAACCTATTTGTTGCAAAATTAATAAAAAACTTTCAAAATAATCCATGTTTCGACAGTTCACTATGCATGTTTTCCAATGCGGCAGAATCACAGAGGGCGATTAAGCGTCGGGCAGATGATTCATAGGTGGAGATGGATGCTTTTTCCTGTCTGAACCCTCCGAAGAGGGCGCGTCGATACAATAAAAAGGAAAAAAGCGCGTTATTTATTCGTGTTCAAGCGAATAGTGATAGGGTTGATGGCTGCCGCGCTGGTCTCTGTGGAGGCCGACGCGCAGTATGACGCGTCGTTTAGCCACTACTGGGACATGGATACGTGGTTTAATCCCGCTTCGGCAGGAAAACAGGAGAAACTGAACGTGGTGGGCGCGTATAACATGAGTTTCGTGGGCTTCGAGCACAACCCACGCACCATGTGGGTGAGCGGCGATATGCCCTTCTATGCCCTGAACAGTTATCACGGAGTAGGACTGAACCTGATGAACGACCAGTTGGGCGTGTTCACCCACCAGCGCATAGCGGCGCAGTATGCCTTTAAGAAAAAACTGCTGGGCGGCGTGCTCAGCGTGGGCGTGCAGGTGGGCATGCTTTCAGAGGATATGGACGGCAGCAAACTGGATTTCGTGGAGACCGATGACGATGATGCTTTCTCGAAGTCGCAGCAGCAGGGAAACGCCGTTGACCTGGGCGCGGGACTCTATTATGTGCACGGCCGATGGTATGCCGGGGCCTCTGTTGCCCATGTGAATGCGCCGCTGGTAGAACTGGGCGAGACCAACGAGTTGCAGATAGACAGAACATATTATTTCACGGGCGGATACAATATTAGGCTGAGAAATCCGTTCTTATCTATACCGGCCTCTGTGCTGGTGCGCACCGACGGACTGGCTTGGCGCGCCGACGTGACCGGCCGACTGGTTTACACCAACGAGCAGAAATGCTTGTCGCTCGGCGTTACCTACAGCCCCGACCACTCGGTAACGCTGTTGGTGGGCGGCCGTTTCCACGGGTTCAACGTGGGGTATAGTTATGAGGTGTACACGTCGAACATCAGCATCGGGAACGGAAGCCATGAACTGTCCGTGGGCTATCAGGTTGACTTGAACCTTTACAAGAAGGGGAGAAACCGCCATCAGAGCGTGAGAATTTTGTAGGAAAAGATAATTTGACACATTAGAATAATGACTGATAAAGTGAAGATGAAGAAATTGTTGTTCATATTGATATGGGCTGCATCAGCGGCATTGACTACGGGCTGTCTGGGAAGCAAGATGGCCTCGTCGGTGAGCCGCGGCGGCGAAGTGACGGGCGTGGGCGGCGGAAAGAGTTTCGTGGAGCCTACTCCCTATGGCATGGCGCTGGTGAAGCGTGGCTATCTGAAGATGGGCATTGAGCAGCAAGACAGTCTGTGGGGAACGCAGGCTCCGCTGAAAGACATCTCTGTGGACGGCTTCTGGATGGACGAGACGGAGGTGACCAACTCTGAGTATAAGCAGTTTGTATACTGGGTGCGCGACTCTATTCTGCGCACGCGTCTGGCTGATCCTTCCTATGGCGGCGACGAGTCGTATATGATCACCGAAGACAAGAACGGCGACCCCGTGACACCGCATGTGAACTGGAAGAAGGCACTGCCCAAGAAACCCAACGAGGACGAGGCACGAGCCATAGAGAGTCTCTATGAGGTGAACCCCGTGACAGGCGAGAAACTGCTTGACTGGCGGCAGATGAACTATCGCTATGAGGTTTACGACTATACGGCGGCTGCCCTGCGACGCAACCGTCTGAACCCCGAGGAGCGCAACCTGAACACGGACATCACCGTGGATCCCAACGAGGTGGTGATGATTTCCAAGGATACAGCCTATATCGACGACGAGGGCAGAATCGTGCGCGAGACCATAGACCGTCCGCTGTCGGGACCGTGGGATTTCCTCAACACTTATATTGTGAACATCTATCCCGACACCACTTGCTGGGTGAACGACTTCAAGAATTCTGACAACGAGATGTACATGCGCTTCTATTTCAGCAATCCTGCCTACAACGATTATCCCGTGGTGGGCGTGACATGGGAGCAGGCCAACGCTTTCTGTGCCTGGCGCACCGACTATCTGCTGAAAGGACTGGGCGGCGAGGCCCGCTACATACAGCGCTACCGACTGCCCACCGAGGCTGAATGGGAGTATGCTGCCCGTGGAAAGCAGGGCAACGAATTCCCCTGGGACAATGAAGACATGAAAAACGAGCGCGGCTGTTTCTATGCCAACTTCAAGCCCGACCGTGGCAATTACACCGAAGACGGTAACCTGATAACAAGCAAGGTGGGCATCTACGGGGCCAATTCAAACGGATTGTTCGACATGGCCGGCAACGTGGCAGAGTGGACCAGCACCATCTTCACCGAGGCGGGCGTGGAGGCCATGAACGATCTGAACCCGACGCTTCAATACAATGCTGCTAAGGAAGACCCCTATCGGCTGAAGAAGAAGAGTGTGCGCGGCGGCTCGTGGAAAGATCCCGAAAGCCATATCCGCTCGGCATGGCGCTCATGGGAATACCAAAACCAGCCCCGCTCGTATATCGGATTCCGCTGTGTGCGCTCGCTGGCCAACTCGCAGAGCGTGAGACAGAAAAACACAAAGAAGAAATAAGGCTACACATATTTATATATTATCCAAACAAACGACATTGCATTATGACACAGTATAGCAAACTGAATATCATATACCGACTGCAAAAGTGGATGGACAGCGTGCCTGGACAGACATTCCTGAACTATGCCTATAGTTGGGGTGCTGCCATCGTAATTCTGGGTACGCTCTTCAAACTGACACATATTCCCGGCGCCAACTTCTGGCTGTTCCTGGGTATGGGTACCGAGGTGTTCGTGTTCTTCCTTTCTGCCTTCGACCGTCCCTTTGACAAAACGGCCGACGGAATGGATCTGCCCACTCATCTTCGTCTTGACGAGAGCGAGGATGCTGAGGAAGAGCCCACGGAAGAAGAAGAAAACAAGGTGGCCGTGAGGGGCGGAAACACCGTCGGCGGAACCATCATTATCGGCGGTAGTCCCGCTGTGGCTGCTGCCGGCACTGTTGCGGCAGGGGTTGGCGACGGTTCTGTGGCTGCTGCGGCGATGCCTGGTGCCGCCATGTCTGGTGCGGCAGAGACTGCTGCGCAGCCGCCAGTGATACCTCCGCTCACTCCCGACATGACAGAGGCCACCAATGCTTATGTGGATGAACTGAAGAAACTGACCGAGGTGCTTGAGCGCGTGTCTGAACAGAGCCGCCGCCTGACCACCGACTCGGAGGAGATGGAGAATCTCAACCGCACGCTTACTGGCATCTGCAAGGTTTACGAGATGCAGTTGAAGAGTGCCAGTTCGCAGATTGGCACCATTGACGAAATCAATGAGCAGACCAAGAAGATGGCTGGGCAGATTGAGCAACTCAACAATATCTATGCCCGGATGATCGAGGCTATGACCATGAAGATGAAAGTAGAATAATGGCAATCAAGAAAAGACCCGTTTCTCCCCGCCAGAAGATGATCAACCTGATGTATGTCGTCTTGATGGCTATGCTTGCGTTGAACGTGTCAACGGAGGTGCTCGAGGGATTCTCTCTCGTTGAGGAGAGCATCAACCGCACCACGATGAACTCGACGAAGGAGAATCTTTCCATATACAGCGACTTCGAATCGCAGATGAAACAGAACCCGGCCAAGGTGAAAGCCTGGTTCGACAAGGCGACGGAGGTGAAGCGCATGAGCGACTCCATCTATCATCTGGCTCAAGACCTGAAAGAGGCTATAGTGAAAGAGGCCGACGGCAAGAACGGCGACGTGTTGAATATCAAGAACAAGGAAGACCTGGAGGCTGCCAGTCAGGTAATCCTGGCTCCCGGTAAAGGTCGCGGACGCGAATTGTATAATGCCATCAACTCTTTCCGTGAGCGCATCCTGACAATGGTCACCGATGCCAAGCAGCGTGAAATTATCAAGAGCAATCTTACGACGGAACTGCCGAAACATGCACATGCCATGGGCAAGAACTGGCAGGAGTATA
>DGWC01000051.1 GCA_002395135.1 Prevotella sp. UBA4268 | reverse complement strand
CCTTCGTTCTTGGCAAAGATGCACTGGAAGTCTTCCATGTCGTCGGCGGTTGCTGCACGGCGGTCAACGATATAGTGAGGCAGCGGTGCCTCTCCCAGCGCATAGAGTTCGCGTTTGAACTCATCGTGAGGACAATCGTAGAGGAAGCGCAGGGTGCGTCCGCGGCTTGTAGTGTTGTCAATCACCTCGGCCACCATCGTGCCGCTGTCGTCGAAGAACAGTTTGTTGCCGATGCGGATCTTGCGGGCCGGCTCCACCAGCACGTCCCACAGGCGCATCTCCTTGTTGAGTTCGCGCAGCAAGAACACCTCTATCTTGGCATCCGTCTTCTCCTTGGTGCCATAAAGACGTGCCGGGAACACCTTCGTGTCGTTGAAGACAAAGGTATCGTTCTCATCGAAATGGTCGAGCACGTTGCGGAAATCAAGGAACACGGGATTGCCGTCGGCATCCTTGAGGGGCTCCCCGTTGTCGTCGGTCTTATACATGTCAATCGTCTGCGACTTGCGATGGAGCACCATCAGACGACACTCATCACGACGGGTGATACGGAAGGTTTCTTTCTCACCATTCTCGTTCTCAAACTCACGGTAGATGCTGTGTGGATACAATGCCACCAACTCCTCTGGCAGTTTAAATTTGAACTGTGATAGTTTCATATTCTATTTTCTGATTATTGTTTCTCTTTTATTCGTTGCCACTCCTCGGCCTACCCCTCAATCTGCTGACACTCCAGCCAATGGGGGAACTGCTCAAGAGTGATGCAGTTGTCAATGCTCACATCCCCCACCCTTGTGCGGCAGAGAGAAGTGAGATAGGCACCCGACTCCAACTGCTCGCCAATGTCACGAGCCAGCGAGCGGATGTAAGTGCCCTTGCCGCAAACCACGCGGATGCTCATCTGCATCATCTCCTCGTCGAAATGCAGCAATTCTATCTCGTCGATACGCACCATCTTGGGCTGTATCTCGAAATCCTTGCCTTTGCGGCTCAACTGATAGGCACGCTTGCCATTGACACAGACGGCACTGTAGACAGGCGGCACCTGCGGAACGACATCGCCCACAAACGACGCGAGAAGAGCCTCCACCCTCTCGCGCGTGATCTGCGACGTGGGGAACACCTCGTCTACGGGATGCTCCATGTCATGGCTGGGAGTGGAAGCGCCCAACTGCAACGTGGCCACATACTCCTTGGTGTGCGCCTGCAGGGTCTCTATCTGCTTGGTTGCCTTGCCCGTGCAGAGTATCAGCACCCCTGTGGCAAGCGGATCAAGCGTTCCGGCATGGCCCACCTTCACCTTGTATTTCATCCTGCGTGTGAGCAGGAAGCGGATGTGCGCCAGAGCCTGAAAACTCGACATGGCATACGGCTTGTTGATATATAGTATTTCTCCAGTGCGAAAATTCATCTTCCTGATATCAGCACAATGAATAGACGATGGCAATGGCTCCCACGATGGCACAGTAGATGCCAAAATAGATGAGTTTTCCTTTCTTCACGATATTAATCATCCAGCGGCAGGCAAAACAGCCTGACACGAATGCGGCAAGGAAGCCCACCAGCAAGGGCACGGCACCAATGCTGCCGAACACATTCTCGCCCTTCACGGTCTTCAGCACATCGAGCAGCGCCTCTCCGAGAATGGGAGGTATAACCATGAGGAAGGAGAACTGCGCCAGTTTTTCCTTCTTGTCGCCCAGTAAAAGACCTGTGGCGATGGTACTGCCGGAGCGCGACAGTCCGGGAAGAACGGCACATGCCTGCGCAATTCCGATGATAAAGGCATCTTTGATGCTGATGCGCGATTTCTGGCGCGGCTTGGCATAGTAGGAAAAGGTAAGCAAGGCGGCGGTCACCAACAGCATAATGCCCACGATGAGCAGCCCTGAGCCGAAGACGGCTTCCACCTGATCCTTGAAGAACACGCCGACAATTCCAACAGGAATCATCGAAACGAGGATGTTCACCACATACTTTGTCTCGTCGTTCATCTGGAACTTGAACAGCCCCTTGAAAATCCATTCCACCTCACGCCACAAAACGACCAGCGTGCTGAGCACCGTGGCCACATGTACGGCAACATCGAAAGCAAGGTTGTCCTCCCCGCTTACTCCTAAAATCTCCTGACCAATCGTCAGATGACCACTGCTGCTCACGGGCAGGTATTCTGTAAGACCCTGGATTAATCCCAGAATCAATGCATGTATCCAATCCATAAATGCTTAAAAAGTAATTAACGTGTCCTACTTCCCGGTTATTCCTCGCTGTTTTTGGGTTTGCGAAGAATGGCATAGACAATTGAAACAAACCCGATGAATGTGATCAGCGGAGCCACGGTGATGTGCATGGAGTCGAAGATGTCCGGATTGAACGTCTTCTCATCGGAAGAACCGCCGCTCATCAACACAAATCCTATGATAACCACCAACATGCCCACTGCCAGCAGGATGTAGTTCACACGGTCGAATGCAAAGTTTTTCTTATCCATATATTTTTATCTTTTTAATTGCTTAACTAATCCTTATTGATTATGAATTCACACTGATGATTGGAAAGTGTAACACTGACAGAACACATCATATCTTATACAGTTCGCCGGCCTTCATCCTCAAGAACCTGTTCACAGAGAAATAAGAACAAAGCACGGTGATCAGTATGCCGAACACCAAAACGGCTCCCGCCGTAATCGCCATCACAGGCCAGGTGATAACAGTCAGCACATCGGGCTCGTGATAATAAAGCACATAGATGCAGGTGCCTAAGACAGCAATGGCGATGAGCGCCGCCACCACGCCGATGGTGATGCTGCGGCGAAGGAAGGGCCGGCGGATGAATCCCCACGAGGCTCCTACGAGTTTCATCGTGTGGATGCTGAACCGTCGGGCATAGATGCCGAGTTTCACGCTGTTGTTAATCAATGAGAAAGAGATGATGGTGAGCAGGACGGCAAGCACCAGAAGCACCACGTTGATTTTGCTGAGCGTCTGGTTCACCTCATTAATAAGGTCCTTGGGATACTCAAGTTCCTGCACACTGGCATTCTTCTTCAACTCTTTCGTTATCCATTTCAGCGAATCGTTGTTGGCATAGTCAGCCTTCAACTGCAACTCAATGCTGCTCAGATAAGGATTTCCTCCGGCGAACTCACTGGGATCGACACCGAGTTCGGCCTTCTGCTCCTTCAGCACTTGCTCCTTGCTGATATATGTAAGATTACTGATGTAAGAACGATGCTCAAGTTCCTTGCAGAGTTTCTGCGCTTCTGGCGTTGTAATGTCCTCGGCAAGCATCATGGTCACCGTCAGGTTTTCCTTCACATACGCGGAAAGGTTGCGCGCTGTGAGCACGGAGAAAACCACCATTCCTAATAAGATGAGCACCATTGCGGTGCTTATGCATAAAGTTATTGCCTGCAATCCACGATGGTTGCGGGCTTTATTCTGTTTCTTTCCCATTATTCTTTTACGGCCGTAATACACCTAATTTGCTGCAAAAATACGAATTTTTCATCAGAAACGGGAAAACAGTTGCAGGAAATTATCATTCCGATGCGGTTTTTATCTGTATTTAACAATTCAAGCCGTCATGATCGCATATATTTCAGCAGAAAAAGGTCAACTCGAGAAACCTCTGGAGCCAGAGAATGACGGTAGAAAAATCAGTGCTTTTCTTTTCTGTTTCCGTGAAAATGATTACCTTTGCAAAAAAAATAAAAGAACATGTCAACGATTATATACCCCAGCCCCATATTCGGCCCTGTACATAGCAGGAGACTCGGTGTGTCGCTGGGCATTAACTTGCTGCCCGGAGACGGCAAGACATGCACTTTCGACTGCATCTACTGCGAATGCGGCTTCAACGCTGATTTCCGCCCGAAACAAAAGATGCCTACCCGCGAAGAAGTGGCCATGGCACTGGAGGCCAAACTTCAGGATATGCAGAAGAACGGCCCTGCACCCGACGTTTTCACATTTGCCGGCAATGGCGAGCCTACGGCTAACCCACATTTCCCCGAAATCATCAGCGACACCATCCACTTGCGCAACCGCTATTTCCCGCAGGCAAAGGTTTCTGTGCTCAGCAACTCAACGATGATTCTAAAACCGCGCATCCGCGAAGCGCTGATGAAAGTGGACAACAACATCCTGAAACTCGACACGGTGGCACCCGACTACATCCGCAAGGTGGATCGCCCAACCGGGCTTTACGACTTGCACCGTATCATTGAATCCATGAAACTGTTCGATGGCCATCTCATCATACAGACGATGTTCATGAAAGGCAGTTTTAATGGAGAGGACGTTGACAACACTGGAGAAGAATACGTGGTGCCATGGTTAGAGGCAGTGAAAGAAATCGGTCCACAACAAGTGATGATCTATACCATCGACCGTGAAACGCCCGCCCACCAACTTATCAAGGCTTCGCATGAGGAACTGGATGCCATCCGAGACCGTGTAAAGGCCATGGGCATTCCATGCAGTGCCTCATACTGAACCGCCGAAACGCACACCCAATCAGACAAACATCAAATGAAACAATATTCAGACGACGAATTAGCAGCGATTCTTGACAAAGACATTTTCCACCAGATATCTGCCACAGCCGACGAACTGGGGCTGGAATGCTATGTAGTGGGCGGCTATGTGCGCGACATATTCCTGGAACGCCCATCCAACGACATCGACGTGGTGGTGGTGGGCAGCGGTATTTCCGTGGCAGAAGCCCTGAAAAAGAAACTGGGAAAGCGCGCTCACCTTTCGGTATTCAAGAACTTCGGAACCGCCCAGATAAAGACAAAAGGAATAGAAGTGGAATTCGTTGGGGCGCGCAAAGAGAGTTACAGCCACGACTCACGAAAACCGATTGTTGAGAACGGGACACTCGAAGATGACCAAAACCGGCGCGACTTCACCATCAACGCGCTTGCCATCTGCCTGAACAGCAGCCGTTTCGGCGAACTGGTGGATCCCTTCAACGGCCTCTACGACATGGAGGACGGCATCATCAGGACTCCGCTTGACCCCGACATCACTTTTTCCGATGACCCGCTGCGCATGCTTCGATGCATCCGCTTTGCCACCCAACTGAACTTCTACATCGAAGACGATACCTTCAATGCATTACAACGCAATGCTGCCCGCTTGAAAATCATCAGCGGCGAACGCATCGCAGACGAGATGAACAAGATTATGATGAGCCGCCATCCCAGCACCGGATTCGACTACCTGTACCGGTCTGGCCTGCTTTTCATCATTCTTCCAGAATTGGTGGCGCTCGACAATGTGGCCAAACAGAATGGCCGAACACACAAGAACAACTACTACCACACCATGGAAGTGCTCGAGAATGTCGTAAAAAGCCAGGTAGAGAAATCAAAGGACATTCGAGAAAACGAATACACGCTATGGCTGCGCTGGGCTGCCCTCCTTCATGACATTGGCAAGATGAAGGTGCGCCGCTGGGATGGCGCAGCAGGATGGACATTCCACAACCACAACTATGTGGGCGCGAAAATGGTTCCTGAGATATTCAGACGTATGAAACTGCCTTTGGACAACAAGATGAAATATGTGCAGAAGATGGTGGAACTGCACATGCGCCCAATTGTGATTGCCGACGATGTGGTGACCGACAGTGCCGTGAGACGACTGCTGAACGATGCCGGTGACGACATCGATGATTTAATGACATTGTGCGAAGCCGATATTACAAGCAAGAACCAAGTAAGGAAGTCGCAGTTCCTGGAGAATTTCCGTATCGTGCGTGAGAAACTGAACGACCTGAAAGAAAAAGACTACAAGCGTCTGCTCCAGCCTGTCATCGACGGAAACGAAATCATGAGCATGTTCAAACTGCATCCATCGAAAGAAGTGGGTATTCTGAAAAAATATTTGAAAGATGCCGTGCTTGACAACAAGGTGCCTAATGAACGCGCTCCCCTGATGCAACTTCTCATGCAAAAGGCAGAAAGCATGGGACTCGTAAAGGCTGCAAAAGATAGTTAATTGTTGCAAAAGTTCATGTTTACATCGTAACACTATAAATAATAATGTGTACTTTTGCACTCCGAAAACTCACAACCTCAAAAAAGTTTTCGTTATTACATTTGAATTAATATCATTATAGTTAAGATAAATATGAAAAGTAAGAAATTTATGATGATGGTGGCATGCATCGCTCTACTCACCTCTTGTGGAGGAAAGCGTGGTGGCATGCCAAACTTCGGTGACAATGAGTATCCTGTTCAGACAGCACAGGTACAGAGTACATCCATGCAAACCACATTCCCAGCCACAATCAAAGGCGTTCAGGATGTGGAAATCCGCCCGAAGGTGGCCGGTTTTATCACAAGGGTTTGCGTAAAAGAAGGCCAATCGGTAGGAGCAGGCCAATTATTGTTCGTTATTGACAATGAGACCTATCAGGCTGCAGTAAGACAAGCACAGGCAGCCGTGAATACCGCAACAGCGCAATGCAATACAGCAAAACTGACATTCGAAAACAGCCAGCAACTGTTCGAAAACAAGGTGATTGGTTCTTTCGAACTTGAATCTGCCAAGAACACCTATCAGAGTGCACAGGCACAACTGGCACAGGCAAAAGCAGCATTGGCATCTGCCAAAGAAACGCTTAGTTTCTGCTATGTAAAAAGTCCTGCCGCAGGTGTCGTCGGTTCGCTGCCCTATAAAGTAGGTGCTATGGTTAGTTCCGGCAGTGTACCTGCATTGACCACTGTTTCCAACATCAGTAGCATGGAAGTGTATTTTGCCGTATCTGAGAAAGAAATGCTCACACTGTCAAAGACTGCCGGCGGTGCCAATGCAGCCATCAGCAATTATCCTCCGGTAAAACTGCAACTGGCCGACGGTACCATGTACGGACATGAAGGAAAAGTGATGAAGGCAAGCGGCGTCATTGATGCAGCAACAGGTAGCGTGCAGTTGATTGCCCACTTCCCCAATCCGGAGCGACTTCTCAAGAGTGGCGGATCCGGCTCTATCATTGTGGCTAAAGACGACAACACTGCAATCATCATTCCGCAGTCGGTTGTGTCAGAGGTGCAGAACAAGAAATTCGTCTATGTGGTTGGCAATGACAACAAGGTGAAGTACACAGAGATTACCGTTGACCCGCAGACCGACGGCAACAATTTCATTGTGAGAAGCGGTCTGAAAGCAGGTGACAAGTATGTGACGAATGGTATCACGAAACTGAGTGACGGCATGGAAATCAAGCCCATCACACCGGAACAGTATCAGAAGAAGATTGACGAATCGGCTAAAGTCGGAACCGACGGTTCTGCCAAGGGTTTCGTTGATGCCATGAGTGGCAAGAAATAAATCACAAAAAGAATCAAGTAAAAAGGAACAGTAATGACTTTTACAACATTTATAAAACGTCCGGTGCTCTCAACGGTGATTTCCATCGTAATCGTACTGTTGGGATTTATCGGTCTGGCAACGCTGCCTATCGAGCAGTATCCTGACATCGCGCCGCCAACGGTTGTGGTGTTCACCAGTTATCCAGGAGCCGATGCAGAGACCGTGAAGAATTCTGTGCTGGCTCCACTCGAAGAAAGTATCAACGGTGTGGAAGGTATGGACTATATTTCATCTTCTGCATCATCAGGATCGGCAAGTATCTCCATCTTGTTCCGTCAGGGCATGAACCCGGACATGTGTGCGGTCAATGTGCAGAACCGCGTGCAGCAGGCTCAGGCATTGCTGCCTGCCGAAGTAACGCGCATCGGTGTTACCGTCATGAAGCGTCAGACCTCGCAGGTGATGATGTTCACCCTTACGTCCGACGGCCGATACGATGACGAATTCCTTACTAACTATTCCAACATCAACATCATCCCGGCCATCAAGCGTATTCAAGGTGTGGGAGACGTGCAAAGCCCTGGTGTGAAGACTTATTCAATGCGTATCTGGCTGAAACCTGAAGTGCTCAAGCAATACAACCTGATGCCTTCAGACATCAGTGGCGTTTTGGCAGAACAGAATATTGAAGCGGCTCCGGGTACATTCGGAGAACAGTCGAATGTGGCCTACGAATATGCCATGCGCTATACAGGCCGTCTGAAAACGGAAGAGGAATTCGGCAATATCGTGATTTCAAGCGATGCAAACGGACAGACGCTGAAACTGAAAGATGTTGCCAAGATAGAACTGGGCGGATTGCAGTATTCCGTATCGATGAAGAACAACAACATCCCGTCTGTGATGGGTATGGTGC
>DGWC01000081.1:12594-59324 GCA_002395135.1 Prevotella sp. UBA4268 | reverse complement strand
ATCAAAGATTACGGGGTCGGTTCCCTTTCAATCACAGGGACGGTTCTGAAGTGAACCCAGTTAATGACATTTATAAACTTAAAACAATAAGAAAATGAAGAAGTATTTGTTTTTAATCTGTATTGTGCTGCATGCCTATACGGTGGCTGCACAGACGGTGGTGAAGGATTCAGTGACGGGTAGTCCGGTGGCCCAGGCCAGTGTGCTCAATGAGAAGGGATTGGCATTGGGACAAACGGATATGGAAGGACACTTGCCTGACCTGAAGGGGGCGCGAAGCATCAGCATCAGCCATATCGGCTATGCCGCGAAGAATATGAGTGTGGCCGAGCTGGGAGAGGGACTGCTGTTATCGCCGGTGGCCTATCCCGTCAGAGAAGTGGTTAAGGAGATGGACAAGCCCCATTGCCTCAGGCTGAAATGCTACATCAGAAGATACACGCTGAATGATTGCCTGGTGATGAAAAAGGATACCGTGGATGCTCCGCCAATCATTTCGTTTACAGATGGTATCTGCAATCTCTATCTGTTCGATGAAGAATCTATCAATCTCACCAAGGCCCGCTCCCTGGTGACGAGAAACGTATTGAACCAAACACAGGTGAAAGAGCAGAAGGAGTATCTCTTCTCTACTGGTATGACCTCTTATCTGGAGAAGGCAAAGCAGTATATAAAGAAGGGCAAGATGGAAGTGAGGGGCGACACCTGCCGCCAGGAATTGTATCGGGTGAAAAAGGACGAGAAATTCAGAAGGGCTGTCGTAGTAAGGGATACCGTGAACAAAACGATTCACGTGGATGTGGATCGCCTGGCACCGAAAGGCTCGCTGACGGTCAACCTCGGAATTCTCAAAACGCAAAGGCTGGTTGATGCTGAGTCGTTCGTGTATCGCCTGTCGGGCTATGAAAAGGTGGGACAAAGCGAATTGCTGGCCTATCGCTCGGTGATTCACGAGAAGGACCGGAGTCTGGGAATCCTGCCTAATATGACGATTAACTACTGGAAATTCGTGGAATTCTATCCCTTCGAAGCTGAGTTCCTGACACACAAGGAGTACAGAGAGGATAAGAAGTCGGTGAAAGACAGCGAAATGACCTTTGAGGACATTGACCGTATCAAGAAAGCCATCAACGTGCCCGCTCTGTCACCAGAGATAGAGCAGAAACTCTCAGAAACTATGCAATGGTTTGAAAAGCAAAAGAAAAACGAGAATTAAAAGATCACAGGGACGGTTCTTTGACTCATTTTTATAAAGAATATTTGGTGGTAACAAGAATAAAGAGTATCTTTGCGCTATATAACGTAAACAATCATTCTATGCCCCGACAAAAGCGAGAGAAAAGCGGCACTGGCATCTATCACGTGATGCGTGTTGAACAGGATTCCAATTTCCGATCTTCGTGAATTGGTGAATACCCCAGTTGACGGTCAAACAGGAATCTTGGATATAGATACTGATACCCATCCATCTGTGAGTGACAATGACATCAAGTCGTTTCTTTTCGAAAGATATGGAATGACCAACCCTCTCGACATTCAGGCACTCCCAAAGGAGCAGCGGAATGAACTATTGCAAGCATTGAAGGAATTTGGTGGTGGGGTACGGCAACTCTCCAGAATTACAGGTGTCTCTTAAAGAACCGTCCCCGTGATCTTACTTCCTGAAAGGACGCAACGTCACACCGGCCACTACGCCGGCCTTCTGCGTGTAGGGGTTGGCATCAAACTCCATGAACACAGGTATCTCAAACTTGCCCGCATGATAACTCTTCGTGGCACGCAACGACACAGACACCACGGCAGGACCGTCGGCATAGAGATAGTCGTTTATGTTGTCATATAGCGGTGTAGGCGTATTGATATCCAAGTCCACCGAGCGCTGGCCGTAGCCCGTCAGCGGAAACATTGCACACAAGCAGGCCACCAGCCCGCACTTCATTTCTTTTTTGAATTCTGATACTTTCATTTGGTCTTATTCTTTTAATGATACATAATTGCCACCCACTACGTTGAATTAATGAATTTCAACTGCAAATATACTACTATTCCAGAAGCGAACAAGCAAATGACTATGAAAGCATTATACCAAGATTATATAATTACGAAAACTTCCTGACAATCAATGCTTTACAAAATACAACATGATAATTAAAGACTCCACTATCCCAACAGATTGGTAAGATTAACCATTAACGATGTGGCAGAATCTTCACCAAACAGTTTCTTATTGATACGGGACTTGATGTTCGTGATGAGTTGAGGACTGCCGTTCAGCAGAACGCTCTTTATCTGCAGCAATCTTCTGGTAACGCTGAAAATTATACATAGATGCCATCTGATGGACTATCTCCATACGTTGATCATTAGATTGTGCATCCACTGCATCACTATATAACTTCACGTATTTGATAATGGAATCTGCATTTCTTTTTTGTTGGTATAATGCCAAAAGCCCATGACACTCCTCAAGATGGCAGTTTGAATCTTCTGATAGTTTTCTAAAACATATTTCTGCAGAATCAAGCATTCCTGATTTCAAATAATACATCCCTTCATAATAATGATATCCTATATACGGTGTCTTTAATTGCCCTGCCGCGTCATATAGACCTGATTTGGCTTTATACAGGTTAATGCGTGTTCGTGCCTCTTTCAATCTTCCCCATTTTAGCAAGTTATCTACATACACAGAACTGCCTATGGATTAAATTTGCTGATAAGGAAAAACGATTGTATGTAAGGTTCATGCTTCCTGCACTCGTGAAAGCACAGGAACAAACGACGGAAACCAAGGTTCATCTCACCGCCGCGCCTTGAAAAACTGCTGCATCAGTTCCCGGCATTCCGTCTCCATTACGCCGCCTGTAACGGTGGCTTTGGGATGCAGAGCATGGGGCGCATAGCGGTGATAGCCCCGTTTCTCGTCGTCGCAGCCATACACGATGCGCTTGATTTGTGCCCATCCGATGGCTCCGGCGCACATGGTGCACGGCTCAACGGTGACATAGAGCGTGCAGTCGGGCAGGTATTTGCCGCCCAGGGCGTTGGCGGCCGACGTGATGGCCTGCATCTCGGCATGGGCGGTTACGTCGGTGAGCGTCTCGGTGAGGTTGTGGCCGCGCGAAATAATCCTGTCGTTGCACACCACAACGGCTCCGATAGGTACCTCGCCGGCATCGAGTGCCTGGTGTGCCTCGTCTAATGCGCGCTGCATATAGAACTCGTCTTTCTTCTGCTGTTCTTCAATCTTTGTCATAACGGATGCAAAAATACGAATTTTTATTTGGTATTTTGCGTCGTAATCGCTAAATTTGCATAAAAAATAAGGTCTACTCACTATGGCAGCACACAATGAACTTGGGAAATGGGGCGAACAGCAGGCTGTTGACTATCTGGAAAAGAAAGGCTACAGAATACTGGCTCGCGACTGGAGAGACGGGCATCGCGACCTCGACCTCGTGGCTATGGACGGCAACACGCTGGTGATTGTAGAGGTGAAAACGCGGCGCAACAATCTCTTCGGAGAGCCTGAAGAGGCTGTCGACTGGCGCAAAATCCGCTCGCTCAGCATTGCCGCAAGCCGGTTTGTGAAGCAGTATCGCATAGACTGCGACATCCGTTTCGACATTGTTTCCGTGACGGGCGACGATACAGGCCGCTTTGAGGTGAACCACATTGTGGATGCCTTCCTGCCAGCCAGGATGTAACCATGAAAAAGAGATGAACATTACAACGGAGTATTTCAAGGAGGTGGACTCCACCAACAATTATCTGGCCAGCCGCCGTCCGGTGGGCGAGGACGAGATGATTGTGGCGTGGACTGACTACCAGAAGGCGGGTCGCGGCTGCGGCACCAACAGTTGGGAGAGCGAGCGGGGCAAGAACCTCACGTTTAGCGTGCTTTTCCGTCCCTGCGGAGTGCCTGCCAAGGATCAGTTCATCCTTTCCATGGTCAACGCCCTCGCACTGAAAACCGCTTTGAGCCAGTATATCGGCGAGGTGAGCATCAAGTGGCCGAATGACATCTACTGGAACGACCGTAAACTCTGCGGCACGCTCATTGAGCCCACCTTGCAGGGCAGCCATATCAAGGACTGCATCATTGGAACGGGCATCAACGTGAACCAGCGCGAGTTTCTCAGCGATGCGCCCAACCCTGTTTCAATGGCGCAGATACTGGGACATGACACCGACCGCGAGGCAGTGCTCAACGATACCGTTCACTGCTTGGTTGGATATCTTGAGCAGGTGGCTGGTGGGCATTGGGATCAGTTGCGCAATGAATATCGCGATTCGCTCTATCGCAGGGGTGGGGTTCATGGTTTCCGCCATCCCGACGGCAGGGTGGAGCCGTTTCGCTACGTGGATGTGTCCAACGACGGCCATCTGCTGTTGCAGCGGCTCCACAACCGCGAACTGCTGGCTTTCGCGTTTAAGGAAATCGGTTTCGTGATTTGATGCCTTGAGCATCACCGTAGAATGAAAGATAATCGTTAAATTTCAAAATAACATGGCAAGATTTAAGAGAATACTGTTGAAACTCAGCGGCGAGAGTCTCGCTGCTGGCGGCAAGACGGGCATTGACCCGCAGCGCCTGTCTGATTATGCACAGCAAATCAAGGAAGTGCACGAGATGGGTGTGCAGATTGGCATTGTGATTGGCGGCGGTAACATCTTCCGCGGACTGAGCGGCGCACAGAAAGGTTTCGACCGCGTGAAAGGCGATCAGATGGGCATGATGGCCACCGTGATTAACTCGCTGGCACTGAGCAGCGCGCTTGATGCGGCCGGGGTGAAAAACAAAGTGCTTACGGCTATCCGCATGGAGCCCGTGGGCGAATTCTACAGCAAGTGGAAAGCCATTGACGCGATGAACGATGGATATGTGTGCATCTTCTCGGCTGGCACCGGCTCTCCTTATTTCACCACCGATACGGGTTCTTCGCTGCGTGGTGTGGAAATCGAGGCCGACGTGATGCTGAAGGGAACGCGCGTGGACGGCATCTATACCGCTGATCCGGAAAAAGACCCTACGGCCACCAAGTTCAGCGACATCACCTATGCAGAGGTGCTGGAGCGCAACCTCAAGGTGATGGACCTCTCGGCCGTTGTGATGTGCAACGACAACCATCTGCCCATCTATGTGTTTAACATGGATGTAGTGGGCAATCTGAAGAAAGTGATGGACGGCGAGGATATAGGCACCTTGGTGCACAGTTGACCGACAGCGTTTAAAAAAGAAAGGGAGATTGGCCAACCGATCTCCCTTTTTCTTTATTTCAAGGATTGTACAATGTCAGATCCTTAGACAGCCACACGCGCATCTTGCCCTTTCCCCTGTGGCACCAGGCATAATAGGGAATCAGGTTCAGTTTTACGTCGGATGGCTGCAGACGACCGTCGGCACCGAAGTCCAGTTTCTGGGCATTGGTGGTGAGCATGGTCACACGGCAGCCCTCAATCTCTTTATCGCTTTCTGTGAACGAAGGGTGCTGGTTGAGCACGGTTGACATAATGTCGAAGTTGTTGTCGCACCATTCAGCACAGTACACCAGCGGTCCGCGCTGCACAGCCGCCATACCGCGGTCGGCGGTCACCTGATTGTCGGCGGTTACCACGCGTGCCTCCATGTCGAAGTGAATGCTCACCACGTCGCCCTTCTTCCATCGGCGAGTGATATTCACGTATCCGTCGGTACCGGGCTGCGGCTTTCCGCCGTCGAAACGAATCGGCTGACCATTGAGCAGGATAGAGTAGTCGGCATTCTTTCCGTCGGTAAACCGATAGAGTGAGCCGGGCGTTACCTCGTTGCGCGCCCATCCGGGAATGCGAATCTTCAATGTGAACACGCCGGCCTTGCTTTCGTTCACCTTGATGGCAATGTCGCCGTTCCACGGATAGTTGGTTGTCTGCTCTAGCACAACTTTCTTGCCGTTTACGTCCAGCGTTCCCTGGTTGGCAAGAAACAGGTTTACAAACACCTTGTCGTCTTTCACGGCATATACGTAGCCGGGAAGTGACGGAATGAAGCGGCACAGGTTCGACGGGCAGCAGGCGCATCCAAACCAAGGCTGGCGCTCGTGCTGTCCGAGGCTGGCCAGTGGGTTGGGGTAGAAGAACCGTCCTCCGTCGATGCTCATGCCCGAGATGAGTCCGTTGTAGAGTGCTCGCTCCACCACGTCGTAATATTTCGACTCGCCGTGGAGCAGGAACAGGCGGTGGTTCACATAAACATTGCCGATGGCGGCGCAAGTCTCACAATAGGCTGTCATGTTGGGCAGTTCGTAGTTTGCGCCGAAAGCCTCTCCGTTGCTTGTCGAGCCGATGCCGCCAGTGATATACATTTTCTTTTCTACGATGTTCTGCCAGATGCGGTCGATGGCATGAATATAGGCTGAGTCGCCGGTGAGTGCTGCCACATCCGCCATGCCTGCATACATATAGGTGGCGCGCACGGCATGGCCAGCGGCCTCGTCTTGTGTGGTCACGGGTTTGTGTGACTGGCTGTAAATGTTCTTGATGTGCGTCTTTCCGCGGTAGTCGAGCAGGAACTTGGCTTCGTCCAGATATTTCCTGTCGCCCGTAATCAGGTAGAGGCGTGCCAGTGCCATCTCGGCAATCTGATGGCCAGGCACCACGCAGGCCTGGTTCGCTCCGCTGCCCACCTCGCGACATACACAGTCGGCATAGCGGCGGGCAATGTCGAGAAACTTCGTGCTGCCCGTGGCCTGATAGTGAGCGCAGGCCGCATCCACCATGTGGCCCAGATTATAGAGTTCATGGCTCAGTTCCTCCTCTTTCACCCATCGGCGGTCGCCCGACCATCCGTGCGGTTTCTGCGGATTAATGGTACGGGCGGTGTAGAGATAGCCGTCGGGCTCCTGTGCGGCCGCCACGATGTCGAGCACCGAGTCGATATAGTTTTTCAGCGTCTTGTTTTCGGCCAGACTAAGCACATAACTTGCACCCTCGATGGTTTTATAGACATCGGTATCGTCGAACGAGAAGCCCATGAACTTGCTCACGTCCCATTTGTCGGTCTTGAGTCCCTCATGTCCGGGATGCTGCAGTGTGTAGGCGGCTTTCACGAAATTGTCGTAGCGGTGCTCGCTTTCACACTTGCTGAACGCCAGCGGAATGGTCACCGTGCGGGCAGCCTCCATGCGTTGTCCCCAGAACGTGCCGGGCTTCACCTTCACCTGCGTGAAGTTCACTTGCGAAATGGGATAACCGTTTCTCATTGCTTGTGCCTTCTGAGCGAAGGCTGCCTGCTTGCAACATACCACTGCCGCGAGGCAAATCATCATCCATTTTTTCATGCTATCATTTTTTGTTGTATCTTGCTAAGTCATTCTCAGAAAACCATATCCCCCGTGTCTTGCTTTTGGGGGATGTGAACCATCTGCGGAAATGAAAACCCGCTTCCGCCGGTGGCGTAGAAACATATCGATTTGCAAAGATAGTGGAAAAATCTGATATCCATACATATTTCATGAAAAAAGAAGCGTTTTCCATTCATCATCTGATTCTCATTGCTCTTCCTGTCCATAAAAAAACTTCGCAAATACTGTTTGCGAAGTCTTTTATGGTTTGTCTTGGCATTTCGTCCAGACTGTCGTGTGTATTCGGACAATCCATCCTGATAGTTATAGAAATCCAGATAATCGCGAACCATTATCATATAGGTGGTTCGTCGGGATGCTATTTCATCAGTTCAGCCAGTTTCTGGGCCAGTTTCTCGCCGCGGGCATCGTCGTTCTCGGCGAGGATGGTACCCTTGGCATCCACCAGATACATAGTTGGAACAGCCTTCACCTTAAACTGATCGGCCACCTCGTTGCTCAGGAAGTTGGGCCACTTAAGTTGTTCTTCCTCTAAAGCCTTCTTCCATTGTCCGGCATTGCGATCGATGGAGATACTTACCACTTCGAAACCCTTGTCCTTGTAAAGTTCATACTGCTTCTTGACATTGGGAATTTCCTTGCGGCAGGGTGCGCACCAAGAGGCCCAGAAGTCGATGAGCACATATTTCTTTTCCTGTGCCAACTGCTGGAAGGTAAACGCCTTGCCGGCCTCATCTTTCAAGGTGAACGAAGGAATCTTCTCGCCGATGCCTCCGGCAGGCCATAGTTCTTCTTTCATCTTCTTTCCATACCACGAATTCTTGGCAGCATCAGAAAACTGATTGTACTGCTCACGCTGATTTGGAGTGAAATAATTCATGAACTGGTGAGCAAGCAACGGTCCCCAGAACGTATCCTTGTTATCAAGTATTAAACCGTTCAGCACTCTATCCGCCGTCTGGAAGAATTCTTTGTCTGCTCTTTCCATAGCCTGATACTCTTCCGTCTTCTTATACTCGGCAAATTCCTCATCCTTCAAACGATTTGCTTTATCATGTACATCCTTGAACTTCTCATGGTTTGCCCTGTACAAATCATCCAGTTTCGCACGCTCAGCGGTAAATGTATAGAACTTGTCAGTGAGCGGAGAACCGAGAACGGTGGCTTTCCACTTATACAGATCCACACCATCCCATGCCTTGCTCTTGGTGACCTTGGCATTGACGACAACACCACAGTTCTCCAGCATCAGGGCGCAATAGCCGTAGGAATCCTTTACCATGACATGTACACAGATCGGTTCCTTGGCAGTACCCGTAAACTTAAACTTACCATCCTGCACGGTAGTCTCGCCTAATGCAGCCTCCTTACCATGACACATCGGATTGAGTTGCAGGACAGTACCGTCGGGGAGACCCTCGACGATACCGTTGATTGTATATTTCTGTGCACTGACTCCAAGACTGATTGCCAATGCAAAGAATGCTAATAATACTCTTTTCATGATGTTACGATTTATTCAGCACTGATGCAGGTCATATCCACGATTCTGCCCCATCCCTCAGTGATGACAGGGTTCTCGTTTGAACCAAAATTCGGCCCAAACATAACAGTTGGTATGCCATAGTTCACATCCATCTCATATTGAACCAGTTTGCCACTCTTCTTGTTCTTATCCCAGACGCCTATCCAAAGAATACAGTTGGACGTCGGGAATCCGCCGCCGGCACTACCCCAAATATAGATGGCGGTCACCTCTTCGCCATCCTCGCAGGCATAAACCTGGTGCGATGATGCCTCGCCGCTCGAAGCAGAGAAGGAGTAAACGCCCTTGTCGGTGTAGTAATAGAAAGCATATCCCTTGGTATTGGAACAGAACTTCTTAGCGTTCATGATATCCTCGCAGCCGCTCAGGTCAATGATTGAGCGGTCGCCCTGAGCAGAGAAGTCGCCATTGTCAGGAACATTATAGAAGCAATAACGGTAGAGATAGGGCTTGCCATTGACCACCGTAATCACACAGTTGAAGTTACCACCACCTTGGAACACCGCCTTCACATCGCCTGGCACGCTGTTTGCATCAACCACAGCATCGGCAATGGTCGATTTGAAGTTGCTCACAGACACGCCCTTCGAGTAGTAAGGACGGAACTTGTGGTTCTTTTGGTCATAGATAACCTGCCAAGCGTTGATGGAATTGGCTACGGCACTATATGAATCATAGGTGGTGCGCATCAAGAACGGATAAGCCTCGTAGTCACCGGCTATGGGTTCCGAGAATTTTAAGTCATTCGTCTGGTTGGCATAGGTGACATACAGTTTGCCGTCGTTGATCAGGAAATCACAGTTGTTGGTGAAGAAACTGGTTTGCGGGTTAAACTTTGCCGGCGTACGATAGAAAAGATTGTCCCACGTATTCATGGTGGTCAGTCCCACTTGGTTCAAGCGGTATAGATTCTTGTCTGTGGCCACCATATAACCGTTCTTCGCTGCCTTTCCTGTATGCGTACCCTTGATGAACAGTGGTTTTCCCTCCAGGTAATGACCGTTCATAGAACTGTAATAATTATAGAAGCACTTGGTTCCAGAACCAAAAATCAGCATCAGGGAAGATGTCTGCACCTCTATGTCAGTCTGTCCGTCACGCTCTGTGAGCAGATAGAGTCCGCCCTGTGTTCCGCCCTGCTGTACTGTACTATAAGAAGTTGTCTGCCAATAACCCACAATGCCGTTGGTGGGATCCTCTGCCTTGCAATAGAACAAGTAGGTGCCAGGCTCCAGATTGCAGGTCCACTTCAGATCCTTCTCTGTGTAGATTGTATCTGCTGGGGGGTACATCATGGAGTTGCCAATTTGCTCCTGGCGATAAGAGTTGTAGTAGGTCTTCAACACAAACCAGCGATATTGCAGCCGCTCAGGATGAGCATATTTTACTTTAAGATGGAAATCCACATCCTCACCAGGATTCAGTGTGTAGAGAGCATACGGGTTTTTCGTTATGGTGGTGTCCACGTCAAGTTCTATCTTACTCACCTCCTCGTCGGGCAGATAGTCATAGTTTCCATCATCCTGAGAGCAACTCGAGGCCATCAACGTTGCCACGAACAGCAGCAAGAAGAGGAATCCCATGTTAGTCTTATTGATAATTCTTTTATTCATAATTCTTTCATTTCAATAGTTAGCATTTCTTTTATCACTCAAACGTAACCAGTTGTCCATTCTCGTCAGTCATAGGATTGCCAGGATGCGCTGCATTATAATCATTAAGCAGATTCTGGAATCTAATGCGATAACTGTTCAGCAGCGCCCACGACATCGTTTCTGTCGAGAACTCGCCGGCACCGTCGGAATTGACAAGCATGAAACGGTATTTGCTGTCGCTATACGAACCGAAGAAAGGTTCCAAATCATTCCAGTTCTTTGGTTTCGAGAGCACGTCGCTCCATATCAGCATGATGTGATTCTCCTCGTTGACACCCGACTTGAAGTCACCAGACTCGTCAACCTTGATATAGAGCCTCACCGTTTTGGAGGCCAGCGAAGCATCACGTTTCAACACAACAGGGAACGTTGCCTTGGCCTCACCGGCAGGAATCGTTACCGTGGAGGGGAACGAATACATATTGGCAGCAGCCGTTGTCTTTGCTGCGTCAGCAGACAGATTAACCACGCGGTTGCGATTAGCCACCTCGCCCATAATCTGAGCGTCCACCTTCATTTCCATCTCAGTAACCTCTGAACCGAAGGCCACAAACGAGAACGTTATAGAGTCGGAACCCACCGCCCAAGTATAGTCGCCCACCAATCGCACGCGCGGTTCATCCTGATAGAAGAAATCCTCGTCAGCAGAACTGCATGATGTAAGGCAGGATGCTGACAGGAGCAACAGACAAGAGCCCATTCCCATCATCATGGCCTTACCCTTTATATTATTCAAAAGATTTGTAATCATAATTATTTTGTTTTCCAATTACTCAAAACATTAAACACTTAACTCCAAACTAATTAGAGTAGCCTCCAAACTCCTGGTCGTTGCTGGGTATCGGCAACACATAAACGCCCTTGCCTGGACGTACAGCCGCACCCTTGATCTCAGCAGCATTCATGCGCTTATAATAGAAGAACAGTTCGCCGTGCTCACCAATATACTCCTTACGATACTCTTTGAAAATCTCGTTTTGAATCTGATCGGCCGTCAGATTCTCGCTGAGCGGGAACAGGCTCAAGTTGCGGTTTTCGCGAACAGTGTTAAGAAGTTCAATTGCACGCTTGCTGTTGCTGTTCTTCAGACACTCGGCAGCAATATAGTAAGCATCGGTCATCCGGATTACCGGATAGAGATTGTTATACGAACTGCCCTCCATATACCAGAACTTTGCCATATAACGTTTCTCTCCGTCCTGCTCATAACCTTTCAGATAGCGATAGTCATTACCAAATCCCATGTCCACCTCAAAGATGTTCTGGGTTGAGGCATCAGAAGGATTCAAGACATTGGCTCCTCCTTCTTTCTTGAAATAATAATTGCCAATATCTTCCCAGTCATTGATAATCAACTGGAAGAGGTGCTCCGTTGTGAAAGCCATATCCAACTCATAGCGGTTGGTTTGCTGCATGTTGGTGTAATGTACCCAATAGATACCGCCATTTTGATTGTTCTCCACGCGGTTAATCACCTCGTTTGCATATTTCAAGGCATTCTGAGTGTCGCCCATCCACAGATAAGCCCTTGCCAATGTAGCGGCGCAAGCAAAGAAATTAAAGCAGTTTCTTGGAAGACGATATGCCGGTGAACCGTAATAATCATAGGTATTCAGCGTGTCATAGGCCAGTTCTTCATGAGCAACCAACAGGTCTTTGACAACCAATTGCATGGTCTCGTTGACACTCTTCTGTCCCACAATGTTGGTTGAATACTCCGTGACATACGGTACACCCTTGGCATTGCCATCCATAGACGGTGCACATGCGAAGAGGCGCATCAGTTCAAAGTGCAGGAATCCGCGCAATCCGTATGCCTCACCGCGATATTCGTGATAATTATTGCCGGTAAACATACTCTGATCAGCCTGCTCAATGTTCTTAATCAGAATATTTGCATTGGCGATACATGCGTAAGCGTTTTTCCATATAGCAGCGATTGTCTCTTCACTGCTTTGCTCTGTGTAGTCATAGTTATTAACAAAACGCCACTTTCCATTCGGGTCGATATCGTAAGAATGAGAAAGCACCTCCACAAAACCGATGCCCATATTCAGTCCATACATTTCCTGTGTAGTCAACGCGGTATAGATGCCAGTCAACTGATCTTTGTAGCCACCCTCACGACTGAAATGGTCTTCTTCTTTGATCTGTGACTTAGGACTCACATCGAGCCAGTCTTCACATGAAGTAAAGAAGCATGAGGCAAGAAATAACAAACATGCTGTTACTGCAACGTTCTTCACCTTATTAAATAATATATTAGTCATCATAACTTTAAATTTTTACTTTGAAATTTCAAATTAGAACGTTACCTGTGCTGAGAGCGAGAAGGTACGTGCAAACGGATAATCTGTTCCACGCTCTGTCTTAATGCTCGAAACAACGAACAAGTCGTTAGTATAGGCACTGATCTTCAAACGCTCAAGGAAAGAGTTCTTTACGAAACTGCAATTGCGGAAATCGTAATAGATGGTGATGCTTGACATCGTGAAAAGATTATAATCTTGTACGAAGCGCGAAGTAGGATAAGTAGTGCTCAGATCGGTAATGGCTTTATAGAGCGCCATGTCGCCAGGTTTCTGCCAACGGTCAGTCATCACGCGCTTGTCTACGTTATACTGCATCTGCGCATTCTCCACTTTGTTGACAAGTGTCTGGTTGTACATCTGTCCGCCCCAACGATAGTTCATTGAGATGTTCCATCCCCAACCCTTGATTTCGCCATTGATACCGAAGAGTCCGTTCCACTTGGGTTGGGTGTCACCACAAACCACCTGATCGTTCACGTCATATTCGTAGGTTACGCTACCATCACGTTTCACATAGATTTCCTTACCATTTTGCGGGTCAATGCCCATTGACTTTACAGCCCAGATGGCGTTCATGGAACAACCCTCATAGTATTTCACCTGAGGTGCCGTGATGGCATTCTCCATGGCATGGGCGTTTTGAGCATCATTCCATGCACGCAAGGAGTTGGATATTTTTTTCAAGGTGTTCTTGTTGTGGGCAGCGCTCACAAAGACGTTCACATAATCGCGTCCGCCGTCGTAAACACGATAATTCAAATAGGCTTCTATACCCTTGTTCTCTGTCTCACCAAGGTTGGCAACATAGGTGCTGAAACCTGTGGTGTATGGCACTGTTACATTCGTTACCATACCTTTGGTGTTGGCGATGTAATAGTCAAAACGCCCCGTCAGACGATTCTTGAACAAGGCAAAGTCAACACCTAGGTTGGTATCATATTTCTCCTGCCACTTCAACGTCTCGTTAGCCAGTCGCTGCAGGTAGGAGCCGATAGCGCTGTTAAATGTCCTGTCGCTATAATAAACGAATGTAGGCATGGCATCGTAACTGGAGAATCCCTGACTACCGGTATATCCGTAAGAGGCACGGAGTTTCAAGCGGTTGATAACGCTGTTATCTCTCAAGAATGCTTCGTTGTGGATATTCCAACCGGCACCAACCGACCAGAAAGATCCCCATCGATTATCCTTACCAGCCTCTGAAGAACCCATCAGACGATAGTTGGCATCAAAGAGATAGCGCTCAGCATAAGAATAGTTCAGCGACAGCAGTCCGCCGCAGTTGCGCGAAATACCTTCTGTTCCTGTGGGTTTGTTCTCTTTTGCATATTGCACGGCAAACTTGATGTCGTCCATGAAGTCATTGGGGAATCCCTCTGCCAATACAGTGGTGTTGTTGTATTTATTATCTGCCATGCTCACCTGACCATTGATGAAAACGAGGTGTTCGTTCCACTGCTTTGACCATTGCAGTCCCAGGTCGGCACTGATGTCGGTGTTGTTGCCATTCATTTGCGAGTAGGAACCCTTTCGCAGCACATCCGTGGTGTTGATGAAATTGGTGTGGTTGGCCGGTTTGAAAATGTCGGCAGTAGAATGTTTGTTGATGATACCGAAACGACCAGTCATCTTCAGCTGTTCATTGATGAACCACTCCAGATAAAAGTCATTGGTAATGGTTGTATAACCAGTATTGTCGAAAGTGTTCAGTGTGGTGTTGTATAAAGGGTTGTAGTAGTCATTCGACTTTCTGTCGTTACCCGTATAACTGTAACTTTGCACATACATGCCATTCTCATCATACAGACGGCTGTAAGGATTCATTCGGTAATACTCACTGAAAGATCCGTAAGGGGAGTTGTTACTCTTGTTGTAATCGATGGTCAGTTTGTCGCGGAACTGCAGGTTCTTCACGCGGTATGCCAAAGTCACTCCTCCTGACAAGGTGTTGCGGTCTGATTTTTTAATAGCACCGCCTATTCTGTTAAAAGAAAGATTGATGCCATACTGCATGGCCTTGTCGCCGCCCTCAAGATACAGACTGTGCTTATGTCCGAAACCATTGCGAACAGGTTGGGCAAGCCAGTCTGTCTCAACGCCTGCAAGAACCTCGCGCAGTTTGCTGGTGTATGCCTTGTCCAAGGCCACCTGCGTCTGTGCATTGTCGCTGGTAAATAGTCCGGCCATCTTCTCAACCTCAAGTTTCTCCGTCGCATTGGTCAAGTTGTAACTGGTGAGGTCAGGCACTTCTAGGCTCATGCTGCCTGTATAGGTTATACGCATGCGTCCACTTTCGGGGCGCTTGGTCTCAATGACAATCACACCGTTGGCAGCCTTCGAGCCATAGATAGCCTTGGCGGTAGCGTCCTTCAGGGTGGTGACGCTCTCTACCTGGTTCATGTCGAGGTCGAGGATTTTGGTCAGTTCTGTCTCAAAACCGTCGAGGATGAAGAGGGGCTGGTTGGCGCTCGACGCATATTCGCCCTGTACACTGGCAATGGTGGAGCCTCCACGCATCTGGAAGTCGGGCAGTGCATTGGGGTTGCTGCCGGCTCCGAGGTTTTCAATCTGCATGAACGAGGGGTCGATATTCTTTAGTGACTGCAACACGTTGGTGTTGCCCACCTTCTGCAGTTCCTCGCCTTTCACTGTGGTGACGGCACCCGTATAGGTATTGGCCTTGCGCTCAAAGGCACCCGTCACCACCACTTCGTCGATGGCATTCGACTCCGGTTCCAGTTGAATGTAGTAACTGTTGCGGTTGTCGAGCGTCACAATCTTGGGAATGAATCCCACATAGGAAACTTCCACTTTGCTGACTTCGCGAGCAAGTGTGAGTTTGAAATGTCCGTTCAGGTCGGTGATACCGATGAATGATTCCTGTTCGTCCTTGTTCTTCACATTGGTAACGGTAGCCCCCGGTAGCGGATCGCCGTGTTCGTCGCGCACGATACCCGTTATCTCCCTGCTGCCCGCCGTACGTGTCGGCTTCCTGAGGGTGATGTTCACCAGTTTGCCGTCGATCTTGTAGTCGAGACGTTTGCCGTTTAGCAGATACTTCAAGGCATCTTCAAACGAAGCGTTGGTCACTTGTCCGTCTACACGATATTCCTGGATATCCTCGTAGGTGAACATAATCCTGTAGCCAGAAACCTTTTCCAGCCGCTGAAGGGCAGTAGGCAAGGCTTCGCTGTTGAACTTCATGGTGATGCCGCCCTGTTGAGCCTTTGCCGAAATCGCAATAAAGGCAAAGAACAAGAAAAGCAACATCAACCTTTTTCTTCTTAGCATAAATAATGATTTTGGTTAATAATAGGTTTTGGTTAATAATTGATTTATAATAAAACGGATGACACGATGCCTCGGGTATGCTTTTTGTGAAAAAATGAGGAAAAAGAAGACGATTTTGTAAAAAAACTCAAGAATATCTCGGCATTTGTAAAGAAATCACTATCTTTGTGGCATTGTTATAAGAGAGATGGAGGAAAAGAAAGATTTCGACGAGTTGTTTCGTCATTACTATCAAGAACTGTATTTCTTCGCCATGCAGTTTCTCCACAACGACGACGAGAGCCGCGATGTGGTGAGCGATGCCTTCGAAGACGTATGGGTGAATTTCTCGTCTCTCCAGAAAAAGGCAGCCAGGTATTATCTGTATAAGAGCGTCAGAAACAAATGCATAGACGTGTTGCGAAGAAACACCACGCGGCAACAGTATGCCCTGTTCTATCAGAAAATAACCAAAGCCTATGCCTATGACAAGGATCCGCTCGAGGCAGAAGACCGAGAACGGCGCGTCCAGCAAGTGCTCGACATGCTGGAACAGCCCACCAAGGATGTTTTTATATCCTGTTACGTGGAGCAGCAGACCTATGCCGAAGCGGCAGCACGTTTCGGCATCAGCACGGCCACCGTGAAAAAACGCATCATGAAAGCACTGAACCTGATAAGGGAGGCGAGAAGAAAAACGGGGGAAGAATGAATCCGTATCACATGATGACATCAATAATATGTAGAAAGGATGAATGTGACAGATAAAAAAATACAAAAAGCATACCCTTTTGAAAAAGTCATGCGTTTTATAAGTAAAGGCAGAATGTTGATATAAACAAAGGAAGAAAGTTTTTTGTCATGAAAGATTTTAAAGACGAGACACTGGAAATGATGGAGCCGGGAGCCGCGCTTACCGACGCGCAACTGCATCGACTGGATACAGACGCAGAACTCCTTGAGGACTGTGAGCATGTGTTCATGGCCTCTCATCTCTTGTCAATGGAACAGGGAAAAGTGGATGTGGATGCCGCGCTGGCATCTTTCCATGGCATGCATGGTGAGCGTCTATCTCCCGAGGGCGATCATCCCGTACGGAACAGGAACTCTTTATTCAAGTATTTGCTTGCCGCCGCTGCCGTGGCGCTTGCCATCATCCTTATTGCATGGCCAAGGCAAGAGGAAAAGAACGATGAATTCTTCGCACAAGAGCGATTGACAGAACAAATCTCCATCACAACAAGCGATGGCAATAGTGTGCCTGTGAGCGTGTCTGCATCGTCAAACAAAATAGATAAGAAGATGGTTGTTGCTGCTATTGGCGGTGAAGAAGAGCATATCGTTAGCGTGCCCTATGGCAAATCATTGGAACTGGTGCTTCCTGACAGTACGCAGGTGTTCTTACATCCGGGTAGCGAACTGGTGTATTCAGGCCTTTATGGCAAAGAGGCAAGAAACGTCAAATTGAAGGGTGAGGCCTATTTCGTGGTAACCAAGAACGCCCGCTGCCCCTTTGTGGTGACTACTGCTAAGTCGCAGACCACAGTGTTCGGCACAGAGTTTGACGTTACTTCCTATGCTGATATGCCAGAGCGCGTAACCCTGGTGACGGGTAGTGTGGCCGTGAGAATGCAAAACAGCGAGAAGCAACTGGAGATTGTGCCAGGTCAGCAGGTAAGTCTCAGCAGAATGGGCTATGTAAGAGTGGAAAGCGTGGATGTGGATCCATACACGTCGTGGCGCGACGGATTCTTCTATTACGACAACATGGAACTGGGTGATATTCTCAAAGAGTTAAGCCGGAGTTACAATGTAAGTGTGGAATGCCATGAGCCGCAATTGCTGGGTTATCACATGCGATTCATCATTCCTCGTAATAAAGACATTCATTATGTCATTGAGATGATCAACCGCATGCAAAAGGTGAAGGCTTCGTTGAGCGGCAACACGGTGGTGATTAGCAGAGATTAGTCTTCACCGATGTTCATAAAAAAACTTCGCAAACAGTGTTTGCGAAGTTTTTTTATGTTTTTATTTGAATAGTTCATCCAGATACTTGTAGAAATCAGGACTCTCGCCAACGATTACCTTGTTGATGGTGCCGTCGGGATTGATGATAATCTTGGTGGGATAGCCCTCTACAGCATATTTCTCGGGAGTTCCGTCGGCAGCCTTGTTGTAGACGTGCAGCCAAGGCAACTCATTGTCCTTCACTGCTTTTTTCCATTTCTCTACGGAGTCGTTGCAGTCAACGCCCACAATCTCGAATTTTCCGCGGTATTTATCGTAATATTTCTTCATGTCTGGCATGCCCTTGATGCACCAGCCGCACCACGAACCCCAGAAGTCGAGCACGACATACTTGCCGCGCAGGGATGAGAGGGTGAACGGCTTGCCGTTGATGTCGTCGAGCGTAAAGTCGGGAGCCACGACACCGGGCTTGATGGCCTCTTTGGCAGCCTTGGCCAGACGCTCGTTCTCGGCATTTTTCAGCATGGCGTCGATGACCGGCTTCATGCGGCCGTTGCGTACGTAGTAGTTGAATCTCTTGACTACCGACTCCAGACTGTCTGACTCGACCAACTGCAACAGGGTGGCACTCACCTCGCTGCTGGGATGGCTCTTGATGTAGTCGGTCATCTCTTTCTTCAACTCGGCATACAGTTTCTCCTGCGACTCAATGTAGGCTGCCTTGTTGGCGTCCATCTGCTTGCGGTTTTTCTTCTCGTTCTTCACCAGTCTCTGGTATTCCTTCTCGTAGGCATCGCGGTCGTCCGACATCTTGGCCTGATACATGTTCAGTTTCTCGCCGATGGGGGCATACTGCTCGTAGAAGTTCGAGCCGCTGATCTTCATGTCGGCAAAGCTGCCGGTCAGGTTGGCAAACTCGCCTGCCATAGCAGGAATGCTCACCGAGTGGTAGTGGTCGCCCGGGCGCATCAGCACCAGATTTTGCGGTTTATCGATAGGAAGGGTAATATCCAGTTTGCCGTCTTTCAGCGCATATTTTTTAAAATCGTTGCGCTGCCAGTCACCAAAATACATGGGCATGATGACCACGCTGTCGGTCAGGTCTTCCAGCTGTGCCGTCAGGTGGAAGGTCTCCAGCTTGTTGCCGTAGAGCTTTACCATCTGTCGGTCCAGGCGTGCGTCGCGGCAGTTGGTCTCCACAATCTCGCCCTTCGGGCCGATGAGCACGCAGTACGGTATGCCGTTGAAGTTGTATGTCTTTGCCACTTGTCCGAAACCGTCTTTGCAAATCAGCTGTGTCCACTTCATCTGCTCCTCGCCCAGAGCCTTGTGCCAGGCTTTGTTGTCGGTGTCCATCGACACGCTCACGATGTCGAATCCCTGCGGATGATACAGACTATAGAGCTGCTTCAGGTGGGGAATAGAGCCACGGCAGGGACCGCACCACGATGCCCAGAACTCCAGCAACGTGTAGTTGCCCTTGCCCAGATACTCCGACAACTGGTGGTCGCGTCCGTCGGCGTCCATCAGCGTCACGTCGGCAAACTGGGCTCCTTGTGCCGTGCTCTTGATGACGTTGGCATGTTCCAGCATGGTTTGTCCCTGAGTGGTGGCCTTCATCTTGTCGCTGATGGAGGCCACAAGGCCCTCGATAGTGGGGTTGTCAAACTGGCTGAGCGACTCGTCGAGTGCCACTACACCAGCCAAGTTGTCGCCGTTGCGCATGATGAAATCTTTCAGGAACGCGCAGGTGGCAGCCTTGGCAGAGTCCTGACGTGCCAGTTCTCTCACGATATACGCCATTGGCGTCACGCTGTTCTTATCGTAGTATTGCTTGCTGAAAGCGTCGCTCAACTGGCTTCTGCGCTCGGTATAGTCGGTGCGTCCCTGCTTGTACTCGCGGTACAGGTCGTTCAGGGGCGAGCCGCTAATCTTCGTTCCCTTATAGTCGTAGGTGTCGTAGATGGCCACCATGAAGTCCTCCTGCCAGTCGTTCACATTGCCCTCGATGTTCACTTTCTCGTTGCCCATAAACAGCGGCAGCACGGGGCGCATGGCAATGCGTCCGTTCTCCTCGTTGCCCCGGTTGTCGTTGGGGAAATACTTCAGCAGCAGCAAGCTGGGCTCAGCAAGCTTGCCCTTAAACACAAACTGTCCGTTGCGGATGACGGTAGAGTCGATAGCCTGTGGGCGGTATTTCGTCTTCTCGTCGGTTCCGCTCTTGCACAAGTAGATGGTTTTTCCTTCTACGTCGCCTTGCAGCCTGCCCGTAATCTTATAGCCTTTGGCTGTAGCCGTTGCCGTCATCAAGGCGGTCAGGGCTATGATGAAAATTCTTTTTGTCTTCATATTTATGTTTATTTCAGAGTGAAACTTAACTCTACGTCGCGCGGTGGCAGACAGGCATGCTCGTCGCACGTCTGATAGTTCACGGTGCAGGTCACCTTGCCGCGTCCGCTGCCCTTGATGCGCTGGCGGAACATCACGTCGCCCTCGTAGATGGTGGTGCCGGTGCTGCCCAGGTTCTTAAACGACGGAATCTGCAGGTCGCCCACCTTCTCGTAGTTGCCCTCGGTCTGAATGTCGAAGGTGGTGGCAATGTAGGGATCCTGGTCGGAGACGAAGCCGTAGATGTGGAATCCGTTGTGCATCTTCACGCGGATGACCAGCTCTTTGTCGCCGTTGGGCAGGTCGTTCACCACACCCGAAACGAGCACGGGGTTGTCGCGGTCGGTAGTTCCGCTAATCTCGGGTGTCTTCTGCTCGGGCACCTCGTTGTATTTCAATACCGAGTAGTCGTTGCCCGGCACGTTTTTGTCCTGCGTGTTGACCAGCCACAGCCATCCGCCGCTCTCGGTGAAGAACAGCTTGTTCTGATACTTCTGATACCAGTCGCGATATTGCTTGGCTGTCTCGTAGCGCAACAGGGTGTAACGCTCCAGCAGGCGGCGGCCCTTCTCGGCGTCCTGTCCGCTCTCCCAGAGCGCGATGGCCTTGTCGAGCAGTCGCTTGTCGTTGTTGGGAATGCCCAGGCTCTTGGCGTCCTCGTCGAGCTGCAGGCCGTAGCTGTTGAACGAACCGTAGAAGTAAGGCGTGTTCTCCTCGTAATATTTGGCGTAGGCAGCCTCGTCGTTGCCGAACTTCTCGTAGAGAGGTCCAGCCTGCTTGCGTATCCACTCGTCGGCGGTGGGGATGGGCTGTGGCTGCCATTGCAGATACATGGCCATCTGCTTGCCAATCTCCTTGCCTGCGGCCTTGGCGGCCTTGAGCGAGTCGGACAGATGTTTGGTCTGTGTGTTGAACTGCTCGATGCTCTCCTTATACTCCTCCCAGCATTTGTGAGTCACGCGATAGGCGCTCTCCTTGGCCTCGATGCGGGTGGCAATACTTTCAGAGAGTTTGCGGGCGATGACGTGCTGTCCGGCAAACTTCGAGATATAGACAATGGCGTTGGCCAACAGGGGCTTGGCCTCGTCGGTCATGTCCATAGGAGCGGCGGCAAATCCCCAGTGGAAGAACGAGCCGTGGCGGCCCAGGGCCATTGCGTCGATAGACTTGGCACAGTTGCCGCTGCTGATCCATTCGGCCTCGGGCGAGTCCTCAAAGCCCCAAGGACGGCTCACCATACCGATCAGGAAGCCCTTGTCGGTCTCATAACCCTTGCTGTTCACGCGCCACATCTTGGTGGTTTCGGGCAGCGTCTCGCCCACCAGGGGCGCAAACTCCTTGGCTCCCTCGGGCGTGGGACGGTCAACGAGCGTCATCTTCACGCGGTAAGGACCTTTGAAGATGGGGTGGCTGGTGCGCATGCCGTGTGCCCACTGGTCGAGGCACTTGCAATACCAGTCGGTCTTCAGTCCCATGCGGCGGCCTACACGCTCGCCCAGTTCGGCCATCGTGATGACGGGGCGGTCGAAGTCGTCGGGGAAATACTTGGCCTCGATGCGCTTCACGAAGCGCTGTCCGTCCATCACGGTCTGCTGCTGTTCAAGAGGCTTGGGCTGTCCGTCCAGCACGGTCACGTCGTAGTCGTACGACATCTTGTAGTTGTAGTCGTCGGCCATCACCACCTTCACCGTGGTGAAATACTCGCCCAGGAACTGCTCGAACGAGGCGGTGCGCTCCTTCACGCTGCGCTCGTTCTCGGCCTTGTCGTAGTCGGTGGCAAACGTCTCCAGGTTGGAGTGTCCGCCCACGTAGAGCACGCGTAGTTTCGTTTTCTTGACGGCACCCATCATGGTGATGCTCATCGCCAGCAGCAGAGTGCTGAGCAGAAAGATTTTTTTCATACGTCTTGGTGTTTTTTTATATGAAAAGATGAAATCAAGGCCAACTTCAAAGAAGAGAGGCTGGCCTTGATATCATGATCACAACCATCCTACCAGTTGTTGGTGAGATTGGAGTTCTTCTCGGTAGCGTTGACTGGGAACGGGAATATCCAGAGTTTCGAGTCGGGACGTAGCGTGTAGGTCTTGCCGCCGAGAGTACGAGTCTGTGTGGTCTGCCACTCTGCCTCTGTGTTCCAGCGCTTGCGCCATACGAACGTCCATGCCTGCCAGACAAACTCACTGGCAACGATTTTCTGCATCCACTTGATGGCATCAGCCTTGGCTGTGACTGTTCCCTCCAGTTTCTCAAAGTCGCTGGGCAGACGCTTGGCGCGCAGCTGGTCGAGCCAGTTCATGGCTGTTCCGATATTGCCTGCACGCAACTCACATTCTGCAATAATCAGGTATGATTGTGGAATTGAGAGTCCCATGACGTTAGTGTATAACTGATCCATCACATCGTAAGGAGAGTCCCAACCGGGCAGTCCCACATAAACCATACCATAGTCCATGCCCAGCATCTTTTTCATAGTCTCGTTCAATCCGCGTCTACCATAATTTGTCTCCATAGCATCCCACTCGTTGGGGGAGGTCCATAACAGGAAGTTCATATTGGGAATGATAAAGAGTGACTCATCAATGTTTCGATCATCATGGGCCTCTTTCATATATGGTGGAGCAGTGGGATTGTACATGCTGGTTGTCTCCACTGCATTGGCCCAATAGTCGTACAGGTTGTTGTTGACGGAGAGAGCTTCCTTCGCAGCGGCCTCTGCCTCCGGATAGTTGCGCATCGCCATCAGGATGTGTGCCTTCAGGGTGAGTGCAGCAGCCTTTCCCCAACGCATATAGTTGATGGATTTGGTGGGCAAACTGTTCAGGGCTAGAGCGTCGTTGACATCTGCCAGCATCTGGTCTAAGCACTCCTGAATGGTGTTTTTCTCATGTTGCTGCAAGATATCCTTGTCCTCCGTCATATAGATGATACCGGCCTGATCGCCATTACTTCCGTTATAGGCTGGTGCGAATTTCTGGAGCGCCACATAATGGCAGAAGGCACGGGCCACAAGAGCCTCAGCTTTCAGCGCATTCTTTTTCGCCTCATCGCCTTTGGCCATAGGCAATTGCTTCAGGATGGGATTGCTCACGCGGCCGATGATATTGTAGCAATAGGTGTACGTGGCGTCGCTGTTTGTCAAGGCGGCAATCGTGTTCAGACTTACCTCGTCGTCAAAATAGCCATAGAGCAGGGCTTGTCTGCCTTTATTGTCGACAGCCAGCAACGATGGCACGTTTTGGTAGTTGTAAATAATATTACTGCCGATGATGAGGAAGTCGTTGCTCATAATTCCGTCATATGAATCGGTATTGAGCAGCAGCTCCAAGTCGTTAGTAGAGGCGAGCAGATTCTCACCTTTGGGCTGGATGTCAGTAAAATCATCGCACGAGGTGGTTGTTGCTGCTAAGGCACAACCCATGATACCGGCAATTGCGAGGTTCCTGATGTTCTTTATCTTGGTTTTCATATCTGTCTTCATTTATGAATGATGAATTATCAATTACTTATCACATTAGAGGTTCACGTTCAGACTGAAGATATAGTTCGAGCGAGAGCGAACACCGAGTGTCTCAGGATCTACGCCAATGTCGTTAGCTGTCCAGATGGCTTTAGGATTGTCAATCTGGAACTGCAGTCTCATGCGGTGGATGCCGAGTGAGTTCAGCCAGGTGTGGGGCAAGTTGTAGCCAAAGACAATGTTACGAATCTTCAGGAACGAGGCATCGTGGACAGCCCTGTTGCTGTACAGAGGCTCACTGCCGACGGCTGATGATGCATAGCGTCCCCATCCCGGCGTGTTGGTGTGGTTCTCGGGTGTCCAGGCATTCAGGAAGTAGCTGGCAACCGTACTGTATGTCGGTGCAAATCCTTCCGTCTCAGCAAGGGCGCGCATTACATGACCGCCGTAGTAGGCCATCTGAATGCCCAAGGTGAAGTTCTGCCATTGCAGCTCGTTGCCCATACCCATGATAATCTTTGGCTCAGCCTGACCGCTGTACTCCAAAATCTCGGGACCACCGGCAGGAGCGTGGGAAATCACGTCGTTGGCACCATACCAAAGTATCATACCGGCACCCGCACCATGACCGTTCTCCTCGGTACCGTCGGAGATACCAGCAAAGCGGTAACTCCATACGGCGCTGGCGGGATAGCCCTCCTTGAAGGGGTTGGAGATCAGCTGGTAAGCGTTGACCGAAGGATTCTCCACCTTGGTCACCTTATTGTCGTTGTGGGCAAGGGTGAAGGTGGTGCTCCATCCGAAGTCTTTCTCCGTGCGGGCGCGGAACCACTCAGCCGTGAGCAGCAGTTCAATACCGTGGTTGCGCATCTCGGCGGCGTTGACCACGAGACTGGTGAAACCGGTTGTCGGGTCAAGCGGCTTGTTGGAGAACACGTCCTTCGACTTCTTGTAATAGTAGTCGAGGGCACCACGCAGGCGGTTGTCGAACAGCGAGTAGTCGATACCGATGTTGGTGATGTTGCTCTTCTCCCACTTCAGGTCGGGGTTGCCCGGACTGGTGATATTGGCAAAGGGGAGGTTGGTGTAATAGTTGTTCTCGCCAGTAGAGGCTGTCATGTAAGAAGTGGCACCCTGGTAGATGTTACCCGTTCCTCCGTAGCTGAAGCGCAGTTTCAGGTAGTTCACCCAATCCACATCCTTCATGAACGACTCGTTGTCAATATTCCAGGCACCTCCGACCGACCACAGCGGTTTTCCGCGCAACTCAACGTTCAGACCGTAAACATCGGCATAGTCTTTACGCCAGGAAGCAAATACATTGTATTTCTCATCGTAGGTATATGTGAAGTTGGCATAGCCCGAACCATAGCGGTGTTTGATTTCGGTAATAAGTGCCATCGAGTTTTCGATATAGGGCTCAAATGCGAACTGTTGGCTTGGGAAACCTCTCTGACCAGGGTAGCCATATGCGTTGTCGTGAGTATTCTTCAGCGTGCCGAACTCGATGTTATCGGTCAGACTGGTCTGCAACTGGTCGTCGTAGCCAAGCAGGATGGAGTTGTTTCCCCAAGTCTTGGTCTCACGGAACTCCACACCGGCCAATGCGTTGATGGCGTGTTTGCCGAAAGTCTTCATGTAGTTCAGCTGGCCACGGGCAGTCCAGTAGCGTCCCTGGGTATTTGAGAAGCGTTTCAGTCCTCCTGTCTCGGGAGTCATATGAGTGATGCTACCATCGCTATTCTGCATGGTGTAGGCATTACGCAGGACGCGGGCCACGTGGCTGCTCTCGTTGGCATACCACTCAGAATTGACGTTGTCGGTCTCGTAGACGTACTGGGCGCTGGCGGTCAGACCGTCGATAATCTTGAAGAGCAGCTCGCCGTGATAGCGCATGTGCTGGCGGTTGGTGGTAATCACGTTATTGTACAACTCGTCCACAGGGTCGGTTCCGGTGTCCACCAGTCCCTCTTTGTCCCATAGATTTGCGTAGAAGTTACCGTCGAACCAGCCGTAGAACTTGCGGCGTGAGCCATCTTCATTATAGAAAGGCTCGTAAGCGGGATGCGCCCAGATGTTCTCTCCGCCAGAGCGTCCGCCCAAAGTGGCATAGCTGTTATAGTCGTCTCCCTGATACTGCGTCTTGTTGTAGAGTGCGTTCACGCTCACATTGGCCGTGAGCCATTTGGCCAGGTCGAAGCTACCTTTGTAGTTCAGGCTCATCTGGCGGTTCATGTGGTTGATGATGCCGCTGTTGTCGTGCTTGAAGTTCAGCGTCAGGTTGTTCTGCATCTTATCGGTGCGAGAGCGCAGGGCGAGGTTGTACTCCTGCAATACCTGCTGGCGGTAGACAGCATCGCCAAAATCCTTGGCGAAGTTGTTCTGGCTCAGTCGGTTTTTGATGTTCTGTAGTTCTGCATCGGAAATCTCACCGGCTGCGCGGCGATAGTATGCGTAGGCAAGAGCAGAGGTGGGTTGTGCACCCTGTGTGATGTTCGTCAGATATGACTCAGCTGTGTTGTCAGGAAGGCTCCAGAAGTAGTCATAATAGTCAGACTCCATTTTCACCTGCTCGGCGGCATTCACGTAGAAGTTGTCGTGATAGTCCAGATTTCTGTTCTCTGTCAGGGTGAGGTTGGCAGAGAAGTCGATTTCTACCTTTCCCTTCTTGCGGGCGTTTTTTGTAGTCACAACAATTACGCCGTTGGCGGCGCGCGCACCATAGATGGCGGTGGCGGCAGCATCCTTCAGCACGTTGATGGTCTCGATGTCGTAGATATTCAGGTCGCTCAGTTTACCTTCCATGGGAAGACCGTCTACCACCAACAGCGGGGAAGTCTCTGCATAAAGAGAACTGGTACCGCGAATCTTGATCTCGCCGCCGTAGGTTGACAGACCTGCTACACGTCCTTCCAGGTTGCTGACGATGTTGCTGGTATAACGGTCTTGCAGAATGTCGGCAGTGATGGTAGCCGTGGCACCTGTCATATTCTTTTTTGAAATTGTCTGGTAACCAGTAACCACCACCTCTTCCAAATGTGTGCTACCCGTCATGGTAACATCCTGAGTGAGATGGCCGCTACCTTGCTTCAAGTGAACAATGGCATTGTCCATACCTACGAAGGTGTATTTCAGGTCGCAGGCATTTACAGGCACTTTCAGCGTATAGAAACCGTTGATGTCGGTAATCGTACACACCTTGGAGTCGTCGATACAGATGCTTACGCCAGGAAGCGGATCGCCGGCATCGTCTTTCACGGTTCCCGAAACGGTTCGAGTGCGTGCCCCGGAGAGTTTACGGGTTACTGTCACGAAACTACCCTCCAGGTCATACGTGCAGTTGATGCGGTTCATCACCTCGTTCAATACTTGGCGCACGGGTTTGTTCTGTGCCTTTACAGTCACCTTCGGGAATGTCTTGGCCAGTTCAGCACTGTAGATAAAACTCAGTCCCGTCTGTTTCTTCACTTCCGCAAAGAATTGCTTCACTGTGACTTGCGTCATGTCAAGTGTCACGGTCTTGTCCTTTGCCGACTGTGCCGACATGCTGAGTGTCAGCAAGGTGGTCAGCAAAAGAGCGACTAATCTTTTCGTTGCTTTGATTCTTTTCATTCTCTCTTTCTTTTGTTGTTAGTATTATGGATTAAATGATCGGCTGATAAGAATGCCTTGCTTGCGCACCTCTATGCGCAGTCCCGTCACCTTGTGGATAGCCTCCATGGTAGGTATGATAGACTCATACTTGTCAATCTCGCCCGTGAATCGCATCTGGCGGATATCTTCTTCGTAGAACTCTATGTGCTTGTTATACCAGTGACTGAGCACTCGCATGAGTTGTTCGAGCGTGCAGTCGTCGAACACGAAGGTGCCGGTGTTCCATGCTATATAGGGAGTGATGTCCACTTGGCTGATTATGACCTCGCTGCTCTGTGGCATGATGATGGCCATGTCGTTGGGACGCATCATGCTTTCTGTGCCGCCGTTGGGCGTAATACTGATGCTTCCGTTGACGAGCACCACGCGCGTGGCCCCAATCTCGTCCTTCGTGTTGATATTGAACTCAGTGCCATACTGCTTCACGTCGCCGTTGGGTGTATGCACGATAAACGGCCGACTCTTGTCCTTGGCCACGAAGAAATAGGCTTCGCCTGTGAGTTCCACCTCGCGCGTGTCGCCGCTGAAGTGGATGGGGTAGGTGAGTTGTGTACCATAATTAAGATGTACGCGCGTACCATCTTCTAATGTGAGCCAGAACTCGCTGTCGTGGTGGGTGGTCACAATGCGCTCTCCGTCGGTGGTGGCTGCTTGGTTGCCTCCGCTGTTTGGTTTCCACTCTGCTATGGCTTCATCGCTGCTCACGTTCACGGTCTGTCCGTTGGCGGTCACTGTGGCATGGTTCTTGCCCGCCTTTTCTGCCTTTTCGATGGCAGCCACCACGTCGGGCGGCAGCGAAGGCTTCTCGGTTGTTCGGTTGAACCACAACGATGCTCCGGCAATGATGCAGATGAAGATGGCAGCGATGCGCAGCAGATGCTTTATCATCCTGCCGCTTCCACCTCTGTGTTGGGTGTTGCGGGCAATCGCTTCCATCATCATCTGTTTCTGACGTTCATCCATTTTGACATCCTCGTCGCTGTCGTCCCATGCGCTGAACAATTGTTGTTGCAGTTCGCTGTCGTTCAGGCTCTCCGTCATGTGCCGAAGTTCCTCCAGTTCTTCGTCGCTCATAGAGCCCTGCATATATTTCCTCAATAGAGTTTGGAAAGTATTCATAGAATTCTGTTTTTATAGGTAATACAAATCTGCACGCCATTTGTAATTGCGATTATTCGTTTTTTTTCAGTGAACGTTGATTTTTCTGAAACAATTTCGTTTTCATCATGACAATAATACTTTATTTTACTTTTATGTAAAATTGAGTAGGATCTGCAACAAAAGCGGCTCCATCTGGGATCTTTGGAACTAGGATCATTTCTTCTTCCTTTAGAGCGCAGTAAAAGGGGTATAAATAAGGATACCAACCATTAGTAAACTGTATCACTGTCCTGAAAAGATTTTTGGACTCATCATACGCCCAGTCTTCTAATAATGTATAGTTTTCTTCATCGGGGTATATACTTTTATATATGGGATTCCAGTGATCACATGTACAGGAACCATTTGCTTTTATTATAATAAATATATCGTCAGTTGTTATTATATTTCCAACTTTTACGAGTTTCCATTTACCCACAAGCATTTTTGAAGCAGTTATATTATAGATATCTCCGTCATCTCCGCATCCCACTAATCCCACTGTCAGGAGCAGGAAGATGGCTAAAGCCGTGTGTTTGATAATGGTTGTCTTCATATTCTGTGACTTTATTTGGTAATCATTCATTCTGGAAAGTATTCATAGAATTCTGTTTTTTATAGGTAATACAAATCTGCACGCCATTTGTAATTGCGTTTTTGTGTGTTTTTCCCCAAAAAGTGAAAAAACGGGAAAATGTATGGTGAAAGCGGATTTACCCTGTTTACAGCAGGCAATACAGGGCGAGCAGCGGGGCATAGTCTTTCAGTTCGCTACGTATTTTTCTCAGTGCCGATGCCAGGTAGTTGCGCACGGCCTGGTTGCTGATGCCCAGCCGCTGCTCAATCTCCGCATGCGAGAGATTCTCTTCCTTGCTCATTTCAAACACTTCTCGCTGGCGCTCGGTGAGTTTTATCTTTGCCTGCTGTAGGCGGTCAAGGAATTCCTCCATGCTGAGATGTCGTTCTGCATTGTTCTCATCGGCCAGCGTGGAAGTGTAGCCGATGTATTCGCCCATCATCGGATGGCGCAACTGCGCCCTGAAACCGTTCACGATGCGGTTATAGGCAATGGTGAAAAGATACGACTTAAAGGGCTTTTCGGGGTGTATGCCCATGCGGTTCTCCCATATCTTGATGAAACATTCCTGTACAATGTCCTGGGCGATGGCCTCTGATTTCACCAGTTTGAACACGAAAAGATAAAGGCGGTCTGCCCACAGGTCGTACAACCGTTTGAAACTGTCATACGATCCGCTGTTCAGTTGTTCTATGATCAGCCTTTCCTCTCTCATGAATCTCTCTTCGTCTTGTATTGATAATATCCGTTTTTTCAACGCTCGCACGGGCTTCGCCGCCTTTTTCCTCCCCCCCTCTGACGAGCGCTGTCGCTATTAATCTTCCACCGAAACCGTCCTCATGCCGTGCTCGTCCACCGCGATGGTCACCCTCACCGCGTCCTGCGGCAACAGGTCTTCAATCAGTTCGGGCCACTCCACGAGACAGAGCGCATCGCTGTAGAAATATTCCTCGTAGCCCATGTCGTACACCTCTTCCAGCCGCTTGATGCGGTAGAAATCGAAATGGCAGATGCGCGACGGACGTATCCTGGCATATTCATCATCCGTCAGGCGGGCGTGCTCGTCCACCTCATACTCGTTGACAATGGCGAAAGTGGGCGAAGTGACGGTATCGTCAACGCCCAGTTCCTCGCAGAGAGCCTTGATAAAAGTGGTTTTGCCCGCTCCCATCTTGCCATAGAAGGCAAAGACGTGGGGAATGCCGCACTGCCGTTGCTGCGATTTCTCTTGTATGAAGGTGAGAAACTGGCGAGCCGCCTCGCGAATGTCGCTGATATCGTTGATGCTGATTTCCATGATTACTGTTTCCTTTTCCAGCCCTTCGGGGCTTTTGTCACGCGCAAAGTTAGCAATATTCTGATAATCGGCAAAATATTTATCAAAAAAATTGTCAAGTTATGCGGGGGGCGTAGGTCTGGGCAATGGGGCGCAAAGTGGTAGTCTACAGTCTGAAAAGTAATGGAATGGCGGGGAAAGAGGGAGAGACAAAGCACGGATGGCTTGAGTTGTTAAAAAATGAATAAATAGAATGGTGTTTCCATTTTTTTTATAATTTTGCAGATTGAATAAGTATCGTCACATGAAAAAGAGAGTAAATAACTTTTCGAAAGACACTTCTGCGGGTGAGCAACTGACCAGCCTTTATGATAATTATTATAAAGCGCTGGTGGGCTATTCTATGCAGATAGTGGTGAACGAGGATGTGGCAAAGGATATTGTTCAGAGCATTTTTCAGGTTGTGTGTGAACGGCAGGCCGACATCGACATGAGAAACGAGCCCATGGTGAAGTCGTATCTGTATAACAGCGTGCGCAACAAGTCGATTAATTCGCTGCGGCGCAAGAAAACGGAGGAAAAATATATTAACTCACTGAAACTTCAATACGAAGAATTCTCTGTCAGCAATGGCGAAGAGAACTTCTTCACCGAAGAGATTTTCCGTCTTTTGTTCAAGAAAATCGATGCGCTGCCTTTGCGCCAGCGCGAAGTGTTCCTTCTCTGTATGGAAGGAAAAACGTATAAGGAGATTGGCGAGGCTCTGCAGATTAGCACCGAAACCGTTAAAACCCAAAAGCACAAGGCAGTATCGCGGTTGAAAGAGGAATTGGGCGAGATGTCTTTCCTTCTCTTTCTCTTGGCAGCAAATTAGTCTGGCCTTTTCTCTTTTTTTCACTTTTCCCCGTTTCGGCATCCCCCATTTTAACTTTCAAAGTGTTATAGAGATAGAGAGTTGAATAGAATAACACATTGGAAGACGATGAGTGATAGAAACATCAATGAACTGATTTCTGATTATTTGTGGGGTACAGTCAGCGATGAAGACCGCCTGCTTCTCAACCGGATGCTCTCTGAGGATGCCGAGTTGAAAAGCAAGTTCGATGCCTTGCTCAGCAAGAAGAACCTGGCTGAGCGATATCGCCTGTACAGCAGCATTGAACCGCATGATGCCGCCAGCAAGGATGCCCGGCGAGAGAAATGGATTCGCCTGCTTCGCTATGCAGCCGTCCTCGTCTGTGCCATCGCCATCGGTGCCTGGTATTTCAGCGGCAACAAGAAACCTCAGCCGCCCCAGTTGACCGAAGAGGTGCTGGCCAATATCACCCAAGCCCAGCAAAGCGGCAAGAACCAAGCCACGCTGAGTGTGGAGGGACAGACGCTCAACGTGAAAAGCACCGAAGAGGCCACCGCCAGGGAAATCAATCTCCAACCAGCGGACAAGACCCAGGAGCGAGTGCTCACCACTCACCATGACAGCGAGTTCTGGCTGACGTTAGAAGACGGTTCGCGCGTACATCTTAACTATGGCTCTTCGTTCACCTACCCGCTGACATTCACTGGCGGCACCCGCACAGTGGATCTCGATGGCGAAGCCTATTTCTTCGTCGCTAAAGACAGCAGACACCCCTTTATCATCAACATGCCTGACGGTGTGATTAAGGTTTATGGCACCGAGTTCAACGTGAACACTCGCGACGATGCCGGCATGACGCGCATCGTGCTTGTCAGCGGAAGCATCAGCATCACGCCCCGCAACGGGCAGGAGCAGATGATGAAGCCCGGACAGATGGCCATTCTTTCAAACGGCAGTTGCACCTTCACCACCGCCGACATTGCCCCCTATGTGTCGTGGAACACCGGCTCATTCGTGTTCGACAACTGTCCGCTGGAAAAACTCATGCGGGTATTGTCGCGATGGTACAACAAGCGAGTGGAATTCGACACCGAGGATACTCGCCAGATTGCCTTCACCGGAACCATCAACAAATATGGCGACATAGAGCCGGCTCTCAAGGCCATCCACCACGTGACCGGCCTGAGAATCACTATTCATAACAATCTGATTACAATTAGTCAACCCAAATAATAACCCTTTAAAAAACAAGAGAGACATGCAACAATTTGGAAAAGTCAGACAAGTGTTCGTGCTCCTTCTTCTCGCCCTGTGGTTCATTGCGCCGCATACATCCACGGCCATGGCACAGCAGGCTGCGCAGAAGAAAGTGACGCTCAACCTGAAATCCGCCAATGTGAAGGATTTCTTCAACGAAGTGACCAAACAGACAGGACTCAACTTCCTCTGCAAGTCAGAACTGGCCAATCAACTGCCGCGCGTCACCGTGCGCGAGACCGACAAACCTGTGCGCCAGGTGCTCTCAGACGTATTCGGCCAACTGGGCTGCAACTATGAGATAGAGGGCAACATTGTCACCGTTACCCGCAAACAGAATGGCGGACTTACGCGACTCATCTCAGGAACAGTGAAAGACGGGGGCGGCGAGGCGCTCATAGGAGCCACTGTGGCACTGGCCAACAGTAATGTGCGCACCATAACCGACAACGACGGACGATACAGCCTGAAAATCCCGGCAACTGCCTGTCAGGTGGAGTTCTCTTATATCGGAACAGAGAACTACACGCTGCAACTGTCGGACGGCAATGCACCGCTCCGCCGCGATGTCACCCTCGAGTCGGACAATCTGCTCAACGAGGTCATTGTAACTGGTTATCAGACCATCTCGCGCGAGCGAACCACCGGCTCTTTCGGAACCATCAACACGCAGCAGTTGGAGCGCAAGTTGAACAGCAACCTCAAGAACATCATCGAAGGACAGGTGCCGGGCATGGTGCTCGATAAGGACGGCAACATCTCTATCCGCGGACTCTCTACGCTGACCGCCGAGCAGAACCCGCTGATTGTCGTCGACGGTTATCCCACCGAGGGCAGCCTGAGCGACCTCAACCCCGACAACATCGAGAACATCACCGTGCTGAAAGACGGCGTTGCCTCTTCTATCTATGGTTCACGTGCTGCCAACGGTGTGATTGTGGTTACCACCAAGTCGGGCCGCCAGCAGAAGACCACTCTCAGTTATAAAGGCACTTTCCGCTTTGAGTCGAAACCCGACCTGAGTTATCTGCACCAGTCTTCTACGTCAGAATATATCGATGCCGAACTGGCTCTCTATGACCTTTCTCCCTCTTCATCCACTTATTCGCTTTCCTACAAGAGTGCATACGCCAGCGATGTCACCTATCTGCTGGCACAACGCAAGGCTGGGTTCATCAATGAGAGTGAGTTCACTCAGCAGATCAATGCCCTCAGGCAAGTGGACGGACTGAAGGAGATGGAGAAACATATGTTCAGGACAGCCTTCACGCAGACTCACAACGTGGGACTCAACGGAGGCACTGAGAACAACCGCTACAACCTGGCAGTGAACTATAAATAGTCAGGGGTCGTTTATCAATACCCACGACAACCGCCTGCTCGTAGACTTCAAGAACGAGTGGCAGCCTTATAAGTTCCTCAAGGTGGGCGTTTCTGCCAACGTCAACTACAGCCGTGCCAAGGCTCCCAATACCGGTTGGAAGTCATACACCGACTTCTCCAGTTATTACAAACCCTACAACCGACTGAAGGACGACAACGGCGAACTCACCCAGTTGCGCACCATCAGTTACGGAACGGAACAACTCTATGCCAAATACAGCGGACTGAAAGAGACCACTTATAATCCCATCCGCGACTCTTACGAGAGTTACAACACCACCCATTCGTTCAGCACCCGCCTCAGCGGCTATCTCAGAGCGCACATCTGGCAGGGACTGTCGGCCGAGTTCGGCGGCAACTGGACCAAGGGCAACTCCATCTACAAGGCTATCTATGGTGCCAACAGTTATCTGATGCGCTTGGCATACAACAATAGCACCTCTATCAAGACTCCTTCTAATCACTATGTGCCAGACGGTGACATGATCAGCGAGCGTCGCTACAGCAATGAGAACTGGACGCTGCGTACGCAGATTAACTACGACTGGACCTATGGCAAGCACCATGTGAATGCACTGGCCGGTAACGAGGTGCGCCGTATCACACGCGACGACAATACCTATGAGACCCGTTTGGGATATAATGCCACGGCAGGTAGTTTCACCCCCATTAACATCAAGGATTTCAAGGGCGGTTCCTATAATCAGGACATGATTAACGGCAATACCATTTCGGGCAATGTGGCATACGGTAGTTATGCGTATGTTGACAACCGCTTCGTTTCCTGGTATTTCAACGGCAGTTACGAATATGATAACCGTTATCTCATCAGCGGTAGTATTCGTGAGGACTTGACCAACTTCTTCGGAACCGATCCCAAGTATCGCCATAAGCCGCTGTGGTCAGTGGGTGGTACCTGGAAGATTGCCAATGAGAAGTTTTTCGATGTGGCATGGGTTGACCGTCTGAACCTTCGTGCTTCTTATGGTATCAACGGTAATATTTCCCTGTCGCAGGGTCCGTACCTCATTCTTTCTGCCGGATCATATACCAACGTGACCGACGGTGTGTCGTACGGCATCTCCTCTTATCCCAATAACTCGTTGCGTTGGGAGAAGACACGTACCATCAATGTTGGTATCGACTTCAACGCTTTCCATAACCGCTTTGGGTTGTCGTTGGACTACTACCGCAAGAGCAGTTCCGACTTGTTGGCTTCCGATGCCCTCGACCCCACGTCTGGTGCAACAAGCATTATCAAGAACGTAGGCGAGATTCTGAACCGCGGATATGAAATCTCCATCCAAGGCACGCCGGTGCTGACGCGCGATTTCCGCTGGGATGTCACTTACAACGTATCGTTCAACCACAGTGAGGTGAAAGAGTATAATGTGGATCGCAACTATTCCACATCATGGGCATGGACAACGCCTATTCATGCTGAAGGCTATCCCATGTACGGACTGTTCGGCTACAAGTTCGCCGGATTGAACGAAAAAGGTGAGACGATGATTTATAAACCAGACGGATCGGCAGCCCTTGCGTCAACAGCAACAGTCGACGATGTGGTGTATCAAGGAACAACAGTGCCCAAGACGGATATGTCGCTCACCAACCACTTCTCATACAAGAACTGGGATCTGTCGTTCATGTTCATCGCCAAGTTGGGACATGTGTTCCGTAAGGATGCCTTCCACGGATCCAACTACACCAGCCGCTATTTCAGCCAGAGATGGCAGAAGGCGGGCGATGAGGCCAACACCATCTATCCTGTGTTCAAGTCTTGGAACATGGATATGTTCTACTTCCCGTTCTGCGATGTCAATATTGCTGATGCTGACTATGCGAAACTGCGTGACTTAACGCTCAGTTACACTTTCAGCAAGAATCTCATCAACAGAATCGGAATCTCGTCGGCACGCATTTATCTGCAGGCACGCAACCTGTTCCGAATCACTGCCAATGATGTAGATGTAGATCCGGAAACCTTCGAAGTCAACTATGGCGGTGGCATGGGCTCCAATTCAAATGCAGGCTACTCTGTATTGCCCATCCAGCCTGAATACTATATCGGTGTTTCTTTCACATTATAATAACAATCAAAAGAAATAATCAATATGAGAGCAAAATATTATATTCTGTCGGTAGTGGCCGCTGCAGGTGCGATGCTTACCTCGTGCGATGACTATCTGGATGTGAAGCCCGTGGGCAAGATGATTCCTACAGAGGTGTCTCAGTTTGAGAATCTTCTCAACAATGTCAATACGCTGAACTATTTCCACATGGACAACAACTACGGTTGCTCGTATGCGGCACTGGGAGACAATCTGGAAATCAGCGAAAACCAGTTGAACTATAACTATACGGCCACGTTTCCCAATCTGGACATCCTGGCTGCCTATATGTTCTATGAGCCGATGTATAATCCCACGTCAACGCCTTTTACATGGACATACGGCTATCGCGCGATCGGCTATTTCAATAATGTGATCGACGGCGTGAGCGCCATCGACAACTCGTCAGACTATGCCAGGGGCATCATTGCAGAGGCACGTGCCGCAAGGGCATGGGTGTATATGAACCTGGCGCTCACCTACGGACCGATGTATAATCCCGGCGGCAGCAACGACACCAAGGTGGTGCCCTTGAGAACAAGCGGCGACCCCACCGTTGAGGAGAAAGACCTGGCCACCACACAGCAACTGATGGACCAGGTGAAGGAAGATCTTGACTATGCCGTGGAGTATGCACCGCAGACGGTGGGCAACCCCACACGTGCCAGCAAGGTGGCTGCCTTGGGATTGCGTGCCGAGTATTACCTGTATCTGCGCGACTGGAACAATGCCTTGGCCGATGCGCAGCGCGCATGGCAACTGGCTCAGCAGACAAAGGGCGGAAACGAGAATCTGTTCTATGACTTCCGCGATTTCTATTACGAGGCCACCAGCGCTGTGAAACCTGAAGAGGGCGTGTCGCCTGAGTATTACATGACGTTCCGCGGACCTGACAACGTGTTTGAGCAGACCGGAAACAAAGAGAACCTGTTATGGAGAACTGCACCTACAGGTAGTGGCAATACGAAATATTATCCTTCAGAAGACTGGCAGTCTCTCTTCGACAAAGACCACGACCTGCGCTGGAAACTGTTCGCGCTGAACGTGCCGGGCTATTCCACCACCGTGGCCAATGTGAAATACGACGACGGCGTGCGCATGGTGTATTTCCGCAGCGAAAAACTGTCTACAACCGAGAGCCTCACTTTCCCGCTGCTGATTCTGATCAAGGCCGAGGCCGAGGCGCGTACCAACAACCTCAGCGCAGCACTGGCTTCGCTGAACACCTTGCGTGCCTATCGCTATGATTTCGGCACTGGCAACAGTACAGATCTGCAGGGTGGAGCGTCTATGAATCAGGACCAGTTGCTCAACGAGATTCTCACCGAGCGCCGCCGCGAGCAGCCTCTGGTGTCGTTGCAGCGTACACTCGACCTGAAGCGCTATGCCTATGACACGGGAAAACCGTGGTGCAAGACCACCATCACCCACCGCAGCGGCAGCAAGCAATGGTCGAAGAGCATCACCGACAACTACTTCCAGTATCTGCCCATCGACAATGCCATCCTGAAGTATAATCCGCAGTGGGGCATTCCTCTGAACGAGAAGGCATTCAATCCGGTAAGTGCAAAATAAATCAACGGTATATGAAAAAGAGCATTTTAGCAGTTATTTTGCTGACCTTGAACCTTTGCGCTCAAGGCCAGCAAATGGTCAATGTCAAAGGACATGTGAAATTCATCTCTGACGGGTTCAAGGTCAGTGCGGTTCGCTACGTCTATCCCGATAAGATAGAACTGGCCTCGGCGCTGGTGGATCCCAATACGCATGCGTATTCCATGAATGTTCCCGTGGAGGAAATCGGACAAATCCAGATTGTCTGCGACAAATGGCAGCAGGTGAACGTGTGGCTGGAAGACGAGAACATGGAGATTGACTTCCGCGGCGTGGACACGGCAAAGGTGAGAATCAACAATCCTCCCTATGTGCATATCAAGGGCGGCAGGAACAATGAACTGATGAACCTGGCCAATTATCTTTCCTACCAGAACTATCAGTCTATGATAAGTATCTCGCAGTCGACGTTCAAGAACAAGGACAAGTTTGCTTCTGAGGAAGGCCGCCAGGCGGTAACCACTGCTCTTTATAATGGTTTGACTGACCGCGAGAATGCCACCAAGAGATACCTGGTGGAGCATTATGCCGACCGCAACAGCGTGTTGTTCCTGATCAACAGAATGAATTACGACAAAAACAAGCAGTTGATTGACGAGGCTCTCGCGCAACTGAGGGCTTCTTCGCCTTCGGCCAGCCCGATGATTGACCGCTATTATCAGGAGCAAAAAGAGAAAAAGGAGCGACTGGAGCGCGTCAGCGTGGGCTCGAAAGCGCCCGACTTCAGTTTCCAGAACGAGAAGGGAAAGACCAAACTACTGTCTGACTATCTGGGCAAGGTGGTGGTCTTGGATTTCTGGGCTTCCTGGTGCGGACCTTGCCGGGCTGAGATTCCGAAGATGAAAAAGATCTATGCCGACATGGATAACAAGAAGGTGGAGTTTCTCAGCGTGTCCATCGACTCCAAGAAAGACGACTGGGTGAAGGCAATGACCGAAGAGGCCATGGCCTGGAAGCAGGGCTGGGTGCCCGATGCCGGAAAGGAAGTGATGAAGACTTACATGTTCAACGGCATCCCGTTTATCTTGGTGATTGACAAAGACGGCAAAATCTTCAGGAAGAACGTCAGGGGTGAAGCCATCCGAAAGGCTATCGAAGAGGCTCTTGGCAAATAACATTATTGGGGCTCTCACTTGGCGGTGGGAGCCCCAAATGTTTTCTCTGTTACAGTTGTTCCTGCGTTCTTTTGCCTGAAAAGCAATGGAATGGCGGGACGAAACCGTTGCTTTCGGGGCAGCAAACCAACGTGGCGGCTCGGCAAATTAATATAATTTACCGCGCAAATTAATGTAATTTGCTTTTCAAATTAAGTTAATTTACTCTGCAAATTAATATAATTTACTTTGCAAATCAAATTGTTTTATCGCTCAAATCAAATTGATTTACTATTGCATAGCGTTGCTTTCTGATGGCAAAAGTGCCGCTATGGAGCGGCCAAACAGCCTGTTTTCACCTTTTTCTTGGCTTCATTGTGATGAGCGGTATGAGCATTTCTTCGAGCGAGATGCCTCCGTGCTGGAAGGTGTCCTTATAGTAACTCACGTAGTAGTTATAGTTGTTGGGATAGGCGAAGAAAGCGTTGCCGCTTGCGAAGACATAACTGGTGGAGAGATTGGGGGCGGGCAGATGGGCCTGGCGCGGGTCTTTGATGGCAAACACTTCGCGCGGGTTGTAGTTGAGGTTCTTGCCCAGTTTGTAGCGCAGGTTGGTATTGGTGTTGCGGTCGCCGATAATTTTGACGGGCTTGTCGGCACGGATACTGCCGTGGTCGGTGGTGAGAATGACGGTGAAGGGGCCTTGTGCCAACTGTCGGAACACGTCGGCGAGCACGGAGTGGCGGAACCAACTGAGGGTGATAGAGCGGTAGGCGCTCTCGCTGCTGGCCAGTTCGCGCACCATTTTCGACTCGGTGCGGGCGTGGCTGAGCATGTCTATGAAGTTGACCACGAGCACATTGAGGTCGCTCTGCTCCAGTCGGCGGAACTGCTGCATGAAGCGTTCTCCACCCTGCGAGTCATTGATTTTGTGATAGGTGAAGGTGTGCCGGCGGCGGTAGCGGTCCAGTTGGGTCTGTATGAGTGGCTCTTCGTTGAGGTTCTTGCCCTCTTCCTCGTCTTCGTCAACCCATAATTGGGGGAACATGGTGGCTATCTGGTCGGGCATGAGTCCACTGAAGATGGCGTTGCGGGCATACTGTGTGGCGGTGGGCAGGATGCTCATGTAGAGTTGTTCGTCGATGTCGAACTGGTCGCCAATCTCCTGTGCCAGCATGCGCCACTGATCATAGCGCAGGTTGTCGATGACAATGAGGAACACTTTCTCGCCGCTGCTGAGGCGGGGGAATATCTGTGTCTTGAAGATATCGGGCGACATGAGCGGCGCGCCGTCGGCACCGTTCATCCATTGCAGATAGTTGGCTTTGACGAATTTTGCGAATCCGTTGTTGGCTTCTTCTTTCTGCATGCGTAGCATTTCGGTCATGCTGCTGTCGGTGCTGCTCAGTTGGAGTTCCCATTTCACGAGCAGACGGTAGATGTCCATCCAGTCTTGCCACGTGGCGCAGTTGTCTATCTGGGCGGAAATCTGCATGAACTGCTGCTGGTAGCCGATCTGTGTGACCTCGGTCTCTATCTCGCGGCGGTGGATGTTCTTCTTGAGCGTGAGCAGTATCTGGCTGGGGTTGACGGGCTTGATGAGATAGTCGGCAATCTTGGAGCCGATGGCCTGGTCCATGATGTTCTCTTCTTCGCTCTTGGTGACCATCACCACGGGGGTGGCGGGCTGTATCTCCTTGACGTATTGCAGGGTTTCGAGCCCGCTCAGTCCGGGCATCATCTCGTCGAGCAGCACCAGGTCGAATGTCTGCTGTCGGCACTGGTCGATGGCATCGGTGCCGTTGGTGGCGGTAATTACCTGATAGCCTTTCTTTTCAAGGAACAGGATGTGTGCCTTGAGCAGTTCTATCTCGTCGTCAACCCATAGTAGTAGTCCGTTTGTCATGTTCTGAATCCTTTCTTTTCTTGTTTTGCCGTTTGCCGGCAACTGCTGTCACCATTCTATTTCAAACTCGTTTTCGTCGGGAATCTCTATCACTTCTTCCTCTTTTTTCTTTTCGGGTGCCGACGGCTTGGCATTGTCGTCGGGCATGTTGTCGAATTCTATCGTGTCGGGTTCCCTGAGCAGTTCCTCGGTGCTGATGGTGAGCGGGATGAAGTGCTGCTCGTAGAAGTCGTCGTAGTCGTTGTAACTGAAGTGCGTGCCGAGCAGTTCCAGGTTTTCCCTGCTGATGAGGATGCGCCGGCAGGGGCGTATGAGCGGCGTGAGCGGCTGCTGCTTGTAGAGTTGGCGGGCATATTGCAGCACCTCGTCGTAACTGTGGAATCCGCTGATGAGCATTCTGTGGAGCCCGTCGATTTCTTCAATCGCGATGTCGAAATTGCGCACCAGGAAACTGGTGAAGTTGAAGCGTGCCATCTCGTAGAGCAGTTTGTTCTCGTTGACAGAGTCGGGCACGTAGGCAAGCATGAAGACGAATTCGGCATTGCGCTCGTCGGAGAATTGCTTGGCGGCAATGGAGTCGCTGTCGCTGAGCACCACGGTGCGCCGCTGCCAAACGTCGCCGATGTCGAACTTGCCTCCGTGGAGCCGGCGGCCTGCCTTCACGCCGTTGATGATCATGCCGGCCAGTGGACTGACGCTGCTCTGCGGATGTTTCTCCACCACCTCTTGCATGTCGTCGATGCAACCCTGGCTGTTTCCGCTGTTCAGTTTGGTGAGTCCGCCTATGAAGACAAACTTGTCGCGGTTGGCACCTTGAAGGAATCGCTTGTCGGAAATGGCGCGGTTGGCTGCCACTTCTTCCAGCCGGTTAGCCTTGAAGGCCTCGTAGGTGGCGGCATAGAGGGAGTCTTCCATGTGGGTACCGAAACGGGCATTCTCTTCAAATAGCGGGTCGCTGAGCAAGGTTGTCCACGGGCTGTCGGGGTATTTCTGCTGCAGCAGACTGAGATAGGCCTCTGCCGCCTGGGGGTTCCCCTTGCGCTGGTAGAGGAGCCACAGATGATAGTATGCATCTTCCATGCGCTCGTAGTCGGGATACTGGTCGGTGAGCCTTCGCAACTGGTGCTCGCTCAGGTCAAGGTGGTCGAGTTTGTCTTTGAAGATGACACCGCTGTGATACAGTGCGTCCATAATCATAAGGTTGCTTTCTGCTACCTGATCCTCGGTGAAGGGTATCTGCGCCAGATAGTATTCGCGGCGGTGAGGGTCGTTTTGTGCGCTGTCGGTCACCTGCTTGAGCGAATCTTCCACGGCCGCGGCATGAGCCAGCGAGTCGCGCATCTCGTCGGTGAAGGCCTCGTTCTCTTGCTGCGAGCCGATGCCGGCCACCACGGTTTTGTTGATGCGCTGCCAGTTGTCCACGTTCTCGCGCTTTCCCCATTGCCGCACGAAAGCGGTCTTTCCCTGGTTCACGGCCATGGGGTTGTAGAAATACCATGCGGCATTTTGCTGTCCGGCAACGGGCTGCTGTTGCTGCCTTTGCTGCTGCCGGTTGTTGGCGTTCTGTCCGTTTTGCGACAGTTGTTTCTCTACTTCCTCCTCGGCCAGTTTGTCGCGCTCTTCCTTTTCTTTCTTCTTGAGTTGCTCAATCACCCGGTCGATGGCGGCATTGCGGTCTTTTTCGCTCATCTTGGCCAAGGCCTGCAGTGAGTCTTGCAGATGTACGGTCTCGGTGTGGGGAACCAGTTCGTCGAGAATCGTCGAGCGTTCAGACAGTTGTTCATAGTCGTCGCGGTCCTTGTCGAGCAGTCCGATGGCTTGGCCATAGCACCGCTGGGCATCGCTGAATTTCTCTTTCTGCCAGTAGATGTCGCCGAGATGGAGCAGGAGCACACCTTTTTCTATACCCGCGCGCGTGGCTTTCTCGTTGCCTTTCTCGTAGGCGGCGATGGCGTTCAAGGTGTCTTTTTGTGAGAGATAGATGTTGCCGATGGCATAATACACTTGGTCCAGATAGTTGGCATTCTTGTCTGAGGCCGCCATTCTCCGCAGCCGGCTGATCATCTGCTTGCTCTTGCCCTTGGCCATCACTTCGGTCATGGCAATGCGGGCGTTGAATTCCAGTTCGTAGGGAGGATTCTGCCTGATCACCCGTTTGAAGGCTTTGTATGCATTCTGCCGGTTGCCCAGCGCCGCCTCCAGTTGTCCCATGAGAAACCATTCGCGCGCTTTCTGCTTGCGGCGCGTCTCATGCCGTATGACACTTCTGAGATAGGGGATTGCTTCCTTGAACTGGCCGGTGTGGATATAGTAGTCGGCATAAGTCTGGTTCCAGTCGTTCACGGCCCGCCAGTCGAGAGAGTCGCGCTTCATCTTGGTGATGACATCCTCGGCATCATATATCCAGTCTTGCTCGATATAGCATCTGGCCAGCCATGCCCGTGCTCTTCCGTAGATGGCAGGCTGGGTGGCATAGAGGCGGCTGGTGTAGGCAAAGGTGGAGGCGGCATCTTCGAAAGCGCCCTTGTTGAACTGTGCGCGCCCCATGAGCATCCATGCTTTCCACAGGAACGGGTTGTATTCCGTGCGACTGAGCCATTCAATGTCGCGGGCCGTTTTCTTCCTGCTCTTGGTCCATTGGGGTCTTCGCTTGATGCTGTGCTGTTTGATGGCTTTCTGGCATTTCTCGATGGTGCGGTCGAAATGGCTTTTCCCGGTTTCCCGGCTCTGCTTGTTGCCGACGGTGAAAAGGGGAATCATCTCGGTGAAATTGTCCTTGTTGCTGTTTTCCTTTTCAAGGGAACCGTCGATGAAAGCCTGCGCACCATTATAATAAGTATTGTATTTTGCGTTGAATGAATGCCACCAGCGCGATTGCGACGTGTTTTTTTCTGTTGAGCAGCCCAGGAAAATAATGGCGCACATCATGATGATACCGGCCGTTTGCATGCCAGGCATGACATGATGGCGGACTGCATACCTTCTGTGAAAGCCATCGCAGCATGACGATGGCTTCCTGCTGACTTGATGATATGACCGGTTTCTTCTTGTGATCATCATTGCGCTAACTTGACAAACTCTCGTCTATCAATAGAAAAACTTCGTCTTTTATCTGGTTGGGCAGGGCAATGCCTCTCAGGGTGAGGCTCCGTGTCCACTCCCTGACTTCCCTCTGCTTCATGGTGTATACGATTTCACGGAACTGTTCCGCTTCCTCGTCCGTATAGTCATCGGCTGCACGGTCGCGGAAAACATCGAGTTCTTCGTCATCGAAATACACAATGTCCTTTGTGGCAGCCTCCATCATGCACTCCTGTTCGCATTTTTGGTTGTCGCCGTTGCAGGTGGCGCACGAGGAACTGTCTGCCATAATAACGTTGGAACTGCCGTGTTTATTGTGTGACAGCAGCCCTATCATGGCGGCGACAATGCCTAATGCCAGCAGTGAAAGAATCAGATAAGTCATTCCTCGATGATGAATCCCGCTTGTTTGAGATCATTCCAGAAGTTAGGATAACTCTTGGTTACCACTTGCGGATTGTTGATACGCAGTCCAGGGTATTTGATGCACAGCGGGGCAAAGGCCAATGCCATGCGATGGTCTTCATAGGTGTCGATGGGCTCCATCGTGGGTTCGCATCTTTCGCCGTCCCAGAGCAGTTCGCTTTCGTTTCTTTCCTTAATCACAAATCCAATCTTGCGCATTTCACGGATGAGCGCTTCCATGCGGTCGGTCTCTTTGATGTGCAAGGAGGAAAGTCCCGTGAAATGGAACGGAATGCCCATGCAGGCACAGCACACCACGAATGTCTGAGCCAGATCGGGCTGGTTGATGAAGTTATAGTCGAGCCGTGGCAGACGGGTGGGAACCTTTTTCAGTGTGACGGTGGTGGGTATGCCCGGGTGGGTGTTCTCAAAGGATGTCTTCACGCCCAGCATGGAGAACAGATAGCGCACCACGGAGTCGCCTTGGCGCGAGCCGTCGGTCAGTCCGTTCAGTTTGATGGAAACCTGATCAGACGCTTGGGCTGTTAGCGAAGAGTCGTTGCTGAGCGCCATGATTTCATACCAATAAGATGCGGCACTCCAGTCGTTTTCAATCGAAAACGCCTTGGGCGCATATTGCTGGTGCTGGGTGGAGATGGTCTTTACGTCGCTCCATTCCACCTTCACACCCATGTCGTGCATGGTGTGGAGGGTGAGATCGATATAAGGGCGCGAGATGATATCACCGGTGAGTTCTATCTCTAAGCCTTTTTTCAGCACCGGACCAATCAGCAGCAATGCAGAGATATATTGCGAACTCACGTTGCCGGGAATCTCCAAGCGGGAACCTTCCAACTCTTTTCCTGTGATGCGGAGTGGGGGATAGCCTTCTTTTTCCATGTATTCAATGTCGGCACCCAAATAGCGCAGTGCATCCACAAGCACTTTGATGGGGCGGTTTTTCATGCGCTCGGTGCCGGTAATGATGTGGGTACCCGGCGTAACGCTCAGATAGGCCGTGAGGAATCGCATGGCTGTGCCTGCTGCCTTGATGTCGATCACATCGGGCATGTCGTTCAGGGCCTTGATCATCACCTGCGTGTCGTCGCAGTCGCTCAGGTTCTGCGGCAGGGTGAACTGCTCGCTGTCCTTGAGTTCATGGGCTGAGTTTCTGCATGACAGGGCATGGATGATCAGCGCGCGATTGCTGATGCTCTTGGATGCGGGAAGATTAATAGTAGTGTTTATCTGCTTGGGAGCAGTCAGTTTATATTGCATATTACTTTCGATGAATGATAATTGCCGGGCCGCTGGCCACATGTCTGTGCATGCCGGCATGGGCTCGACTTACCTTATAATGACGTTTACAAAGTACAAAAGTAATAATAAATGCCGAAACCGCAAAGCAATTTTGGAATATTTACGTTTTTTCGGGCATAAAAGATGAACATAAAAGATGGTTTTCGGGATTGCAAAAATCTTAACAAAATCCTGCCGTCTTTTTTCTCAAACCAGAAAGACTTTTCGCCTGTCAGTCGGCTCTCATTGCCCCGCAAACGCCCTCTTGTGCTGCAGAACCATAGGTTTTGCCTCGAGAAATATGATGTTTTGCCTCCTGAAACCTATGTTTTTACCTGTCAAAACCTATGCTTTTGCAGCCCAAAACCACATGTTTTACCGCCCATGAGCGATGAAAAATGCTTTCAGTTTTACATAACTCTTTGATAATAAGGGAGATGTCAAAACCTCTGAATCCTTGTCCCTCTACACGAAAAATATTTTCCGTTTGCAAATAATCCATTCTCGATGCCTCATAATGTGATTTTTTCTTTAATGCAGAAAGCCGGAAACAAGTAATGTTCTGCCGCTGATTATCTGTACAAATGTTTATGAGAATGATGAAATTCGGAAAAAACTTCTTGTTTGATGAAAATATTTTGTAACTTCGCAACAAAATCTTTAAAACCCTTTAATATGTCATTTCTCGATACTTCGTCCATGGACAATGAACAACTGGATGCCGTGAAATCATCGACAACCAAGAAGAAATCCACATCAAAGAAGTCTGTTTCTACCACCAAAAAGACTTCCACACGCAGGAAAACAACCAAGAACAAATACAGCAAGACGGGCATTCCCGGCCTGTCTGTGAGGTTTTCATGGAAAGAATTCTTGGGAATCACCAAGTTGAAACGGGCCTTCACCAAAAAGACGGGCATTCCCACCACGCAGGCCGGAATAGAGAGGAAAATCGGCAACAAACTCATCAATTGGATGAAAGAAAAGGTCGGTTGGAAAGAGACAAAATAGAGAGATTTTTGCCTTCCTCATAAAAAAAGTACTTCGAAAATTTGGTTATCTCATATAAAGTGTGTACTTTTGCATCCGCAAATGAGCATTTGCACATAAGGATCGGGATTTAGCGCAGTTG
>DGWC01000081.1:0-12502 GCA_002395135.1 Prevotella sp. UBA4268 | reverse complement strand
TCGAGTCCAGTAATCCCGACCAAAATAAAGAATAACCGCTTGATATCCAGGCGGTTATTCTTTTGTTTGGGTAAGGTGGATAGCGATGGTGTTTTCTTTAAAAAACGTCAAGTAAATTATAAAGCACAGAATAGAGGACATGATTTGCTTGAAAATATCTTTGGTTTTACGGCAAAGGTACTTTTATTTTAAAGGACAAATATCAGGCATAACTTCCGTCAGAATTATATATGCGAGAATAAGGGCCACTGTATAATTGGCCTGTTATGAATTTATAGAATGGAATACCTATTATCGGAGAGAATACAATGTTTGCGGAAAAATATGCCACCTTGAGGATCCCAGGGTCGCTACTTGCCACGTATCTCTTCCTGAGTACGAATGCTATGATGAGAAGTATTAACGTGACCATATCGAACTCCTTTCTTTTTTCTTTCCGTAGATGATTCCTACTCCTCTCAGCATGCCTGGCACCTGCATCCAACGTGGGATGGGAATCTCGAGGCCGGAGTCGGCATAATGAATCTCGCTGACAGCATCCCGGCGCAGGCGCTCCACAACCTGCTGAAAGTCTCCATAGACGGACTTCTGACCGAACAGATCCTGCAGGGCGAAACTGCCGCCCCGCTTCAGCACACGCAAGGTCTCGCGCAACAACTGTTCCTTGCTCCGCCCGTCGTTCACCTCGTGATAGACGAAGTTGCTGACCACGGCATCGAAGGTCTCGTCCTCGAAGTCGAGATGGTTGGCGTCGCCCTGCTGGAACGTGCAGCGGTCGGCCACCTGCTCTGCCTCGGCATTATGCCGGCACATGCGCTGGCTATAGTCTCATTTGATGCCCCAGTAGTCGATGCCTGTGCAATGGGACTGGGGATAACGTCTGGCGCAGCGGATGGTCAGCGCACCGGCTCCACAACCCACATCGAGCAGATGGCCACGACCGTCCCATGGCAGACGTGAGACAATGAACTCGTGCACCTTTCCCATCATACCGCCACCACTGAAAGAGAAGGCGTGATGGAAGGCGGTCATGTAAAGCGAGAAGAACAGCGAAACGCCGAGCAGCACCGCCAGGAAGACGGAAACCGGAATGATCCATCCGCAAATGACCGAAAAAAGCAAAAGGATGGCAATGCTTAGCGTTGTCACATAGAGCAATGCCAGCAACTTCGTGGGAACCCAGTTCCCGTAATTGGGTTTCATTTTCTCTTTCATTTCAGTATTCCTTTAATGGTTGCATACGACGGTTTCTTTCTGAGCACCTCCACGTTGCTGAATCCTGCCTGCTGCAGCATCTCCTTCAGTTGTTCGGGTGAATAGACGGTCATGCCCTCCACGACGTTCGTCCATGAAGAGTCGGTATCTATCACTTCGAGCATAATGGCAAACTGTCCGCCGGGCTTCAGCACTCGCTTCACTTCCTGGAAGCATCGCGGCAGATCGGGCCAGAAATAGACGGTTTCTACGGCAGTCACCACGTCGAACGACCGATTGTCCCACGGCAGACTGTGGGCCGACCCCTGTTCCACGAACACCTGGCTGCCCAAATGCTGCTTGTTCACACGTTTCGCCTTGGCGACGCTTTCGTCGGAGATGTCGATGCCGTAGACCTTGCCGCCGGGGCTTCTCTTGAGCAGTCGCTTCAGTGTGGCACCGCCGCCACAACCGATGTCGAGCATCGTCATATCGTTTCGGAACGTCACCTGGTCAAGTCCCCAGTTGGTAAGCGGGGCATGACCGAAATTCATGAAGCGCAACATCACTCGCCCCAGAAACCCTTCGGGACGGGCACACTGGCTGAAATAATCCTTGAAAATACTCTTCATACCTTAATTATAATAGTTGATAAAACTTCTGGTTGCAAAGGTACGATGACTCCCGTAAATAGACAATACCCAATAATCAGTAAAAATAACTCGTCGCCAGTCATCATTTCTTGTGATTGGGAACAACCGTTTGTTCCCGCACTTTATTATATGATTTCACAGTTTCACGAGTTTCTTTCGTATGTCAATCTTCATAAAGTTTTATAAATGATGGGTGCAAAGTTAGCCAGTATCCGTCTTATTCGTTAATTTTGCATCGTGAAAGCAGTCAGTTATCAACCAATGGCCAAGAAGATAGGTGCAAATTGGAGTATATGAGTCATGCTGATTTGGTTTGAAAAATCTGTTTGTATGAAAGTAATCATTGCGATAGATTCGTTTAAAGGCTGTCTGAGTTCCATGGAGGCGAACATGGCAGCAGCAGAGGGCATCAGGAAAGCATGTGCTGATGCGGAAATTGTACAAGTGCCCGTCAGCGACGGCGGTGAAGGGTTTCTGGAGGCTTTTCAGACGGCCATCGGTGGTGAGAGGGTAGAAGTCGTGGTGAGAGACCCGCTGATGCGTCCCATCACGGGAGCATATCTGCTGCAAGATGAGACGTCTGTGATAGAGATTGCCCGTGCCAGTGGTCTGCCTCTGCTGACGGAAGAAGAACGGAATCCGTTGGTGGCCACAAGTTATGGAACGGGGGAACTGGTGGCCGATGCTGTTCGGAAAGGTGCCAAGCATGTCCTTGTAGGGCTTGGGGGCAGTGCTACCAGCGATGCTGGAACGGGAATGCTCCGAGCACTTAAAGACGCTTTTGCCAAGGCAGGAACCTGGGATGACATTAGGGAGTTGGATTCAGTACACTTCACCATTGCCTCTGATGTAAGAAACCCCTTGTGTGGTGAGAACGGGGCTGCTTATGTATTTGCCCCCCAGAAGGGTGCAACAGCGGAAATGGTGCTCAGGCTTGACGAGCGGGCCAGGAAGTTTGCTGATGTTTCTGCCAGACATTTTGGCTACGACCGTTCCACGATGGAGGGTGCTGGTGCTGCCGGTGGACTTGGCTATGCGTTCCTGGAATACCTCAATGCAGATTGCAAGTCCGGTATACAACTGTTGCTCGACACGATTCGTTTCAGCGAGCATGCCAAGGGAGCAGACCTTATTATTACTGGTGAGGGTTCTGCCGACCGTCAGACGCTGATGGGTAAGTTGCCAATGGGTATTCTGGAACATGCCGGGAATGCTCCAGTGGCATTGATAGCGGGCCGAATCAGCGACCGTGAGACACTGTTACGTGCAGGTTTTTCTCAGGTGGAATGCATCAATCCTCCAGGTATGACACTGCAGGAAGCGATGCGCAAGGAGGTGGCATGGCGCCATATAGCCCTGACGGCCAGCCGCCTTGCTGATTTTTCGCATGCGCTCAACAACTCGTCTGCCAGATAGAACACATATTTTGCACATTATATAATATATAACTCATGCAGAAAGTAAAGATACAGACAATGTTCGGCGACATGATTGTTCGCCTGTACGACGAAACACCGATTCACCGTGACAACTTCGTCAAACTGGTGAAAGAAGGCTATTATGATGGTACGCTGTTCCATCGGGTGATTAAGGACTTCATGATTCAGGGCGGCGATCCTGATTCCAAGGGAGCGCCTGCCGGTAAGATGCTTGGCATTGGCGGACCTGACTATACCCTTGAAGCAGAAATCAAAGAGGGATTGTTTCATAAGCGTGGAGCCTTGGCTGCTGCCCGTCAAGGTGACGAGGTGAATCCTGAACGCAGAAGCAGCGGCTCTCAGTTCTATATCGTGTGGGGACAGGTCTATAACGAAGGACAGATACGCCAGTTCTCTCGACAGATGAAAATGCAGAAGGTGCAGGACGTTTTCGCCAAACTCGCTTCCGAGCATCGGGACGAAATCATGCAGATGCGGCGTGACAGGAATCGTGCCGGATTACAAGAAATGCAGGATAGACTGGCTGCGGAAGCCGAGAAGCAGGCCGCAGGTTTTGCTGGTCTGACAGAGGAACAACAGAAAGTATATACCACATTAGGAGGAACGCCGCATCTCGATGGCCAATATACGGTGTTCGGTGAGGTCGAGGAAGGTCTTGACGTAGTGGAAATGATCCAGTCGTCTGCTACAGGCCGTGGCGACAGACCTGTAGATGACATCGAAATGAGAGCATGCATCGTTGAATAACGTGACCGCAATCATTGTCAAAGACACAACTCCTTGATTCTTCCATCATCTGAGAATACCCATGGCGTACTCACTGCTTCCTGCGTTGCTGTTGCAAATACTGATTGTCGGCTATACCCCCGGCCCTGCCAATATTTACTCGTTGGCCATGTCCCTGCGTCACGGCAGGAGACAGTCGCTGGTGATGTGGCTTGGGCTGTTCACAGGTTTTTCCATGGCTGTGACAGTGATGGCTGTTCTCACACATTTGATGGGAGTGGCCTTTGGTGAGTATGTCGGCCTGTTGAAATATATCGGTGCCGCTTATATCTTGTATCTTGCCTGGAATATATGGCATCGCAGGGGACAGAAAGAGGAGGACGACCGCGACTGTCGCTTTTGGAACGGCATGATGGTGCAGTTGACGAATGCAAAGATGCTGTTGTTCGATCTGACGGTTTTCAGCACTTTCGTTCTCCCATATTCCAACCGTCTTGCAGATCTGCTCGAAGTCGGTTCATGGCTTGTGATTGCAGGTCCCGGTGCGAATCTTGTATGGCTGTTGGCTGGCTCTTTTCTCCGGCACTTCTTCACACGTTATGGCCGTCAGGTGGATATGGTCTCTGCCATCGCCTTGGTGCTGTGCGCATTCTACATTATTCTGTAATGGAACATGCTATCAACGGGACTGAGGTGATTCCTCTGACGTGCCAAACTTGCTATTTCACTATTATTTTCTTCCCTTTTTGGATGTAAATCCCTTTGGTGACGGGGACTGTTAGCAGACGTCTGCCACTCAGATCATAAGAAGGATGCTGTTTAGCACAGGCATCATCGGAGGGTATGGCTACGATTCCCGTCTGTCCATTGGCGTAGGCGAAATGGAACGAACGTGTCATACTGATGCCGTTTTCCTCAGCCTTGACTTCCAAAGTGAAGAGTTTGGGCGATGCTTCGGTCGCACTTATGGATAAGATACCTTCGGAAAGCGATGCAGTAACGCCTGCGGGAATGCCCTCAATGGTATATGCTGGTGCGTCGTATCCGGCAAAGAATTCTTCCATGGGCAGTGACAGGTGGCCGTCTATGCGGAAGTTGGGCGCAGATATCCAGTTGAGATACTCTTCCAGATCGGTATAATAGTCGCCGTCTCGGTCTTCATTGTTGTTGGCGACAGACGGATTGGTGCCGGTAATCTGTTCAAACCAGTTGGGAATACCGTCGCCATCGGTATCCCAGTCGGCATTGCGACTGCTGGTGGTGATGCCCAGTTTTCCTAAGTCGAACCCTTCACAGCCTTCGTCTTCTTCTGAGTCAATGAGTCCTTTCTTTCCAGAATGGCTCCCTTTTACGGTAAATGTGCGTGTCTTGGTCTCTTTCACCATGCGCTGATCGTGAAGGTCGAAGTAGGGTAGGGTGCAGCCAACGTCGCTCAGCACGTTCTTATATGCAGCCTCGGCGGATTCAATCGTGGCGTATGAGGGGAAGAACGGCTCATTTCTGAATACTTCCCAGTTGAGTTCCTGACTGCTTGCTTTCTGATATTTGTATGTCTCGCCATATTTGTCTTGAGTGAGCGATCCGTTCTTGTTGTCGCGGATGTTACCGTTTACGTAGTACGACTGTGATCCCTGACCCGTTCCTTCCAACTGAGCAGTGAAGAGCGTTTTGGTGCCGTCGGCAGGTCCCACTTTATAATAGTTATTCACGAAGTTCATTTCATGAGTGCCGCCGTCGGTGGTGCGTCCGTCCCAGTTGTATACAACGTTATTGAAAACATCGTGTGCACCATCATAGAACCCTTTTCCGTCGAGACCGCCAGAAATACTCCAGTTTCTTCCTGCGTTATGTGTCAGCAGGTTGTGGTGGAAGGAGCCGGGCTTGCCACCCATCTGTCCGCCACCGATGGTTGCGGCATAGCCATGGCCATTGCCGGCAGAGTAGTTGGGATGGCCGGCCACATTAAGGGCTTCGCTGATGAGTGTGTGCTGCAGGGTGATGGCTTTGGCTCCGCGACTCGAGAATGCCTCGTCGATGGTCCATGAGATGGAACAGTGGTCCATGATGGCATTGTCGTTGCCCGCCATGCCCATTCCGTCGACACCTCCCAGCGTGGTTTCTTCCGTCTTTCCCGCATCTGCACCGTATGACTGGCCATTGTTGCTGCCGGGAATGACTCCGTTAACCAGTTTCTTATGTCCCAGTCGCATGCGCAAGAAACGGGTAATGCCGTCGGTTTGCATACCAAAAGCACATGTGCGCAGCAGGATGCCATGTCCAGGGGCCGTCTGTCCGGCGATGGTTACGTATTTGTCGGAACATGTGAGTCGGCTTTTCAGTGAGATGACACCAGCCACATCGAAGACAATGGTGCGCGGGCCGCTCACCTTTTTAATGCCATAACGGAGTGATCCTTCAAGGGGATTGTTGTCGTCTCCGTTGTCGTCGAGCGTGGTAACATGATATACCACACCGCCGCGTCCGCCAATGGCAAAGCGTCCGTAGCCCTCTGCTCCGGGGAAAGCGAGTCTGCGCGGCTGGAATTCCCACACCGTTCCCTTGTGAATGGTGCCGTTTTCTTCTACTTCGTCTACTCTCCAATAATAGCGCTGCAATGGGGTGAGTCCGCTGACGGTGTATGAGGTTGCGGTGCCTTCATATTGATAGGCTGTAGATGTAGCCACATCCTGTGCGTCAGTGCCGAAAACCAGTTTATGGATAGTGGCCACAGATGATGATGTCCATTGCAATGAGCATGTGCCATCATCGGCATCTACATGATATTCATAGTTGTCTGGCCAGGGATCTTGTGCCATGAAGGGGCTGGTGTCGAATTCCAGACCGTTGAGTGTGATGTTAGACGACTGGTATTCTTTGCCTTCTTCCACCATCGTGCTATAGGTGATGATAACGGGCTGGCCCTCGGCAACGTTGAATTCCACATAGGAGCATGCCGCCTCAGACATCTTCAGGTTGCTGGCAGGATCAGTTATGTTAGAGAACTTCACCCCTGTGAGAACTTCTTTGCCGTCAACTTCCACCTTGATTTGGGGCATTACGGTTTTGAGCACATCCTTGTATACATGGTAGGCGAGCAGTGAATGCTTTCCCGATGGCAATCCTTCAACCGTCACAGCAATACCTGTCGGCTGGTTTGTTATGTTTGGCGTATTGTTATCATCGTCGAGTTTGAATGCCACTACGCCGTCGCCCAACAGTCTCAAGCCGGTAATGCCGTTCTTTCCTTGTGTGCATGTGTTCTTGTTCCATTGGGAGCGCAACACGTCGGCAGCCCCTGTGGCCGCCAAGGTGACAGTGACACCATTGTCGAAAGTCTTCGATTCGCTTGCCGACATGTTGACCGCCCATGCCACATAGTTAGGTTCATTGACTTCTTCTTCGTTTCTGCCAGTCATGTTGAAGTCGATGCGCTGAGCAAACAGATGCACGACGCAGATCAGGAGCAGGATGGTGTAGATAGTTCTTTTCATTTTTCTGATATTGAATAGATGTTTCCCGCAATAACAGTTGCCGAAGTTTTGGCATCGATGCTATTCCGTTGTTTTATTGATTTGTTCTTTCTGTAGTTGCTTGTTTTGCAAAATTAATGTTTTTTTGCGAAATGACGTTATTATTTACACATTTCTTTTGATTATTCTGTAAAATCGTCATAGAAAAGGTGCATTTTTCCATTAACCGCCAATTCTATGAAAGAGTCTTTGGTGCAGTACGTTTATGTGTGAGTGACAGAAAAACTCTTGCCATCATCCGAAGCCCGCCGTTGAGCGGTATTTCGAAATAGTGGCAAGAGTTCTTTCTATGTATTGTCTCGAAGGCTAAGACTCTTTCTGCTCAGACGGAATCTGTTGGCATGCTTCTTGGTGTATGAATAGCAATACCCTCGAAAGACCTACAGTTTGCTGATAATACCCTTTGATGTGCTCTCAATGAATGATGTGATATTACGGATTTCCTCGCTGTCGGGCACCTGATTCTTGATCTGCATCACAGCGTCAAACACACTGGTCTGTCCATGGAACACCAGTCGGTAGGCATTTGCAATGTGCTTGAGCACTTTTTCTTCAATGCCATAACTGCGGCCCATGGTCATGTTCACGCCTCCGTATTTCACAGGATTACCGCCTGCGATAATGTAGGGTGGCACGTCTTTTGAGAAGGTGGTGCCTGCCTGAATCATGGCTCCTTCGCCCACACGAGTGCCTGCATTCTCGATAACACTTGATGAGAAGATCACGCCATTACCGATTTCGCAGTCGCCGGCGATTTTCGTTCCATAGCCAAACACACACTGGTTGCCCACTTTTACATCATGAGAGATGTGGGTTCCTTCCATCAGGAAATTGTCATTGCCAATTAAAGTCTGTCCACCTGTGTGTGTGGCGCGGTTGATAACCACATTCTCGCGGATGATATTGTTGTTTCCGATGATGCATTCGGTCTTCTCTCCGCGGAAATCAAAGTCCTGTGGAAGTGCACCGATTACCGATCCCTGGTGAATTTTGTTGTGTCCGCCCATGCGTGTTCCGTTAAGGATGCTCACGAAAGGGAAGATGATGCAGTTGTCGCCAATCACCACGTCGTCTTCGATATACACAAATGGAAATATCTTACAGTTGTCGCCGATTTTCGCCTTTGGGCTGATTTCGGCTTTTGTACTAATATCGCTTGCCATAATTTTCAATTATCAATTATCCATTTTCTGTTATTTTGAGCCTCCGCCCAGTGCCATATAGAGATTCACCACAGCCTGCATCTTGTAGAAATCATCTTGAACTTTGGATATTTCGGCGTTCAGCAGACTGCTTTGAGCCTGGATGACCTCTAAGTAAGACGAGGTGCTGCTCTTATAGAGTTGCTTGGTGTCTTCCACGTTCTTTGTCAGAATTTCAATCTGCTTGGCTTCCAGTTTTGCCTTTTCGTCGGAAGAATTATAGAGGACAAGCGCGTTGCTAACCTCATTGCCAGCCTTCAAGATAGAGTTCTGCCATGTGTTGTAAGCCTGTTCATATTGCATCTGTGCCACTTTAAGGCCGGCAACAATCTGTCCGTGCTGGAAAATGGGCTGCACAAGACTGCCTACTGCGCTCCATAACATCTTGCCAGGGTTGACCAGACCGTTCTGGTTGGTGAAAGCACCTGTACCTGTAATTGTGATGCTCGGATAGAAACGGCTACGTGCGGTGTTCACATCATAGAAACACTGAGCAAGTGACATTTCTGCTGCATGCACGTCGGCGCGGTTGTTCAGCAGTTGAATGCCAATGCCCGTGCTGAAATTCGATGGGAGAGACTGATTGGCGAGTTTGCCGCGCTTGATGGTTTGTGCGGGCTGGCCAATAAGCAGAGAGAGAGAATTCTCCATTTCGCGTATCTGGCGTTTCATGTCAACAGCCTGTGCCTGAACAGAATAGTAGGCAGACTCAGAACTCTGAACGCTTGTGGAACGTGCACGTCCCAGTTGCATCTGCAACTTCATCATTTCCCACGTGTCCTTGGTTAATCCAATCATATCATTGAGAATCTCTTCCTGACGGTCGAGCATCAAGAGAGTATAATACAGATTGGCAATGCCAGAGATGATGTTGGTTTTCACAACTGTTTGGTAGTCTTTCGTTGCCAGCAGTTGCATCTGTGTGCTCCGCTTGCTGTTGAGAAGATTGCCGAAGAGGTCTACATTCCAACTGGCAGAGAGCGGAAGCGAATAGGATTTTGTTGCCCGTGCACCGTCAAAGGATGCAATTGTTCCCTGTGGCGTGAAAGCCAAAGACGGGATAAAGGCCAGTTTGGCAACCTTCAACCCTTCCTCTGCCATCTTTACATTCAGTGCAGCATTGAGCAAGTCAGCGTTGTTTTCCAGACCTTTTTCAATCAGTGTCTGCAACTGCGGGTCGGTGAAGACGCTGCGCCATGGCAGGTTACCGAAACTGGTTGTGTCGGTAACCGCCAGCGTATCGTGCAGCGAAACCACGTCGCGCACCAGTCCTGTGGTATTCACATCTGGGCGTTCATATTTGGTATATAAGCCGCAGCCTGTCATTAACAAGGCAGAAACGGCAATCATCAATATCTTTTTCATAACTGTCTCCTTTTACTCTTCAACTTGATATTCCACCGGACGGTGTGCGTATTGCTGTAATTCGGCTGCCACTTCATGGTTCTCTTCGTCGTCAAACTTCATCGGGCTTATCTTTTCCTGAAGCGACTGGAAGATAACGAACAATGTTGGCACTACGAAGATCTGAAGCAGCGTACCAATCAACATACCGCCCACGGCAGCAGCACCCAAGGTCTGGTTACCATTCTTGCCCACGCCAGTGGCGAACATCATAGGCAGCAAACCAATCACCATGGCCAGCGAAGTCATCAGAATAGGACGAAGACGTGCTGCGGAACCTAAGACGGCCGACCAAGAAATGGCCATACCTGTCTGTCGGCGTTCCAGGGCGAACTGCACAATTAGAATGGCATTCTTCGCAAGAAGTCCAATCAACATAATCAGAGAAATCTGCATGTAGATGTCGTTGGAATGCCCGAACAACTGCGTGAAGAGGAATGCGCCGGCCAATCCGAATGGAACGGAAAGAACAACGGCCAGCGGCAGGATGTAACTCTCATACTGTGCACTCAAAATCAGATAGATAAATATGAAGCAGAGCACGAAAATCAACGCGGTGGAGTTGCTGGATGCAGCCTCTGAACGTGTCAATCCGGAATAGTCGTATGTATATCCGGCCGGCAATACCTGGGATGCCACATCCTGTACAGCCTTGATGGCTTCACCGGTAGAGTATCCGTCGGCAACCGTTGCCGTCACATTAATAGAGGTGAACAGGTTGAAACGGTTGATGTTCGATGGACCGTATACGCGCTCCAGGTTGCAGAATTCTTTGATCGGCGACATGCCCGACGGAGTGCGTACATATACACTGTTGAGGCTTTCGGGAGTCATGCGGGTGGAAGGATCGCCTTGAACCATCACACGATAGAGTTTTCCGTAAGCATTGAAGTTAGATGCATACAAACCTCCATAGTAGCCTTGCAGGGTGGTAAGGATGGTTGACGGGGATATTCCCGACTGCTTACACTTGGCCACATCCACATGAATCATGTATTGTGGATAGTTCGGGTTGTATGAAGTCTGCGCCATCTGAATCTCCGGGCGCTTGTTCAGTTCTGCCAGATACTCCTTCGTGATTTCGAAGAAGTGGTTCAGGCTACCGCCTGTACGGTCTTGCATCACCAGAGACACACCGCTGTTGGCAGAGAAACCGGGAATCATTGGCGGAGCAAATGCCAGAATCTGTGCGTCTTTAATGGATGCGGTCTGCTTGTAGATCAATCCAAGCACGGAATTGGCATCGTAAGGATTCACAAGGAAACGATAGAAACTGTCGCCTTCCCAGAAACCAGATAATTTCCACCAGAAACCTTTCTGTCGTTCCTCAAAAGGTTTCAGTTTGATGATAAATGTAGCCTGGTCGGAACCGGCACCTGCTATGAAGTTGTATCCTTGAATCTGCTCGCGGCTCAGAATAGCCGGATTAGCCGCCAGGATAGAGTCAACTTGGTTGATTACTTGTGTGGTTCTTGCCACAGAAGTTGCAGGAGGCATGGAAATTGTACAGAACAGCGTACCCGTGTCTTCGTTAGGAACGAGACCGGTCTTGGTGGTCATCATCGTGGTAACCAACACGGCAATACCGATAATAACGGCAATACCGATGGCTATGGGCTTGCGCACCAGTTTCTCGACTCTACCTTTGTACTTTCCTAATACCTTGTTATAAGATGTGTTGAAAGCCAGATGGAAGCGGTCAATGCGCGACATCTTGATTTCTTTTCCGTCCTTGTCGTGCGGCTTCAAGAATATGGCACAGAGTGCGGGCGACAGTGTCAAGGCGTTCAAAGCCGAAATGAAGATGGCCACAGCCATGGTCACACCGAACTCACGGTAGAATGTACCTGATGTTCCGCCGATGAACGAAACGGGAATAAATACCGATGCCATCACCAGCGTAATAGATATAATGGCACCTGAGATTTCGTTCATGGCATCAATGGATGCTGTGAGCGAATTCTTGTAGCCTTGGTCGAGTTTGGCATGTACTGCCTCTACCACCACAATTGCATCGTCCACCACAATGGCGATGGCCAGCAACAATGCCGACAACACCAGTAGGTTGATGGAAAATCCAAATATCTTCAGGAAGAAGAATGTTCCGACAAGTGATACGGGAACGGCTATCAGTGGAATCAGTGTGGAGCGGAAATCCTGCAAGAATATGTAAACCACCAAGAACACCAGAATGAGCGTCATGATGAGTGTGAACACAACCTCCTCAATAGAGGCATAAAGGAATTCCGTTACATCATAATTGATTTTATAGAACATGCCTGGAGGGAACAACTTGGCCTGCTCTTCCAGTTCCTTTTTCACATTTACAGCAATCTCGTTGGCATTGGAACCAG
>DGWC01000064.1:17672-29149 GCA_002395135.1 Prevotella sp. UBA4268 | reverse complement strand
TGAAGGTGGGCGACGAGACGTTCCATCTCGACTATAAGGAGGCTCTTTACATCGGCCGCGGCGACCGCAACGTGACGTTCCAGAGCGACGACGCGTCGAAGCCCGCGAAGTTCTACATCAACAGTACCACAGCCCACAAGGAGTATCCCTGCCGCAAGATAACTAAGGCAGACGCCGTGGTGGCACACATGGGAAGTCTGGAGATGAGCAACGAGCGCAACATCAACAAGATGATAGTAAACCAGGTGCTGCCCACATGTCAGTTGCAGATGGGCATGACCGAACTGGCCACCGGCAGCGTGTGGAACACCATGCCCGCCCATGTGCACAGCCGCCGCATGGAGGCTTACTTCTATTTCGAGGTGCCCGAGGGACAGGCAGTGTGCCACTTCATGGGCGAGGTAGAGGAGACACGCCACCTATGGATGAAGGGCGACCAGGCTGTTCTCTCTCCCGAATGGAGCATCCACTCGGCAGCCGCCACTCACAACTATACCTTCATCTGGGGCATGGGCGGTGAGAACCTTGACTATGGCGATCAGGACTTCTCAAAGATTACTGATTTGAAGTAAAAAGAACAATTCTCAAAAAATACAACAACAAAATGACAAATCCATTTTCATTAGAGGGTAAGAATGCGTGGATTACCGGCGCATCTTACGGTATCGGTTTCAACATTGCCAAGGCATTCGTGGCTGCCGGTATCAAGAACATCATCTTCAACGACATCAATGAGGCTGCGCTCGAGCGCGGACTGAACAACTACAAAGAGGCCGGCATCGTGAACGTGCACGGCTATGTGTGCGACGTAACCAAGGAAGACGACGTGAAAGCACTCGTTGAGAAGATTCACGCCGAAGTGGGCAACATCGACATTCTGGTGAACAACGCCGGCATCATCAAGCGCATTCCGATGCACGAAATGAAGCGCGCCGAGTTCCAGCAGGTCATCGACATCGACCTTGTGGGACCGTTCATCGTGTCTTCTGCCGTGCTTCCCGAAATGATGGAGCGCCGCGAGGGTAAGATTATCAACATCTGTTCCATGATGAGCGAACTGGGACGCGAAACCGTTTCTGCCTATGCAGCAGCCAAAGGCGGTCTGAAAATGCTCACACGCAACATCTGCTCAGAGTATGGAGGGTACAACATCCAGTGCAATGGCATCGGCCCGGGCTACATCGCCACACCGCAGACCGCTCCGCTCCGTGAGCGTCAGGCCGACGGCAGCCGCCATCCATTCGACTCGTTCATCTGTGCCAAGACACCGGCAGGCCGCTGGCTTGAGCCCGAAGAACTGGGCGGCCCGGCCGTGTTCCTCGCTTCTCATGCATCAGATGCAGTGAACGGACATGTGCTCTATGTAGATGGAGGTATTCTGGCCTACATCGGCAAGCTGCCATAAAAGAGTCATCAATCCATCAAGCAGCCGCTTCCCAAATGGGGGGTGGCTGCTTTGTTTTTTCGTCGCTGTCATTCTGCATCGCCGCCGTCTGCGTCCCATTGCACGTACCAAGGTGTCGCCAGTCAAATTTTCAGGGTGGATATTTGGCTGTATCGGATAATGTTGTTATATTTGCACCTCAAAATGAAATCGCTATGAAAAGAATATCCCTTGTTGCATGTGTTTTGCTGGCAGTGCTCCTTACGGGGTGCGCTCCCAGAGTGGCAACCGATTTGGCAAGCCATGAATGGCCGGCCACATCGCCCGATTCGGTATATGTTTTCCACATCAACGAAAGGGTTCCGCAAGGGGCGCAGGTCATCGGAAAGGTGAAAGTGGTGGACACCGGTTTCTCTGTGGGCGGCACTTTTGAGCGGGTGATGCAGTTGGCTGTCAACGCCACGGCAAAGAATGGCGGCAATGGCCTGAAGATTACCGAGCACCGTTGGCCCGACCGCCACAGCACCATCCACCGCGTGTGGGGCGACATGTTGCGCATTCCCGAGTCGGCTCTGGCAGAGAGCGAGGTGCCCGACACCATGGAATATTCAGCCCTGCAGCAAGTGCTGCCGACCGAGGAATATGCCGAATTCATGGAATACAAGGCCGCCAAGCAGCGTTATGAGGAAGACCGGCGTGCCTTCGAGGAGCAAATGCGCAAGATGGATGAGGCCGCCAAGAATGCTCCGCACAACATTTTCCGCCTGAGCGCCGGTCCTTCGTTAATGACTTCAAAATATCAAGTGGGCAATCATCTCTATAAGTCGCGCTTCGGTTTCGACATCTGTGCCGACTACGACCATGTATGGAAGTCGGGTTTCGGATTCGGCATTAACTACCGGCACAACTACACGTCGTTCAATGAGGGCATCAAAATGCGCTTGGACTATGTGGGACCCAGTGTGGTGATGGCCACTCCAACGATGAATACAATCCGTCTCGACCTCGCCTTCGGCCTGGGCTATTGCCACTACGGCGAGTCATACGCCAACCAGACATACACACAGAATCGCATGGCCGTCACCATGCGCGTGGGTGCCGAGTTGAAGGTGGCGCGCCATCTGGCCTTGGGTGCGCAGTTAAGCGCGTTCACCATGAGCATGAAGAAGCCCGAGAACATAGAACTGAAGAAAGACGAGTTCTACGGCATTGAGCAGGTGGGGCTGCAGGTTGGCTTGCGCCATTATTTCTAATTCCGTGGAAGGAAGTGCATGCTGTTCTCGAGCGTCACGTGCTGCGAAAGTGCGAAACCGCCTGTTTCAACGGAGCAAAGCAATGCTTTGCCACGTTGGGCAGCAGGGAATGCTTCAGCAAATCAATATAATTTACCGTGCAAATTAATATGATTTACTTTTCAAATCAAATTGATTTACTCTGCAAATTATATTAATTTACCTTTGCATAGGATTGCCATTGAGTGACGAAAGTGCCCTGTTTCATGCTCGAAAACGGCACTTTACTCATGATAAATGCATGCTGCACCGATGCCATGCCAATTCATCAACCGTGCGGGCAGACGGCGCGACTGACTCGGAAGAGCGAAAAAGATTTGGTGATTTGCAAAAAACGGTGTACCTTTGTAGCAAACAACTAATAATCATAAAATGAAAAACGTCATTTTAATTCTTTCAATGCTTATCGCCACCGCATTGACGGCAAAGGCACAGACGTGGGACGGCACCACGGCAACAGGCTACGACGGAGGCGACGGGACGGCCGAAAGCCCGTACCTGATTGCAAACGGACAGCAGTTGGCGAAACTGGCCGAAGACATGTTGGCAATCACCGACTTCAGCAAAGGCAAGTATTTCAAACTGACGGCCGATATCTTGATGAACGAGGGCGTGTTTGAAGCCATTGTCCCTTCCACGCGGCAAGATCAGGAAGACCTGCCGAAAGACAACGACCTCTCCATGTTTCGTGAAACACCCAACATCGGCAGTTACGACAGCGACGATTCCTATGTTGCCTTCCAGGGCACCTTCGACGGCGACGGCCACCGCATCATCGGACTGCTCAGCAAACTATACAGCGGCAAGACCTTCGACGGTTTGTTCCGCGTGTTGGAAAATGCCACGGTGAAGAACCTGGGCATCAGCGACAGTTACCTGCTGAGCAATGCCTATGCGGGAGCCCTGGCCGGCAGGGTAATCGATTCGAATATTGTGAACTGCTATGTGGAGCGCAGTTATATAGAGGGTGGCGGCTCACGCAACGCAGCACTCATCGGCCAGTGCCTCGGCCATTCGCAGATGGTGAACTGCTATGCCGATGCCACCGTGTTCGGCAAGAACGACATGGGCGGCCTGATTGGGCGCATCGGCAACGGGAGGGAGAACTCCTGTGTGGTGGACAACTGCTTTGCCTACGTCAACATCCGCGAGAAACGGCGCAACAACGGTGCCATCAGTTCAGAGTGCGGACTGGGTTCTACGGTGCGCAACTGTTACTACTGCAAACTGGGTGAGACGCAGGGGGCCATCTGGAAGGACTATCTGTATGGCACTGTTGAAAATACCAAGGAATTGTCTGCCGAGGCCTTTGCCGCCGATGGTCTTCTTGCCGACCTCAATAGCCGATCGCAGCAACTGGCCGGTGCCGCCCGCTGGAAAAGTGGTGAGCGTCACCCGCAGTTAGACTATTCACAATTCACGGAAGACACCCAAGGCATCAGTGTGCTGTATAACGATGTAACGCCCGGTACGCGTACTTACCTGTTGAACGGCATGGCCGCAGGCACCGCCAATGCGCATGGTGTCTATATCATCCGCACCACATCATCCAACGGCAAGAGCACCGTCAAAAAAGTCATCAGATGAATCATCTCATCAAAAAAGAAAAGATAATACCAATGAGAAAATGGCTATTCATGGCTTTGCTGACAGCCTTTACACTTAGTGTCAGCGCACAGAACTATCCGCCCAAGGAGACTCCGACACTGGAGTTTGCCATGCAACTGCGAGTGGCCATCGGTGAAATGCTCACCGTGGGCGACACTCCGCACGGACGGCGCACGGTGATACCCATCACGGGCGGCACGTTTGAAGGTCCGCTGCTGCGAGGAACCATCATCAATGGCGGTGCCGACTATCAGCAAACCACTGGCAAACGCACTGAATTGGAGGCCATCTACTGTATCCGTACCGACGATGGCATCGTGATCCACGTGCGCAACCGCGGCATCGTGTGCAATGATCCGCAGGCTTATTATTTCAATACGGCTCCTCAGTTTGAGGCACCCGCCGACAGCAAATATGCCTGGCTGAACAATGCCCTCTTCGTATGCCAGCCCGATTTTTCGTCCGACTTCAAGGGCATTGTGCTCAATGTGTGGAAAGTGAAATAAATCTCCGGCATCTGATTGTGATGCAGATGCCGGCGGCCACCCATTATAAATCTTCCCCTATGCGCTGAGAATACTGGGTGATGATGTCGAGCATCTCGTTGGGCAGATAGCCGAATGCCTTCTCGATGAGTGATTCGGGTATCTCATAGAAAGCCTCTGCCAAGGCACCCGTGATGTCGGCCTTGGTGTCGGTGTCGCCATCGGCGAGCACGGCAATGCGGATGGCATCTTCAAAATTCTGGCTCTCCAGGAAACAGCGTATGGCCATGGGAACCGTTTCCATGCAAGTGCCGTCGAAATGGTTCTCGCTGCCAATCTTGTAGATGTCGCGAAGCGAAGGTATCTCGTAGCCCCACATTTTCTCCACCTTACGCTCCACCTCGTCTTTGGTGATGCGGCAGGTGCGCAGCCAGTAGCACAGCGTGGCAATGCACTCGGCACCCTTGATGCCTTCGGGGTGGTTGTGCGAGGGTTCGGCGGTGCGCCGCGCCTCTTCTTTCACAACCTGGTAGTCGTTGAAGAGCCATGCCACGGGACTCACACGCATGGCAGAGCCGTTGCCGAATGAGCCGTAAGGCTGCGGGTTGTCTGAGAGCACCCACTCGTGGAACCGTCCTCCGTATCCACCCGTCGGGTTTGGATATTTGCGGCACCATTCGTGAAGCGATTCCTTATACGGCTTCCCGTTGAGGATGGCATCGGCAATGGCAATGGTGCAGATGGTGTCGTCGGTGAAGTCGCATTCGGGAGTGAACAACTTGAATCCTGGCTGTGGCGGTTCGGAAAACTCGAACCTTGAACCTACAATGTCTCCGATGATTGCTCCAATCATAGTATCTGGGATTGTTTAGTGACTGATGAAAAAGCGGAAATGGCACGCTAAGTAGTCCCACCGAGAATCGAACTCGGATCTAATCTTTAGGAGAGACTTGTTCTATCCATTGAACTATGGGACCCCCATTTCTGCTGCAAAATTACAATGTTTATGCGAGAAAACCAAATTTTTCTCTCTTTTTAATCCGTTATGCGCACTCTTCCCTTGCTGAGGCTCAGCAAATCGGGCAGGTCGTAATAGCGGAGCGCGCCAGGCACCACATTGCTGAGCATGTTGCGCTGCATGGGGTTTTCTACATACGAGCGCCATGTCTTCAGCGTAGCGGTGAGGTTTGCGCTGCCTATTCGCTCGTCGATCACGGCAGCATGCATCACCACCGGGCCGAACAGTCCGTCGGCCACGATGCGCACGGGGCGGTTTTTCAGTTGCTCATGGCTGTCGCAGAAGTTGAGCAGGGTGCGCACATCGCATACCCGCTGACCCAGCAGGGGGCGGTCGATGTGGAGGGCTGCCGCCGCACAGCGGTATTCTCGGTTCCAGAATTTGGTGAGATTATACAGATAGGGGTCTTCCATCTCGCCCACGCCGCGCACGTCTGCCGCCACTAGGATGGTGCCGTCGGTGGTGAAGTCGCGCCGCATCAGGTCGTTCAGATACCATGCCTTTCCGTTTTCGTGCAGGTGAATCTCCACGGCTGATGCCTTGCCGGCCGTTTCAGGTACCAGTACCACGCAGGCCACCGGCATCTGTCCTTCGCAATTCACCTGGAACCGCAGTTCCTCATAGCCGCGTCCGTGGCTCGTTCCTGTGGGAATGATTTCTATCTGGTCGTTAAACTGCGCGATGCCCAGCAGTTGCATCATCTGGCGGCGTATGTCTTTCAGACTGCCTTTGCAGAAACGGTCTCTTGAAGACTGCCACTGGTTCATCATCTCACCCGTGATCTGCATGGTTGACAGAGCATCGGGATATTGCAGGTTCACCTGTCCGCGCAGGGTGCAGAGATGGTCGGCCGACAGGGGACTTAGCACATCGTGGCTGGGGTTGGTGAGTATTGCCGCAGAGGGTGTGGAGCCGTTGGCCAGCCATTTGTGGAAAAACAAGAGCATGCGCTGCTGCACGTCCTCGGGCGTGGCGTGCCCGTCTTCAGCGTAGTATTGGTCCAGGCGGTCGCCAACGCCCTGCAGGTCGTAGCACTGTTTCAGTTCCTCGAAACCGCGCAGGGCTCCCCAGTGGTCAACGAAATCATATTTGCCGTCCAGAATAAGGAAAGGCCGAAGCAGGAAATCCTTGCCCTCGCGTGCAGCGTTCATCAGTGCCATGTCGGCAATCTCTATCCTTGCGCGCCCTTCACCGCTTGCCTGCTGGCATCCGTCGGAGGCCCCGTCTTTCTCAATGGTGCGCTCCCTGGACGAGAAGAACAGGCCCACGCACGAGGCTTTCACGCGGCGGTCGAGGGCTGTGAGATAGGCAGCCTGAGTGCCTCCGCCCGAAAAGCCGTAGCAGCCGATGCGGTCGGCATCGATGTCGTGGCGCGAAACCAGATAGTCGATGGCGCGGCTGTTGTCGAAAAACTCCTGAGCGGCCAGACTGCTGCCCAGCAGTTCGAAAGCCGGATTCAGCAGCGTGTGCTCTGTGGTGACACCGCGTGTGAGGTCGTTGCCCTCTTTGTCGATGAGTTGCAGGCGTTCTCCCTGTGCGATGGGGTCCACCACCATCACGGCAATGCCGTTCATTGCCATGCGCACGGGCAGCGCTGCGCCGCGCCCTTTGCCCGTGATGCCGTGTCCGCACATGTCGATGCATGCCGGGACGGGCGTTTTAGCATGGTCGGGCATATAGAGATGAGCCGTGACATAACGGCCAGGTGTGCTCTGGAAAACAATCTTCTCCACGTGGAAGCCTTCCATCGGTATCGTTCCCGTTACCTGTGGCTGCAGCGGAGTGCGCTCCGGCAGTTCGCCCACCACTTGCTGCATGCGCTTCTGGGCATCGGTGATGTATTGCTGCAAGGCGGTTTTCGACTTCATGGCGCGTTGCAGTTCCTGTTGCCGCTGCCAGTAACAGCGGTGCATGTCTTCCATGAGATAGGAATAGAATGCGTCGCTCTGGCTGAATCGCAAGGCTCGCCAGTTGGGTGCCTGGGCGAGACTATAGGCTGATGCAGCCATGAATATGGCTAATGCAATGATCTTTTTCATGTTTGTGCTATTTGATTTCAAGGGTGATGTCGTCAAGGTTTGTCAAATTGGAGTTGACATACAGTTTCTTCATGTCGGCATCATACCACCAGCCTTGCGACTGGCTGCCGGCACTGATTTGTGTGAGTGGAGAGCCGTTCTGAACAACCGACGAGGGCTCTTGGTCAAAGAATGCTGCCACGGCATAGGAGCGCTCTTTCAGACGGTAGAGACCTGTTGACTTATGTATCTGCAGTGTCCACGTGCCTTGGTCGTAGTTGCTCTCTATGTTTGTGGTGGAATAGATACCATGCTGATAGTCCATGCTTTTGCCGTCGTCGTCGTAAAGCAGGTAAGTGGATTTCCCCTGCGGATAGCAGAGTAGCGTGATTACCTCCACGGGATGCTCGTTGACATACTGCATGGCCGGTTGTTGTGGGATGATGGCACCCTCGCGGATGAAGATGGGCATCAGGTCGGGCGGAGTGAGAAACGATTTATGCTGGCGACCGTCAATGCGCTCGCCCGTCCAGAAGTCCACCCATTTGCCTCCGGGGAAATAGACGGGGCGGCTCAGCGCGTTCTTCACCGTGACGGGACATACCATCATGCCCTCGCCGAACATATACTGGTCGGATATGCGGTAGGTGAGTTCGTCGTTCTGCCAGTCGTATAGCAGGGGAGTCATCAGCGGTCTGCTGGTCTTATACATCCTGTATGCGTTACTATATATATAAGGTATAAGCGAATAGCGCAGCGAATCATACTTGATAAAGATGCGCATGGCCTCTTCGCCATAGGTCCAGGGCTCGTGATAGCGTGGATGGTCCATGCCGAAGAGAATGGATACCGGGCTGAGCATGCCAAACTGGCACCAGCGCAGATAGAGGTCGGTGTCGTAGTCGGAATACTGCTCGAATCCTCCCATACAGTGCGACCAGTAGCCAACACCAGACAGACCGATGTTCAGACCGCCGCGAATGACGGGCTCAAACCATTGCCACTCCGTACCCCAGTCGCCAGCCCAGATGAACGGGTAGCGCTGGATGCCGGCATATCCCTCGCGCGTATGGGTGAATCCGCGCTGGTTGTTCAACTGCATGAACTTGTTGTAAGGAGCCTGGGCATAGGCGATGGGAAACAGGTTGTGCAACTGTGCGGCACCATAGTCGCTGTTGTGTGCCTCGTTGAGACGGAAGGCACTGCCCACATCGGTCTTTACAAATTTCACGCCTAACGATGTGATCTTGCTCATGGCATGGTCCCACCACCAGTCAACGGCCTTGGCATCGAAGAAATTCACCAGTCCTTCGGCCTGGGCATTGGGGTAGAGTATGCCGGCCTGCTTGCCTTCGGTGAACACCGTGCTCGTTTTGCCGTCGTCGAGAATGGAGCGGATGTGCAGACCGAACATGTCTACATGCTGGGCATAGATGGAATCGATCATTGCCTTGGGATTGGTGAACTGGGGCTGGAACTCAAAGCAGCAGCCGCCATTGCCGAAACGGGAATTGAAGATGCGCCATGTGGAGTCGAGCCACAGCAGGTCGAAGGGAATGCCCTCCTTGCGCATGCGCTTCACCAGATCTACATTGTATTGTCCGTTGGCCTCTTTCTCGTGTTTCCACGTGCCGCCGCTGTAGGATCCGAGATGCAGGCCATAGGCAGAGCGCGGCATCATGGGACACATGCCGGTGAGTGTCTGATACTGATGGAGCATGTCTTCAATCTTGGGTCCCAGTATGAAATAATAGTCGAGCGGTCCTTCTGTGGCGGCGAAACTGTAGCGACTGTTGCCGCTCCAGCCCATATCCCAGTCGGTGGGAGCCGCGTTGTGGAAGAAAACGGCATAGCCTTTGCTGCTCATGAAGTAAGGCACAGGGCAGTAGTTGGCGCGCAGGATGTCTTTTCCGCCCACAGCGGGCTTTGTGCCATGACCGAGTTCCACGTTCAGATGGATTTTCTGGCCGCGCTGGTCGATGTGGTCCATGCGTTCGCCGAAGCCAAAGAAATGCTCGTCGGGCGAGAGGCGGCAGACGGTTTTCGGCCCTTCTTGTTGGCTGATGCTAACCTCCGTTTCTTGATAGAGCACGATTCCTTCCTTGTCTTTCACGGTGATGCGCCAGGGGTTGGGCATTGCCGTAATCTGCAGGTCGTCGGTTGTCACATCGGCTTGCGCGCTGGTGGTGAGCACGTGGAAGTCAACAGGCTCGAAATCGTATTTCACCACCATCCACGGTTCGTTCTCGGGAAAAGTCTTGCCGGTGCTTTTCAGAATGCGCACCATCTTGCTGTTGCAGAAATCCATGCGCATGTCACCCTGCCCGGACATGAGCGTGAGCGAGTTGCCGCTGACCTTGGTGTCGATCTGTGCGTTCATGCTCAGCGACAGCAAGAAGAATAAGATACTGGTGGATGCTTTTTTGATGCTGTTCATTGTTTTAGTAGTATTGAAAGTAGTGATAGTAAAACGGATATGGTTTTGTGTCTGATGGTTTGATTTCGCCCCTCTGCAGGAACCGGCCAGCGGTCTTTTCCTACAGAGGGGCGATGAATATGGGTGTGTCAGCCCACTTGGCTGCCGGGCTTCACGTCTTTGGTAGTGGTTACCACGCTGAGGCTTTCGTCGAAGTCAACGGCGGAAAGTATCATGCCCTGGCTCTCCAGACCCATCATCTTGCGGGGTGCGAAGTTGGCCACGAAAAGGATTCGCTTGCCGATGAGCACTTCAGGATTCTCATAGAAGGCAGCGATGCCACTGAGAATGGTGCGCGGTGTGCCGCTGCCGTCGTCGATAGAGAACTGCAGCAGTTTCTTCGATTTCTTCACTTTCTGGCAGTCGGTCACCAGTCCCACGCGGATATCGAGTTTCTCGAAGGTTTCGAAGTCAACGTTCTCTTTCACGGGAGCGGCCTTGAAGGCAGCGGCCTCATTGGCTTTCTTTGTGGCTTCCAGTTTGTCGAGTTGCTTCTGAATCACCTCGTCGTCAATCTTTTCGAAGAGCAATTGCGGCTCGCCGAGTTGGTGGCCGGGCTTCAGAATCTCCGTGTCGCCGAGTTGGTTCCAGTCGAACTCAGGCAGATTGAGCATTTCGCGCAGTTTCTTCGATGAGAAAGGCAGGAACGGTTCAAAGGCGATGGCGAGGTTGGCTGTCAGTTGCAAGCAGATGTTCAGGATGGTTTCACACCGTTTCTGATCGGTTTTCCATACCTTCCATGGTTCGCACTCTGTGATGTAGCGGTTGCCGATGCGCGCCAGGTTCATGGCCTCTTTCTGTGCATCGCGGAACTTGAACTGGTCGAGCAGTTCCTCTACCTTCTGTTTCACATCCTTAAACTCCTCAATGGCCTGGCGGTCTGTGTCAGTCAGTTCGCCACAGGGAGGCACCACGCCGTTCCAGTATTTCTTTGTCAGTTGCAGGGCCCGGTTCACGAAGTTGCCATATATGGCCACCAGTTCAGAGTTGTTGCGCTCTTGGAAATCTTTCCAGGTGAAATTGTTGTCCTTCGTTTCGGGAGCGTTGGCTGTGAGCACATAGCGTAGTACGTCTTGTTTGCCGGGCATGTCCACCAGGTATTCGTGGAGCCAGACGGCCCAGTTGCGCGAGGTACTGATCTTGTCGTTCTCCAGATTCAGGAACTCGTTGGCCGGCACGTTGTCGGGCATGATATA
>DGWC01000064.1:0-17580 GCA_002395135.1 Prevotella sp. UBA4268 | reverse complement strand
AGATGATGCAGTGGAACACGATGTTATCTTTGCCGATGAAGTGAACTAGACGGGTGTCGTCGTCTTGCCACCATTTTTCCCAGTTGCCCCATTTCTCAGGATTCTTTTCGCAAAGTTCCTTGGTGTTGGAGATGTAGCCGATGGGAGCGTCGAACCATACATAGAGCACTTTCCCCTCTGCTCCTTCCACGGGAACAGGGATGCCCCAGTCGAGGTCGCGCGTCATGGCGCGAGGCTGCAAGTCCATGTCGAGCCACGACTTGCACTGTCCGTACACGTTGGGCCGCCACTCTTTGTGCTCTTGCAGAATCCATTGCTTCAGCCATTCCTGATATTGATTCAGCGGAAGATACCAGTTCTTGGTCTCTTTCAGCACGGGCACCGAGCCGCTGATGGTGCTCTTGGGGTTGATGAGTTCTGTGGGCGAAAGGTCGCGTCCGCACTTTTCGCACTGGTCACCATAGGCACCCTCGTTGTGGCAGTGGGGGCATTCGCCCGTCACATAGCGGTCGGCCAGGAACTGGTGAGCCTCCTCGTCGTAGAGTTGCGTGGTGGTTTCCTCCGTCAGTTTCCCTTCGTCGTAGAGTTTGCGGAAGAAATCAGCAGCAAACTGGTGGTGGATTTTACTGGTGGTGCGGCTGTAGATATCGAAGTTGATGCCGAATTGCTCAAACGAATCTTTAATCATCTTGTGGTAGCGGTCAACCACATCTTGCGGGGTAATGCCCTCCTTACGGGCGCGGATGGTAATGGGTACACCGTGCTCATCGCTGCCTCCGATGAAAATCACGTCTTGTTTCTTCAGACGGAGATAGCGCACGTAGATGTCTGCCGGCACATAGACACCGGCTAAATGACCGATATGCACACCGCCGTTGGCATAAGGCAGGGCTGCTGTCACTGTGGTGCGCTTGAAATTCTTGTTTTGTTCCATTTCGATTTCGTCGTTTTATTGGCTGCAAAGTTACGAAAAATCGAGTGCAGAGCAAAATAATTGTTTTATTTTTTATGTCGAGATGGAGGAGTTTCCCTGAGCAAAGCGAAAAAGTTATGCAAAGTTACGTAAAATCGAAAGCAGTTCCTCGTGGATGATGCCGTTAGAGGCGATGATGCTGTTGCCTTGTGTAAAGTGAGCGTTCCCCTGATAGTCGGTAACATGCCCGCCTGCTTCTTTCACAATCATGGCACCGGCCATGAAGTCCCATTGGCCGATGTATTTCTCGGCATAGGCATCGAGACGCGCCGCGGCCACATAGCAAAGTGCCATGGCTGCAGAGCCAATCATGCGGATGCTGGCGGCACGACCATAGAAGTGATGGATTAATTGGAGGATGAGGGGTTTATAGGCATCGCTGTTATAGGGCAGTTGCAGACAGAGCAGGGCATCTTCGGCCTTCTGCTTGCTCACGTGCAGTTGCTGTTCGTTGCAGTAAGCCCCGCCTCCCTGCCAGGCAAAGAAGCACTCGTCGGTGGTGATTTCGTAGACCACGCCCAGCAGGATGTTTTGTCCGCGACACAAGGCAATGCTCACACAATAAGGGGCAAAGCCATGAATGAAATTGGTGGTGCCGTCTAAAGGGTCAACCACCCAGCAATACTGTTCGTCGTCGTAGGTGGCAGAGCCTTCTTCTGTGATGAAGCCCGCTTCTGGCAGCAACAGACGCAGGGCATCGACGATGAGGCGTTCTGAAGCCTTGTCCACATACGATACATAGTCGTGGGCGTGCTTTCGTTCCACATTCTCCATGCGGAACCCCTTTCGTTCCTCTTTGATATAGTGTCCTGCCTTGCGGGCCACCTCGCATACACTGAGTGTCAACGCTTTCAAATCATCCATCGGTCTTTCTGTTTTTGGGGTCAAAGTGATTCTTGTTCTTTCTTCCTGAGAGCTCTAAAAAGCAGCATGGCATCACGAAGAATGTCTGCGTGGTCGAATGCCAAAGGAGGAAGGGCATTCAGCGCAAACCATTCTGCCTTGGCGGCATCGTCGTTGCCCTTTACGGGGAAGGGTTTTTCTGCTAATGCGAGATAGGCCACGGTGACGGTGCGTCCGCGCGGATCGCGCTCAACACCGGAATAGGCACCTATCTGTTTCAGCAGACTTACGTTGAGGCCCGTTTCTTCTTTCAGTTCCCTGATGGCGCATTGCTCCGCTGTTTCATCCATATTCATGAAACCGCCTGGGAAAGCCCACTGTCCTTTGAAAGGATCATTGCCGCGCTGAATCAGCAGCACGCGGGGGATTTCTTCAAGGGTAATCACCACGCAGTCGGCCGTAACTGCCGGTCGTGGATATTTGTAAGTGTACGGCATGATGCAAGTTGCTTTATCAATAATGGCGCAAAGTTAGTGATAATTCCATTAAGAAGGCCTAACTTTCCCGTATTTTTTGCATTATTTTATCGAACTCCTTGGCACCACCCGTTTGGTTGAAGAGTTTTTTCAGAAGGCGTACGCGGGAGTTGGTGATGCTTTGTGGTGTTGAGATGGTAAGCGCGGCGATTTCTGTGGGCAGGAAATTCTGGCGAGTAAGCAGACAGACGGTCTGCTCTTTTGCACTGAGTGAGGAAAGCAATTGTTGTAGCCGGGGAGTCTGCGCATAGGATATTTGTGCGAGCACGTTTATGTCTTCGTCATCCGCTGCTTTGCCTTTTTTGGCGGTGGCGTGCAGTCGCGAAACGATTTCCTTCAGTTGGCGTGAGTTCTCGCGTTGTTCGCGTTCCTTCTGCCGTCTCATCTGTGTCAGTTCGGAACGCGTCAGGTCATATCGCTGCTGACTTTCGGCAAAGCGGGCATTCAGTTGGTCTATGCGGTGGCGGCTATATCCGAGAATGATGATGGCGGCAATGACCAGAAAGAGAATGGCTGCAAGCAGCACAATGGTGGTAGTGTATTGGCGGCGTTCTTTCTGCTGTTCATCGTATTGCGTCTGCAGGTCGATAATACCTGCAGCGTCGCTGTTTTCGTAAAGGCTGTGATAAACCTCGTTGAGGCGCATGCTGTATTCGGCAACATTGGCCACATCGCCTTTGCAATTCAGATATCTGATGAGTTGCCTGTAAGACTGGATGCTGACATCAGGCGAGATGGAATTGATGAGGCGGTACCATTGTTCGCGAGCCGCCACGTTATCGCCTTGTTGCAAATAGATGTCGGCCAGCAGTTTCATGGCGCGGTCGGTGGGGAAGTACCTCATGGACTGCAGCAGTTGTTCTTTGGCTTCTTTCAGTTTTCCGGTAGCCAGTGCGATACTTGCCAGATTGACCAGATGAGTGGCGCGTATCTCTCCATTGGTTTTCGAAGCCAGCGTTGCCGCTTTCCGTGTGTAAAAGAGCAGACTGTCTCGCTCGCCCAGCATGTCGAAAGTCATGGCGATGTTGTTGAGTGTCCTCACAATCCACTCCTCATTGTTGCACTGACGTGCTTCTGCGAGAGCCTGCTGGTAGTATCTGAGCGTGAGCGAGTAGTTGCTTACGTTGTCGTTGATGTCGCCAAGCACACAATAGAGATACCATTTGAAGGCAGGCATGTCCAGATGTTCGGCAAGGTGTTCGGATTGCTTCATGGTAATGACCGCTTCGTGGGTCTGTTGCTGCTTGTAGAGAATAATGGCGTGGTGGAGCAATGCTCTTGCCAGACGCGGCTTATCGCCGACAGTTTTATAATATTGGCGGCTGAAGATAATGAGTGAGTCGTCACTTGTGTAAAGGCCGCTGCGATGGAGGGCTTCAGTGTAGAGTAAGCCGAAGAGAGCCTTGTCGGGTTCTGTCATGGTGGTGTCTTTCCAATAGGGTATTAGCATCCCGACCACGGAGTCGGGGTATTGGAACACCATTTGCTCGGCACGGTTGAGTAGCACATTGTGGGACTGCTCATGCGAACAGCCCACAATAGCGATGGAGATGATGAATATCGAGAGATATTTCATTTCAGACTGTATGTGATGGGGATGGCGTATTTCACTCTTACGGGTTTGCCGTTCTGGAGTCCTGGTGACCATCGTGGCATCATGCCCAACAGTCTCACGGCCTCCTCGTCGAGCGAGGGAAACACTTTCCTGACGATATTGATATCAGAAATGCTGCCGTCGGTCTCCACAATGAATGAAACAATCACCCTTCCTTCCACCTTTTGTTTCTGTGCATCGGCAGGATACTTCAAGTTTTTCTCAAGAAACTCAAAGAGGGCAACCATGCCGCCGGGGTATTGCGGCATTTTCTCAACCACATCGTAGACTTTCTGGTTCTTTTTAGATACCACGGTTTTCTGAGCATTTATTGTCGTAAGGCAGAAAATGGCCATCAGCGACATCATAATCAATTTTTTCATACGTTCTTTTTTTTATAGGTTCAACATTCTTTTGTCTGTCCGGACGATGCAAAAGTAGTGATTTCCCCTATTTGTAGCAAGAAATCCATTACACTTTATTACACACGACGTGGTTTTCTTTCAAGCAACAGCAAATCTTTGCTTAAAAAAGCAAACAACTCGTTGACAAAGAGAATCATTTTCTTTTTAATAAATGTGATTGCGAAGGAAAAAGAGTTTAAGAAAGATTTAGACATGCATCACAACAACGTAAACGGCTACGTTTGTATGTTTTTTGTCCCACGGATTGGGTGGTTTTAAGAAAAAAACGTAAATTTGCAGAAAACATAGAATCATGATGAAAGATATTCAGAAATGGACGGCCAACCTCTGTGGGATGGTCTTGGTGTGCTTGGTTGTGTTACTGGCAGGCTGCAATGCAGCAACAGGAATAGAGCAGCAGGTGGATGAACTCTATGGCAAGATGTCGCAAGGAGAGCGCATCGCCCAGTTGAGAAGTATGTTCTTGGACGAACTCTTCGATGAGCAGGGACAGTTGGATACCGCGAAATGCCGCGAACTGATACCCAATGGCATCGGCCATTTCTCACAGTTCGCCATGCAGCAGCCTCGCGATCCTAACGTGCTTCGCGACCGTGCCACAGCCATTCAAGACTGGCTCATACATCATACACCCAACGGAATCCCGGCACTGCTGCACGAGGAGGTTCTTTCGGGAGTGAACACGCTGGGTGCAACCATCTATCCGCAGCAGATAGGACAGGCTGGATCGTTCAATACAGAGTTGGCAGAACTGAAAACCCGGCAGACGAGCACGTTGTTGCGCAAGATAGGAGGGATACTGGCACTATCGCCGATGGTGGATGTTTGTCGTACGCCCGACTTTAACCGGTTGGAAGAATCGTATGGTGAAGACGGCTATCTCTCGGCCGCCATGGGAGTGGCTTTCGTTAAAGGACTCCAGCAAGGCGACTTAAAGAGGGGTGTGGGTGCCTGTTCTAAGCACTATCTCGGTTACGGCGGAGGCGGTGATGCCGACGAAAAGGAATTGATGGAAGAAATTTTACTTCCTCATGAGGCGATGATTCGGGTGGCTGGCAGTAAGGTGGTGATGCCTGGCTATCATGCCGTGCATGGTACGAAGTGTGTCGCCAATAGCGAAATCTTACAAGATATTCTGCGCAATTACATCGGTTTCGACGGCATGGTGGTGAGCGATTATACGGCCATCGACCAGTTGCCCGATATGGAGAATACGGTTCAGAAGGCCGCGGCAGCCATCAATGGTGGCAACGACGTGGACTTTCCACGCGGTGATAACTATCGGTATCTGCAAGAGGCGATAGACAGCGGACTGGTGAAACCCGAGGTGTTGGAGCGCGCGGTGAAGGATGTGCTCCGACAGAAGTTCCGCGCCGGGCTTTTCGATAAGAATCCTTATCTGTATACCAAAGAGACCATTGTGCTTGATACACCCGATGAGCGGCAGACCGCCTACGACATTGCCACGCAGTCGGTGGTGCTGTTGGAAAACAACGGCGTGCTTCCTCTCTCTCCATCGGCATCTTCTTCCTCCACGCTCAATGTGTTGTTGACAGGTCCCAATGCCAATAGCATCTGGGCCATGTGCGGCGACTACACCTATCCGGCCATGTCGTATTTCTGGAAAAAGATGGAAGACGTGGCCGACAGCGACCAGCCCCATATCGTGAAACTGCTCGAAGGCATGAAGAATCACAAGCCAGAGGGTGTGAATCTGATGTATAGTCGTGGATGCGACTGGACGGAAGAGATAGAGACGCAATATGGTGAACTCGGTGATGAGCGTGCCTGGGAATATGAAATGCTGCACAGAAAGGTGGATGCAAAGGAAAAGACCGATCGGCAGGAAGCACTTGCTATGGCTCGTCAGTGTGATGTAATCGTGGCAGCCGTTGGTGAGAACGTGATGCTTTGTGGAGAGAACCGCGACCGCAAAGGTCTGCGTCTGCCTGGGAAACAAGAGCAGTTTGTGGAAGATTTGATCAGCACGGGCAAACCAGTGGTACTGGTGATGTTTGGCGGCAGGGCGCAAGTAGTCTCTGGTCTTGCCGAGCGTTGTGCTGCCGTCATACAGGCATGGTATCCCGGCGAGGAAGGCGGTCATGCCGTAGCAGACATCCTTTATGGCAAAGTTTCGCCGTCGGGCAGACTCTCTGTCAGTTATCCGAACACCGAAATCCATGAGCCTATCTGCTACAATTATACTGCCAAGCGCGATGCGCGCGTACAGTGGCCTTTCGGTTATGGTCTGAGTTATACCACTTTTAAATACGATAACCTTCAGATTGACAATGTGGTTTCCACAAGAGACAATTCCATCCAACTCTCTTTTAATGTGACGAACACGGGAAAGATGTCAGCCGATGAAGTGGCCCAGGTGTATATTTCGCCCACATCGGTTGACGAACCTATCCGCCCTCTCCAGTTGCAGGGCTTCGCCCGTGTGTCGCTTCGTCCTGGCGAGAGCAGAACCGTCAACATGAAACTCTATGTTGAGCAGTTCGGATACTATAGCCATGAGGCCGAGCGGCAATGGAACATCCGTCCCGGTAAGTATCTTGTGAGAATCGGCGGCTCTTCTGAAGATGTCCGATTGCAGGCAACTGTAAGCCTGAACGGTGACCTTGTGAGCAAGCCCATCAGGGAGTTCTATTTCTCAGAAAGCAATCTGCATCAGCCCTTTCATAAATAACTTCTGCCGCAGTATGCCCATGAGCCGCATAGTGCAGATTGTTCTGTACAATCTTGAAGAACAGACGAGAGGTATCTGAGCGTGGGTCATAAATCAACGGCTGTGGCATAGAGGTCGAGCACCTGACGGTAAAGAACCTTTTCCGAGGAACGAATATCGCGGATGCGGTCAAGCAGTTCCTTCCAATAACTGCCACCACCAAGATTCTTCAATCGCTCGTCATCGAGTGCAAAGCCTTTTACAATATACTCATGCAGTCGCTCTGTCGCCCATTGGCGGAAACGTGTTCATTGAATAGACTTCACCCGATAGCCAACAGAGATAATCACGTCAAGGTTGTATGAATTTGTTGGTTTAGTAGAAAAATCGGAAATTCCGATTTTCCTCTTCGTTTTGTCTTCTTCAAGTTCTCCTTCCTCATAAATATGAAGGATATGTTCATTGATAGTAGAGCGTGATTTGCTAAACAACTCAGCCATTTGGTCAATGGTCAACCACACAGTTTTATCATCTAATCTTACATCTAATCGAACGATGCCGTCTTCCGACTGATAGATGATGATATTTTGTTGCTCGTCCATGTTTCTTATACCTTTTATGTTCTATACCCCTCTTTCTGCCCAATCGCCACGGTCAAGATTCCGGTCGCCTATGGCTTCGGCGATATGGTGCGACAGGATGTGGTCGAGGACTATGTAACTCCGTTTACAAGAATTATCAGTTTCTATCAGAAGGCCGGTTGTCAACATCGCAGCGAAAAGGCATATTGCAGTTGTAGTCATTACTCGCTTTTTCCCTCTTTATTGTTGTCCATCTTCTGATTTAACAAAAGTCCATCTTTGGCATTCATTGGCGAAACTACGGGCTTGCCTGTTTTGGCTTCAAGCTCCATTCGAGCATTGCGGGCAATCTCACCACCTTGACGAGCTACGTCGATATGGTCACCAAATAATTCGGGATTTTGACTCTCGGAGATTTCCTTAGTGGAAAGTTCCGCGAGCATATTCATCACTAATTCGCGATTAGTCATGTTGTCGCGTAGGTTCTCTTTCTTCAGCCCCTTGAACTTCTTGTATTCACGTGCCGTCATGCCAGCCCAAGTATGATAAATGATGTCGGTCAACGTCGCAAACTGTACACCTTCTTCCAATCCACGTCGTTTCCACTCGTCAGTCAGGTCTTTGCGTATTTCTATGGACTTCAGACGTTGGTTTATCCAATTATCCGAGTAGCCCAGCCGCTTGTAGTCGGCCAGTGCCTGCTGAATGCCCAGTTCAGGGTCTTGCATCTGGTCGAGCCGCTGAGCAGCAACTTGAGCCATCCACTGCTTGAAAGGCTCTGCCTTGGGGGATGGGATGGACTGAATCAACCGGAAAAGTTGCTCTGTATCAGCCACGTCTGTTTTTCGCATTTTGCCGTCAGCTGCTTGAAGTTTCAAAGCGTGACAATTTGTCACGGTTTCATTTCCCTCTTCTTTAAGCCTTTGTTTCAACTTGCGCCAATACGCAGTGGCATCTTTACTTTCCGTAAGAACACCACAAACGTCAACTATCGAGAAATACCACTTTTCTTCCACGTCATCATAAATGGCGCGCACCTTTTTCTCTTCAAAGAGTTTTATCTGATTATACTTTGTCATACCTTAGCATTATTAAACTCCCACTTGCAAATGTTCTATACCCTTCGCTCCGCCCAATCGCCACGGTCCAGATTCCTATACCCGATGGCTTCGGCGATGTGGTGCGACAAGATGCGGTCGGAGGCTTCGAGGTCGGCGATGGTGCGGGCGACTTTAAGGATGCGGCTGTAGGCACGGGCGGAGAGTTTCAGACGCTCCATGGCCATGCGGAGCATGTCAAGGCTCTGGGCATCGGGCTCGGCAAACTGATGAAGCATGCGCTCGGTCATCATGGCATTGCAGTGGATACCCTTGAAAGGCTTGAAGCGTTCCTCCTGAATCTGACGGGCTCTGATGACGCGCTCGCGGATGACTGACGACGGTTCGCCGGGCTGCATCTGCGAAAGTTGGGCGAAAGGCACGGCCTGAATCTCGCAATGGATGTCGATACTGCTGGGGATTATGTAACCCCGTTTGCATGATAATTTCATTCCTGTAAGAAACAGAATTGTTTTCATTGCAGCAATTAAACACATCATTGAACTTGTCTTTGACTTTTCCTGCTCGTTTTGTAGACTTCTTCTTAATGTTTATAAAATTTTTTTCCATCTTGAATGAAGATTCCATATTTGCCTTCTCCCTTTACCCCGGAAACGGTGAAGATGTGGGGGCAACGATCTTTTTCTTTGCGATTAACAGATTGTATGTCTGTCATCAAATCCTTGAAATCTTTCATATTGAAGACGTCCTGTTCATTAATAACACATTTCAGAAGGTATCTATTGTTGCCATCTGCTCCAAAAAGCCATGTGTTTAAGGGACCCAATTCGCTACCAACACCTTCTATCCACCATCCCGATGGTGTTGGGATGGGATTTTCTTCCAATATTGGTCGCATGAGAGCACAACGTCTGAATTCTAATCCAATGTTAATGCTTTTTTCTTCAACGATTCTCATGTCTCTCTTCCAATCTATGTGCGTAACGTCTGCCACCGATACTATGTCGCCAACAGAACCATCGAAATCATATAAGACATAACTATCTTCCATTCCTTTCGGAATAAAATATACTTTTCTGTCGTTTTCGAAGATTGCCAATAGATACTCTGTTTCTTGGGCGTTATCATAATTGAACACATAGAACTTCTTACATTCGATGCCTCCAATTAGGGTATCACCCTTCATATAATAACGATAATCGTAATCTGGATACTCTGGTACTTCTTCATTGCTGTATCTCATATGCCAGGTCTTGCCTTCTTCAACGAATGGGTTGTAAACTTTGTCCTGGGCTGTGCAGGAGAAACAAACCGTAAATATAAACAGGATAAAAACAAAAACTCTCATGTTACAATTATTGTATGGTTCCATAATTAAGTTGAAATGTTGTACCTACAGGTATCTCAAATGAAGTGTTGGGTGCTTTATCTATTATCCCGCCATTACTTATTATTATATTGGAATTTGTAGAATTAACATTTTCAATGACTGCGTTTGTGAGATGTCCGCCATCAACGTGAAGCCTTCCTCCTTCCAATATAATTTTTGCTCCGTTATAAAATATAACATCATCTTGAATAGTCAGCGTCACTCCACTTGGAACTACAATGTTGTTATAAATGTACCGTTTAATTGACCACGTGGTATTAGTTGTTGCATTCACGATGTCACTTACATGGGCTGTCAAGTTATACACATTACCAAAATCATCCATCGGGCCGACCGTGTAGTCACTATCATCACCATCTTGCTGATCTGGTATCCAACTTGGACAACATGAAGGTTTCTGCCCTATTCCCCAACTATAAAAGCCATCTCCATCATTGTCTGTTATTGCAATGTCTGATTCTGAATATATTTGCGATGTAATTGGCATTGTTGCATAATATGGAGTTCTAAAGCACGATTGGTCATTAAAAAGAACGTAAGCATAACCTTTATGCTCATAATATCTGTTAGTTCCATAACTATTCTTAAATATCCAGTATGTTTTACCTATTCGGTTATCTCCATTTTGGATTACTACAAAATTATTGGGGCTTTGATTATATCCGCCAAAGAATCTAATCGTATCACCTTCGTGTATTGTGGAATATCCAACCAAAGTCATGGCATGGCCATGATATGAACCATTGTTGTACATAAAGCCAGATGTCAAAGGGCCATATTTAATGAGAGCTTTCTTTACTGAATCATTGTTGTTTATAGTATGATTGTGAACAGATGAAGTGCCACTCATTGTTATCAATTCACTAAAACCACCCTTATTGCTGCACGGTTCGTCTGAGTTGGAGAACGGAAAGGAATTCTCTTCTGATATTCCATGAGAAGAAATCCAATTTAGCGCACTACCCTCATATCCTCCTGATGAATTAGTTCCACAACCTGAACAGGAAATGACTTCCTGTTCTGACAAGTCATAATCAATCTCCTGATTGAAATATAAGTTAACCAGTGCCTCTGTTACCCCTACAGCAGCAAATGCCCAGCAACTGTTTCCTGTACTTTGGTGTTTTACTGGTGTTATCCAATTTGTTCCGTGCCGATTTCTCCAATCGAATGATTCAACATACGGCGAACTATTTCGCATCATTGATTGACTATCCTCTGCATCTCCAAATTCGAAAATACCTGAAGAATAATATTCAAATCCTGTTGGATAACATTCTCCATCGACACCAAGTATTTTCTTTTTGTCTTCCCATCGTAATAACGATAGGTCTGTAACCTCTGCACGCCATAACCTGTTATGCTTTTCATTGTTCTCATTGATATTATTGACAATAGCCCCTACTTGCGCCCTCTTTTGTTGCTCTGAGATATTTTTGTATTCTGCTTGTGTCATGTTTCGCTTTATATCCCCATGAGAGACTTTCATGGTAATAGATGATATATCCATAACAGCGTCATTTGAATAAAACAAGAGTTTGGAAGGACAAATATTGGGAAGGGTCTTCGTTTCTTCGCAATAATTAAATAAGGACAAAGAGTCATTGTCATTGAAAAGCCTACTCATTTCAAGAGCAAGATACTCATTTCCGTCTTTGTCTATGAGAATAACTCTGACAAAACTTTTTTGACTATGTAAGTAGATCTTTCCTGTTAATGAAAGACCTGCTATAGACTTGCTATCATCCAGACTGAATGACTCACAACTTTGCGGAAGTACAATAGACCTCATTTCGTATCCTTTATCTTTAGTTAGTTGAAACAAAGGAGACGATGTCGTCGATTGTGCAAAAGAGCTAAACGTAACACTTATGCTCAGAATTAATAATAAGCAAATTTTATTCATAACTATTATTGTTTGTGTTTCGTTTTCTATATTCCTCTCTCTGCCCAGTCACCTCTATCTAAGTTACGATAGCCGATGGCTTCCGCAATATGTTGTGACTGTACGTTTTCTGAATTATCCAAGTCGGCAATTGTTCTTGCCACCTTCAAGATGCGGCTGTAGGCTCTTGCTGAAAGCTTTAGCCTTTCCATTGCCATACGTAGCATATCCATAGATGCTGCATCAGGTTCTGCAAATTGATGAAGCATTCTTTCGGTCATTTGCGCGTTGCAGTGAATACCTTTGAAATCCTTGTAGCGAGCCTCTTGAATTTGCCTTGCCTTAATCACTCTTTCACGTATCTTTTCGCTTGGTTCTCCAGGTTTCATCTTACTGAGTTCGGAGAATGGAACTTGCGAAATCTCGCAATGCAGGTCGATGCGGTCGAGCAGCGGCCCCGAGATTTTGTTCATGTAGCGCTGTATCTGTCCCGGAGTACACACGCAGTTGTGGGTGGGATCGCCGTAATATCCGCAGGGACATGGGTTCATGGAAGCGACAAACATGAATGAACAGGGATATTCAAGTGTGTATTTGGCGCGTGAGATGGTTATCCTTCGGTCTTCGAGCGGTTGGCGCAACACTTCAAGCGTTGACTTGTTGAATTCCGGCAGTTCGTCGAGGAAGAGAACACCATTGTGGGCGAGACTGATTTCCCCAGGCTGCGGATTGGTACCTCCACCTACCAGTGCCACTTGTGAAATGGTGTGATGTGGCGATCTGAAAGGCCGTTGCGAGATGAGGCTTGTGTCGCGGCTCAGTTTTCCTGCGATGCTGTGTATCTGTGTGGTTTCCAGACTCTCTGCCAGCGACAGGGGCGGCAAGATTCCGGGCAGGCGTTTGGCCATCATCGACTTTCCGCTTCCGGGAGGGCCTATCATGATGAGGTTATGTCCTCCGGCGGCGGCCACTTCCAAAGCGCGCTTCACGCTCTCCTGTCCTCGCACATCAGCAAAGTCCAAGTCGAAATGGCTCTGTTGCTCATAGAATTCCCTGCGTGTGTCTATGATGGTCGGTTCATAGTCTTTGGAACCGTTGAGGAAACAAATCACGTCGTTGAGCGACTCCATGCCGTAAACGCTGATATTGTTTACGACAGCGGCTTCGCGGATATTCTGTTTCGGAACAATCAGTCCCTTGAATTGTTCTTTCCTTGCGCGGATGGCAATGGGCAGCGCACCGCGTATAGGCTGCAGCCTTCCGTCAAGTCCCAGTTCTCCCACCATCAGGTATTCATGAAGATGGGCGCTCTCTACCTTGCTGTTGGCTGCCAGGATGGCGATGGCCAGTGGCAGGTCGTAACTGCTGCCCTCTTTGCGCAAGTCGGCAGGAGCCATGTTCACGGTGATGTCGGCCACGGGGAATTTGAATCCGTTGTTCTGCATGGCAGCGGCAATGCGGTCGCGGCTTTCCTTGACGGCATTGTCGGGCAGGCCTGTAAGATGATAAAGCACGCCGCGTGTCATACTCACTTCAATGGTGACAGTGGTTACTTCTAATCCGTTGACGGCGGCGCAAAAAGTCTTGACGAGCATGTTTTTCGTGGTTTTAGATTATCGGGATGAAAGATTATTTCAACAATTGTTTCAGCCGTTCTTCCATTTCGCTTGAGCGCAGTCCGCGCGCCACGATTCGTCCGTTGGCATCGAAAACGAGATTGTCGGGAATGGATTTCATGCCGAATGTTTCCAGCAGTTTGCTTTCGAACATCAACTCTTCGCATACTGTTGACCATTGCAGGGAGTCGTATTTCAGCATGTTGCGGCATTCGCGCTTGCTGGCATCGATGTTGATGCCCACCACGCCCAACCGGTTGGCGGCATCGGCCTTTGCCCTTTTAATGCGGCGCTGGATGTCCTGGCTCTCATAGTTCCATGAAGACCAGACGTAGACCACCGACACCTTGCCGCGCAGGTCGGCATCGCTCACTCTTCTGCCATTGATGTCGATGGCGCTGAACGAGGGCAGCGTGCTGTTAAGGGTGGCTCGTTTCATGGTGTGTATGGCCTCGCGCATCTTAACAAGTTGCCCGTTCTTGGGCTGTTTCCTCGACAGCAGTTCTGCGAGCGTTTCTGCTTTCTTCAAGTCGGCGTTCTTGTCGGCAATAAAGTACTTTCTCAGCAGATAGACACTGACGGGCGAAGCGGGATGCACTTTGATGAACTCCTCAGCATGTCTGGTCACCTCTGGCGGCGAGGCATTGGCAGCCTGCTGCCTGAAAGCATTCATCTCCTCGTTGGCTTCCGTTCCCTTTACGGTCATTTCCTTCAGGTGAGAGGCATCGGCCTTCACACTGACAGCCTTGCCTGGCGTGGCAAAGATGGGCTGTTCAGAGAAATTGGGGAAGACAAGCATCAGCACGCCCTCGTAGGCACAGGGACGCTCATAGGTGAAGCGCCCTCCGTTGATACGGATGGTGTCGATGCCGTTTACAAGTCCGTCGGTGCTATATACATAGAACTCACCCTGGTTGAGGTTGAGGAAGCGCCCGTCGATTTTGAAATAACCGTTTCTCGCTCCGCACGACACCAAAGCCAGGGTGAGTAGTAAATACAGAAATCGCTTCATCTGTATGGTTTAGCGATTTGTTGTTTTATTTGCTTACATTGAGAAGTTCAAGGTCATTGGCAGCATAACTTGCCAACTTGGGATCCTTCTGGATGGCATTCTTCAGGAAGTTGGCAGCAGCGCCTGTGTTGCCCTGACGAGCAGTGAGGATGGCCTGCAGATAGTCAGTCATGGCATCGCGGTTCTTGATGCCGTTGAGCACCACCTCGGCAGTAGCATAGTTCTTGTTGAGAATCTCTGCCAGAGCAGCGGTGTTGTTGAATGAATCCTTCAGGTTCTTGGCAGCCTCTGCATAGTTGCCCTTTGCGATGTTCAGGCTTCCGAGCACATTGTTCAGGCCGTTGGCACCAGTAGCCTTGGCGATATAGTTCTCAGCCGTTGCCACGTCGCCGTTGAGCAGTGAGATCAAACCGAGGTTTGCGTTAGCCTCAGGAGCGTTGCTGTTGGCGCGGAGAGCCTTTGTGATGTAATCCTTGGCAGCATCGGCCTTGCCCTCGTTGAAGAGGATGGCAGCCACGTTGCTTGCTGTACGATAGTCAGCGGGATAGAGGTCGGCGGCCTTCTTGTAGATCTGCTCTTTCTCCTGAGCGTTGTCGGTCAGAGAGGCAGCATAGAGGATTTCCTCAACGTTCAACTGAGAAGCGTCAGCCTTGAACTGATCCTTGATCTGGTCGTCGCTGCGGCCGATGGTCTCGTAGTTGATGATGAGGCGGCTGCGGCGCAACTCTGGGAGAATGCCGTCTGCCAACTCACGGAAACCTGCAGACATGTTGCGGATTTGCTGCTCGCGCTCCTGCGGATCCTTGTACATAGAGAGAACGCGCAGAATAACGTCCTTGTCCTGGATGTTGCTGGCAGCAACCAACTGCTGGAAGCCTTCCCAGTCCTCAGCGGTATACTTGGCGTTGATGTCGGTGGTGAGTTCTGTGTTCTTCTTCAGTTGATCCTGTACATACTTCTCAGCCACGTTCTGGCGCTTGCTGGCCAGTTTGTCGTTGAAGTCGTAAGAACCTTCTGGTGAAGCATAGCCCAGCACTTCCACGTTCTTCAGTGCGAGCGTCTCGCGCTCACGGTTGATGGTCTTCAGCATCTCCACGAAGTCGGTCACAGAGTTGCTTTTCAGTTCGCTCTTGCGCAGGTTGGCCTGGTTGATGAGGAACTTGATCTGTGCTTCCTGCTTCTGGGCATTGATGCGCTGATAAGCATCAGGAGCCACGCAAGCACCAGTGCCTGCCAGCAGGTTCTTGTAGAGTTCTGATGTGGCAATCACGCCGTCGGCCACTTTTACAGCGGGAACGCTGACAGTCTTCTTGCCCACTTTGGCATCGAATGTCAGATAGAGTTCGCTCTTCTGCATAGCGGGAGCGTAGTTGAAGTTGTTCTTCATTGTGTAGTTGCCGCCCACCTTGTAAGAGATGGTCTGGTTGTTGCCCTGCACTTTCTCGCCCTGGAAAGTTGCACTCTGTCCCTGCACCACTTCGCCATTGCTGCAGCGGAGTTCGGGAGTAACGGTAACCACGGCCTTCTTCTTGAGATACTTCTCAGGGAATTTGCCATTGATGGTTACAGGCACCTTGCCAGCTTCTGTTTCCATGGGGTTAGGAACTACGTTGAAATTGTCAGCAGACAAAGCACCCAGTTTTGATGAGCATGAGGTCATGGCCATCATGCCAATTGCTGAAAGAAATAAAATTAAATTTTTGCGCATAATTTAAATAGATTTAAAAAGGTGCCGCGAGCGGGACTCGAACCCGCACAGCCATCACTGGCCAAGGGATTTTAAGTCCCTCGTGTCTACCAATTCCACCATTGCGGCGCTGGTTTATGCAAATAAAAAAGAGAGCGGAAAACGGGACTCGGACCCGCGACCCCAACCTTGGCAAGGTTGTGCTCTACCAACTGAGCTATTTCCGCATGTTGTCTGATACTTGTCTAAAACTTTGCAAAGGTAGTGTTAATATTTGAAAAAACCAAAAGAATTTGCACATTTTAATACATTATTAGGCAAATGGCATGCTGGCAGGTGTGTTCCTTCGGCGTGGTTGTCAGTTGTTTACCGTCAGCACTCCGTTGGGTCCGGAGGTGGAGGCGTGGTATCTGAAGAGTTTTTTCCCCTTGTCTCCTTTCACGATGATGCCGTGGTTGTTGAGGTCATACTCGCGGCTGCACTGCTTGCAGGCGGCCTTGCCGCTGCTGTCCATGGTCAGCAGGTAGCGGGGCAGGCCGGTATCCGAGTAGCAGTTGGGGCATTGCGCGTCGTAGGCATAGAACACTGGCGGGTCTTCGCGTTGGCCGAATCCCACGATGATGCCGCTTTCGTTATACACGCCGATGATGTAGGCATTCATGCGCTCCGTGGCGGTGATGGGCTGCTTGGAGGGCTCCTTTCGGAAGTCTTCGAAATAGATGTGGCTGTCGCCGGTCTTCCACACGTGGCAGAAGGTGCCGGGAGCCATCGCGTTCATTGCCGATGCCAGGGTGGCATCGAGGTGGATGGAGTTGTCGTAGACGAAATGCACATGGTTGCTCGCATACTCGTAGTCGGCTTTTCCGCAGGAGAAAAGTCCCGCGAGCACGGCCAGGCAAAGGAGTCTCATTGCTTTCATTCGTCTGCACCCTTTGTCTTTATGCCTTCTGCCCGGTGGCCAGCAGCGCCTTTTCGGCCGTTTCCACCCTGTCGAAATGGAATCCGCTGAGGGTGTTGTCCATGAGCATTCTTATCTGGTCGTTGCACAGGTTGCCGATGCTGCCCTCATGGGTGTGGCTGATGTGCTTGTCGGCCTTGAAGGTTCCGGCCTCGATGTCGAGTCCCACCTTCTTGTAGGCATCGCGGAACGGCATGCCGTTGGCAGCCAGGCGGTTCACTTCTTCCACGGAGAACATTGGGTCGTACATCGGGTTGTCCAGGATGTGCTCGTTCACTTCCATCTTGTTGATGATATAGGCGGCCATCTGCAGACAGTCGTCCAGTTCGTCGAAGGCAGGCAGGAACACCT
>DGWC01000085.1 GCA_002395135.1 Prevotella sp. UBA4268 | reverse complement strand
GCGATTATTTTCAATTCAAACTCAAATTTTTTACGCACACGCGCAAGTTTTGGGCAAATAATGATGGAATTTACTCCTCCACCACCTTTTTTCCTTTGTGTATAATTTGCCAAAGCAATGAAACGCACCCTTTGAAGCACTGAAATACAGCCTGAAAAGCAATGGAATGCAGACCGGAAAGCGCCGCGCCGCATCAGCAAATTATATTGATTTGCACGGTAAATTAATTTAATTTGAAAAGAAAATCAATTTAATTTGCAAGGTAATTTAATATAATTTGCTGAAGTGTTCCACTGCTTTGCTGTATTCTTTCTGCTGCTTTTCAGCCTTCTTTTCGCTGCTTTGGTTGTTTGTTCCGTTGGCTTTGAATCAGTATTCATACAGTTTTACGTGCAGAATGCGCCAGTCGTCAACGCCGATGCGGGCATGGCGTCCCTGATGATCCTGGTCGCCATTGTCGCGGCGGAGGTACTGCAGCGTGCCGTCGGCCAGGATGCTCACCTGGTCCACGTAGCCAATGCCGCTGCGACGGCCGGTGAACGAATGGGCTTTATGACTGCCGACGGCTGACTCCGTCGCTGCCGGCTTGCCGCCAAGGGTGAACCCGTCTTCGCCCAGGGGATGGGGCTGTGCCTGCCGGTGCTCGGTCTTGGTTTTGAATTCCACCACCACGCCGCTGCCGGCAATGAGGTATTCGCCCTCTGCCATCTTCACAATGGCGGCTCCGCCCTCGGGCCATGGGGTGCCGTCGGTGGCGCGCTTATCCCACGGCAGGGTGAAATAGTGGCGGCAGACGAGCAGCAGGTCGCCGTCGGCGATGATGCGCTGGCGGTCGTTCTGGTCGAAGAGTATGCCCCAACTGTTATACGGTTTGCGGTGCGGGGATGACTTCGACAAGTAGGGCTGCATCTGGCTGAGCAGGTGGTAGGCGCGGCTCAGCGCATGGGTCTCTGAGGGTTGTGCCTGGTCGATGGCAAAGGGGCTGAAGCCTGCGGCCTGGTATTCGCCCATCACATAGAGTGCGCGCACGCCGCTGTCCTCGCAGCATCGGCTCTCGGGAATGAACAGGCGATTGCCGGGGAAGGCATATTGCGCGGCCCACGACTTGAAGCCGGTGTCGTAGATGTCGGGCGAGAGCATGTCGACGGTGGGTGCTCCGCATTTCCATACGGTGGCGAGGTGGGCGAGCGGGCCTGCTGAGGGGTACTCGCCGGGTTTGCGCCCGCGGCTGTTCATGGCGGCGTTGACGTAGAGGGGCATGTCGTAGACGGTGCGTGCCACGCGTGCCAGTCGCTCCACATAGCGGGCATAATGCCAGGCCATGAATATCTCGTCGGCATATTCGTCGGTGCCGAAGGCCTCGGCCCATGTCTGTCCTGCTGCTTTCTTGCCCATGGCTTTCAGCAGTTGGGCCGGCACCTTTCCGCGGTAAGCCTTCTCGGCAAGCGGTGAGTGGTCGCGCGCATCTTCAAGCATACCGATTTCGTTCTCTATCTGAATCATGCTGACGGTGCCGATGCCCTTGTCTTTTTCGGCCAGATGCTGCATGAAACGGGTGAATGCGCGGCTGTCGGCCTGGAAGACATCTTCAGAGAAGGCACTGGCAATCTCCAGCGGCTTGCCCGTGCGTGTCATGGCACGTGGATATTTCTTTGTGTTCTCCTTGAACCACAACGGCGCATAGCAACTCATGGAGTTCTTCCAGGCACCGAACCATAGGAACACCACCTTGAGGTGGTTCTGTCGCGCCTGGAAGATGGTGCGGTCAATCAGTGAGAAGTCGAAATGGCCCTCGGTGGGTTCTGTCAGGTCCCAGTAGGCCGGCACCAGCACGGTGTTGAGCCCGATGGCCTTCATGCGCGGCATCACTTCGTCGATGTCGGCGGTGCTGGTGGCAGCCGAGTTGCTGAGTTCTCCGCCCAGGATGTAGAGTTGGCTTGTGCGGTCTTGCGCCGAGAGAGGGGCGGCGGTGCTCAAGAAAAGAGCGCCCAGCAGGGCGATGGCCGAAAGGGTTTTTCTCATGATGGTTATTCTTTGATGGGTTGTTTACTGAAAGTCTGGAAATATTTCAGGCATACATCGCGCCACTCGCGGGCATTTTCCACCTGCATCCTAAGTCGGCTGTCCACCTCTTCCCATCGCTGCGAGTCGCCGTCGCATGCCGTGAGCAGGGGCTTCATGCGCTGCCATGTGCAGAGGAACCGCTCCGCTTCGCTCACACCGTGGTTGTATTTCACGTTGAGTTCCTGCCAGAGTGTGCGGCCGCTCTTCATGCGGTGGGTCCAAGGCACGTGGTGGAACCAGAGCAGATATTCCTCGGGACAGGTGTCAACGTTGTCATACAGCGAGGCAAAGGGCTCACGATACTGCCGGGTGGCCCCTGTTCCGGTGCTGCTGCGGTTGAATCCCACGCCGTCGGCATCGGCCTTGTGATAGTAGACGGGGCACCATTCTATGGCGTAGTCGGTCCTGAAACCGTCGGGCTCGGGGCCATAGTGATGGTCGAACTTGAAGAGGTGGTGCAGACCGAGCGGCATCATATAGTCGACGCAGGCCTCGCGGCTGGCCATCATCACCTCGGCCATGGTGTCTACAAACTGCGCATCGGAGGTGAATGTCTGGCAAAGCCACTCGCGGGCAATGGCCTCAGAGGTGAGGTCGGGATTCCATGCCAGCCGTCCGAAAGCATACCAGTTGGCCTGTGAGAAATGGTGGCCGCACCAGTTTCTGTCCGTTCCGACGTTGGCAACGCCGGCAATGCCCTTGATATTATAAGGTGAAACCTGCAGGAAGAACTCGCGCCACATGGGTGCGAGGTAGACCAAGTGCTTGGACTGTCCGACATATTCCTGCGTGATTTGCAATTCAAGCATGTTGGGCGTGTGATGAATCTGGTCGAACACGGGGCTGTAAGGCTCGCGCGGCTGGAAGTCGAGCGGTCCGTTCTTGGTTTGCAGGATGACGTTGTCGCGGAACTTCCCGTCGAGGGGCTTGAACTCGCTGACGGCCTGTTTCACACGGTCTTCGTTCTTATGGTTGGCACCATAGACGAAGCATCGCCACATCACGATGCCACGGTATGGCTTCAAGGCATCGGCCAGCATGTTGGCACCGTCGGCATGCGTGCGATGATAGTCGCCCGGGCCGGGCTCTCCTTCCGAGTTGGCTTTTACCAGGAATCCTCCGAAATCGGGAATCTGTTGATAGATTTCGCGCGCCTTCTTCTTCCACCACTGTGCCACCCTTGCATTGAGCGGGTCGGCCGTCTTGGTGTCGCCAAGTGCCATGGGGCTGGCGAAATTGATGCTGAGGAACACGCGGATGCCATAAGGCCGCAAGATGTCGGCAATCTTCCTGACCTCCTGCAAGTATTGCTGCGTGAGTATCTTGGGCGAGGCGTTCACGTTGTTCAGCACGGTGCCGTTGATGCCGATGGAGGCATTGGCGCGTGCATACTGACGGATGCGCTGCTCGTCGAGATGAAACCATTCGAAAATGCTCTTGCCGGCATAGCCGCGCTCAACGGAACCGTCGAGATTGTCCCAGTGGTTCAGCAGGCGCAGATGATAGAAAGGCTGCTCGGTCTTGTCCACCTCCAGCCCGTTACCGCCTGTAGCAGATGGCGCGCCAGCAGCGTTGATGCCACGGCTGTTCTGCAGGCGCAGCAACTCATAGGCACCATAGAGCAGGCCCGTGTCGGAACTGGCATAGACGGAGGCCTCGTGATTACCTGCGGTCTTGCTGCGAGCCACGACGCGGAATCCCTCGCCCAACTTCAAACTCTTGTCGAGCACCAGTTGCACCTCGCTGCCCAGTTGCCAGCCGTTGGCGAGTTCGCTGCGGGCGATATCGATGGTGGGCGACTGCGCATTGGCCGTTACGGCGGGACAGTCGCGTCGCGACGGGTTCCACGGTCCGAGCCAAAGATTGTAACCGTCGTCTGCCTTGGCGGCAAAAGCCAGGAGGCAGAGGGCTATCAGCATGAATGATTTTTTCATCATATTCTTGTATTTTTGAAGGTTCATGGCATGGCATCCGCCTCTTCCTGTTCCTCTTCAGAAAGGCTCTGCTCGCTGTATTCGGTGGGAGTCATGCCATAGTGTTTCTTGAAAACGGTGGAGAAATGGGCCTGGTTGTTGAAGCCCACGGCATAGGCCACCTGGGTAACGTTGATCTTCTTCTCCTTGATGAGGCGGGCAGCCTGTTCCAGGCGCAGGTTGCGGATGAAGTCGCCGGCAGAGATGCCGGTGATTTCCTTCATCTTGCGGTGCAGTTGCGCGCGGCTGATGCCCACTTTCCCGGTGAGTTTCTCCACGTTGAAGTCGGCATCCTGCAGGTTCTCGTTGATGCATTTCATGATGCGCTCCATGAGCACGTCGTTGTTGCCCTTCACCTCGACCTTCTCCATCTTCTCTTCCTGCTGCTGGGCACCGGAGAACTTTCCGCGCAGGCGGCGCACATTGTCAACGAGGTTGTCGATGAGTATGTGGAGTTCCTCCATGTTGAAAGGCTTGGCAAGGAAGGCGTCGGCACCTTTCTTGAAGCCCTCCAGGCGGTCGCTTACCTCCGACTTGGAGGTGAGTAGGATAACGGGAATGTCGCTGATGTTGGGGTTGCTCTTGATTTTCTTGAGCAGTGTGATGCCGTCCATCTCGGGCATCATGATGTCAGAGATGAGCAGGTCGTAGTTGCCGGTGAGCAGCGCCTTGAGTGCTTCCTTTCCGTTGGGTGCCGCATCGAAGCGATACCAGTTGCCCAGTTCGTTGCGAATGTAGGAGGCAATCTCCACATCGTCATCGGCAATGAGTATGCGGAAGTTCTTGCTGGCCTGCTTGCGGTTGCCGGCCTGCGACTGCTGGCTCTCTTCTTCAGTCATGATTTCCTCGGGTTTCAGGTGCTCGTTGCCAGTGGGCAGTTTCACGGTGAGTGTGGTTCCGCGCATGCCGTCGTCACGGTTGGCGGCACTGATGCTTCCTCCGTGCATCTCTACGATGGCCTTGCTGAGGTTGAGTCCGATGCCTGTGCCGTCGAGATGTACATCGCGGCTGTTGCTGCCCTGATAGAAACGCTCAAACAGCCGGTCGGTGTTTGTCTCGTCCAGTCCGATGCCGTTGTCGGTCACCTGAATGACTATTTCGTCGTTGCCCTTGTCGTCGGCTGCTTTGTTCATGTTGATCCTGACCACCACCTCGCCGCCGTCGAAGGTGTATTTGAAGGCATTCGAGAGGAGGTTGCTGATTACCTTGTCGAAGTTGATTCTGTCAATCCATGCCGTCATCTTCTCATCGGGGTGCAGGAATGAATACTGGATGTTGCGCTGTTGCGCGTTGTATTGATAGAGCATGAAGATGCCGTTGATGAAAGACACCATGTCGGTCTTCTGGCAGTGCAGGTGCATCTGGTGCTTGTCAATCTTGCGCTCGTCGAGAATCTGGTTGACCAACAGCAGCAGCCGCTGCGCATTGCGGTCGATGGTCTCGATGTCTTGCAGGCTCTCCTCGTCGTTCATACGCTGCTTTAGTTTGTTGAGCGGTCCCATGATGAGTGTCAGCGGTGAGCGTATGTCGTGCGTGGCATTGATGAGGAATCGCATTTTCGACTCCTCCATCTCCGCCTTGCGCTGTCTCACATAGTAACTCAGCCCCAGGAACACAATGGCGAAAAACAGGAGCAGGTAGAGCAGATAGGCAAGGGGAGAGGCATACCAGGGATTCTTCACGGTGACGTAGATCACTTTTGTTCCTTTTGAAACGGTGCCGTTGCAGGTAGCCCTCACCTCAATCTTGTATTTGCCGGGCTGCATCTTATTGAAGGTCACGGCATTGGAGCCTTCTGACGTGCTCAGCCACTCCTTGCTGTCGTTGATGCGGTATTCAAATGAGATGTTCTCGTTGTTGTTATAGGTGAGCAGCGAAAACTCCATGGTGAACGAGTTTTCGTCGTGGGCCACGGTGAATTCGTCTTTCATGCAGTTCTCGCTCCTTCCGCCAACGAGGAAATTGGTGAGAAACACCTCGCCCATCTCAATCTTGCTGGTTCTCACGTCGTTGGGATAGAAGGTGGTGATACCGTCGTTGGTTCCGAAGCCAATCATCCCGTCGCTCGTCTGCACGGTGGCTCCCAGCACATATTCCTTGGTGGTGAGTCCGTTGCCGTTGATGTGCGCCAGCCACTGGCTGTTCTTGTGCTGGTAGTGCCAGATGCCCAGGGATGTGCTCAGCCACAGGTCGCCTTCACGGTCGGTGACGATACCGTAGATCAACTTGTTTTTCAAATGGTCGGAATCGGGGAACGGGGCAATCTTGTTGGAAATGCGGTCGAAGAGGAACAGGCCGGCATTGGTGCCGATAACGATGTCGCCTTCACGGCTTTCTCCGATGGCCATGCACTGCTGGTTCTCCAACACGACTTCCCATCCGTAGTGCTTGAACGACTTTGTCTGTGGGTTGAAGCAGCACAAGCCGTTAGCCGTTCCTATCCAGACGATGCCATAGCGGTCGGCAAACATACATCTTATCCAGTCGTTGCAGAGCCTGCCGTTTTTCTTGTCTTCCATGTTCATGCTGTAGCGCGTCTCTTCATGTGTCTCCGTGTTGTAGATGATGAGTCCCTTGCCATAGTTGCATGTGAAGATATTGCCGAGTTTGTCGCTCACGATGCAGTTCATTCCCCATCCCTCGCTGTTGAGCACGGGCTGGCTGTTGCCAGTTGAGGGATAGTAGCGGTACAGGGTGTTGTTGGTGCATATCCAGAACTGCCCTTTGAAATCGCGGTGGATGGCCTTGCTGCCAAGGGGCGAGACGAGTCGTCCGATAATCTTCCCGTTGTGGTCGAAACGGTAGACACCCGTGTTCTGAACCGTGCAGAGCACGTCGCCGTTCTCGTCAAGCGTGATGGAGGAGACGCTGGTGCCGATGGAATAGTTCTGGTTGGAGAAACTCCAGGTGTTGAAAGCGTCGTTGCCGGGTCTGAGCAGGAAGAGCCCTTTCTGATAGCAGGCCAGCCACAGGTTGCCGTCTTTGTCTTCCATCATGTCCTCGATGTCGGATGCGGCCAGGTTGAATGTGCCGTTGTTATTGTCCACCATGAGCAACTGGTTGGTCTCGGGGGCTATTCTCATAAGTCCTTGTCCCGACGTTCCGAGATAGATATTCCTCTTGTTGTCGATGATGGCCTTGCGGATGCTGTGCCGCTGTATGATGGCAGAAAGGTCGTAGCCCGCATCGGTGACGCGCTCCGTGCCGTAGTCATAGCGAAGTATGCCATACATGCAGACGATGAGCAGGTTTCCGTCGCCCGTAGGCAGGAAGTCGATGGGAGGCCCCACAGGCGAAACGAAGTTCTTCGCATTGACCAGTTTGTGGTTGCGTATGGAAATTCGCGAAAACACATTGAGATGGTTGCTTCGCCATATCATGTTGTGGTCGTCAACGAACAACCGGCTGTAGTATCTGTCGTTATTGTTCTGGTAAAGGCCCGCCTCTTCCGTAATCTTGTCTTCACCGTTTCTGACGCTGTAGAGTCCATATCCAGCCGTTCCTATCAGAATGTCTCCGTTGCCGCACTGGCAGATTGAGTTGACGCGCGGTGTGCGCTTCTCGGGGAAGTGGTATCTCACGAAGATGTTTCTCTCATAGTCGTAGCGGCACAGGCCGGAACTGCATCCAACCCACAGTCGTCCTTCCCGGTCGCAGACAATCTCCACGATTTCGTTGTCGGTGACCGATGTGGAGTCGTTACTATTATTATAATAGGTGGTGAAGCGGTAGCCGTCGAATTTGTTGAGACCATATTCTGTTCCCACCCAGATGTAGCCATACTTGTCCTGGCTGATGCATTCTATCAGAGCGCTTGAGAGTCTGTTGGAGGTATAAAGCGTTCCATCGTCGGCATGCACATGCATGGCAACGAGGAGCAGAGTGATGATTGTTTTAAAATATTTCATGGTCTGCTGAGAGATAGATTTCTTTTGCAAATTTACTCAAACTTTGTTTATATACAAAATTATACAAATAAAAATGTGCCAATGAAACAAATTGAAAAGTAATGGTAACGTATTCCACCTCGATTTCAACGTTATCTTTGTATCTTTGCATCATCAAACATAACCATTGGATATGAGACATTTTATAGTATTCGTCATGACGTTGCTTTCATTGCAAATCAGTGCGCAAATGAAAGGCACGTGGGCTGCAGCAGCAGAGTTTACCGGCAAGGGTGATATGCCCCTTCGCAGTTTGGCCAACCGCTCTCTTCGCGAAATCGTACATGTGTCGATTGGCGGCAACTCACTTCGGTTGCAGTTGTCAAACGAGTTCAGCAGCACACCAGTTTCCATCAAGTCTGTTTACATTGCCGACGCGGCTGATTCGTGCAATATTAACGTGAAGTCAGCGCGCTATCTCACCTTTTCGGGGAAGCGTGATGTGAAGATCGGGGCTGGCGAGGCCGTTTTCTCAGACATGTTGGCCTACAACCTGAAACCGTTGCAACTGCTTAGCATCACCATTAACTATGGCGATGAGGTGCCCGTAAATGCCACGTCGCACCGCGGATCGCGCACCACTTCTTATCTGATGGACGGCGTGTCGAAGCCTCAAAAGAAGTTCGTACCCACAGAGAAAGTGGACCATTGGTATAATATTGCCGCCATCGATGTCATTGCCGACGAGAGCGTGCCGTGCATTGCCGTGCTGGGAAACTCGATTACCGATGGCCGCGGGTCAACAACCAACGCGCAGAACCGCTGGCCCGACAAGATGGCGGAGGCCTTGGGAGGTACCACGGGTGTGCTGAACCTGGGCATCGGCGGCAATGCCGTGCTCAGAGGCGGCTTGAGCGAGCCTGCCGTGAAGCGGTTCGAGCGTGACATCATGCGTCAGCGCGGAGTGACCACCTTGTTGATTTTCCAGGGTGTTAACGATATCGGCGGCAGTAAGGGCAATTCCGAGCAGGTGGCTCATGAACTGACCGAGGCTTATACTTCCTTCATCAACCAGGCTCATCAAGCAGGAATAAAAGTGTTGCTTGCCACCGTTACCCCTTTCAAGGGACAAGACTATTACACCATTTTCCACGAGGCAGCACGCCAGTATGTCAATCAGTGGATACGTCAGCAGACATTGAGCGACGGTGTCATTGATTTCGACCGGTTGGTGGCCGACCCCGACGACCCGGCCAAAATGCTGTCGCAGTATTCCGACGACTGGCTTCATCTCAACGCAGCGGGATATGCTGCCATGGGCGAATTTGCCGCAAAGCAAATCGGTGAGAAGTAACGCAACGTAAAACCAAGGTATTCTCCATGCAGGAATGATATCGCAGGCAGAACAGAAAGTATCCATGCGCGAGAAGGCAGGCTATTCATTAGGTGATGTGTCTGCCAATCTCGTGTTTCAGATGCTCATGGTCTATCAACTGAAGTTCTATACCGACATCTTCGGACTTGATGGAGCCGTGGCTGGTTCTGTGCTGTTGTTTGCGCCGTTGCTCTGTGCCTTCTTCGACCCGCTGGCGGGAATCATTGCCGACCGCACCCGTTCCCGTTGGGGCAAATACCGTCCGTGGCTGCTGTGGACGGCCATTCCTTTCAGCGTGTTTTATTTTCTCACGTTCTATAATCCGGGCATTCAAAACAAATCACTGGTGGCTGTCTATGCCACCGTCTCGTATGTGTTGCTTCTGGCTACCTACGGGTTCAACAACACACCCTATGCCTCTCTGGGAGGGGTGATGACGGGCGACATCGCTGAGCGCACCAGCATTAACAAGGTGCGTTTCGTGGCAGCAGCCATTGCCCAGTTGGTTGTACAGGGACTGACGTTGCCCTTGGTGGGCTATTTCGGACAGGGCGATGCCGAGCGGGGATGGACCAAAACCATCTTGCTGTTTGCCCTTTTTGTCTGTCTTTTCAGCATCATAGCCTTCCTAACCACACGCGAAAGGATTCATCCTCCACGTCAGCAGCGCATGAGTGTCAGGCAAGACGTGCAGGAAACCTTCACCAGCAAGCCCTGGCGTTGCATGTTCTTCCTCACCCTCCTCATGTTCACCAGTGTTGCCATGTGGAGTTCTTCCGTCAATTTCTATTTCCAGGATTATCTCGATGCCGACTCTTTGGCGGCATTTCTGCAAAGAGCAGGTTTTTCGGTGACAAGTGAAAAAGCCTATTTCGTGGGCTTCTCGCTTTTCAACACCGTCAATTCGCTGGTGCAGTTTGCCGGCATCCTGTTTCTTTCTTCCTATCTTGCCAATCGTTTCGGCAAGCGCACCTCCTTCATCGTGGGGCTGGTGCTCACTTTGTTCTTCACAGCGCTGTTCTATGTCGTCTCTCCCCACGATGCGGCCTTGGTCTATCTGCTGTGCTTCCTCAAGAGTCTTGTCTATGCTCCCACCATTCCCCTGTTGTGGGCGATGGTGGCCGACAGTGCCGACTATATAGAATATGTGCACCACCGCCGTGCAACAGGCTTCTGTTTCTCGGGTGTGGTCTTCGCCTTGAAGTGCGGAATGGGCATCGGGGCAGCCCTGGCAGGATTGCTCTTGTCGGGTTTCGGATACGTGTCGGGCAGTATGGGTCTTCAGTCGCAGCAGGCTGTTGAAGGCATTCGTCTGATGTCGAGCCTGATACCGGCCGTGCTGATGTGCGGTGCCTTGATAGCCCTGTATCACTATCCCATCTCTCAGGTGTTCAACCAGAAGATGCAGGCCGAACTGAAATCACGACGCAGCATTGAACAATTAAAATCATAAACAAATAATAATAGTATGGATACAAACGTAACATCACAAGAAGCAAAAGGCTTCTACAAACTTTCCTGGCTCCAGCGCATCGGCTTCGGCTCGGGCGACCTGGCGCAAAATCTTATATTTCAAACGGTAGCGTGCTACCTGATGATTTACCTGACGACGGTGTTAAAGATCAGTCCTGCTTTCGTCAGCGGACTTATTCTCACCGTCCGACTCATTGATTGTTTCTGGAGTCCGGTGGTAGGACGCTATATCGACAATCGCAACCCCAAGTTGGGCAAATACCGAGCATATCTTCTCTACGGAGGTATCCCCCTCACCGTGGCTGCATGCCTTTTGATGCTTCCACAGGCTGCCACATGGCCCATGTGGCTGAAGATAGTGTATGCATCAGTCAGTTACACCGTGCTGAGTATGATTTATTCAGTGGTTAACATTCCTTACGGCTCCATCATGGCAAGTATGACGCGTGACAACGACGAGGTGCTCATCCTTACTTCTACGCGTATGGTATGTGCCAATATCGGTCAGATTGTGGTTCAGGCTGGTTTCCCCATCGGACTCGCCATGTGCGTTCACACGGCCATCGACTGGAACCAGGCTACATTTATGGCCATCGGCACGATTCCAGCATTTATCATCTTGCCTTCAATGCCGATTCTGAAGAAGTGGCTGGGCAAAAAAGGTCTTTATTACACCCTTCTCTCCGTCGGTCTTGTAGGATTTGCCATGTTGTTCGTGATTGGTAAGTTCTTTGATGTTGCGAGTTGCAACACCATCGTTCAGATAGCCAAGGTGATGACAGGTGTAGGTCTGCTCGTGGGTTCTCTGATGTGGGCGCTCGTTCCTGAGGTTATCACCGAGGCCGAGTATCGCACCGGCAACCGTCCTGCCGCTACGGTAAACGCGCTTGCAGGTGTAGCCTTCAAGGCAGGATTCTCCATTGCCGGCTGGATCACTCCTCTGGTTATGGGATGGATAGGATTTAACTTCGCCACAGAGCAGTCTGCCCTGCCAGTAGAGCCCAGCGCATGGTTCACTGTTACATGTGTCTT
>DGWC01000031.1:1053-3132 GCA_002395135.1 Prevotella sp. UBA4268 | reverse complement strand
CAGTCCTGCCTTCTTCGCTGCCTTGGCCCAGCCGTCGAGGATATCCTTCTTCGGGCCGATGTTCACGGAGTTCCAGCGTTGGTATTTCGAGTCCCACAGGTCGAAGTTGTCATGGTGATTGCCCAGCACGAAGAAATACTGTGCTCCGCAGCGCTTATACCTCTCCACGAGCTTTTCCGGATCCCACTTCTCTGCCTTGAACAGCGGTAGGATATCCTTGAATCCTACTTTTGAAGGATGGCCGTAGTGCTCCAGGTGATACTGGTAGGCCTTCCTGCCCTCCATATATATCTCTCGGGCCATCCAGTCACCCGAGCCTTCCACACACTGCGGACCCCAGTGTGCCCAGATGCCGAACTTCGCATTCCTGAACCATTCCGGCGTTTTGTGCTGTTTCAGCGATTCCCACGTGGGCTTATACTTGCCCGTCTGCATCTTCTCGTGCGCCTCCGATACCGGCACTAAATACTCCTGACTGGCAGCATTCACGTACCAGCAGCACAATGCCATAATGATTAATAGTCTTCTCATGTTACAGTTCACAGTCTTTCCATTTTCAGCTACAAAGATAAGTTTTATTTCCGAAACCACAAAATTTTCAGGCAGAAATTTGACCCGAAAGCATCCATAAGAGCCTATCATGACAAGGCACTTCTGGATGAGTTCCAACGTCGAAGAATCTTGTCATTATCGGACTTCACGTACCTTGCCGCGAGGGCTCGCAGGGCTCGAATAGGCCGATTTTTTACTATTAATTCCAGAACTATTTACTATTAATACTAAAAAGTTCTACTATTAATTCCAGAAAGTTCTACTATTAATACAACTTTCAGAAGTAGTTTCATCATCCATTCTGTTGTCGTTATAGCAAAAGAGCAGCATCCCAAACTGTGGATGCTGCTCCTTTTGTAGATTGTGGTACACGGATTGCTACTTTGCGGCAGGCTCCCACTTGCAACGGACGGGCGAGACAATCGCACCCTCTTTCTTCAGTTCAGCGAATGCTTTGTCTACTTCCTTACGATCGACTCCCAGAGCCTTGGTCACGTCACCTGCTGAAACGGGCTTGCCAGCCTCACGCATGGCCTGTAATACTTGTTCTTTCATATCGCTTGTCCTTTAAAATGTGATTGTTTCCACCAGCTCCATCATCTTGAAGAAGTCGGCCTTGGCATCCTTCAGATAGTACATCACGCCATTCTCGCAGTTCTCGCCACAGGAAATCGTAAACTTTCTGTATTCCTTCCATAACTTAGTTGTCTTTTAATAAATATTCTATATGTGATTATGCCTTGTTGAACTTTTCCTTTGGTTGCTTGCAACGCGGACAACGCCAGTCGTCGGGCAGGTCTTCGAAGGCCACGCCATCATGCTCTGCGGGGTCATAGACATAGCCGCAGATGCTGCAGACATATTTGCCCGAAGCCTCCTGCTGCGAGAAGTCCACCTCGGCAAAGACGGTGGGAACGGGGTTGTCCAGATCCATCACGCGCTTGGCCTCCAGGTTCTCGTAGCCCTGTGGGGTGTGCGTGCCCATATAGACGGTGGGATTGTTACGGACGAACTCACGCACTCTGTCCAAAGTCTCACGGGCAGCGGGCAGGTCGTCATAGACCACCGACAGCTTGTTCTCATACAGCGCCTCATCGGCATAGGTGATGTCGGCCTGGAACATATAGTAGAGTCCGTCGCTCTCGGCAATCACGAGGCTGTTGCCGTTGGTGTGTCCCTTGGCCTTGATGAACCACACGCCGTCGCAAATCTTCTGCGCCTCAGGGAAGTTGTGATAGGCACCGTCCGTGTAGGTGACAGGCACCAGGTTGGGCAGGCCTTTCAGTTCATCAGCCTGCACCTCGTCGGCACCCACATAAATCTTTGCGTTGGGGAACGAGCGGAGTTCGCCAGAGTGGTCGCTGTGCCGATGGGTCAGCAGGATTTTCGTCACCTGCTCCGGCTTGTAGCCCAAGGCTGTCAGCGCATCCATATAGCTGCAGATGTCCTTGCCAGTATAGGCCATCGCCTTCTCGTCGATGACTTCTTCAGGGAAGCCTGCGGGCAGACCAGTGTCTACGAGGATTA
>DGWC01000031.1:512-936 GCA_002395135.1 Prevotella sp. UBA4268 | reverse complement strand
TGTGGTCAAATTTATCCGGTCCTTCCTCGCCACCAAAGGCGAAGGGCTGGGTGTAGTACCCGTCACGTCTGAATTTTACGGCTTTGATTTCCATTGTTTATTTGTTTATTAGATTTTTCAACTTAAACTATTATCCCATCACCACGTCGAGTACCATCATCAGTACGAAACCGATGGCAAAGCCGATGGTGCTGAGGTTGGAGTGCTGGCCTTCTGAGGCTTCAGGAATCAGTTCTTCTACGACGACATAGAACATAGCTCCGGCAGCGAATGCCAGCATATAAGGCAGTACTGGTGTCATCAACGAGGCTAACAATACGACGGCCAAACCACCAATAGGTTCAACGGCCCCGCTCAAGCTGCCGATGACGAACGAGCGCCACTTCGAATTGCCTGCTGCCCGCATCGGCATGGAGATAATCGC
>DGWC01000031.1:0-291 GCA_002395135.1 Prevotella sp. UBA4268 | reverse complement strand
ATGCGAGCGGGGACCCTCGGGCTTGTCGGTGCCTATGTGCAGGTGGGGCGTCAACTCGTCTATCAGCAACAAGAAGCCCATGCCCAGCAGAAAGCCTACAGCGGCAGGAAATACCGACCATGCCCCTTCTGCTTCTCGCATCTCCATGGCGGGTATGAGCAACGACCATACGGATGCGGCAACCATCACGCCGGAGGCAAACCCCAGCAGCGATTTTTGCAGACGGGGCGACATCTCGTCCTTCATCAAAAAGACGAATGCCGCCCCAAGCATAGTTCCCAGCAATGGGAT
>DGWC01000092.1 GCA_002395135.1 Prevotella sp. UBA4268 | reverse complement strand
TGACCTCCATTTGTGTGGACGGGGTCGCTAAAGCTGTTGCTGACTACTTCGACACTCATTCCAGGCTCCAAACGGATGCCGTTGGTGTTTACTCTCGACTTGACTGTAATTCTGAATAATGGCATAATATCTCAATGTCTATAATGCCTTTACTCCCAACGAGGCTGGTTAGTAATCTCTGTTTTAGGATATACACGAAAAAGGCGTGGGAGTCATACATCTTTGCTCGTCCCGACGCTCAAGCTCTAGCATGCTCCCCAGTCAAGATCGAGAAACATGCAGAGGCCCACGCATATATGGCAACATCCCTTGTGCCAAAAGCACAACGGGAGAGTTGTCTCTATACGCAGGCATCTACTGCGGCTTCTCATGACTTGGGGTTTGAATTTGCTAGATTCGAGCGTCAATCAAAGCGTTAGTAAACGCCTATTCCAATATATATGTCCGCAGGTTCATCTGTCAGCCAGATTCCCTTTTGGACGTTGCAAAGATAAACAAAATTTATCATTAGCCGCATGATTTCTCGAAAAAAAGTTGCTGGAAGATGCAAAAAAGTGCCGATTCCGTAGGATTTTACGGAAAGTTGTGTAATTTTGCACTCAAAACGATGCTGTTATGGATCAGCAGAATACTGGAAAAAGGCACTAATCGGTTCTGATCATCCTCTGTCCCTACGGCCGATGTTGACTTCAAATCTGCTCAAACACAGACAAAATAGACGCATTTCAGCAGATTTCGTGATTGAAACTTGCTCAAACGGATTGTTTTTATTATCTTTGCAGCAGTTTTGGATCATAATGCAAACAAAGAAAGATGGAGACAACAATGATTGGGAGGGAAAAGGAGAAGAAATATCTTGAGGACTATCTGGACTCAGGAAAGTCTGAGTTTATTGCCGTATATGGTCGCCGCCGCGTGGGAAAGACATTCCTGATACGGCAAGTTATTGGCGACAAAGCGTGTTTTTCACTTACAGGCATGGAAAACGCTGACCTGCGCGACCAATTGGCCAACTTCTTTTTCTCTTTACGCCGAGTCTATCCACAGGCTGTTCACCCCAAATCGTGGATTGAGGCTTTTGATGAATTGCAGACCTATTTGGAAAGACTGCCTAAAGGTGATAAAATCATTTTTATCGATGAACTACCTTGGCTCGATACCACCCGTTCACGTTTTGTCGGTGCCCTGGAGCATTTTTGGAATGGATGGGCTGACGCACGCACTGATGTCAAACTCATTGTTTGTGGCTCAGCAACCTCTTGGATGATAGACAATATCATCAACAATCGCGGCGGGCTGCATAACAGGAAAACCCACCAGATATACATCGCTCCCTTCACGCTCAATGAAAGCCTGCAGTATTTCGAGAAGAATGGGTTTGGCTACCGTCAGAAAGAGATAGCCGAATGCTATATGGTCATGGGTGGTGTGGCCTACTACTACTCGCTGATGACGCCCAAGGAGAGTGTTGCCCAAAACATCGACCGCTTGTTCTTTTCCCACCAGGGCGAACTAAGAAACGAGTTCGCCAACCTGTATCGTTCATTATTCAAGCACTCTGCCGACTATGTCACGATTGTCACAGCCCTGGCAACCAAAGGCAAGGGACTGACACGGAAGCAGTTGCTGAAACTAACGAAACTGAACAATAACCAGAAATTCACCAAAACTTTGGAAGAACTGGAAAAATGCGGCTTCATCCGCCAATATGTTCCTTTTGACGATACCGTCCGCGACATTCTCTTCCAACTCACCGATGCTTTCACGCTCTTCCATTTTCAGTATGCAGCAGAAAACAAATATCAGGACGAGTCTTACTGGACCAACTCTCTAAACAGTGCCCGTTACAGAGCATGGAGTGGAATCGCCTTTGAGATGCTCTGTCTGAACCACATCCAGCAAATCAAGCAGGCATTAGGCATTTCAGGCATACAGAGCCGAGCTTGCTGCTGGCTGAGCAAGAAAGAAGAGGGAGAACGGGAAGCACAGATTGACTTGCTGATAGACCGTGCCGACCAAACCATCAACCTCTGTGAGATGAAATTCTCTCGCGGTGAATATGAGATAGACAGAAGCGACGATGAAACGCTCAGTCGCAAAATCGATACGTTTATGCGACAGACCAAGACCCGCAAATCACTCATGCTGACGCTGGTGACAAGTTTTGGTCTGAAAAAGAACAAGTATAGTGGTCAGGTACAGAGGTTAGTCACACTTGAGGATTTGTTCAAATAAGCGAGTCAACGTAAAAGAAGCGAGGGCTTTATTGAAGTTGTTATGAACAATAGTGTTATGGACGATACAGACAAGATGAAGCGGGTGTGCAGCTACCTGCGCATGGTGGAACGGACGCGACTGCTGAGGAATACCACAGAGGAGCTGGAACGGCTGGTGGGATTTTCTGTCGGCAGTGGCAACGGCTTGGCGAGGAAGGGCGGCAAGTCGCTCTTCATGAAAGATGCCATCTTTAGGGAACTGGCACACATCGCCAAGCAGGAGACTGACCTTGACCTGCAAGAAGTGCTCGATGCGTATATCGGTGCAGACCGCATCCGTGAGCGAATGGGAAATGTGGCAAACCCTGCATTGTTCTGCCAGCATCTCGTCTGGCATTTCTATTCAGACGCAGAGGCTACCGATGATATTGCACCTAT
>DGWC01000007.1:4347-4706 GCA_002395135.1 Prevotella sp. UBA4268 | reverse complement strand
CTGGTTATAAAGTGTTCATCTACGATAATGGCTTTGTCGGATTGGCACTGATCATTGTGTTCTTCTTCCTCGCCTTTAACCCCAGCAACAACCGCCGGGCAAAGATTTCGGCCTGGATTGTGACGCTGCTCATCTTTGGTGTCGACGCCTTTGTACTATGGTTCGGGCGCTTCATCCCACTCTACTGTGCTGCTTACAACGACCTTGAGAATAAAGAAAACAACGAAGACCATGAACCTACTGATTGACTTCATTCCCTTCCAGACACAAGGCGGCTATGGCGGTGCGGCAAGTTTTGCCAAAGCCGTCTACGATGAATTGTTCGCAACCCGCAACACTGGCATGCAGGTCATGGCAGC
>DGWC01000007.1:3123-4137 GCA_002395135.1 Prevotella sp. UBA4268 | reverse complement strand
GCCATCGGTCAGTTCTATGCTCCATACGATCTGCGGGACATCAAGTGCAAAGTCATCATGTTCATCCACGACATCTTCGACGTGGAACGCTGCGACAACCGCATCGACCTGATGCTTTCCGACAAGTTTAACGAGTCGTCGCTGCAGTATGCGAAACGACTCTTTAACCTCTGGTCCGGACGATGGCAGCGACAGCAGCGGAAGCGTTATGAGCAAGTCATACAACTTTTCTCTGCCGCCAACACCATCCCCTATACAGTTTCCGAATACTCACGCTCGGCATTGGAGTACTATTTCCCACAGTGCGCCAACAAGATACGCATCTGCTACTCGCCGCTGAAGAATCAGGAGAAGCCTGCCCCCATCGAGCATCCGAAACTCGCCCAGCTCGTTCAGTCAGGGAAACCCTATCTGCTCATGTTGGCAGCAAACCGCATCTACAAGAATCCGTCGACCGTCGTCAAGGTGTTCCGCAAGCTTCAGCAAGAACACCCCGACCTGCATCTGCTCACGCTCAAATATGGCAAGAGCACCTCTCCCCGACATATCGACATCGACTATCTGAGTGATGCCGACCTCGAGCATGCCTACAAACATGCTTACGCCTTGGTGTTCGGCTCATTCTTCGAAGGCTTTGGCTATCCACCGATTGAAGCTGCACGTCATGGCACCCCCACCGTAGCCTCCAACGTCACGAGCATCCCTGAGATACTGGGCGACGCAGGCATCTATTTCTCGCCGTTCTATCCTGCCGACCTCTATCGTGCCCTGAAACTTGTATTAGCTGACCGCGACACCTATGCAATGAAGTCCAGTCAGCGATATGAGCAGATTTGCAAACGGCAAAGAAGCGATCTGAATACTTTGATCAACGAAATTGGCAATAAAACAACCTCACCAGCGTTATAAAGATAATAATAAGCATGAAACCGCGCATCATAGGACTATACCTCCCTCAATACCACCCGATACCAGAGAACGATGAGTGGTGGGGCAAGGGCTTCACGGAATGGA
>DGWC01000007.1:0-2968 GCA_002395135.1 Prevotella sp. UBA4268 | reverse complement strand
TGCCTGAAGTACGCGAGCAACAGGCTGAGCTGGCACGCGAGGCTGGGCTGGAGGGATTCTGCTACTACCACTATTGGTTCGGCAATGGCAGGCAGCTGCTGGAACGCCCGTTCAACGAGGTGCTCGCCAGCGGCAAGCCCGACTTCCCATTCTGCCTCTGCTGGGCCAACCACGACTGGACAAGCAAAACCTGGGAGAAAGGCAGCAGTCTGCGCCGTGACACGATGATCATGAAGATGGAGTATTCGCGTGAGGACCACATTACTCACTTTCATCACCTACTACCAGCTTTCCGTGACCCACGTTATATCACTGTTGACGGGAAACCTCTTTTCGCCATTTGGGTACCGAAAGGCATTCCCAACTGCAAGGAGTTTATCGATTTATGGCAACAACTGGCACGCGAGAACGGACTGCCCGGCATACACTTTGTGGGACAGACTGAAAACACAGGAAAGGCTCTGCAAGGACATAAGGCCAACTATTTCTCTACCGACATGGCAAAGGATTACTATCAGGCAGTGATTGATTTGGGATTCGATGCTGTGATGTCGCAAGGTTTCCTAAGAGGTACGGCACTGGCCAAAGGCAGGTTCAAAATGATGCTTGAAATGCTGGCGTTCAAGTCACTGCGCCCCACCTACTCAAGAATAGACTATTCACGACTCATGGACAATTACTACGTCCCTGAAGATACTGCAGAGAACGTATATCCAACACTTCTCCCACAGTGGGACCGCACGCCTCGGGCTGGCAAGAAGACATTTTTGCTAACCAACAGTACACCCGAGAAATTCCAACATTATACGGAAAAAGCCCTCAAACTCATCGCAGGAAAGCAAGCAGAGCACCAGATACTGTTTCTTAAAGCATGGAATGAATGGGGCGAGGGCAACTATGTGGAGCCCGACCAGCGTTTTGGGCGTGGCTGGCTGATGGCCATCAAAAATGCCATAGAAAAAGTATCAAGTGACTGAAATATTAAAAAACAAAGAACCGATGGAGAGAAAGAAGCTGCTAATTGTCGGCCCACTACCCAACGACAAATACAACTGCCAGTGGGGAGGTGCAACCATTCTGATGAAGAACTTCTACGATTATATTCGCGAGAAGGAAGTCAGACATCGGTTCGTACAAACCAACAAATACGTCAATCCGAAAACCCTACAGCTACGCCCGAAGGGCAACCTTTTGCATTTTCTCCTGCATTTCGCTGCCGCCCTACCTTGGTGCGACACCGTCATGTTTAATTTTTCTGACCACGGGACGGTCCATTATTTCCCTCTACTATCAGGCTTTGCTCACAGACTGGGCAAAAAGGTGGTGTTGCGCAAGTTCGGCGGCTCGTTCGACATTTACCTGAAAGAAGTAGAACAGGCAAAAAAGCAACGCGTTGTCAATGCACTAAAGGATACCGACTTGATTTTCTTCGAAACAAAAGCGAGCATTGCTCATCTGAAGACACTTATAGGCGACACTGACAAAGTACATTGGTTTCCAAACACTCGGAATTCACCTTCTCAGCTAAACTCACCGAAACAGTTTAAAGGCCGGATGGTGTTCATGTCGCACATCTCTGATGTAAAAGGAGTAGGAGTACTGTTGGAAGCCTTCAGCCGTCTGCCTGATAATTACACTCTTGACTTCTACGGGGCCATTAAGGAACCACGTTACGAGAATTTCGACTGGCAGTCACATCGCGTAGCCTACAAAGGAGAGATCTCGTCTGACGAAGTTCTTAAAAAACTTAACGATTACGATCTCTTGCTCTTGCCTACTTCCTATCGCGAAGGCTATCCTGGCATCATCATCGAAGCGCTCTCATTAGGTATTCCTGTTATTTCGACACAAGTAGGAGGTATTCCAGAAATCATCACAAGCGGCCACGAAGGTCTGCTGACCGAGCCTGCTGACACCGACGGTCTCGTGAAGGCTATCCTCTCCATCAATGATGACAATTATCCTTCTTTCTGCGAGAACGCACTTTGCACTTTTCGTGAAAACTTCGAGTCCGAACGGACTAATAAGCACATTCTGTCGATATTAACATCATAACATTATCCGTCACACGCTATGCTCATACATTGGTATCGTCTTAGTCACTGGTTGTGGAAGCATCACGTACCACTATTTCCTTCACTTATCTGGAGGTTGCAATACCTGCTTTTCAACTGCTCAGTTCCTGGCAGTTGCACGCTGATGCGTGGGGTTCGCTTTGCCTACGGAGGCATCGGTGTCGTCATTCATGCCCGTGCTGTTGTAGGGAGAAATGCGATGATAGGTCAAGGGGTGACAATTGGTGGCAAAAGCGGATGGTATGAGGTGCCCGTGATTGGCGACGATGTGATCATCAATGCGGGTGCAAGGATTCTTGGTCCCGTCAAGATCGGCAACAACGTCATCATCGGGGCTAATGCCGTTGTTGTGAAAGATGTACCAGACAACTGTGTCGTGGCAGGAGTTCCTGCACGCATCATTAGGGAGGGCATGACGGAAGAAGACCGTGCTGAAATGTGTAAATACAAAGAGAGGGGCGATGGTCCCTTCCCCGTAACACCTTCACGGACATAGTTTTTATGCCATGAACATACAACTGTTGATAGAAACCCTGAGATTCCTACGACCGACACAAGTGATTTACAGGTTGAAAAGGAAAATCCACCAGCCAATGATGAAGCATCTGGCCGCACCGATCACCCATACCTGTTGCAAACTCTATCCTACAATAACGAAACCTCAGTGTTTTGTCGGCAACAATCAATTCACATTCCTCAATCAGACAAGCACTTTCAGGGATTGGAACATGAACGATAACGGTCTGCTGTGGACTTTCAACTTGAATTACATGGACTGGTTGGAACAGCAGAATCTCACGGCTGAGGAAGGTCAGAAATGGATTGACCTCTTTATCGAATCAATATCTCAGAATATCACCGGCCTGTCCCCCTACCCCACAGCCTTGCGCATC
>DGWC01000035.1 GCA_002395135.1 Prevotella sp. UBA4268 | reverse complement strand
TTCGTTGTTCATGGTAGTTTAGAGGCCTCTAAATACAGTAATCAGTGAGAGAAATTGTTCCCCAACGACCATTAATTGGTATTGCAATAAAAATGCAGGCATGAAAACTTGCATATTACGAAAAAAAATAAGACCTTTGCAACAAACAAAAAAGACTATGCCACAATGAACGAACTCATTATTCTTGCTTGCGCATTATTGCCGGCATTATTACTGATGCTTTTCATATATTACAAAGACATCAACCCGGAGCCGCCATACTTGGTACTCAAAGGCTTTTTGCTCGGCATGGGCATTGCTCTGCCCATCAGCCTTGTCGAGATATTGGTAGAGACCTTGCTGTCACCGTTCTTGATCATACCCCTGATAGGAGCCGTCATCACGGCATTCTGTGTTGCTGCCATTCCAGAGGAAACCGGGAAATACTTGGCTCTGAAATGGCTGGTAAAGAAATATCCACATGAGATGGACGAAAGAATGGATGGAATAGTCTATGCCGTGAGCGTCAGCTTGGGATTCGCTGCCTTGGAAAACGTGACCTACCTGTTTCAGAATGCCGACGCATGGGTACAGGTCGGCATCGCACGAGCATTGTTGGCAGTACCTGGACACTACGCCTTCGCTGTGCTGATGGGCTATTTCTTTTCGCTATATTATTTCGGAGACCGTTCAAAGGCAACACGGACAAATATCATTCTCGTACCCGTCGTCGCACATGGTATCTACGACACACTGTGCTTCGTGAGCGAAATACTGCCAGCCATAGGCGGCATCATCACGATGATGCTCATTTACTTCTGTTACCGCATGCATCAGTTCGCACTTAGCAAAATACGCGAGCATGCCAATTGGGATGCTCAGAATCAACAGACTTATGACGAACAGGACACTCAATACAGCCAAAACGACGACGAATGGGCACATGGGGCAGAGGCTCTTCGTAATATGATAGAGAATAAGTCGTAGCAGATTGCAGGATGATGGATAAGCCTCATGGTCTGCATAAGGAATGCAATACAGCCAAGAAAGGCTGTTAATCAGAACAGGCGGGAGATAAAGTACCACCCGCCTGTCGTCATGATAGGAGAGTGGAACCTGCTTATTGCAGTCTGAACAAAATGGGGATGGTGCACTTTACACGCACAACCTCACCGTCCTTTCGGCCGGGCTTCCACTTCGGCATAGCTTTCAAAATCCGAACAGCCTCGGCATCGAGATGCTCCTCTATAGGCTGCACTACCTCTACATTGCCGATGCTGCCGTCTTTCTCAACGACAAAACTCACGACAACACGACCGTCGACACCTGCATCCTGGGCTTCCTTGGGATATTTCGTGTTCGCGCCAATCCATTTCATAAGAGAGGGCATGCCGCCGGGAAACTCGGGCATCTCATCTGCTGCATCATACACTGCGAACTCCGTCTGTTCGAGGTCTGGCTTGGTCGTAATGACGACGACACCGTTCTTGCCTCTGTCACCATATATCTTGGTCGCGGTGCTGTCCTTTAACACGGTAATCGACTCGATATACTTCGTGTCAAGTTCTTCTGCTTCCTTCTTGGTGGTGGGAACACCGTTGATGACAAAGAGTGCATTGTCGGCATTTTTGTAGGTAGTGACTTGGATAACTTCTGGTGTGGACTCTCCCTCAGCCTTGTCATTGACTGTTTCTGACGTGCAGGCAAGAGAAAGGGCGATAATGGGTATGACATAGAGCACCTTGGCTCGTTGCCATCGGATAGATTTCTGTTTCATCATCATTTGAATGCGTTTTTTGAGCGTACTGTTGTTAATGCTGTTGGCCATAGAGTACGCGCTACAACCAGCAGCCTTGGTTACTAACATATCAAGATATTCATGCGCATTGAATCCCTTTTCAATAACAGCTTCGTCCGCTTCATATTCATGGATAGCCCGCAGATCCTGCCGAATCATCCAGACAACTGGATTGTACCACTGCAGAGCACAAACCAATTCCATGAAAAGAACATCCCACGAATGACCACCATGGATGTGTCCCATCTCATGGGTGATGATGGCATTGTTCAAGTGCTCATAATCTAAACGTGGCAGCACGATGGTATGCATCCAACTGAAAGGTGAGAGGCCTTCGCGGTCGGTGACAGCCAAGACTACTCCGTCTTGCCACGGATGTAGTTCGCACGAAGCGATAAAACGCTGCAGGCGGACGTATGAAACGACGACATACAACAGGCGTGTTAAGGCTACTATGACGACTATGATGGCCCATGGGGAAATTCTCTCACCTGACGGCTCCAAGGCGATGGGAGAAAGTTCACCCACGAGAATGTCGGCAGGCATATCAACAGGTCGGGATACGTGGATTGTAATGACACAAAGCGGCAGTACAAACGACAGCAATGCCGTTAGAAGTAACACCAGCCGGTTCTGTCGGTGAAACGTATCCTTCGAGAGTAATAGCCGGTAGAATAAATAAAATACTGCAAGCAGTATCGATACCTTCAGACTGTAGGTTATCATTCTAATCCCTCCTTGATAATATTTCTCAATTCCTCTATCTCGTCTTTTGTCAGCTGTTCGCGTTTGGCAAAAAAGGAAACCAACGACGTGAAACTGCCACCGAAGAAAGTGTCCTTCACGTCATTCACCACGCTGGCTTTATAGTCTTCACGCGATACCGTAGGTGTAAAACGGTTGGCTTTGCCTACTTTCTTTGCCAAGAGAAATCCCTTCTCCGTCAGAATCTTTGTAAACGTCAGCACAGTCGTGTAGGCAGGCTTCGGATCTGGATAACCGTCAAGTATCTCCTGCACCGTACATCCTTCTGCTGGCAACCCCCAAATGATATTCATCACTTGAGTCTCGGCCTTTGTCAGTTGTCTTTGCTTCTCTTTCATACTGCTTATTAAGTTGATGTTGCAAAGATATACTAAATTCTTAGTACATGCAAGTATTTCTTACTAAAAGTTTAGTTTTAGAACAATCTTTAACGGTCACTAACAAATATTCTTAGTAGCAAACCCGTTGCGGTATAATTTTTAAATAACGTGAGTTCGACGAATTCAGAATAATGCAAGCTGTGTGTCTAATGTTCTTTGAACATTGATGCACGGCTTTTTCAGAAAACAACAATATGCTGCTAATGCCCCCAGCATGTTAACGACGAAGTTGTCAAAGTGGTTCCTGCACACCCTGAGCGGCGTGCTGTCAACGAAACTCACGCCCGTACACTTGCCAAGCAGCACCTTCTTGACGAACAGCGCCAACGGAGCGGCCACATCGCGCTCCAGCTCCACAAACCGGTTGTATGAGACAACGCGAGGGAACAGATTGCGCATGTGCTTGCAGACAGATTCCAGATAGAAGTGCTTCAGGCAGCGGTAGCTGGAGTCGTGGAAAAGTATCATGATGAGTATCACTTCCGACTTCGACAGCGTCGAATCACGGTGATAATTGCGCTTTTTAGCCTCCTTTATGGTATGTTTTTCCATCATGGCATCAAAAAACTTGCAGGAATCGTCTGCAATACAAAATAATTCCGTAACTTTGTCCTCGGTGATCATAGCAAACTTTTGATTTGCACTATAAAGTTACAACAATTAGATATGAAGAACATTTTGTTAACCGCTGCACTGATGCTGGTGGCATTGGGCAGCAACGCACAGACAGAGAAAGGACGGCTGACAATAGAGCCGCGGGTAGGAATGACCATTGCCACGTTCACCGGCAGCGGTGCCGGCGGAGCCACCGACAAGGTGGGCTTGACAGCTGGTTTCGAGTTGGAGCGCTATATGAACAATCCGCTATGGTCGGTGGCCCTCGGCGTAGGCTACACGCAGCTGGGTGCCCGCGACTTCAGTACGCACAACATGGTAGGAGTGCTGGATGCCATGTCCACCAATTCCACCAGGTATATGCTGGCGGCCGCCGAGAAGAACAGCGTCACCTACAGCTTTGACTACCTGACGTTGCCACTGACCGTAGGGTTCCACCCGTATAAGGGCTTGACGCTGCGCACGGGAGTGCAGGTCGGCTTCTGCGTGCGCAGCCATGCTAAAGGCTATGCGGAGGTGGCGGCATTCGCTACTCCCCTGGATGAAGGTATGACTACAATAGGAGATTCTTTCATGAGTGGTCATGTGGGAGTAGAGGTCGACGGTAGTATCAAGGAAGTGGTGAACACGTTCGACCTGGGCATCCCCGTGGGCATTGCCTACGAATGGCGAAACCTCTCGCTGGACGCCCGCTATGTGTTTGGTCTGACGAACCTGAGCAAGTCGGAGAGCGACGGCCACATGCGCAACCGTGCCTTCATGTTGACGCTGGGCTATAAATTCAAGGTAACGAGGTAGCAAAGTTAATTTTTTTTGAAAGAAATTTCAGAGATGGTACACTAAAAGTGTGGGAAGTGCCTGTAAATGAAGATTTTTGCTTCGTTTCATACATACACTAAACATACACTAAACATACACTACGTTAGAAAGTGAGAAAAGTGTTAATTTTTAACGTGAGTTCGACGAATTCAGAATAATGCAAGCTGTGTGTCTAATGTTCTTTGAACATTGATGCACGGCTTTTTCGGAAAACAACAATATGCTGCTAATGCCCCCAGCATGTTAACGACGAAGTTGTCAAAGTGATTCCTGCACACCCTGAGCGGCGTGCTGTCAACGAAACTCACGCCCGTACACTTGCCAAGCAGCACCTTCTTGACGAACAGCGCCAACGGAACGGCCACATCGCGCTCCAGCTCCACCGAACTCACGTTAAATAGCAAACCTGTAGCGGCATCGAAGCAGTTGACACGCCCCAGCAAGGCACTTTTAGAACGCAGATTCTCCAATACCCAATCGTTTCCCTTGATATTTGTCAACAATC
>DGWC01000091.1:23245-23506 GCA_002395135.1 Prevotella sp. UBA4268 | reverse complement strand
CATGGAGAAGGCGGGAATCAGCATGGAGTCGAGTTTTCCGGCAATACCCTTGGCAAATCCGTCATAGTGAGAAGCAATCATACCCAACTGCTCGTCCTTTACCCACTGTTCGAAAGCCACCACATACTTGGCCATGTCCCACACTTTCTCAATGGTTCCACCGCCTTCAATGTCGAAGGTGTCAAGAATATCCTGCGCCTTTTCCTTGATTGCAGCCTCGTCGGTAATGTCGTCGGCAATGGCCCACATCTTCTCCCAGTC
>DGWC01000091.1:0-23199 GCA_002395135.1 Prevotella sp. UBA4268 | reverse complement strand
ACATCTTCTCCCAGTCGAACTGCTTGGTGTAAAGCCACATGCGATGATACAGATTCGTCTCGTCGATATACAAGTCCATCATGCCTGGATAGGGACGGCCTATCTGCGCAATGTTGGTATCGCGGAAGCGGCGGCGCACCTGGGCAGCGCGACACCAGTCTTCAATCTCTGCCTGCACGGCGGGATCGCCGCCTTCCACCACGCCCGTAATCACGGCATGGCGCTTGCCGGCACGCTCCAGGTCGGCCACCATCTCACCCACGGCACCGCAGGCATACAGTTCGCCCAGCCATGTGGGGATGTCGGTATTGGGATAGTCGGGTGCTTTCTTCTTCTGCACGTTCACCAATACCACCGGCACATCCAGGTCGCGCACGGCGGGCAGCATATTATAAGAGGTGCAATAAGTGAGGAGTTGCAGGATGACAAGATCCACATCGGCAGCGCGGAACTTGTCTCCGGCAGCCTGCGACATCTCTTTCGTGGTCACCATACCGCCGTCAATGATTTCCACCGTATCGGGCAGCGTCTTCTTGAATGCCTCATACTGAGCCTCAAACTCAGGCACGAGTTGTGGGAACTGTGGCAGGTATGCTCCTAAGGCAATGGAAAACACGCCCACCCTTGCTTTTGTTTCTACTAATGGTTTTGACATATTGTTATCTTTTTAATTGTTATTTCAAATACTCATTGATGCATGCCACATTCCTATGCATGCACATTCTTCCGCTACTTCACGATGGACAGATACTTGCTGAACGCAGCATCCCATTCCTCTTTATCCTGCGGCTCAAAGCGTTTCAGGTCAAGGCTGTTGGCAATGATACGGCGCATGTCCCAGATATCGCTCACGATGCCTGACGACTTGGCCTGCACCATGATATTGCCCAAGGCTGTTCCTTCCGTGGGACCGGCCAGTACCACGGTACCGGTGGCATTGGCCGTAAACTGGTTCAGCACGGCATTGCGCGAGCCTCCGCCGATGATGTGCAGCGTTTCTATCGGGAACGAAGCCATCTCCACCAGGTAATTGAACACCTGCTTGTAGCGGAGTGCCAGCGAGTCGAAGATGCAACGGGTGATTTCAGCATAGTTCTCCGGGACATGCTGATTTGTCTGCCGGCAATAGTCCCTGATAGCGTCCTGCATATTGGCAGGGTTGGCAAACATCGCATCGTCGGGATTGATCAGACTCTGGAAGGCCGGAACCTTCACCGCATCGGCTATCAGCACGGAATAGTCGTCGGGGGCATCCGTCCATTCCTTGCGGCAGCGCTCCAGCAGCCACATGCCGCAGATGTTCTTCAGGAAGCGGGTGGTGCCCTCTATTCCGCCCTCATTGGTGAAATCCAGTTCATAACTCTGATCGTTGATGATGGCCTCTTTCGTCTCTATGCCCATCAGGCTCCACGTGCCGGAAGAGAGATAGGCGAAATGTTCGTCCTTGGCAGGAACCGCAGCCACGGCGCTTCCCGTGTCATGTCCCGCCACGGCAATCACGGGCACAGGTCCCAAACCCGTCATGCGCTGCACTTCTTCGGTGAGGCAGCCAATCTGCATACCCGGGTTCACCATCTTTCCGAACTTCGAGCGAGTCATGCCCACGCTCTTCAGCAGCCGCTCGTCCAGGTCGCCGGTACGGGGGTCGAGCATCTGCGAAGTGGAGGCAATGGTATATTCGCACACCTTCTTGCCCGTGAGCATCCAACTCAGCGCGTCGGGCATGAACAACACATCCTGCGCATTCCTGAATGCGCTGTTCCCTTCGCGCTGCATGGCATACAACTGGAAGAGACTGTTGAAATTCATGAACTGTATGCCCGTCACGTCGTAAACGTCTTTTCTGGATACCACATTTGCCAGATAGTCGTCCATGGCATCGAAGGTCACGGGGTCGCGATAGGCGCGCGGATTGCGCAGGATGGCCTCATCGTCGCCGATGAACACGAAGTCAACGCCCCACGTGTCGATACCGATGCTGGTAATCTCCACCTTGCGCTGTGCCACGCTCTTCAGTCCGCGTATGATTTCGAAATACAGCGCATAGATATCCCAGTAGAAATGCCCGCCCTGCTCAATCAGGTTGTTGGGAAATCGGGTAACTTCCTCCAGTTCTATCCGCTCCCCGTCGAGAGTGCCGAGAATGGTCCGGCCGCTCGTGGCCCCGAGATCAACGGCAAAAAAATATTGTTTCGCTTTCATTATTATTTGTTTGAGTAGATTGAATTCAATGCATGCAAAGATACAAAAGTTTTTTGTAACAAGAACGGTATTATCCATTTTTTATCATGTATTTTTACACAAAAACATTTCTTCCGCTGTTTTTCCGAGTTTTTTGTCGGTGCAAAGCCCGTTTTCCTGACACATCAAACAAATAACTATCCGTCGCAATCGTCTGGAAATAAAAAGAAAAAACCGTTTTCCTTTTGTAGTTCTCCCAATTATTCGTAACTTTGCACCACAAAACATAACTCATTAATAATCTACAAATGACAACCATTACATTATTGATCATCATCGCTTTTGTGATTGGCTATGCCTGTATAGCCACTGAAAGCGTGCTCGAAATCAACAAGGCAGCCATCGCCCTGCTGATGTGTGTGGCCTGCTGGACACTGTTCATGATGTCGCCCGAGACATATATCCAGGGCAGCGACGTGCTGGCACAGGTAAGTGAGAAAATCAAGGTGAGCCTGGGCGACACCGCAGAGACACTGTTCTTCCTGATGGGAGCCATGACCATCGTGGAAATCGTAGACTCCAACGGCGGTTTCAACTTTGTGCGCGACACCATCAAGACGCGCTCAAAGCGCAAACTGCTCTGGCGCATCGCCTTCATGACATTCATCCTGTCGGCCATCCTCGACAACCTCACCACCTCCATCGTGATGATCATGGTGCTCCGCAAACTGGTGCAGGAGCGCAAGGAGCGCATCATCTATGCTGCACTGGTCATCATCGCTGCCAACAGCGGTGGAGCCTTCTCGCCCATTGGCGACGTCACCACCATCATGCTTTGGATCAAGGGCGTGATCACCACTCAGGGTGTCATCACCGAGATATTCCTCCCCTCGCTGGTTTCCATGCTCATTCCGGCATTGATTCTTCAGTATCAACTCAGCGGCAAGTTCGACAAGGAGCAGAACCTGCCCAAGGCTGCCGTCAGCGCATTCACACAGACACAGCGCAACGTTATCTTCTGGCTCGGCGTGGGCGGCCTCTGCTTTGTGCCCATCTTCCGCTCGCTCACCAACCTGCCCCCGTTCATGGGCATCCTGCTCGTGCTGGGCATTCTCTGGACGGTTACCGAAATCTTTCATCGCAGCATCCATAAAGACAGCGAAGAAGACACCATGGCCAAGCGCGTTACCGACCTCTTGTCGCGCATCGACCTGTCCACCATCATGTTCTTCCTCGGCATCCTCATGGCCGTGGCTTGTCTGGAGCATGTAGGTGTGCTCACCGCCCTGGGCGAATGGCTCGACGGTGTTTCAGGCGGCAACCACTATCTTGTAACGGGCATCATCGGTGTGCTGTCATCCATTGTCGACAATGTTCCCCTTGTGGCCGGTGCCATGGGCATGTATCCCGTTGCTGCCGTTGGCGACATGGCAGTTGACGGAATCTTCTGGCAGTTGCTGGCCTACTGTGCCGGTGTCGGCGGTTCCATGCTCATCATCGGCAGTGCTGCCGGTGTGGTGGTCATGGGACTGGAGAAGATCACCTTCGGCTGGTACATGAAGAAAATCACGTGGATAGCCTTCGTGGGCTACCTGGCAGGTATGGGCTGCTACTGGTTGGAGGAACTGGTGTTCTAACCATCTGCCGGCATTTTGCCACACCCCATTTTCAATCCGGAGAAGTTTCTGCTCACTTAGGCAGAAATTTCTCCGGATTGGCGTATTTTTTAGCCTGAACATTCTTTATTATCGGCATTTTTTTGTCTTTTTGCAGGTAGAAACACACATGTATTGAGCCATGAACAAGCAGTTCTCATTACCCCTCATTTCCGTCGTCGCCGTGATATTGTTTTTCACTGGGGCGTGCCTGCCAGCGGCTGCTGAAACACGTCTTTCTGAAGAAGACATCAACGAGTTCAAGGTGTATGGTACACCTTTACCGACTTCCAGCGCGCCAAAAGGATTGTCAAAGAACTGAGGAAACGAAAAATGTATCCCAAATACGAGATAGACCATCATCGAGGGCGATGCCAAGCACTATTCACTGTGGGACGACGATGACGACTTTTAGCCGCCTCTATTGCCCATTGTCGGTGTTTTTCCAGTTCACCAGAAACAGTTTCTTGGTGGCTCTGGTAAAGGCGGTATAGAGCCAGTGGATATAGTCGGGCGTGAGCATGTCGTCGGTCATGTACCCCTGGTCGATATACACATGCTCCCACTGCCCGCCCTGCGCCTTGTGGCAGGTCACGGCATAGGCGAATTTCACCTGCAGGGCGTTATAGTAAAGGTCTTCCCTCACCTTTTTCAGCCTGTCGGCCTTCAGCGGGATGTCGGCATAGTCGTCCATCACCTGCCGGTATAGTTCCTCGCTCTGTTCGTGGGTCAGTGCGGGCGCGTCGGTCGACAGGCTGTCCAGGTTCACCGTGGCCAGCAATTCGTAGTCGTTGTAGTCGGGAAACTGCAGCAGCACGTCGGCGAAGGTGAACCCGTATAACTCTCTCACGTTCCTCACCTTCAGCACCTTGGCACGGTCGCCGTTGGCAATGAAGTCCATCGGCACCGCCTCTTCCTGCTGTCCGTTCTCCTCGGGTTTCACCCAGTAATAGTTGTTTTTCACCACCATGAGCAGGTCGCCGCCGTTGAGTTCGTCCTCGCGGTCGAGGATGGTGTTGCGTATGCCCATGTTGTAGATACCCGCGCGCTTGTTGCTCCGCGTCACCACGATGGTCTCGTCGAGTCCCACCTGCGAATAGGAAGTGTTCAGTTGCTCTATCAGTTCGTCGCCGGGAACCACCCGTATGTCGGCAAACGGCTGCAGGCGGATGCGCGGCATGGTGATGTCGCCGCCCAGCATGTTGCGTATCAGCGTGGCATTATACAGGATGCCCGACTCTGTGCTCTGGCGCAGCACCTCGTTCAGGTCGCATTCATACACCTTCAGCCCGTAGCCCGAGAGCACCTCGCGCATCAGTGCGGGCGACTCCTCCTCGCCCACCGGCGGCAACTGCGCGCGGTCGCCCGTGAGCAGCAGACGGCAGTTGCGGCCGCCGTATACGAAGCGTATCAGGTCGTCCAGCAGTTGTCCGCTGCCGAAAGAGAGGCGGTGCTCGTCCTGCATCGTCATCCGTGTCTGCTCTCCACCGGCAATCATCGATGCCTCGTCCACCATGAACAGCATGTCGCTGTATTTGTTGAAATTCAGACTGAACGAAGAGTCCTCGCCGTTGAACGACTTCTGACGGTAGATGCGGCGGTGGATGGTATACGCCTCGTGGCCGCTGGTGAGCGAGAACACCTTGGCGGCACGCCCCGTGGGAGCCAGCAGCATCACTTTCTGCTTCAGCGCCACCAGCGTGCGCACGAAAGCGCCCGCCAGCGTGGTCTTTCCCGTTCCGGCGCAGCCGCGCATCACCATCACCGCCCTGTCGCTGCGGTCGGTCATAAATCGGCAGAACACCTCGATGGCTTCAGCCTGCTCGCGAGTGGGTTCATGGCAGAGTGCCTGCCGTATGCGGAAAGACAGTTCGTCGGATATCATTTGCGGTGCATTCGTTTCTTCACCTGCAAATATACTTCTTTTTTTTCAGAAAGCCATGCTATCGCGCTAAATAAATGCCACTTTTCAGCATCCGCGGCGGCAGAACGGAAAAGTAAATCAATTTAATTTGCTGAGTAAATAAATTTAATTTGAAAAGTAAATCAATTTAATTTGCACGGTAAATTATATTAATTTGCTGAGCCATACCATTGACACACAGGCTCCAAAGCGGCACTATTGCACTACCATTCAGGCACTTTCGCTGAAGAAAAAGCGCTTTACCCTCGCCGCAAACAAACACGGCACGGCGAGAAAGCCGCTGCCAAAGTGCGTAGAAATGACTGCCGCTCTTTGTCATGCCAACGGCGGGAGAAGCAGCATGGCACACCTGTGGTTAATGTTTTTTAACAGGCCTATAAGCCCCATAGGGCTCATCAGGCCAATAGTGAGCCAAATGCCTTTGCGAGTGCAAAGATACAATACTTTTCTGGAGAATAAGGGCATTCAGCACCGAAAATAAACGATTATTCGGCGCAAGGGCGGAAAAAGAATCCAATCTATTTGTAATGCTCACGAATTTTCGCTAATTTTGCAACGGAAAGACAGATATCAGGCTATGCAGCAGACAGGAAACCACATCATTGGCAAACGCCCGCGACTGACCATCCGCATCGCTGGCGGCACCCTTTCGTTCTCGGTGATTGACAACACAGCCGTGAACCAGATTATCTATGTGCCTTACACACTGAGGAGCGGCGTGTCTATCGCCGCCAACCTGCGCGAGGCATTCAATGCCTTTCAGGGCAATGGCGAAGTCGGGAATGAATACCCGTTGGCGGTGAGCGAGGCCACGAATGCGATGGTGATGCTCGACACGCCAGTGCTGATGGTCCCCCTGGACGAGTATTTTGAAGAGCGCGGCGAGGAAAGCGTCAGGCGCGATGCCGCACTCTACCACCATGCCATCAGTGGACACGAGAACGACATCATTCTGTCGTCGGTGCTGCCCACGCTGAATGCCGTGGCCCTGTTCTGCATCAACAAAGACCTGAAGCAGGTGATTGACGAGCGTTTCGAAGAGGTGAAATACATGCACTTGTGCATGCCCGTGTGGAACAACCTATACCGCAGGAGTTTCACCGGTCCGCGCCGCAAACTGTATGCCTACTTCCACGAAAAACGACTGGAGGTGTTCGGTTTCCAGCAGAACCGCTTCCGTTTCTGCAACTGTTTCGATGCCACGCATACACACGATGCCGTTTATTTCCTGCTCTACGTTTGGCAGCAACTCGGCATGGACCAGCGGAAAGACGAACTGCACATGGTGGGGAATATCCCCGACCGCGAGGTGCTGTTAGAGGAGGTGCGAAAATTCCTGCAGAACGCATACGTGATCAACCCCACCGCCGACTTTAACCGCGCGCCCATCACCAATATCAAGGGGCTGCCCTATGACCTGATGACATACTATATCAAGGGGAGGTAAGGCCATCGGCCAATGAGACTTATAGGCCCTATACGGCTTATAAGACTTATAAGACTTATAAGGCCCATAGGGCTTATAGGGCCTATAAGACTAACAATACAATATTAAGACCAAAACAACCATGCGAATCATAACAGGCACATACAAAGGACGTCACTTCGACATTCCGCGCTCTTTCAAGGCGCGGCCCACCACCGACTTTGCCAAGGAGAACATCTTCAACGTGCTGAAGGGGTATATCGACTTTGAGGGATGCACGGCACTGGACTTGTTTTCCGGTACGGGCAGCATCTCACTGGAACTAGTGTCGAGGGAATGCCGGCAGGTGGTGAGCGTGGAGGCCGACCGCGACCATCATGCTTTTATCAAACAGTGTCTGAAGAAACTGGGCACAGACCGTTGCATCGCCATCCGCGGCGACGTGTTCCGCTTTATCAGAACATGCCACCAGCAGTTTGACATGATCTTTGCCGACCCGCCATACGCACTGCCTGAACTGCCACAGATTCCCGACCTGATTTTTGAGAGGAATCTGCTGAAGGAGGACGGCGTGCTGGTGTTTGAGCACGGGAAGAATAATGATTTCTCGGCGCATGTGCGCTTTGTGGAGCACAGGAGTTATGGGAGTGTGAATTTTTCGATTTTCAGGTGAGGGCTATAGGACTTATAAGGCCTATAAGGCTTATGGGGCCAATAGCCCTTTAGGGCTCTTACAGCAAAGGGGCCAGCATGCGCATGGCGCTCTCCCAGAGCCGCTTGACGAAAGGACGGCGGTTCAGGTCTTCGGCATCCTCTAACAACACACTCTGCCCCACATCCTGCATGAAAACGGTCTTCATGCGCAGTGCCATGTCGCGGCCGTAGATGAAGGCATTGCTCTCAAAATTATTCTCAAAACTGCGGAAGTCCACATTGGCAGAGCCGCAAGAGCAGAGGGTGTCGTCGCTCACCAGCAACTTGGAATGGTTGAATCCCGCCTGGTAGAGATATACCTTGACACCGGCCTCCACCGTCTCGTGTACGTATGAGCGGCTCGCCCACTCCACGAACTTGGCATCAGTACGGGCAGGCACCATCAGCCGCACATCGACACCCGCCAAGGCCGCCGTGCGCATGGCGAAGAGCACAGGCTCGGTGGGCAGGAAATAGGGCGTTTCCATATACACATATTTCCGCGCTTCCAACAGGATGCGCACATAGCCCTGCATGATGTCGGGCCACTTGGCAATGGGACTGCTGGTGACAATCTGTATGATGCTGTCGCCAACAGCAGACGGGCTGTCAGCCTTACGCGCCGTGAGACTGTTGTCAGGATAATAGCGGCGGTTGGAGATGAGCGTGCGGTCAACGAAATACCAGTCAACCAGAAAGGCTCTCTGGATGCCATAGACGGCACCGCCGCGTATGCGCAGATGAGTGTCGCGCCAGGCGGTTCTGACGGTCTCCCGCTTTTTCGTGAGCCTGTTCTTGCTCACCTTTTCCTTGCCCTGCACGTAGCGCGTGGCGATGTTCATGCCGCCAATGAAGCCCACCTTGCCATCGATGACGCACAGTTTGCGGTGGTTGCGATAGTTCACCTTGCTGGTGAAAGCAGGAAACTTAACAGGCATGAATGCGTGCACCTCGATGCCTGCATCGCGCATGCGCTCGAAAAACGATCCGTCTACATCCCAGCAGCCCACATCATCGTAGATAACGCGCACCTCTACCCCACTCTGCGCCTTGGCAATCAGCGCATCGGCCACCAGGTAGCCCAGGGCATCGTCGCAGAAGATGTATGTGTCGAGATGGATGTGGCTGCGCGCCTTGGCTATCTCCTGCAAAAGAGCCTGGAAGAAGTGGTAGCCGTCGGTGAAGATGTCCACCTCGTTGTCCTTAAAGGGCAATGCCCAGTTCTGGCTTGCAAAGAGTTTGATGAGTGCCTGGTGGTTCTCGGGCAGCAAGAGGTTTTTCTGCTCAGCAAACTCCAACATCGACCGCTTGGTGAGTTGGTCGAGGCTCTGCTGCGAGATGAGCCGCTCCTTGCGCGTGTTCTGTCCGAAGAAGAAATAGAGCACGATGCCCACCACGGGCAGAAATACCAGCACCAGCATCCATGCCATGGTCTTGGCAGGCTGCCGATGATCCATGAGCACCGTGACCATTGTGACAACAATGGCGAGGATATAAGTGGTTAGGATGAGCCAATGAACATAGATCATAGCATGGTATTATTTGATGAAAGGCGCTACACCACAATGTTGCGGCCCAGTTTTTTAGCCATTCTGTTTCGCAGTTCCTGCATGTCCTTGTACTCGCTCAGCAGTTCCATCATCTTGGCAGGATCGGAAGCAGCCAGTGAAATCTGGCGCTGCAAGTCTTTCAGGTGGTACTCCACATAGTCTTTCCTGAAATCCAAGATAAGATGTTCCACCATCGTGCGCAGGGAATCCTGTTCCTCTTTCGGTTGCAGGCTCTTGCTGAGTTGCACGGGGTCGAGCACCAATTCGGAAGCGAGATTAGAGACTTGGATATCGGGATGGCGCGTGAAATAGTCGGAAGCGTTGAAGGCAGAGTCACCCGAATGCTGGACAGCCTCTTCCAACACCTTATTATATATAGGGACACTGAAAGAAAGGTTGTCGGCCCCAAGATCGTAATAGATGAACTGCGCCACGGTGAGGTCGGTGAAACTACCGTCTTCCATTTCCACATTCTTATAGATGATATCGCCACCATGGCGCATCACCAGTCGCACTAACAAGGTTTCCACCTTGGAAGCCTGCTCCATCGGACTGGCAGGCGACAACGGCTGGGATGTCACACTGGTAGCGGCGGGAGTGCCTGCATTCAGCGTATTCGCCTCGCGCTCGCGTTCCCTTTCCGCGATTTTCTGCTGCGACTCCCTCTCTTGCCTCAGCATCTTGTTCATCGTAGAGATGAGCGTATTCTCGTTGATGGCCAGACGATGGGCGCAGTCAGTGAGATAAGTGGCACGCACAATCTGATCGGGAATCACGCTCACGCTCTTCACAATGCTGTTGATGGCCTCGGAGCGCTTGATGGGATCGGTGACATTTTTGAGCAACAAGTCGCTCTTGAACTGGATAAAGTCAGCCTGATGCTCTTCTATATACTTGCGGAAAACCGCTGCCGTATGCTTGCGGGAGAAAGAATCCGGGTCGTCGCCATCGGGAAGCAGCAACACCTTGATGTTCATGCCTTCGGCCAGGAGCATGTCGGTGCCTCTCATGGCAGCGTGAATGCCAGCCTCGTCGCCGTCGTAGAGCAGCACGATGTTGGGAGTGAAGCGGTGGAGCATCCTGATTTGATGGACGCTCAAGGCCGTTCCGCTGTTGGCCACCACATTCTCGATGCCGCACTGGTGCATGGAAATCACATCGGTGTAACCTTCCACCATATAGACACAATTCTCCTTGGCAATGGCTTTCTTCGCCTGATAGATGCCATAGAGGTTCTGCTCTTTGTGGTAGATATCGCTGTCGGGCGAATTGACATACTTCTGCTGGACACCCTTTGTGGCCTGATCGAGTTTGCGCCCGCCGAAAGCAACCACCTTGCCGCTCATGGCCAGCCAGGGGAAGATGACACGCCCGGCAAAGCGGTCAACCAGTTTGCCATCCTTCTCACGCTTGTAGCAGATGCCTGTTGCCAACAGAAATTCTTCCTTATAGCCTTTAGACAAGGCAGCCTGCGGAAGGGCAAAGCCGTTGCTCAGGTCGAAGCCCAGCCGGAATTTCCTGACAATATCATCGCGGATGCCGCGGGAGCGGAAATACTGCATGCCGATGGCCGTGCCGTCAGGATGGTGATGGAGCGTCTCCTCAAAATAACTGGCCGCCCACTCGTTCACGATGAACATGGACTCGCGCCGGTTTTCAGCCTCGCGCTCCTCGTTGCTGAGTTCGCGCTCCTGAATCTCAATATTATATTTCTTGGCCAGCCAGCGCAGAGCCTCGGGATAGGTCATCTGCTCATGCTCCATCAGGAAACCGGCAGGTGTTCCGCCCTTTCCGCAAGAAAAGCACTTGCAGATGTTGCGGGCAGGCGACACATAGAACGAGGGCGTGCGCTCGTTATGGAACGGGCACAATCCCTTATAGTTGGCTCCGCTCTTGCGAAGCGTCACGAATTCAGACACCACGTCAACGATGTTGGCAGCGTCCAGAATCTTGTCTACAGTCGCTCTGTCAATCATTGCATGCAAAGATAACTATTTTTATTCGGAATTGCAGGAAAATTGAAAAAAATCTGTCTGTGAAGTACCCATTTTCTTCTGTTGTGGATTTTTATCATTGAAGAAAACAAAAACATCATACCACGATGAAGAAAAAAAACTTGGTTATCCTGTTGTGTCTGTTTGCCTTTTGTACTGCCGTCAAGGCGCAGGCGCAAGAACATGGAAAAAGGATTACGCTTACGCTGAACAAAGTAGCGCTCCCCACCGCCTTGAGCAAAGTGGAACAGCAATCAGAGTATTACAAAATCAACTACAGTTATGACGAGTTGAGCCGTTACAGCGTGTCGGAATCCATCAAGGACATGACTGCCATTGAGGCCGTCAACGCCCTGCTGAACAAACTCCCTTATACGGCAACTGTAGACGGGAAGTATATCATCATCAAGAAAACGACGCACAGCAACAACATCGCCAGCCAGCAGAACCAGAAAGGACTGTCGGGCAGAATCACCGATGAAGGCGGAGAGCCGCTTTTGGGTGCAACGGTCGTCGTTCCTGGCACACAGAAGATGGCTGTTACCGACATGGACGGAAGTTTTTTTCTGCCCGACGTCTCCCCGAATGACATCGTGGAGATTTCATATATCGGAAAGAAAACCATCCGCCGCAAGGCAGGTACCAGAAAGATGAACGTGATTATCAGCGACGATGAGAACCTGCTTGAAAACGTCGTGGTGACCGGATACCAGCAATTGGACCGGCGCAACCTCACCTCGTCTATCGTGTCGAAAGACATGTCGGAACTGGAGATTGCCGGTGTGAGCGACATTTCAAAGATGCTTGAAGGAAAGATCCCCGACCTTGTGTCGCTTTCCGGAAGCGGCGAAATCAACTCAACCAACAAGATACGAATTAGAGGAACGAGCACACTGGTGGGTAACCGAGAACCGCTATGGGTGCTCGACGGTGTTATCCTTACCGACCCCATCAACCTGTCGCCCGATGTGCTCAACGACCCTGACTACATCAACCGAATAGGAAACGCCATTGCCGGCATCAATCCACAAGACATCCAGCGAATAGACGTGCTGAAAGATGCCGCCGCCACAGCCCTCTATGGAACGAGGGCCGCCAATGGTGTGATTGTAGTGACCACCAAGACGGGACATGAAGGAAAACCCATTGTGTCGTACTCCGGCATGTTCACCGCCAGGAAGCGCCCCTATTATTCCGACGAGAAAATCAATCTGATGAGTTCCGCCGAAAGGGTGGAACTGTCTCAGTTTCTGGCCGAGGCCCACTACGCCTATCCCAACAGCATGTCGCGCGTGGGATATGAAGAAGCCCTTCGCCAACTCTACGCAAGAGAAATCACCCGCGATGAATTCAACCTGCAGGTGCAGGAAATGTCACGGCAGAACACAGACTGGTTCGACCTGCTCTGCCAGAACTCTTTTTCCCACGACCATTCCCTGAGCATTGCCGGCGGAGGCGACAAAGTGCGCTACTACACATCACTGGGATATACAGAACAGGAAGATGTCATCAAAGACACTTCCAACCGCCGCTACACGGCCATGGCAAAGATCAACTACAATATCACCAACAAACTGAAAGCGGAACTCAACGTCAACGGGAATGTGAACAACCGCGACTATTCACCGCTCAACATCATAGACTATGCCTATAACACCAACCGAGTGATTCCCGCATACAACGCCGACGGCAGTTTCTTCAAGTATCCCCGCTACAACACATACAACAGCCAATACGGATACTACGGCTACAACATACTGAACGAAATAGCATCTAGCAGCAACAAGCAGCGCAGCAATGCCGTCATCACCACTGCCAGCCTGCGTTTCCAGGCCACCGAAGACCTTTTCTTCAACGGTGTGTTCTCGGCAAACATCACCGATGCCAACACGCGGAAATGGTATGGCGAGAACTCTTTCTACGTGGCCTGCCTGCGAGGAGCCGAGGCCGGGAACGACCCGCCGTCGTCATCCTACCTGCCCTACGGCGGTGAACTGAACGAGTCGACACACCACACCTTGGGATGGACGGCCAGACTTCAAGGAAACTACAACAAATATCTCGACCACAACAAGCGCAACAACATTAACGTGGCGGTGGGACTGGAGGCCAGTTCCTCACACTACACCAGCCGCGACGACACCAACCGCTGCTATTTCATAGACCGCGGAATGACGTTTGCCACGGATGTGCCCGAAACATTCAACAACTACTGGACATGGATGAGGAGGAACACACCCACCATCACAGACACCAAGAACAACATGGTGTCGGCCTATGCCACCCTCTCCTACTCCTTCGAGCAGAAATTCACGCTCAACATCAACGGACGCTACGACGGCTCCAACAAATTCGGCAGCCGCAGCAACGAGAAACTGCTGCCCATCTGGTCGGTCTCCGGCAATGCCAACCTGCTGGACATTTTCAACATCCAGTCGCCGCATATCGACGTGCTGACACTCAAGAGTTCGTATGGAGAACAGGGAAACATGCTCGACAACCAGACACCCAACCTGATTATCAAAAAGGGCGGCATTGACGCATTCCTCAAGGAATTCACCTCGGAGACCGCCTATTTTGCCAACCCAGACCTGAAATGGGAAAAGACGCACTCGTTCAACATCGGACTGGAAACATCGCTCTTCAACAAAAGGCTGCAGATAGAAACAGAATACTATCACAAGCGCACTACCGATGCCTTTATGGACAAACGGATTTCCGACATCAACGGATTCGAGTCGTATGTCGTCAATTCGGGCATCATCACCAACAGCGGATTCAACGTATCATTGACAGGCACACCCGTCAAACTGAAGGACTTCTACTGGATTGTATCAGGCAACCTGTCGAGAATATACAACCAGATCAGAACCGCCCCCAGCGCCGAGAGTTATACCCTCAATGACTTCCTCAACGGAAAAGCCGTGGTGAAGGGACAAGCAGTGGGCACATTCTACTCCTATCGCTTTGCGGGACTGAACCCCGTTGACGGCGGACCGCTCTTCGAGGACTGGGAAGAACGGCAGCAGGAAATCAGCACTGCCGACCAATACACCTTCTACACCTCTATTCTGGAACCCTCCGGCCGCCGCGAGCCCAACATAACGGGAAGCGTGAACAACACCCTTACCTATAAGCAATGGCGACTGGGAACCACCTTCATCTTTAACTTCGGCGCAAAGACACGACTGCTCCGACTGTTCGACGGTGTGTCGGGCGGAAGACAGTTCTCATCGGAAACCAATGCCAACCGCGACCTGAAGAACAGATGGATGCAACCCGGTGACGAGAACATCACCAACATTCCCGCCATCATCTGCGGCGGCGACCCTGCCTACGAGAACTACAGCAACAACTGGACCACCAACATGGGCTACACAGGCCCCGTGCTGAGCGGCAACGCATGGACCATGTACGACTACAGCAACGTGAGAGTGGTGGATGCCGGATACGTGAAACTGTCAACCCTGACGCTCACCTACGAGTTCATGAAGAAGCAACTGGAGAAACTCAAACTGGGTCGTCTCGCCTTCACGCTCACAGGCTACAACCTGCACACCTGGTGTAACAAAAAACTAAGGGGACAGACACCCACACAGGGAGGATTCACCGAGGTGCAACTCTCTGACACGCCCCATTTCTCATTCAGCATCAACGTAAACTTCTAACTCCAGCGGAAAAATGAAAAAAATCATCACATACGCCATCGCCATCGTCATCTGCTGCCTCACCGGCAGTTGCGGCGATTTCCTTGAAGAATCATCGCAAGACAAAGACTACATACGCAGTTGGACAGACCTCTACGAGTTGCTGCTCGGCGACTGTTATCTGCCCGTGAACTACACCGGTGCCTATAACAACTACCAGAACACCGGCATGTTCCTCCATCTGCTCGCCGACGAAATGGAAGAACAGAATCTGGGTAACGGCATCAACGACGCCGTGAACAACTGCCACTATTACATGTTCGGCCCCTCCACCTGGCAACCCCGCATAGGAGCCTCGGAGAACAACACTGAATTCTATACCGAGAACAGAGAGTGGAAAACCTACTACAAATATATCAACGTGGCCAACAACGTGATACAAGCAGCCACGGAAGTGCCGCGCGACACCCCCGAGGAGCAGGAAGGTGTGCACCGCGTGAGCGGCGAAGCCCTCTTTCTGCGCGCCTACTATTATTTCTGGCTGGTCAACGTATACGGCCAGCCCTACAATCCTCAGACTGCCGACACCGACCTGGGAGTCACCATGAAAACCACCTACGAAATAGAAGACAAGATCTTCGGACGCAACACGGTGAAAGAATGCTACGACCAGATACTGAACGACCTGCTCGATGCCGAACAGCATTTCATGCAAGTGAAGACACCGCGGAAATCAATGTACCATGCAGACCTCACCACCGTGCGCATGCTGCTCTCGCGCGTCTATCTCTTTATGCAAGACTGGGAGAAATGCGCAGCCTACTCACAAATGGTCATCGACAGCCATCCCACACTGGAAGACCTGAGGATGAGCACCTCCAAATTCATGGTGGCCAAGAATCCAGAGAACATTTTCAGCATGGGCGGCGACGACCTGATGCGCACCATGTCGGCCATGTTTCAGAGCACGCGTGTGAGCCTGGACCTCTACCGCGCCTACAGCGACAACGACATCAGAAAGAAAACCTGGTTCTGGAATTTCGGTACTTTCACCGGATACATTCGCCGCGAAGCAGGAACACCCACTACAGAGACGACACCCGACCAGCGCAGTTGGTATAACACCTATTACTATTATCCATGCACGGGCCTGAAGTCTCCCGTATCCTCCATTTTCTGGCTGCGCTCTGCCGAAGCATACATGAATCTCGCCGAAGCCGAAGCCTATATGGGACATGAAGACGCCGCACGCAGGACATTGGCAAAACTATTGGAAAACAGATATGTGGACGGTTGCCAAGAACTGGTGCTCAATGAAACAGGAAGCCAACTGATCAGCAGGATACGCAAAGAACGCCGTCTGGAATTCCCCCTTGAAGGCCACCGATGGTTCGACCTCAGAAGATACCGCGTATGCACCGTGCAACCAGAGAAATGCGAGTTACAGCACACCTACACCGTATATCGTGACGGATCAACAGGCAACATCATCGAAACCAGGCTGTATGTTCTGGGCGAAGACGATCCAGGATGGACAGTGAACATTCCGCATGAAGTATTGGAATTCAATGTGGGTATGCCCGACAACGGGAATACAGAACGTAGTTACAAGATTATACCAACTCCAGAATAACCATATCATTACAACAAGCCATAAGATCATTAAGGTATGAAGAATATTTTATATATATGTATGTCAGTCGTCATCGCTACCAGCATCATGTCATGCAACAGCGAAGACGAGGAGGCCGTGAACCTGCACGATCCCAACGAGTTCTTTGAACCGGCTCCCAATGCACAAGACGAAGAGTCGATGCTTCGCAGGGCGTTTCAAGAGAAATACGGATGCTATCTGCTGTTCAACGACACCATTCAAAAGCGATATATCGGTGATGACATCAACGGAGACAGTGTTTTCAAGACAGAACTGCTGGCCCTTGACTATACGGTTCCGCAAGTGGCCTATGCTTCTAACTATTACACATACACACTGCTCAAGTCCATCGACGAGAAGAAAAGCGCAGTGGAGTTCCTTGAAACGCACATCTTCAAGCACATTACCAACAAACTGATGCCATACTCATGGTTCCTGTGCAACCAGATTAACTATGACAACGGGTCTGACGTCAGTCATCCCTATGCCGCCGCCGGACAGCGGTGTATCGCCATTTCAACGGGCATTCTGCCACGACTGAGAACCGAGGCACAGATCAACCAATATGTATCGCGCATCCTTGTTTCCGTCTTGGGACAACTCCTTTCGAACAATTCGGAAGCATTCGAAGAGTTCTTTGCATTGAGCGAAGGCTACTATAGCCTAACATTCAACGCTTCAAGCGAAGCGGTCGCCCTTAATTATGTAAAGACACACGGGTTTCTCGACAAAAGCACCAACCTCTGGGGAGGTAATGAGACACCTTCGCACGACGGCGACCTCAATGTCTTTGCGACCTACTCGCTCAACTTTAGTGACGAATATATCGAGAAGAACTATGCCAACTATCCCGTCGTCTTGAAGAAATGGTATCTGTTCAAGGAGATTATCGGCTCGTTAGGTTTCAACTATTAAACTGTTAATGCCATATGATGACAATTGATATAAAAAACAAACTGCTGCTCATGGTCATTGTTTCCATCTGCCTGACTATCTGTTCATGCAGTGATGATGAAAATGACTCACAAGAGATTGTGCCTCCAACAAGTACAGGCGAATTTGTCGACAGCCGCGATGGTGAGGTATACCATTGGGTGGAATACGACGGATTGCAGTGGATGACTGAGAATTTCAGGTACGACATCCTGTCGTATGCCAACTGCAGGAACTATATCGATGAACAAGACTGGGTTGACTATGCGCCTGAACAGCATGCCACACGTAACAGGGCCAAATACGGAATGTATTATACCTTGGAAGGGGCTTTGCGCGCATGTCCTGAAGGCTGGCGCCTACCAAGTGACGAAGACTGGCAGCGACTGGAAAAAGCCATGGGCATGTCTCCCAATGACGCAAGCCGCTACGACTGGCGCGGATGCAATGTCAAGAGCATGGTTTCAACCAAAGACCGCACAACCCACTTGCAACTCTTGCTTGGCGGCTACATCACCTATCATGTTTACACCAACTTGAGAAACGGATGCCGTTTTAAAGGAGCCTGGGGATTCTACTGGACCAGCACAAAAGATCCGGAAAAAAAAGGCGACTTCTACATCTACCGCAAAGTGGCCTACAACCGGGACGAGGTATGCAGGCAGAGCATGGAACCCGTCAACCAGTTGCTTTCTGTAAGATATGTCAGGGACGCACGCTGACCGTCTTGGCAACAGGGAACGGCATTCTTGTCCATCACCATCAGAAATGAATATATTAAACAATAAGTTTCACTAAAAGTACAAATGTTATGATGAAGAAATTTACACAGATGAAGAGCAGGATTCTGCTGCTTGGATGTTTCTGTTTGTTTGCACTCGGAGCCAGTGCGAACCAACACTTCTACTATTTTTATGATGAATTCCACCCTTATCCCACGGGAGCAGGTAAAATCTATGTATCGAACAGCAAGAATGAAGACACAAGTGCCATCACGGATTGGACTGAGTCTTATGAAACCCAATTCTGTGAGTACGGTTTAGGTGGTCACGATTTCTATTTGTACCCGAAAGCCTCGGAAGGATGGATTCCCTTAGGCGTGGCAAAAGGTGCCCGCAGTGCAGAAGGAGAAGAGTGGTATCCTGAAACGGATGAAAATGGCAATATCATTATCAGCAACCAAGAAACTCCTTTCCGCCACTCTCCCACCTCCACTATCTATGATGATGACTCTCTGACCGCTGTCGCAAAGGCTCCTATGTTCCCCGAGGCATGCGGCTTCCTGGTATACACGCATGTAGCCACACGCGTAGCCGACGGCTACAAGAGTTTTGGTAAGACCGCAACCAGCAAGACAGTTAACAATGTTGGTGACGAAATCCAACTGATTGCCACACCAGCCGACGAGCGCTGCCACTTTACTCATTGGGTAAGAAAGAGTGACGGAGAAAAGATCACAGACAACCCCCTCAGTCTGACAGTGAACGGAGCAGAGGAATATGAGGCATACTTCAGTTGCGACTCTGCCGTTGTCTTTGACGAACCAGAAGGAAAATACATTCTGTGGTACAACGACAACGCACATACCATAACGGGATCGGGTACAATTGAAGCATATTCGTTCAGGAGTGACAGTCTGAAGAGCAATGAAAATGACAACAACTACTGGTATGTAGGGAAACACAGTTCAACCGGTTCCACTTACACGCAATGCCCCGAGATTCTCTATGTCAAGGGATTGGCATTCTTGTGTGAGACACCCCAGTACAATTCGTATTATAACCAGACGAATCCACTGGCGAAATGGTCTGGCGATGATGGTATAGCCGCTTCTGATATTGAAGATGGACTGAATTATTACATCCTTGACCTTGAGAATATGTGCTTCAACAAGGCAGATGCCAGCGCTGGTATTCCTGCCAAGACAATGTATTTCAGCCTGCCCTCATCAACGTTCAGCGACAATGTGCCGCAAACCATCTATATGACAGCCAAGGCTGCCGAGGAAACTGGTATTTCGGCAGCAGAAATCAACCGTGCCGTCAACGACAATAAGATATACGACTTGAACGGCATTCAACTGAAGTCTATTGGCCGTGACGGTATTTATATCATTAACGGCAAGAAGTATCTGAAGAAATAAGATTACAGACTAATCATAATACAAAAAGGAGGCTGTGTCATGAGTCTTGTCATTTCGCATGCACGTCTTGTTTGAGTTGGCAAGAAGATGAATAACACAGTCTCTTTTTTACGACAAAATACCGAAAGACATGAAAATACTTACGACATAATACCGAAAGACATGAAAATACTTACTACTCTATTCGCCATGATGCTCTACGCAGTTCCGGCTCTTTCTCAGGGTGATTCTTATACCATCAGAGGAGTGGCCGAAGGAACTGTTGATGGCGATACGGTCTATCTTTGCAAATTAGCCTCCCTTTTTTCTATAAAAAGAATAGATTCCACGAAAGTGGCTGGAGGCGAATATTTGTTCAAAGGCAGTTATCCGGGATGTGGTGTCCATTATGTCACGACATACCGCAATGGATCGTACAAGGGCCTTACAGCCATCATGCTGGAAAACGCAGACATCCAAATTCATTCGTTCCCTGCTGATTCCAAGAAAGAAGCCATCGTCAGCGGCGGTCCCAACCACATGCTATGGAAAGAGTATAAGTCTATTCAGAAGAAATGGCAAGACAAGAAACTGCCCTACTGGAAAACCACACAAGACTCAACGGTGGCAAGAAGAGCCCAGATGCTGGCACAGAAAGCCATTGATTCGTTGTCAGTGCTGCAAAACGACGAATCGTTCGATTTTATGATGGAACATCTGCCGGCACCTTTCAGCAACTTGGTTCTTGGGGAAATATTCAGTTCTCTGCCTCAAGAAAAGAAAGAAGTGGCACTGCAAGCCTTCAAAGAAAAGTATCCCGAAGCATCGAATTTCAAGCAAATGGCCACAGAGACAAACACCGACGAAGCAGGAGCCGTTGGTAAAACGTTCACAGATTTCAGCATGGCCGATGTTGACGGGAATCCAGTATCTGTAGGTTCCTTTGTCAAAAAGAACAGATATACGCTTGTAGATTTCTGGGCCTCATGGTGTGGCCCGTGCCGGGCAGAGATGCCTTATGTGGTAGAAGCCTACGAGAAATACCACAACAAGGGACTTGAAGTGGTGGGGATTTCTCTTGACAACAAAGCGGATGCATGGAAAGAAGCCATCGGAAAACTGAAACTGCCGTGGCCTCAACTGAGTGATTTACAAGGATGGAAGAGTCTGGGCGCAGACATCTATCATATCAAGGCCATTCCTGCCAACATTCTTATTGACTCCAACGGTGTAATCGTTGCCAAAAACCTGAGAGGACTTACCTTATTATATAAAATAGACGAGTTGTTGAATTAAAAGTATTCTGTTCACACTGCGATTTGGTATTTTCGAAAAAATTTCGTACATTTGCCAACCGTAGCGAGCAACATGGGAGACAGTATACTTGACATTCAAACTTTCGAGCAGTTATATAGACGGCATTTCACTCGGCTATACTACTTTGCATACGATTTCACTGGCGACACCGAAGCCAGCAAGGACATCGTATCCGAGGCTTTTACCAAACTGTGGAACCACAGAACGTCCGTCATGAAGGAAGATGCCGACGGCAGACAGGCAGAAAAACTGGAAGGACTGTTGTTCATTACGGTAAGAAACGATTGCCTCAAGCATGTAAGGAAGAAAAAGTATGATGCAAGATATGTGGCCTACTGCCTTGCTTCGATGAAAGAGGAGGATGACAGTGCGCTGACAGGCATAGATGAGCATCTGGATGAAATCTATAAGGAACTGAGCAACATGCCTCCACGCACTCGCTTTGTGGTGGAAGAATGTTGTCTGAACAACCGCTCGTATAAAGAAGTAGCAGAGATTTTGCAGATCAGCACAAACGGCGTGAAAAAGCACATCGTAAAAGCGTTTGCACTACTGCGGAAGCATTTTCATGTGGAGAAGAAGTGACAAGCACAAGCCATTCTTGGTGTGAGTGTAAAAAATGAAATGGTAATAACGATGGAAGTGAATATAGATGATATAAAGGCTTCTCCGAAGGTGGAAACCTCAGGTTTTGAAAAACAGAATCATGAGGACATGCCTTCCGACTATGAAATGCTGATGGTGAGGCGTGCTATCACGCGCTCACGACTGACTGCGCCCGACGTGGACAAAGAATGGAACGCCTGGAAAACGCGCAACGTCAGTATTGAAACAGACAATCCTGCCCCCATCAAGCGGTCTGTTCCTGCATTGCATGCAACCATCAAGTGGATGCTGGCGGCCGCTGCTGTTATTGCATTCATTTTCGCCTTCCATGAACTGACAAACCAAAAAGAGAACTTTTCCAATGAAGTATTCACCGCTAATCCAGGTAGTACAGACATCGTGCTCTCACTAGACGACAAGCAGATGAATGTGGTGAACAAATCTTCTTTAACTTTCGTAAAAAAGGAATCTGAACAGAAATCAATCATCCGCCATATCAAGATGGTGACGCTGTCAACGCCACGCGGCAAGAACATCAGTCTGACGCTTCCCGACGGAACGAAAGTGTGGCTGAACGCAGACAGCAAGATAGAGTTTCCAGAACTGTTCGTCGGCAAGGAACGAAATGTAAGGATAAGCGGCGAGGCATACATGGAGGTGGCTCCCGACAAGAGCCATCCCTTTATTGTTAGCACCGACTTCTTCAAGGCAAGAGTGCTGGGAACGGTCTTCGATATCCGCTCGTATGGAAAACAGGACGCTTCGCTCGCATTGATTAGCGGAAGCGTTGAAATCAGCGACCTTGAGGATACGGAGCGTCACGTGTTGCATCCCGACGAACAGGTGGTATGGAAACAGGATGCCGGCTTCGACATCTCGAGCGTCGACACTTATCCCATCACCCAGTGGAAAGACGGCTATTTCTATTTCAACAACACTTCGCTTGTGAGCATCATGCAGGAACTGGGCAGATGGTATAACGTGAGCGTTGTGTTTGAGAAGACTGCCAACATGCAACACCTGATGCACATCGTGGCAGAACGCAATGAACCGCTTGAAAAAATCCTGAAGCGCATCAACGATCTCGACGTGGTAAGGATTGAACTGACCAATGATGTAATCACGGTGAAGTGACAAATAATGTGCCTTTCTTTTTGCACAAAACATGAAATGTGTGCACAAATAATGATGATTTGTGCAAAAAGCATTACATTTCTTTTGATATCCGATAAAAAAAGTGTACTTTTGCACCCAGTTTTATTTGATCGATAGGATAATACATTATTATTTATATTATATGAATTTAAAAATTGTAGTGCTTGCCAAGCAAGTACCCGACACAAGAAATGTGGGTAAGGATGCCATGACGGCCGAAGGAACGGTCAACCGCGCCGCCCTGCCCGCTATCTTCAATCCAGAAGATTTGAATGCCCTGGAGCAGGCTCTTCGTTTGAAAGAGCAGCATCCTGGCTCAACAGTAGGAATCCTCACGATGGG
>DGWC01000101.1 GCA_002395135.1 Prevotella sp. UBA4268 | reverse complement strand
TGGGGTGGTTGTCGTTCTTATATTCTTCAGTAGTCCACCACACCTTGTCCTCGCTCTGGGCATCCTTTACGATGTACTTGTCCTTAGGAGAACGGCCGGTGTAGATACCAGTCATCACGTTAACAGCGTTCAGTTCGGTGTTCTGACCCTTGTCGAAACCGGTCAGACCAGCCTTTGTTTCCTCTTCATAGAGGTACTCATACGACGGGTTGTGAGCAATCACGGTGGAACCCGTGATGCCATACTGTGTCAAATCTAACTTTGCCATAATGATATAATTAATTTGTAAATACTCGTATTATCCTTTAAATCGGCTGCAAAGTTACAAAATTATTTATAATTCATCTTCGCCAAAAACCATTTTTTAAGAAGTACTTGTCTTTTTTTAGGTTAAAGTAGTTAAAAATAGTGTGTGCCTTAACAATTTTGCAAAACCGACATGACAAAAAGAGTTTAGATAAGATACTTCCGCTCGGAAATGAAATAAAAAAAGGGATTTTTTCTTTTCATTTCGCTCGCTTATTCGTATCTTTGCACAGAAAATCAAACTGTAACGTTATGGAAATCATTAACCTGAGCGAAACCAACAGCATTGTGAATGTTTATCTTGCCGAGTTGAGAGACAAGAAGTATCAGCAAAACCGCCTGCTCTTCCGCAACAACATCAAGCGGATTGGAGAAATGATGGCTTTTGAGATTTCTAAGACTTTGGAATACCACCCCAAGACGGTGACGACACCACTGGGCGTGCTCGACATTAACCTGCCGAAAGAGGAACTGCTGGTGGCTACCGTGCTGCGGGCCGGACTGCCGTTCCACGAAGGTTTTCTGCATGTGTTCGACCATGCCGACAATGCCTTCGTGAGTGCCTACCGCATGTATACCAACCGCGAACACACCGAGGTGGGCGTGCACACGGAATACATGGCATCGCCCAGCGCCAAGGGAAAGACACTGATGATTGTTGACCCGATGCTTGCCACGGGAGGCAGCATGGCGGCCAGCATTGAGGCACTGGTGAAGACGGGCAAGCCCAAGAAGATTCATATTGCCTGCGTCATTGCCACACCCGAAGGTCTGCAGGTGGTGAAGGACGCACTGCCGGAGGATTCCGTCATCTGGTGCGCCGCCATCGACCCGGGCATGAACGAGCACAAATACATCGTTCCTGGCTTCGGCGATGCCGGCGACCTCTGCTACGGAGAAAAACTTTAAGCGTCGCGCTGCTTGGTACGCATGCGAGCCTCAACCACGTTGATGACATAGTCGCCCAGTTTCTCGCACTCATTGATGATATCCATATAAATGGTGCCGATGCCGTAGGTGTACACGTGGTTGTTCACATCGTTGATGTTCTGACTCTTCAGTTGGTCGCGGAAATTGTTGATTTCCGTCTCTATGTTGAACGAGCGGTTCACATTGAAGCTCTCCTTGCGACCACCCATCAAATTGTTCATCTGCGTGAGGGCATCGTTGGTGAGTTCCATCATCTGATGCATGTGCTCGTATTGACGGTCAATGAAATGCTCTTTCTTACCTTGCACCTTGCGATTGATGGTGCGAGCCATGTTGTAGCAGGCATCACCGATACTCTCCAATTCGGATATCTCGCGCAACATGGCACGAATCTTTGCCTTGGTGTCATCTGACAAGTGGGCATCGCTCACCTGATCAAGGTAATTGGCAATCTCTATCTCCATGTTGTCGGAGATACTCTCATATTTCTCGATACGACTATACTGCTTGGCAAACTTCTGCTCGTCTTTCTCAGTCAGCAATTCGCGCACCATGTTGAACATGCGCTGCATACGCTCTGAGAACGACTGGATTTCCTTCTGTGCCTCCAGCACTGAAAGTTCCGGGGTCTTCATGAATCCAGCAGTAATAAAGTGCAGGCGGAAATCCTCTTCTTCGTCTTGTTTCTTCGTCTTGATAACCCAGCAGACAAATCGCTCAATCTGCGGGATGAACCAAATGAGGATAAAGGTGTTTACAACGTTGAAACAGGTGTGGAATGCAGCCAGCACAAACGACAGCTTTGCGGCATTGGCCAGATAGGCCGCCTGCCCTGCCGTCTCCTTGGTCAATGTCACATCATATCCCACCATATTGCATACCACGTCTACGAAGGGACGGAACACAAAGAGAATCCACACCACACCGAACACATTGAAGAACATGTGGGCCAAAGCCGCTCTTCGTGCCTGGGTGTTGGCCGTCATGGCTGCCAGGTTTGATGTGACGGTTGTGCCGATGTTCTCACCCATTACCAACGCGATGCCTTGATAGATTGGCAACACACCACTCGAGCACAGAATCATCGTGATGGCCATCACAGCAGCCGACGACTGTACGCAGAATGTGAGCACACCACCCAACAAGAGGAATGTGAGCGTAGTGAAGAAAGAATTAGGATCGAACGAAGAGAAGAAGTCGAGCACGGCCTGATTCTCGCCCAAGTGCATATCCATACCTGTTTGTCTCAACGTTCCCAACCCGAGAAACATAAAGGCGATACCAAAAAGGAAGTCACCGATATATCTTTTCCTCTTATAATAAATAAGGATTATGGCAAGGAAAAAGGCAGGATACACAAAGTCGGTGATATTGAACGAGAAACCCGCCGACATAATCCATGCCGTTAAAGTGGTTCCAATGTTGGCTCCCATAATCACCGAAATGGCTTGCGCCAATGTAAGCAAACCGGCATTGACAAACGAAACCGTCATCACAGTGGTTGCGGTAGAGGATTGAACAGATGCCGTGACGAGCATACCGGTAAGCATACCGGTAAAACGGTTGGTGGTCATAGCACCCAAAACGTGTCGCAACTGCGGACCCGCCATCTTCTGCAACGCTTCACTCATGCTCTTCATACCAAACATGAGCAATGCTAGCGAACCCAGAAGTTTAAAAATAACCCAAATCGACATAAAAAAAATAGAATAGGATTGTTAATATGCTGCAAAATTACGAAGAAAAACGCAAACTGCCAAATAAAAGCCCGTTTTTCCAGAAAAAATGGAAAAAGCGCGGCTTTTAGGAAAATTATGCGTAACTTTACACCCAAATTCTAAGCATAATCCATTAGACCTATGAAACAGACTGTTGAGGTGCTCTGCCAGAACAATGGGCAGAGAATTGAGGTGCCAGTTGGAAGCACCCTGAATGAAATATATCCCGAGTTCAACCTTGATATACCTTTCGGGCCCATTTCCGCAAAGGTGAACAACAAAGTGGAAGGAATGGACTTCTGCCTTTACAACAACAAGACGGTGGAGTATCTTGACATGACCACGTCCTCTGGTTCGCGCGCATACACACGCACCTTGTTTTTTGTATTGTGCAAGGCTGTAGATGATATGTACCCAGGCGCGAATGTCATCATTGACACGCCCGTATCAAACGGCTATTACATCAACCTGAAACTGGGAAGACCAGTACAGAAAGATGACGTGGACAGCATCCGCAGTCGCATGCAGCAGATTATCAACGCGTCATTGCCTGTGAAAAAGCACGAATGCGAGACAGAAGAGGCCATCCGCCTCTTTACCGAGCGGGGGGCAGACTCCAAGGTGAAACTGCTGAAAAGCGTGGGAAACCTGTACACCACCTATTATGAAATAGACGGATACATGGACTATTACTATGGAACCCTACTCACAAACACCAGCAAACTCTATCTTTTCGGACTGGAGCCTTACTATGAAGGCATGCTGCTACGCATCCCTTCCCTGAAGAATCCGGCGGAACTGGGCGAGATGATTCCTCAGTACAAGATGTTCGAGATATTCCAAGAGCACCACCGCTGGCAGAACCTGATGCACGTAAGCACCGTAGGCGACTTTAACGAGATTGTTCAAAAGGGAAAGTCTACATTGTTGATCAACGTAAGCGAAGCACTCCAGGAGAAGAAAATATCAAGAATTGCCGAAACCATCGCCGACAAAGTGGAGGACGGGGTGAAAATGGTATTGATAGCAGGTCCGTCATCCAGCGGAAAGACCACGTTCTGCAAACGACTGTCCATCCAACTGGTAACCTGCGGCATCAGTCCGGAGATGATCTCTCTCGACGACTATTTCGTGGACCGCGCACATACACCGCTCGACGAGAAGGGTGACTACGACTATGAGAGTCTCTATGCGCTCGACCTGCCCTTGCTCAACCAGCATCTCACCATGCTGCTCAACGGCGAAGAGGTTACGCTACCCAAGTATAACTTCCAGACAGGAAAGAGTGAGAAAGACGGGGGCAAGAAACTGAAATTGCGCCCACATGACGTGCTGGTAGTGGAGGGTATTCACGCCCTGAACCCCGAACTCACGGCAAAGATTCCAGAGAACATGAAGTACCGCGTGTATATTTCCGCACTCACCACCATCCTGCTCGACAGCCACAACTACATCCCTACCACCGACAACCGACTGCTGCGACGCATCATACGCGACTACAAATACCGTGGCGTGAATGCGCAGGAAACCATCCGACGGTGGCCATCGGTGCGTGCCGGAGAGAACAAATGGATATTCCCGTATCAGGAAAATGCCGACGTGATGTTCAATACGGCCATGCTTTTCGAACTCGCCGTCATCCGCGAGCAGGCCATACCACTGCTTGAACTGGTGCCTGAGAATGTGCCCGAATATGCGGAAGCCCACCGGCTGCTGAAATTCCTGAAATACATCCGGCCTGTTCCCAACAAGCAGATTCCGCCCACGTCGCTGCTTCGCGAATTCCTCGGCGGCAGTTCGTTCAAATATTGAGGACTCATCCGATGAGTCATCCGATATACCTGTCAACGACATATACGGGGCGATTCTTCACCTCGATATATGTCTTTCCCAGGTATTCGCCGATGATGCCCAAGGAGATGAGTTGGATTCCGCCAAGGAAGAGCATCACCACCATCAGGGAAGAATAGCCCTGAACGGGGTCGCCCCAGAAGATGGTCTTGATCAGCACCTTGCACATGTAAAGGAAAGCGGCAATGGAAACAACAACGCCCACAAGGGTGGAAACCCGCAGGGGAGCAATGGAGAAGGAACTGATGCCATCGATGGCAAGCGCGAACAGTTGCCGGTAGTTCCATGCAGACTTGCCGGCCACTCGGTCTTGAAGGTCAAACACCAATTCTTTTTTCTTGAAACCAATCCAACTGTACATTCCCTTGGTGTAGCGTTCCGACTCGCGCAACCGCCGCAATTCCTCAATGCACCGTCTGTCCAGCAAGCGGAAGTCGCCCACATTCTGCAGCACTTGCACACGAGTGGATTTCTCTAAAAGCCAGTAATAGGTAAGCGTGAGCCGGCGGCGGAGCCACGACTCCTTCCTTCTGTCCCTGCGCCTGCCATAGACATCGGCGTAGCCTTCTTCCCATGCTTGCAGCATCTGTGGAACAATTCCCGGGGGATGCTGCAAGTCAGCATCCATAATCACCACGGCATCGCCACGGGCATAGTCGAATCCGGCAAGCAATGCGGCCTCCTTGCCGAAATTGCGCGACAGGCTGACGAAACAAAAGCGGCTGTCTGCCTGATGATATGTTTCGAGCAGGTGTACCGAGCCGTCGCGACTGCCGTCGTCAACAAAGAGCACTTCCCACTCGTAACCTGGCTCGCTGTCAATCAACTTGTGCAAGGCATCCGCCAACAAGGGCAGTGCTTCCTCTTCGTTATAACACGGAATCAATATCGTTACCTTTTTCATTGCTCTATATTCAGTTTGGGTGTGGGCAAGTTGTAAGAGCCCCCAGTGGTTATACATTTGCAAAAATACAATAAATAATTGAAAGTACAAAGCAATTGCCATGAATAACTACTATTTTTGAACATTCGCATGCAACAACACATTGCACTGAAAACAGACATATCTTCCCGTAAAAAAGAAACATTATCCCAAATGTAAAAACATGTCGCGACTTTTGTTTTTGAAAACCAGAAAAAACACTATCTTTGTCATCTAACAAAACATCTTATAATACCATATTATCAAACAAAGTAATAGTCGTCCATCTAATCAAAACGTAGTATCATGATTTACCGAAGAAGACTACTCACCATCGCGTTCCTCGCTCTTTGCATTTGCGGCATCAGAGCACAAGAAATGAGCGTCTGTTCCCCTCGTCTGCAACAATTATACGAACTGGCAGACAAGTCAAACAGCGGGAAAATGAAAAAAGCACCCGTCATCGGCATCACCACCACACTGAAAAACAACGTGCTGTCCGTGGGATACGACTATGCGAAGGCCGTGATGATGGAGGGAGGAATTCCCCTCTTAATTCCATCGACCGACGACCCTGCACTCATCGAGAGAATCACAGAACTGATTGACGGACTGCTGATGACAGGCGGAGCGGATGTACATCCTTCCTATTATGGACACGAACCGCATGAAAAACTGGAAGAGGTGAACAACGAGCGCGACAGATTCGAACTGCTGCTGTTCCGCAAGGCTTATCAGCGCGACATTCCCATCTTCGGAATCTGCAGGGGAATGCAAATCATCAACATTGCCATGGGCGGAACTCTTTGGCAGGACATCCCATCGGAATTCAACAGCAACATCAACCACCGGAAGAAGGACGACAGCACCATTCCGGCCCACGAGATCAGCATCCTGCCCAAATCGTATGCAGCAAAGATTTTCGGCACGACAAGAACAGGCGTGAACAGCCGTCACCACCAGTGCGTGAAAGACGTGGCACCAGGGCTGAAGATTACCGCCTGGAGCAACGACCAGGTTCCCGAAATTCTGGAGGGCTATCCAGAGAAAAAGATATTTGCCATACAGTCGCATCCGGAAATCTTCACCGTTCACCACAGCGACGAGGTAATGCCCCGCTTTTTCAAGACCTTCATCAAAGAGTGCAAGAAGCAGCGAAAAAGGAAATAAAGTGCCTCTTCCAACGCTTATGCAGGACAATTAATCCCGAAATCGAAATTGTCCGTATTCGCGCAATCCATATATATGGATGATTTTGTATCTTTGTTGCGGCTTGATGCCTATGACGATTACTAACCCTAAAGAACAATTTGTCACATGTCCGACAAATCACCCATCAACAAAAAAGGCTGTCTTTCTATACACGGAAAGACCGCGGCATTAGTTTTCATCCTCCTGGTGTGCTCCTTATATCCTGCTTCCATGCATGCATGCACCAACGTCATTGTCGGAAAGGATGCCAGTGCCGACGGTTCCGTGTTCTGCACCTACAGTTGCGACTCTTACGGACTCTTCTACGGACTCCCCATTTACCTTTCCGAGAAGCATCATCGCGGAGAGATGCGCAATTTGGTGAGTTCTTACTCGCGCATTCCGCGCGGCTCGATTCCCGTAACAGAAGAAGCCGAGGTGGATGCCCAGGGCAATATGCGGACTTATCATGTGGTGGGCAATATCAACGAATGGCAGGTGAGCATCGGGGAATCAACGTTTAATGTGGACTCCTGTCTCATTGACACGACTGCCATGTTAGACCATAGTCTGCTGATGGTCTTGGCGCTGCAAAGGGCCAAAACGGCCCGGCAAGCCATCCGCATCATCACAAACCTTGTGGAGAAATACGGATTCAGGAGCCAAGGAGAGTCGTTCTCGGTATGCGACCCCAATGAGGCATGGCTGCTGGAAATGGTCAGTCAGGGTCCCGGATCGGGCAAAGCCGTATGGGTGGCCCTTCGCATTCCCGACAATGCCATCTGCGCGCATGCCAATGAAAGCCGCATCCGCCAGTTTAACATGAAAGACAAGCAGAACGTGATGTATCACAAGGATGTCATCAAGTTTGCCCGCAAGATTGGCCGGTTCAGTGGCAAGGACAATGAATTCAGTTTCCGCGATGCCTATAATCCGCCCAAATTCAGCGGCCGGCGCGCCTGCGATGCCCGCGTTTGGAGTTTCTTCAACCGATTCTGCAAGGGCATGGACAAGTACCTCCCCTATGTTTCCGGCATAGAAGAGACATGGGAAGAAGAACTTCCCGTATGGGTGGTTCCCGACAGGAAACTGACTCTGCAAGACATCCAGGCCACCATGCGCGATCATTATGAAGGCACCGTGTTTGAGCATGGGGAAGACATTACACGAGGTCTTACCAACTCTCCCTATCCCCAGGGCATCGCCTTCGCCTATGGCGGCAAGCGGTATTTCAACGAAAGATACATCTCCTCGCCGCAATCAGCCTTTTCATGGATTTGCCAGATGCGGGCCTACAAGCCGCGCGAGATAGGAGGAATCATCTGGTTTGGCAACGACGACGGCAACATGGTGGCTCAGACACCCGTATACTGCTGCGCCACGGATGTGCCTCCCTGCTACGACATCAAAGGGGCCGACGACGTGACGTTCTCCATGGACAACGCGTTTTGGGTTTGCAACTGGGTGAGCAACATGGTCTATCCCCGCTACAACGTACTCTTTCCTGAGTTGAAAGCCGTGCGCGACTCGCTTGACAGCAGTTATGCTGCGGCAATGCCTGCCATAGAAGCAAAGGCCGAGGAACTGCTGAAGACAAACCGCGACGCAGCCATTCGCTTCCTTTCCGACTATTCCGTGGAGAAGGCTCAGCAGATGATTGACCGTTGGAGACGCCTCGCTTTCTTCCTGATTGTGAAATACAACGACATGGCCGAAAAGCCTGAAGTGAACGGAGTCTTCACCAGAAACCAGTACGGACGAGGCGCAAAGGTGAAGAGACTGAGTTATCCCACCTCGGTAAAGCGCATCATTGCCGAACAAACCGGCGAAAGATACATGCGCCCCGCTGCAAAACAATAATAACTAACACTTGCACATAATTGGCTTATGATGAATAATTTATCAACTGTTTTATTACTTTTCTGCTCTGCCTGCACCATGGAGTTGGCCCAGGCAGAGCCTTCTTTGCAAGGAAACAAAAGCCAGCAAGCGCTCTTGCCCGTCAGCAAGAAAGCACTATACGACAAGAGTTCGGTCAACTATATTGACTTCGCAAACTATCCCCAGCACCTGCGCAACATGCCCATTGGCGTGTTCGACAGCGGCACGGGCGGGTTCACCGTACTGGAAAGGATACTCCAGCAAGACCGGTTCGACAACCAAACAGGAGAAGAGAAGCCCGACGGAATACCAGACTTTGCCAACGAGAATTTCGAATACCTGGCCGACCAGGCGAATATGCCCTATGGAAGATACGACCAGGAGGGCAAGGCTGACTATTTGCGGGAACTGGCAGTGAAAGACGCATTGTTCCTGTTGAGCGGCAACTACTGGAAAGACGCATCCGAGCGGATGCCCAGCGGAAAGAAGAGTGCCGTGAAGATCATCGTCATTGCCTGCAACACGGCCACAGCCTACGGACTGGAACACATCCAGAACCTGCTTGGCCAGGCCAAGAGCAAGGTGAAGGTCATCGGCGTGGTTAACGCCGGAGCAGCAAGTGCCATGGAGTCGTTAGGAGCGAAAACGGCTGCCACAGTTGGCGTGCTGGCCACCCCCGGCACCATCAGCAGCGGCGTTTATGAACGCACACTGAGAAGTATCGCCCCGGGCGACATGCAACTGGAAGTGGTCAACCAGCCCGGCTACGGGTTTGCCGAGGCCGTGGATGAAGAGAAAGCATTTGTCAACCGCGCCCTGAAAGGGTTCTCCGAGGACTACCGCGGACCAGTTATCGGGAATGGCGATGCCGACATCCACTCCGACTTGCTCGATGCCTACCATTTCGACACCGACGGCGGAGCCGCTTTCATACAGCGCGATGCCAAAGGTCGAGTGACCAGGATTCAGTTGAATTCAGCCGAGAACTACGCACGCTACAATCTGCTGGGACTGCTGGAAAAGGCACGCCGGCAAGGCATCAAGACTCCCATCAACCGCATTATCCTTGGATGCACCCATTACCCGTTCACACTCGAAACCCTGAAAAAGCACCTTGTAGAACTGAAGACCTACCGCGACAAGAACGGGAACATGCCATACAAAAAACTGATAGCCGACGACTGCGACTTCATCGACCCAGCCGTGAACACCGCATACGAATGCTATAAGACCCTGCTGGCCGACCAGAATCTCAACGAGATAGGCAATCAGGGAATCCTCGAACCGTTTATCTCGGTGGCATCGTCGCTGCTGCCGAGCGAATGTATCGACGAAGACGGAAACCTCACGTATGCCTATAAATACGGTCGCGAAGTGGGAACAGAAGACATCACCACCGTGTTTGTTCCTTTCTCCGAGAAGAGCGTCAGTGCCGACAACCTCTCACGCATCTCCCGCCTGCTGCCGTTGTGCTCAGAAAAGATAGCCGGTTTCATGAATTCCGAATCGCAGGCTGAGCAAGGCGAAGAAGTAAGCGAGAAGTCGCCCTTCACGGCCTGGACACTGTTTGTAGACTGCGGCATCATTGCCATTTTGCTGTTGATTGGCAAATGGATACGCGTGAAAGTGAAATTCATTCAGCAACTCTTCATCCCGCCGTCGCTCATTGCAGGATTCCTGGGCCTTGCCCTGGGTCCCAACGGATTCGGAATGATCCCGCTGTCAGAATACACAGGCGTGTATGCCAGCATCCTGATAGCCTGCATCTTCAGTTGTCTCCCATTCTCCACGTCAAAGACCAAGGCGGTGGGAAGCAACATCGGGCGCATGTGGGTGTATTCGCAAGTAGGCATGCTGGCACAGTGGACACTGGGCGGCATCATGGGCATCCTGGTATTGCGCCTTTTCTGGCCCGACCTCAACAGCGCTTTCGGCCTTTCCCTGCCAGCAGGCTTCTGCGGAGGGCACGGAACAGCCGCCGCCATCGGAACCGCATTCCAGACCTATAGTTACGAAGACATGCTCACGTTGGCCATGACATCGGCCACCTTCGGCATCATTGCGGCAGTCATTATCGGACTGGCCATCGTGAAATGGGGAACAGAGAAAGGCTTCACCTCTTACCTTGCCGACTTCAAAGACCTGCCTCACGAATACCGCGTAGGGCTGATTCCCGAGGAAAAGCGCACGCCGTTAGGCACCAACACCTGCTCATCCATCTCCATTGACTCGCTCACGTTCAACTTTGCCGTGGTGATGATGGTGGCTCTTGGCGGCTACGGACTGAGCAAACTGGTGCAGTATTTCGTTCCGCAACTGTCGCTGCCGGTGTTCAGTTGTGCCTTCATCGCCGGTATCCTGATTGCCATGCTATTCAGAAAGACTGGTGTCACGAAATACCTGTGCACCGATACCATCAGCCATCTCAGCGGAACGTTCACCGACATACTGGTGGCCTTCGGCATTGCCAGCATCAAATTGTCGGTGGTGCTGCAGAATCTCCTGCCGCTCCTCATCCTCGTGGCCGTAGGACTGTTCTGCACCTTCCTGTACGTATTCATCGTGGCGCGCCGAATCATGACAGATGCCTGGTTCGAAAAAGCCATGTTCACATGGGGATGGTTCACGGGAACCATGGCCATGGGCATTGCCCTGCTAAGGGTGGTCGACCCAGAACAGAAGTCAAGATGTCTGGAAGACTACGCACTGGCCTATCTGTTCATTGCGCCAGTCGAAATCAGCCTGGTCACCTTCGCGCCCATTGCCTTCATGACCGGATGGGGATGGCTGTTCATAGGTGTCTGCGTGGCGGCCCTCATTGCCGTGCTCATCATCGGGAAAGCGAAAGGATGGCTTAAGAAACCTTAAAACAACTATTTTTCCCCAAAACATTTTGTAGTTTCAATAATATTTCAGAACTTTGCACGCGATTCTGATATAACATAACCTTATTACAACAATATCATTATCTCTAACATTTCAAGTATCAAGCATTAAGCGCTTTAAAAATTATGGCAGAACAATTAGAAGTAAAAGAGTTGGACCAAGTCGTTGTCCGCTTCTCTGGTGATTCCGGCGACGGTATGCAACTTGCCGGCAACATCTTCTCTACGGTCAGTGCCACCGTAGGTAACGGCATTTCAACATTCCCAGACTATCCTGCTGACATCCGCGCCCCGCAAGGATCGCTGACAGGTGTTTCCGGATTCCAAGTTCACATCGGGGCTGGCAAGGTGTACACCCCGGGCGACCTCTGCGACGTGCTGGTGGCCATGAACGCTGCTGCACTGAAGACTCAGTATCGCTATGCCAAGCCGCAGGCAACCATCATCATCGATACCGACTCGTTCGGTCCGAGCGACTTGAAGAAGGCTGCCTTCCAAACCGAAGACTATCTGGGCGAAATGGGAATCGACCCCGACCGCGTGGTACAATGCCCCCTCACTACGATGGTAAAAGACTGCCTGGCTGATTCAGGCATGGACAACAAGGCCGTGCTGAAGTGCCGCAACATGTTTGCACTCGGATTGGTTTGCTGGCTTTTCAACCGCGACCTCAGCCTCGTGGCTAACTTCCTGCGCGAGAAATTCGCCAAGAAACCCGCCATTGCAGAGAACAACATCAAGGTGGTGCAGGCTGGCTACAACTACGGTCATAACACACACGCCAGTGTTCCTGCCACTTATCGCATCGACTCTAAGGTGAAAGTTCCCGGACGATACATGGACATCACCGGTAACAAGGCCACCGCATACGGACTGATTGCCGCTGCCGAGAAAGCCGGACTGAAACTGTTCCTCGGCTCCTACCCCATCACTCCTGCCACCGACATTCTGCACGAACTCAGCAAGCACAAGTCGTGCGGCGTGATGACCGTGCAGTGCGAGGATGAAATCAGCGGTTGCGCCAGTTCTTTGGGTGCCGCCTTTGCGGGTGCCCTGGCTGCCACATCCACGTCAGGACCTGGCATCTGCCTCAAGAGCGAGGCCATCAACCTGGCTGTTATCGACGAGTTGCCGCTCGTTATCATCGACGTGCAGCGCGGAGGACCCTCCACAGGTCTGCCCACCAAGAGCGAACAGACCGACTTGCTGCAAGCACTCTACGGACGAAACGGCGAGAGCCCCATTCCCGTGATTGCCGCCACCAGTCCCACCGACTGTTTCGATGCTGCCTACGAGGCTTCCAAGATTGCCTTGGAACACCTCACTCCCGTCATGCTACTCACCGACGCTTTCATCGCCAACGGTTCAGCCGCATGGAAACTTCCAACCATGGAGACACTCCCAACCATTCGTCCGCATTACGTCACACCGGAGATGAAGGGCAACTACACACCGTATTTCCGCGACGAAGAGACCAAGGTGCGCTACTGGGCCATCCCCGGACAGGAGGGCTACACCCACATTCTTGGCGGTCTGGAGAAGGACGGCAAGACCGGTGCCATCTCCACCGATCCTGAAAACCACGACCTGATGTGCCGCCTGCGCGCCGAGAAAGTGGCAAAGATTGCCGTTCCCGACCTCGAAGTGTCTGGCGATGTCGACGATGCCGACTTGCTCATTGTTGGTTTCGGCTCTACTTATGGACATCTCGTAAGTGCTATGGAAGAACTGCGCAAGAAAGGCTACAAAGTGGCTCAGGCACAGTTCAAATACATCAACCCGCTGCCAAAGAACACGGCAGAGGTGCTCACTCGATACAAGAAAGTAGTGGTTGCCGAGCAGAACCTCGGCCAGTTGGCTGCTTATCTGCGCGCTAAAGTTGACGGTTTCGTTCCCGAGCAATACAACGAGGTGAAGGGACAGCCGTTTGTAGTGAGTGAATTGGTAGAAGCATTCGAAAAATATTTAAAGAAGTAACATTATGTGCTATACAGCAAACGATTATAAAAAGGGACAGCCGCGCTGGTGTCCCGGATGTGGTGACCATTTCTTTCTGGCTTCACTGCACAAAGCCATGGCAGAAGTAGGCGTTGCTCCTCACGAGATGGCCGTTATCTCAGGTATTGGATGCTCCAGCCGACTGCCGTATTATGTCAACACCTATGCCATGCAGACCATCCACGGACGTGCTGCTGCCATCGCCACAGGTGCCAAGGTGGCCAACCCCAACCTCACCATCTGGCAGGTTTCGGGCGACGGCGACGGACTGGCCATCGGCGGAAACCACTTTATCCACGCCATGCGCCGCAACATCGACCTGAACATGATTCTGCTCAACAACCGCATCTACGGACTCACCAAGGGACAGTACAGCCCCACCAGCCCGCGCGGATTTGTCAGCAAGTCGTCGCCCTACGGCACCGTCGAGGATCCGTTCCGCCCCGCTGAACTCTGCTTCGGCGCACGCGGCAAGTTCTTCGCACGCTCGGTGGCCACCGACAATGCCGAAACCGTAGAAATCCTGAAGGCTGCATATAACCACAAAGGCGCTGCCGTATGCGAGATTCTGCAAAACTGCGTCATCTTCAACGACGGATGCCACAACTCTGTTTACAACAAGGAAGGCCGCAAGCAGAACGCCATCTACGTGCGCCACGGCGAAAAACTCGTGTTCGGTCCTAACAATGAGTTCGGACTGGTGCAGGAGGGATTCGGCCTGAAAGTGGTGACCATCGGACAAGACGGCTACACACTCGACGACGTGCTGGTTCACGACGCACACTGCGAGGACGACACCCTGCAGTTGAAACTGGCCATGATGAGCAACGAGAACGGATTCCCCATCGCCCTCGGCGTTATCCGCGACGTGGCTGCTCCCACCTACGACCAGGCTGTGCACCAGCAGATTGAAGAGGTGAGCGGCAAGAAGAAGTATCACAACTTCATGGAACTGCTCGAAACCAACGACACTTGGGAGGTGAAATAATCTGTCCGCAGGGCAAGCAAACACGTGCCCACCGGATGAAACATAATCACAAGGAGATGCGCCCGCATAGATTTTAGGCGCATCTCCTTTGCTTTTTTCTGCCTGTACAGCCACTTTAGAGGCGCGAAAGCGGCACTTTGCCGATAACAAAACAGCACTTTGCTTCAGCAAATTAATATAATTTACCACGCAAATCAATATGATTTACTCTTCAAATTAAGTTAATTTACCGTGCAAATTACATTAATTTACTTTTCCAGGGTGCCACTTTCGCAGCGCCGTTCCTATGCTCCGCCGGCTCTAAAGCCGTGGTTTTCGGGTGCCAGTGCCTCGCATCCGGCCTGCCGATACGTGAAAATCCAACCTGAGCAGCAATGCTCCGAGAGAGCATGATAAGAATTTTGACCTAAGTCAATAAAAGGGGGCTTTCGCCTAAAAAACAAGTATGAAAGCATTGCACACAAGCAAAAAGTGCGTACCTTTGCATCGTGTTCGAGAGAACACATCCGTTAAAGTTTTCATAGGTTAGTAGTTTGATAGATTTAAGGTAAAGATTATGTTATTAGATTTTGAAACAA
>DGWC01000008.1:15851-22081 GCA_002395135.1 Prevotella sp. UBA4268 | reverse complement strand
ATTCCTGAATAAGAAAGTGCCAATAGTTGCAGATATTTAATGCGACCAAGACAAGCCTCACGACTAAAAGTTGCCAGTATTGGCATATTTTAGTAATGACAGGGGGCATTTCTGCATTCCATAATCAATCCAAATCAAGAAAAATCATCAAGTTTGTGATTTTTTCTGTGTTTTCTTTTGGTTGTTTGGGGAGAAATCTGTACCTTTGCAGTGATTCTGTAACATGTTGATTATCAATGGCTATTTCCGTTTTTGCGACATGTGTGCAACATCCGGTGCTAACGCATTGATAGTCAGTTAAAGTCGTTTTCGAGGAGGTGAAGTAAAGCAAAAGCATAGTCGAACAACGGCAATAGTCATAAATCAAATCAGCGCATAGCCGATTGGCTGTGCGCTGATTTATTATTTGCATTAAATATCATAATAATCAATCGTCAGTTCGTCACTGACATTGAAATCATCGTGGAATCCGTCATCGTAGGTGTAGACAAGACGAAGTCCCCGATAAACAGAAGGAACCTTCAGCGTTTCCAGCAGATGCCATTTGGGCTTACCGAAATCATATGATTCCCTGTCGAGCAGGATACGGTTTGCAGTATAGTCAAAATGATAATACCCACCGCCAATGCATTGATCACCAGGTTTCAGCAGGTCTTTATGCTGATTGACCATACCCAGGCGGATATAGCCAACTGCCGAGTAGAACTCTCCTGCCTGTTGCCTTTCCATGGTGATGACAAACTTGGGTAACGTCATGGCTCTTATTTATAACTTCGACAAAAACTTATCTCGATCTACAATGAATCTCAGGTGCGTACCTTCACCCAACAGGGTGCTACCCGAGAAGGCTGACACATTAAACTCAATCTTCCTGCCACTCACCTTTGTAACCTCAGCCGTGGCCAGAATTCGCTCGCCTATTTTCGAGGGTTGCAGATGAGAGGATTCAATATGTCCGCCCACCGTGGTGCTGCCCTCGGGCAGTTCTTCTTTGACGGCCAGCATGGCTGCATTCTCCATCAGTGCCAGCATTGCAGGCGTGGCAAGAACAGGCATGTCTCCAGAACCGACGTTCACTGCGGTGACATCTTCTGTAACCGTCAGTTCGCTTGTGTATTTTAGTCCTATTTCTATCATATCTTCATAAACTATCATAAATATACAGCGCAAAGTTAATGAAAATGTGGTAAAATCCGTATATTTGCACCGTTGATTTAATAGTATTTAGCGGACATTACTGATAAAACCAAACTGAGATGAAGAAGATAATAATAATCGACGGAGGCCCCAGAAAGAATTTCAATACGGCCTCGATGCTGCAGAAATTCGCTGAAGGAGCAAGTTCCGTAAGCAGCAACATTGAAGTGAAGACCATTCGCCTGTATAGTCTTGACTATAAAGGATGTATGTCGTGCATGGCCTGCAAGATCAAGGACAAGGCTTCCAACGTATGCAAGTTCAAGGATGCGCTCACACCGGTGTTAGAAGAAATTGCCCAGGCAGACGGTTTGGCCATGGGGTCGCCCATTTATTTTGGTGACGTAACAGGACAGATGCGAACCTTTTTGGAGCGTCTGGCATTCCCCTGGCTTTCGTATAATGACTACAGCATGACAGCCCCCAAGAGAATGCCTGTGGTTTTAATGGAGACCATGAACGGCACGCCGGAGATAAACAACAGTCAGGGATATGGTTCGATGGAATATTGTATCGCCAACGCGCTCGGTCAGCCAGAACATATCATTGCTTACAACACTTATCAAGTGAAGAACTACGACCGCTTTGAGTTGGCCGGCTTTTCCGAGGAAGCCAAGCGCCAGTATCGTGAAGAGCATTGGGAGCAGGATCTGCAAAAGGCATACGAAGCAGGTAAGCGCATGGCAGAAGCCATTCTTTGAATGATAAGCATGGACACCAGAATCATCATCTTCGACTTCGACGGGACGCTGGCCGACACAAGGCAGATTATCGTCAAGACGCAGCAGCAGACGATGCACGAACTCCACCTGCCTGTTCCCACTGAGCAGGAAAGCATGGCCACCATCGGACTGAAACTAAGGAACTGCTTCCTGGCACTTTGTCCCAGTCTTACCGATGAGCAGGCCGACGAGTGCACAAGCACCTACCAGCGACTGTTTGCCGAAAACAAACCGCTATACCCACCTGTGCTTTTCCCCCACGTCGGCGAAACGCTTGAAGAATTGAAACGCCGCGGTTTCATGCTCACGATTGCCTCGTCGCGCTCCTCAGTCTCCCTGCATGAACTGGTGCAGGAATTGGGTATCGCCAGCAGCATCGACTTCATTATTGGAGCCGACGAGGTGGAAAAGCCGAAACCCGATTCAGAACCTGTGCTGCTGACATTAAAGGCACTGAGATGCCGCGCCGAAGAAGCATGGGTGGTTGGCGACATGCCCGTTGACATTCAGATGGGCCGTCATGCCGGTGTGCGCACTTGCGCCGTGACATACGGTAATGCCACCAAAGAGCAACTGGCAGCCGCTAAAGCGGACTATTTCATCAGCGACATGCAAGAACTCCTGCAAATCATTTGAAGGAAACGCACTGACCGTGATACATTATTAATATATAAACACTTCAACAAAAGAAACGAATATGATACTATCAACAACCCCACAGATTGAAGGCCACACCATCCGCGAGTATAAAGGCGTGGTGACTGGCGAAACCATTATCGGTGCCAACATGTTCAAAGATATGTTTGCAAGCATCCGCGACATCGTAGGCGGCCGCTCTGGCAGTTACGAGAAAGTGCTGCGCGAGGCAAAAGACACCTCGCTGCAGGAAATGATGGAACGCGCACAGGAATTGGGAGCCAATGCCGTTGTCGGCATCGACATTGACTATGAGACCATTGGTGCAAACAGTTCGATGCTCATGGTTGCCACCAGCGGCACCGCCGTGGTCATCTGACAATGTGCATATACGATTTGCCGGTCACCAACTTGACGACCGGCAAATCTCATTAAAGCGTTTTCATCAACTGCTCCAGCAATTCCTTATGGTGTCCCGGCAGAATCACATGGTGGTTGCCAATAGGTTCTGTCAAGAAGTATGAGGTCTTGCTGCAATCTGACAGTCGGATAATCTGCTGTGTCCGGCAGAGGTCTGGTTTTGCCTGGTTTCTCACCAGTTCACCCTCTTCGATGAAACAACGAGAGAGGTCACCCGACACTTTGAAGAGCGTCACAGGTCCCTCTTTCATATACCCTCTGATGCCCACGCCGATGCCGGATTCAAAGTGGGTGTCAAACTCATAGCGCTCCACCATGTTAAAAGGAATGGTGCAATGGGCAAACAGCATTTCTCCCGTCTCTGGATTGATGCTGGCCGGATTGGCCTGGAAACCGCTTACGCCGATGGCCGCCTGTGCAATTCTCATGGAAAGCATGGCAGGCACATCGCCCTCGCAACCAGCAACAATACCTTCTGAATTAAGTTTTGCCAACGCCAGGCAGCCCGTATTCCTGACAGATGTCAGCAGATCGAAGCAGCGGATGGTAAGACCTTGCAAACTATAGCGCTCCACCATCTTCTTGAGGGCATGATAAATCTGAAGGGCTCCCGGCAGTGCCTGTTCGACAACCGCCGAATGCGCCACATCATCCACCTCTTCTGCGGGTGTTTTCTTGATTTCGTCCAGCAGCGCCTGCATGGGAATGTCTGTCAGTTCTATGCCAAGTCGCGCCTTCACCTTTTCCTTGTCGGCATGGCTTGATATCAGCCAGTCAGAGGGTTGCCCGATAACACCCAGTCGGCAGCCGAGCAACTGTCGCCGCACTTCTCCCGCTTTCTCCAGCAAACAGATTCTTCTGGATATATATTCGGCATTGCCGTGTATAATCTCGCCCTTGCGTCCTTGCTGTCTGAGAAAAGAAAGAATCTCCATGGAAGCCGCCAGTGAGTTGCTTTTACCAGAAGTGAGCAGATAAAAGGGGCTTGCCGACTTTGCCGACAGTTCTGGGAGCAGGCGCTTGAAGATGCCTTCCGTACCACCCGTCCGCACGTAAATCAAATCCAGCGGATGAGAGCCGTAGTCGGCATAATCGTTTCCTCTGAAGTCGTATTCCACATGCAAACCGCTCAGAAACTCTTCTGTTACGGCTTGCACGGCTTTCTCATCGTGCAGTTCTGACGTAAGCGTATATATTGCCGTTTTCATTCGTATGGGCATTAGTCGTTCTTCTTCCAGGCGTTAATCACCTCACCGATATACATCGAGTGTATGCCGGCAGGGAAGTTGGCATACATCCTTTTGGGCACATCGCTCTTGAAATACTGTGGATCAAAGGGTGCAGCATACATGATGCGGCATTCTATCACCATCGAGGCCTCTGTGTAGTATGGCGTTCCGTTCGCTGTATAGGCAGTATGAAGACCGAGGGCAGCGGCCTTGTCACCGTCCCTGCCGCTCTTCGTTCCCATATATCTGAGCACCTTGCTCTGTTCCACGTCGAAGGCCATCACGGTGAAATACGCCTCCTTGTCCATAAACTCCTTGGTGTATCGTTTCTCGGCCACATACACAGTCAGTGCCGTGCGTCCCCACAAGGTGCCGATGCCGCCCCACCCTATCGTCATAGCATTGCTTTTCTCCTTGTTGCCAGCGGCAAGGAGTTCAGCATCATGAAACCACTGGAAACCATTCTCCGTAAAGTCTTCCCTCACGTTGAATTTCTTGAATCCGTTCTCATCCTGCCCCCATGCAGGCACTGCCGCCGTGAGCAAAAACATGGCAGCAACCATACTCACAAAACTGTTTTTTTTCATAAACTTTTCTAATACTGTGCTCAAAGATAACGATAATCGGGGATAAATGATTAATTTTGGCAAATCATTTAAGAGATTTTTTGATATGACCGACTCGTTTACCGACAATAACAACATCATTTGAACGCATGAAAGAACCGAGCATCTTGCACATCGCATTGATCTACCTCGCCACCATCAACGTGGTGACATTCTTCACATACGGCATCGACAAATGGAAAGCCCGGCGAAACAAATGGCGCATCGCTGAGGCCACGCTGTTGGGAATGGCCGTCATCGGCGGCAGCATTGGAGCCTGGGCAGGTATGAAAGCATGGCATCACAAAACCCTGCACAAGAAGTTCCGCTATGGCATACCTGCCATTATCATCGCGCAAATGATGCTCATCGGCTATCTTCTCTACCGTCAGTGAGCCACGTACAGGCATTCTCCCTCGCCTACTTTGCCGTCCTAATCCGTCACCACCTCATTGAAATGCTCCTTGCCCCAGTCAATAAGGGCTGTGAGAGCAGGCATCAGCGACCGACCCGTGTCCGTCAGCGAATACTCCACACGAGGCGGCACTTCCGGGAAAACCTCTCGATGCACCAGATGGCTCTGCTCCAGACTCTTCAAGGTTTGCGACAGCATCTTCTGCGAACAGTCGGTCATGAACCGGCGAATCTCGTTGAACCGCAACACGCCCGTCTCGCTCCTGTTCAGCAGGAAGAGCACAAGCAACGACCATTTGTCGCCAAAGCGGCTAACCACCTGTCTGATGGGACAGGCAAAATACTCACTGCGCATTCGTTCTGTCATGCAGTCTGTCATATCAATCATTTTTTAGGGTTCATGCCGCAAAGGTAACAAATAGTTACCAAGTATAGATATTACACTATGTTAATCTGCGTTAAAGTCGTTTTTGCGCATCTCCGATATCCACTCAATTCCTACTTTTTGGTAACTATCCCACCAAAAAGTGCCTTCTTGCACAAGTCGTTTTTGCGCCTTACCTTTGCATCGTAATTACGAAATCACACTCGTAAGCAAGGATTATTAATCAATTAAAAGAATAAAGAACAATGAAACAGATTGAGACTATTAAGAGCGGCAAGAATTTCACCGCAGTGAGTGTTGGTAAGATGGACGAAATCATCGAGCATGAACTTCCGATGGGACCTGGCATAACAATTCTGGGCAAGGTGTTTGCAGGACAGGCAGTAGGTGCCACGGGCAGCGAACTGAGTTTCCAGACGCTGGTGCCAGGTCAGGACAGCGGTTTCCTGCACACACATAAGACTCACGAGGAACTGTACATCATTCTGAAAGGAGAGGGCGAATATCAGGTGGATGGCGATATTTTCCCCGTCAGCGAAGGAACCATCATCCGCGTGGCTCCCGACGGGAAGCGCGCGCTGAAGAACACAGGCAGCAAGAACCTGACCATGCTCTGCATCCA
>DGWC01000008.1:0-15775 GCA_002395135.1 Prevotella sp. UBA4268 | reverse complement strand
CCAATGCCTTCACCGAGGCCGACAGCCCCATGACCGACGGTGTAATTCTTCAGGAAGAACTGAAGTGGTAATCATCTACGAAACACAAGCCATGCTGAACAAAGCGCTATTGTTTCTGAGCGAACACCGCGAGATTGCCCTTGCCACCTGCAAGAGTAGCCCAGCAACCGACGGAGATGCTTGCCCCAGCAAGTGTCTCCCCAAGTTGCGAATCTTTCAGGTGATGAAACAGGAAGGGCATGTGCTCTATTTCGCCACGTCGGCCGAAAAATCTGTCTACAAGGAGTTGCAAGCGAATCCCAATGTGGAGATTCTGGCATATGCCGACAACGTGTCTGTTCGTTGCAGCGGCATGGTAAACTTCAATGTAGACGACAACGTGAAGCACTGGATATACGATAACAATCCCGTGTTGCCGCGCCTCTATTCAAGTTATGACAAACTGGAGTATTTCTGTCTGCCTATAGCGGAAATTGACTATTTCGACCTTACCCCCACCCCGCCTGTATTCCTGCATTTCGATCTCATTGCGGGCGAGACGAACCAAGGTCACTCTATGGCTTCTGACCCACACATCTGTACGTAGAGAACACTGCGTATGATGGCATCAAAGTCTTTTTTGGGTTGCTAATTCCAATTTCATTCTCTTCCAAATCATTTATCCTGATCGCCCCAAACTATATGGAGCCCGCAAATCACGTCAAATTTCGGAAGCTGGAACGGGAAGTGCTAAAGCAGTTTGAACTGCCGTGATATGTCACGAATTGCACAGATCGTTAAGAAAGTTTAACTATCTGAGATGGTCTTATTTGGGTTACGAATAAGAAACCTAATTCGTTCCGCAATCCGCCTTGATTTGCTTAGTGGCACTTTGCGGACATTCCTCAATTTTCCTCGAAATGCCTTTATTTATGGGGCGAACTCGTTAATCATCCAAAAATGCTTTTCTATTTCAGCATTATTTCGTATATTTGCGGTGCATTTGGTCACAGATATAGAATGACAGGATAAAGACATGACACCACAACAGCAAGACATAGAAGAACGCCACGACTGCACGGAACAGCCGACGGCAGCGGACAACAGGAGCAACCATCTGCAGGACACCGTAGACCAATACTTGGAGAAAACGTATTGGGTGGTTGACTTCCTGCCCCGGCAGGTGCCGGCCAACAGCCCGGGACAGTATTTCAAAATTCAGGATTTCTATCTGAAACAGCCCCGGTTTGGCACGATTTGCCAGAAACTCAGCAACATCCTCATCAAGTTAAACTGCTATTACGACTTCACGGTGTGTCACCAAGACAGGTGGGAAGACAATCCCTCGCCGTCGTCCTTGGCAGAATGGATGTCGTCGGGCGATGCCGTCCTCGCCATCATAAAGGATGCCGATGCCATGATTGTCTTCTGCGGCGACGACCTCTATATGACCGTTTATCATCCCGACGAGCAGTTGCTGGCACTGGTCACCACGCTGGCCAACGCCGAAGGGTTCTACGTATGGAAACCAACAAACCAGGATTGAGAAATGAGAAGAGCAAGCAGAGAGATGGATGCAGCCTTCGCACTCGAAGTGTTCGACAAGGCTCCCTATGTCACCGTTAGTTTTACGCGGCCCGACGGAAGACCCTACGGGGTGCCGCTGTCGCTGGTGCGCACCGATGAACGCACATTCTATTTTCACGGTGCTCAGGAAGGAGAGAAGATGGAATGCATTGCCCATTGCCCCACGGTGGCCTTGTCGGCAGTCACCAAATGCGCTCCCACGGTAGGTCCGAAAGACGGCAGTTTCACCCTACAGTATCGCTCGGCGATGGCCATGGGCAAGGCGGAACCCGTTACAGGCAAGGCCGAGAAGGCCGAGGCGCTGCGGGCTATCTGCCAGCGCTTTCTGCCTCACCACATGGAGGCCTTCGAAGCGGCTGTTGCGAGAAGCCTCGACCGCACGGCGGTGGTGAAGATTACGCTGACCGAACCGCCTACAGGCAAGCGCAAAGAGTATGACAAACAGGGCGAAGAACTGCCCGGACGGTGTCAGAGACAAGTGGAAACGAACACTATGAAAGGCCTATGAACAGAATAGAGCGCGAACAACAGACGGTCAGAAAAGCGCCCAAAGATGCCGTCATACGCACCTGGTACAAAGTGAAGTTGTGGCTGCAGTCGCTATCGTTCCGCACGGGTGTCATTGTGCTTTTGTGCTGCATACCGTTTTATATCCTGTCTTTCGCCCAGCTGCTGCAGCCCATCAGTGCCGCGGCCAAGGGAGTGTTGTGGACAGTGCTCTTCGGACTGGCCAAGACCTGCCAGTATGGAGGTCTGACCATTTTGGGCGTTGAGGGCTACAAGCGCCTCAAGTCTGCGTTCAAGCGGGAGAAGGGTGATAGCAGCACCGATGCTTCCTGACCGGAAAGGAAGACAGGAATACTTGCCGGAAGCCTAAGGAAAACAAGGGCCGCGGCATTACTTTCCGCCGTCGGAAGCAATGAGACGGAAAAGTAAATCATATTGATTTGTTGGAGCATGTCATTGCGATGCTTGCTTCAGAGTGCCGCTTTTGAGCCTCGAAACCAATGCTTTGGAGCATTCATATGACAGTAACGCAAAAGTAAATTATATTAATTTGCTGAGTAAATTAACTTAATTTGAAAAGTAAATTAATGTAATTTGCGCGGTAAATTAACTTAATTTGCTTTTCCAAACCATTGGAACGAGAACAGGAAAGTGGCACTTCGGCCGGTGCAAAGTGCCACTTTCCTGTGTCGGTTCATTCTTCCCAGTTCCAATGTTCCTTCAGTTCGCTGGTAATGTCATTCCAGTTTTGCATCATGAAAGGGCCGTTGCTGCGGTGCCTGTTAAATGTTGATGCCGCTGAACGGTTTCACCTCGCTCATCACGAAGGTGCTCTCAATGGAGCCGATGTTGTCGATGTCGCCCAGTTTGTTGAGCACAAACTCCTGGTATTGCTTCATATCGCGCACGCGAACCTTTAGCAGATAGTCGTAACTGCCAGAGGTGTTGTAGCACTCGGTTACCTCAGCCAGGCGCATGATACGCCGCGTGAAAGCGTCGGCCAACTCATGATTAATCTGCGTTAGTTTCACCTTGCAGAACACCAGCAGGCCGAGCCCCAGGTAATCAGCATTGAGCACAGCCACGTATTTCTTGATATACCCCCTGCGCTCCAGCCGTTTCTGGCGCTCAAAGACGGGAGTCGGCGTCAGGTGAACGGCATCGGCCAGTTCCTTTGTGGTCAACTTGGCATTCTTTTGCAGCGTTTTCAGTATCTGCAAGTCAATCTCATCGAGTGTATATGCCATTGGAATTATAAGGATGATGTTACCATTTGTTGTTTGTTGTTTGCCGCCTGGCCCCTTTGCCAGAATATTATTCTGTCAGGGACGCTATGTTGGGCTTTATATAGAAAGAGTTTCTTTCTGGCGTGCAAATTTAGGGATATTTTCTAAAATAGCCAATTAATTTGGCAGAAATCTCTTAATTCGTTACTTTTGCATGATAAAAACCATTGAGGAGATGATGAGCATTGAGGAAGAACTGCGCCGACGGATATTGATTCTCGACGGTGCCATGGGAACGAAGATACAGTCATTAGGTCTGTCGGCGGACTACTATCACTGTGGTCGATTTGTAGACTGGCCGATAAGCCTGTCAGGCAACAACGATGTGCTCTCGCTGACGGCTCCTGACGTGATTGCCGCGATACACCGAAAGTATATTGCCGCCGGTGCCGACATTATATGCACCAACACATTCTCTGCCAACCGCATCAGTCAGCACGAGTATGGCTGTGAGGAGGTTTGCCGCGAGATGGCCTTTGAAGGAGCAAGGATTGCCCGTCGTGTGACCGACGAGTATTCAGACTCTTTCTCATCGTCTCTTACGTCTCGCAAGGTGTGGGTGGCAGGCTCAATGGGCCCTACGTCAAAGTCGCTCACGCTTCCCTCCGACATGGCTGACCCCACGTTGCGTGCCACAGAGTTTGATGCAATGGCAGCCGCCTATCGTGAGCAGGCAGAGGCTCTACTCGACGGTGGTGCCGACATGCTGCTTGTGGAGACCTGTTTTGATGCGCTCAACGCCAAGGCAGCCCTCTATGCCATAGGGAAGATCAACGAGGAGCGTGGCAGCGAGATACCCGTGATGGTGTCTGTCACCGTAAACGACCGCAGCGGGCGTACACTGACCGGGCAGACTCTGGAGGCATTCTTCGTGAGCATCTGCCACTACTCGCGTCTGGTGAGTTTCGGTCTGAACTGTTCTTTCGGCGTAACTGAACTGAGGCAGTTCATGGAGCAGTTGTCTCCACGTATCCCCATGCCTTTGTCGATATATCCCAATGCCGGGCTACCCAACGAAATGGGGCAGTATGACGAGATGCCTGAATACACCGCACGCCACATCCGGCAGATGGCAGAATCAGGGTTGCTGAACATTGCCGGCGGATGCTGCGGCACCGACGAGCGGCACATCAGAGCCATCAGTGAGGCACTCCGGGGCATGGCACCACGGCGGTGGCCAGCCAGCGACCACAGGCTTTGGCTCTCGGGACTGGAGCCGCTGCCCTGCGACCGCGAAGCCCGCATCTTCACGAACATCGGTGAGCGCACCAATGTGGCAGGTTCCAGGAAATTCGCCCGTCTGATAGCCAGTGGTGCATACGACGAGGCACTTGACGTGGCTCGCAGCCAGATAGAGGGCGGTGCCTCCATTATTGACGTGAACATGGACGATGCCATGCTCGACAGCCGCCGCGAGATGCGCAACTTCTGCCGCCACATAGCGGCAGACCCCTCGGTAGCCAAGGCGGTGCTGATGATTGACTCGTCGGACTGGGACACCCTGCTCGCCGGTTTGAAGAACAGCCAGGGCAAGTGCGTCGTCAATTCCATAAGCCTGAAGAATGGCGAGACAGACTTTCTGGCCAAGGCGCGTGAGTTGCGACTGCTGGGGGCGGCGGTCGTCGTGATGGCCTTCGACGAAGCAGGACAGGCTACCACCTATGCCCGAAAGACGGAAATTGCCGCTCGCGCCTACCGGCTGCTTACCGGTATCGGCTTTCCGCCGGAAGACATCATCTTCGACGTGAACATCCTCTCCATCGGTACCGGCATCAGTGACCACAGCCGTTATGCCGTGGACTTTATACGTGCCGTGGCTTGGATTAAGCACAATCTGCCGGGGGCAAAGACCAGCGGCGGGGTGAGCAACCTGTCGTTCAGTTTCCGTGGCAACAACCGTGTGCGTGAGGCCATGCACTCTGCGTTCCTCTATCATGCTATCAAGGCAGGACTGGATATGGCCATTGTCAATCCATCGATGCTGCAGGTGTACGATGACATAGAGCCACAGTTACTGCGGGCCGTGGAGGACGTGATACTTGACAGTGATGCAGATGCCACTAACCGGCTAATAGCCCTGGCAACCACCATAAAGACCGATGACACAGGCGGAAAAACGACGGAGGCAGGTTGCGTGAACTCGCGTCAGGGCAGTATGGAAGAGCGGTTGTCGTATGCTCTTACCAGTGGCTCGAGCAACAATCTTGAAGCCGACATTCCAGAGGCGTTGCAGAAATACGGCAGTGCCATCAAGGTGATTGAGGGGCCGCTGATGCAGTCGATGGAGCATGTCGGCAGGCTGTTCGGAGAGGGAAAGATGTTCCTGCCTCAGGTGGTGCGGTCGGCCAAGGTGATGAAGGAAGCCGTGGCGCTGCTACAGCCATTCATCGACAGCGAGCAGGCAACCCATGCGGACAGCCGTCCCAGGGTGGTGCTGGCAACGGCCAACGGCGATGTACATGACATTGGCAAGAACATAGTGGGCATCGTGCTGGCATGCAACGGCTTTGAAGTTGTCGATCTCGGCGTGATGGTGCCAGCCGAGACCATACTCGACGTCACGCTGGATAAAAAGCCCTGCTTGGTGGGCATCAGTGGACTCATCACCCCCTCACTGAAAGAGATGGAGGCGCTGTGCCGCCTGTTCCAGCGGGCGGGACTGCATGTGCCGCTGCTTGTGGGTGGCGCCACCACCTCAGCCGTTCATACTGCCGTCAGACTGGCACCGCTCTACGACGGAGGCGTGGTCTATGGCGGCGATGCCTCGCAGACGGCACTTATAGCCAAGCGCATAGAGAGCGATGCCGAGGCTACCCTCACAGCCATCAGGCACGAGCAGCAGTTGCTGGCCGACAGTTACAACGGGCACCACACGCCGCTAACCAGTTATGAGGAGGCATGCCGGCGCGCACCGCACCATGCCTGGCAACCCGTAGCCATAGTCTGCCCCGACCCGCTGCCGCAGACCAATGTGCCAATATCTGCCGTGGAGAAATATATCGACTGGCGCATGTTCCTGCTTTTCTGGGGCTTCAAGGGCGAGACCCTGCAACAGATGTTGGTGAATCCCGAGGCGCGGCGCACCCTGAACGAAGGACGCCACTGGATGCGGCAGGCTGTGGCTGGGCAGACACTGTCGCTGCAAGCCGTGTTCGAGATGCGCCAGGCCGTACGACGGGGCAACGACATCGTCACCACCTGCGGCAGCGTGCTGCCTATGCTGCGCAGCCAGTGCAGCACAGGGCATTTCCTTTGCATGGCCGACTTCTTCGATGACGAGCACCCCTCGCCCCTTGGGCTGTTCACCATAGTATGCCGTCCGAAAGAGGAGCCTGCCGACGATGCTGGCCGGCTGATGAGCCACGCTGTGTGCGCCCGGCTGGCCGAGGCCTGTGCCCAGTGGCTGCAGCACGAGGTGGCAGGCGACACACATGCCCTGCGCGCTGCCTTTGGCTATGCCTCCTGTCCCGACCACTCGCTCAAGCGCATTGTGTTCGACCTGCTGCGGGCAGAGCAGCGGCTCGGCATTTCGCTTACTGACAGATACTCCATACAGCCGTCCACATCAGTGTGCGGCATGATGATATTCCACCCCGAGGCATGCTTTTTTCCCGTGGGACGCATTGACGACTGCCAGTTGGAGGATTATTGCCGTCGGCGGGGCATCAGCACCGACGAGGGTGAGCAACTGCTATCAAAATACATCCAAAGGCAGTGACACAATAATATGCAGTGACACAATAATATTATTATAATATAACATAATGTAATGGCCAAGGTAACAGACATTCTCAGAAGCAGCAGACGGCCGTTTGCCAGTTTTGAACTGGTGCCGCCGCTGAAGGGCAGCGATGCCAGCCGCCTATACCAGAGCATCGACCCGCTGATGCAGTTCAATCCCCCGTTTATCAATGTCACATGCCATCGCGACGAGGTGGAATTCGTACCCAACGGCGATGGCACCTACACCAAGATGACTCTGGCACGCCGCCCGAGCACGGTGGCCATCGTGGCAGCCATTATGCGGCGCTATCCGCAACTGGGAATCGTGCCGCATGTCATCTGTGGCGGAGCCTCGCGCTCCAGGGTGGAAAGCGAACTGCTCGACCTGCACTTTCTGGGCATACAGAATGTGGTGGCATTGCGTGGCGATGCCATGCCGGGGCAACGCTTCTTCATGCCTGAAGCCGACGGTTTCTGCTACAGTTCGGAACTGGTGGCAATGGTGACCAACCTGAACCATGGCCAATACCTGGACCCGACGGTGAAGGACGGCATGGCCACTAACTTCTGCACCGGCGTGGCAGCCTACCCTGAGAAACATTTCGAGGCGGCCAATCCTGACACCGACATCACCTACCTGAAACGTAAGGTGGAGGCCGGGGCCGACTATATCGTGACACAGATGTTCTTCGACAACGAAGTGTTCTACCGCTTCCGCGACAAGGTGAGCAAGGCGGGCATTGACGTGCCGATGATTCCGGGGCTAAAGCCCATCTCTGCGAAAAAGCAGACGGAGTTGCTGCCACGCTCGTTCCACATCGACATTCCGCAGCGGCTGATGGAGGTGCTCTCGCAAGCCGACGATGCATACCGCGTGGGAACAGACTGGGCCATACAGCAGAGCATCGACCTGCTCAAGCACGGTGTTCCGGCCATACATTATTATACAATGGCCAAGCCAGACAACGTCTGCCAGATAGTAAAGGCGGTGTTCTGAGTCTGCTTTTGGAATAATCTTCTAAATGGGGGCTGTCTTGAATAGAGTTTTGGAATAAACAAACACAAAGTTATCGCTTATTAGGGTTATATTCTGTTTTCCGCTTTAATTTTGGATAGTATTTCTTTTTGCCGTACCTTTGCACCCAGAAAGTTAAACGTAAAACCAATAAAAGAAAGGAAAAAGACTATGACACAGAAAAGACTCCACTTCGAGACCCTCCAACTCCACGTAGGCCAAGAGCAGGCCGACCCCGCCACCGACTCACGCGCGGTGCCTATCTACCAGACCACGAGTTACGTGTTCCATAATTCGCAGCATGCCGCCGACCGTTTCGGTCTGCGCGATGCCGGCAACATCTATGGCCGACTGACCAACTCTACACAGGGCGTTTTCGAGGATCGCGTGGCTGCCCTGGAGGGTGGTGTGGCCGGACTGGCCGTTGCCAGCGGTGCCGCCGCCGTTACCTATGCCCTGCAGAACATTGCACAGGCCGGCGACCACATCGTGGCTGCCGACAACCTCTATGGCGGCTCCTATAACCTCATCACCCACACACTCTCCACGCAGGGCATTGCCAACACCATTGTCAATGTGAACGACCTGCAGGCCCTGGAGGCTGCCATCAAGCCGAACACGAAGGCTGTCTATGCGGAAACCTTCGGCAATCCCAACAGCAACGTGCTCAATCTGGAAGGTGTGGCGGCGGTGGCCCACCGGCACAACATACCTCTGATTATCGACAACACGTTTGGCACGCCCTATCTCATCCGCCCGCTGGAGCACGGAGCCGACATCGTGGTACACTCGGCCACGAAGTTCCTCGGTGGTCATGGCAGCAGTCTGGGAGGTGTCATCGTGGATGGTGGCAAGTTCGACTGGAAGGCCAATGCCGACAAGTTCCCCACCCTGGCCAAGCCCGACCCGTCGTATCACGGGGCCGTTTTTGCCGACGTGGCCGGACCGGCAGCCTTTGTCACCCACATACGTGCCGTCATTCTGCGCGACACGGGTGCCACCATATCGCCCTTCAACGCGTGGATTCTGCTGCAAGGAGTGGAGACGCTGAGCCTGCGAGTGGAGCGCCATGTGGAGAATACCCTGAAAGTGGTAGACTTTCTTGCCAGCCATTCGAAAGTGGCCCAGGTGAACCATCCCTCACTGGAAAACCATCCCGACCATGAACTTTACCAGAAATATTTCCCGAAAGGTGGCGGCAGCATCTTTACTTTCGAGATAAAAGGCGGACAGGAAGAGGCATGGAAGTTCATCGATGCTCTTGAAGTATTCTCGCTGCTGGCCAACGTGGCCGACGTGAAGAGCCTGGTCATCCATCCCTACACCACCACCCACTCGCAGTTATCGCCCGAGGAACTGGCCCAGCAGCACATCACGCCCGCCACTATACGCCTCTCTATAGGCACTGAGCATATCGACGACATCATCGACGATTTGTCGCAGGCTCTTGATAAGATTTAAACTTTAATGTGTATCTTTGCACCTGACTCAGGGAGTGCGGACATCCTCGTCGGCACTCCCTTTAAAAAAGAAACGAAGATATGAAAGAAAGCATAGTTTTAGTGACTGGTGCCAACAAGGGCATCGGCTACGGCATCGCCAAGCATCTCGGCCTCAGCGGGTGGAAGGTGATTGTAGGTGCGCGCAACGAACAGCGTGCAGAGAAGGCCATTGCCGGGCTAAAGGCTCAAAGCGTTGATGTAAGAGGATGGGTGAACATCGAACTCAAGGACCTCGGCACCATCGAAACGACCGCCCACGAGATTGCCAGGAACCATCCCGGACTGTCGCTGCTTGTAAACAATGCAGGAATCCCCGGCGACATGAGCGTTGACAGCGAACACACCGAAATCAGCACCCTCCGCGAGACACTCGACGTGAACTTCATCGGAACCTTTGCCCTCACCAAGGCGCTGCTGCCACTGCTGGCAAAGAACGGCGGCCGCATCATCAACATTACCGTGCCCTCAGAGGTCAGTCCCTTCTGGCATCCACTGGCATACGTTGCCAGCAAGGCCGCACAGAATGCGATGACAGGCGTGATGGCCATCGAATTCGAGCAAAGCGGCACGCCAGTTGAGACCTACTCTGTTCACCCAGGCCCCACGACCACCGACCTGAACGGCAACATGTCGCTACCCGGTTTCCATGACATCGATACCGTGGGAAAGAAGTTTGCCGAATTGGTCAACGACGGTCTGTGCCACCAAGGCGAATTCATAGAACTCTACCCCATTGTGAAAGAAGACTGACACTTCATTACTTTAAACCCTATGGCATTGAGCGGATGAAACAGGTTTTCGTCCGCCTCTGTCGTTTGTGCACGGTACTGATACCGCCGTGCACGCAATTGTTATTTTACTTTTCGCCAGTTTTCACGTCATATAAACAGATAATAACACCAAAACAATGACACAATGATGAAACATCTGTTCTTATTGATAGCCCTGTCCTCGTTGCCTTTTGCCATGAACGCCCAAGGACTGACGGGCAACGGCATGAAAGGCATCAGCAACCGAATACAGTGTGATGAGTCCTGCGCTCCCGATGCTTCAGGCGCAGTGAAATACAATGTGGTGAGCCCCGTAGGATTCTCAACGGTAAAACCCATCCAGATGGCTCCGCGCCTGACAACGCTCGAAGGCAAGACCATCGCCATCGTGGGCGAGGACTTCATGTATAACATCTCACACCCCGAACTGAAGCAACTCATCAAAGAGCACTATCCCACGGCCAAGGTCATCATGTATGACGAACTGCCCATCGCCGGGCCGTATCCTGCTCCAGGCATCACGCGACGGAGTACGGAGTTGTTCCGTCAGCGGCTCATCGATTTGAAGGTGGATGCAGTCATCGCCGGCAACGGTGGCTGCGGCATTTGCACACCCAAAGAGACGGGCTCGTGCATCGTGGCAGAGAAACTGGGCATCCCTTCGGTCATCGTCACGGCACCCGGCTTCGACGAGGAGGCCCGCTATACCGCCCGCAACAACGGCATTCCTGCGCTGAGAGTGGCCGTCTATCCCGGAGCCTTTGCCTCGCATAGCGAACAACAACTCATACAGAACACCCGCGAAGTGACGTGGCCGCAGATTGTAACCGCCCTCACCACGCCCATCACCCAAGACGAATATACCACCACAGAGAGCACCCAGGGCATTGCCGACGATGTGTTCCATGGGACACTCGACGAAATCCATGCCCACTTCACGGCCATGGGCTGGAGCGACGGCGCACCGTTCTGTCCGCCCACCTACGAGAAAGTGCTGGAATATCTCAAATACACCGATCTCGCCTGGGACGAAGTCATCGCCGTGCTGCCGCAGGCTTTCCGCGCCACCACCACCTGGCACGTTGCCGTCAATGCCTGCATGGCGGGGTGCAAGCCTGAGTATATGCCCATCCTCATTGCCATGACGAAGGCCATGGGCGGCGGAAACTTCCGCAGGACATTGGGCAGCACCCACGCATGGGTTCCCTACGCATGGCTGAACGGTCCCGTGACGCGACAGTTGGGCATCAGCAGCGGGCAGGGCGAAATCAATGCGCAAGCCAACACGGCATTGAGTCGTTTCTTGTCATTGGCGCTGATGAACCTCGCTGGATACTATGTGGGACAGAACCGCATGGGCACTTTCGGCTATCTGCAGCCGTGGTGCCTGGTGGAAGACGAAGAGGCCTGCCGCCGCGTGGGCTGGCAAACGTGGGGCGAGCAGCAGGGACTGGACATCAACGACAACAGCATCACCCTCTCATCAGCGCTGATGTGGGGCAACAACATAGCCCCGTCGACCATCGATGCTGAGCGCGTAATGCAACTCATGGCATGGGACATCTCTGAGCGTTGCCAGTTTGCACTGGGCAGCGGCAAGCAGTTCACCAACCGCGTGGTGCTCATGACCGAACCCGTGGCCAACATTCTGAAAGACGGCTATTCCACCATCGGCAGCCTGGAAGATGCGCTGATAGAGAACTCACGACGGTCTGCCTACGAGCGTGCCTTCGCCAACTACTATGCCAATGCTGGAGGACGTAAGGACGGCGGGCAACATTCATTCAACCAATATCTGAGCCACACCATCAGGACCGAAGGCGGCAAGGAAACTCGAACTCCCATATGGTATGACACCGATGCCCCGTCCATGACCACCATCCCAACGATGGAAAAAGGCTCCACGGCCTTCCTCATCACCGGCGATGCCTCGCGCAACAAGGTGCAAACCATGCCTGGCGGCGGCTTTTCCACCGTAACGATAGAACTGCCTGCCACGTGGGATTCGCTGATGGCGGAAAAAGGCTATCCCAGCCTGAAGGACATGTACCTTACACCGACACCCAATGGCGACGCATCTGCCAAACAAAAAAAGAACAGGAAATAGAGCAAGAAAACAAAGAGAATAAAGATTATGAACTGGATTGTCTTGATATTTGCGGGACTTTGCGAGGTGGCATTCACCTATTGTCTCGGACGTGCCAAGGGAATTAGTGGCACAGAGTGGTGGACTTGGATCATCGGATTCGCCACATTCTATGTGTTGAGTGCCATCTTGCTCGCCAAGGCTACGCAGACACTGCCAATAGGTACGGCCTATCCCGTATGGACAGGCATCGGGGCTGTCGGTGCCGTGCTCGTTGGTATTTTCATCTTCAAGGAGCCAGCCACCTTTTGGCGGCTGTTCTTCCTCACCACTCTGATTGCATCCATTATCGGCCTCAAATCAATATCCTGACTTCTTTCCCTTCTGGATTTCCACCATTCGGGAACGGAAGTCGTCGCCCCAGTTGCGCTATTGCTCAATGATGGGAATGAGGGTGCGGCCAAGGTCTGTAAGGCTATACTCAGAATGCTTGCAGACAGGATCAATGATCTGCTTCGCAACGACTCTGTATTCCACCAGTTCCTTCAGTTGCTGGGCCAGCACGCGCTCACTGGCTTCAGGCAATCGGCGTTGCAGTTCACTCGGACGCTTCGGACCGTTCAGCAGTTCATAAATGATATAGGGTTTCCACTTGCCACCCATTACTTCGATGGCGATGCGGAATCCACAGTTGATGTCCACAGGTATCTTTTTGTTGTACATATCTGATAAATTCCGATTTATCTGTTTCTTTATTCTGCAAAAAAAGATAAAAACTTGAAACTTGCTAATGCTTTATAACATCCAAAAGTGAATCGTTCTCTTCTTGTTCAAACTTATATCCATCTCGCAATCTATAAAAGACAGTACGATGAAAGACGCTTTCACTTTCAAATTCCACCGCATCAATGTCTTCTTTTATTAGGTCTAAATTGTCGTACATAGAATAATTGGCTTTTTTTACTTCACCAAAACCTATGTTCCCCAGACTATACATACGCCTGTCGATTAGACCGTCTCTTTTATATAGGACAAACTTATGGGGTTCGATAGGGCCGTCATATTCTGAATATACGATATAATCTTTGCTACTCCATATTTTTTCGTCACGCAAAACCATTGCAATATAAAAGTTAATTAAACATGTTATTGCCAATATAACACAACCTGACCAAGTCGTTATTTTCCACAGACCATGTTTTCCTTTAGTATAACGGATTGTCAACAGAACAGCAATGAAAGTTATAAACAGCGAGGCAATGATTAAAGTCCAATTGCTCAATTGCAGGCCAACCTGTCACCATGTTTGAGGAACAATGTCGGTACAAAGGAAATACCCAAAAGGGCAAAGGTCAATATTACCAAACAAATCAATCCTAACTACTTCATCACCTTTTCTTCTATGTTCATATTCTTCACTAAATCGGATTTATAGTTTTATCTCTTTCAAAGCATGTCCTTCCCGCCATTTGCGCTCGTCGTTATTGTCCAAGTCATTCTGATGTGGGGGATGCCGTCAAGCATGAAAGGGTCGGATGATTGCGTGAATCCAACGCTTTCATAGAATCCTTTGGCATACTCCTGTGCCTCAATGTCGATGCGCTTTGCATTGAAATGCCCGATGGCCGCATCGATGGCATGAAGCATGATTTGTTTTCCGTAGCCCTTGCCTCGTTCGGTGGTGATGACGCGACCGATGGAAATCCCTTTCATGCTGGTTCACGGAATATGATTATTCCAACGAGTACTGCACCAATTCCTGTCCATACGGGATATGCCGTACCTAAAGGAATTGTCTGTGTGGCTTTGGCAAGGAACACGGCACTAAGTACATACAGAACAGCAAATGCAGAAATCCAAGTCCACCATTCCGTGCCTGTGACTCCCTTTGCCCGACCAAGACTATACGTGAAGCCCACTTCACAAAGTCCTGCTACAATCAATATAATCCAATTCATTTTTTATCTTTCAACATTATGCTTTCCAAATCGTCAGGCACAAAGACCTGACCGCTGAATGCCGTCTTGGCCTCTATCGTATATCGCTCGCGGCGAGTGTCGAGGGTTCGGTCTTCTGTATGATAGAGGATAAGATTCTTGACTGCCAGTTCCTCTGCCAAACGTGCGGCATCGAGCACCGTGCTATGATGTTTCTCATAGGGTTGGAAGCGGTCACGATCTTCAAACAGGCAAAAGGCTTCGCTCATTAGCCAGTCGGCACCTTCGGCATATTGACGGCACTGAGGACTGAACGGCTCGTCGCCCAGACAGCACAGACGCCTACCGTCTGACAACTGGGCTGTAAATCCGAACTGACGCTCTTTCATGGAATGGATGTCGAAACATTGCAGCGGGAAGCCTCCTGCCTCGAATTTGTCACCATCTTCCAAGCAGTGCATAGCAACAAGATTTCCAATACCATCCGCTTCTTTTTGAGGAAGAATCTGGCGGCAGATGTCGGTTAACAAGTCGAGCACCTTCTTGTGGCTCCACACACGGAGAGGATATCGGAACTGGAGTGCCATCCGCATGATCCAGATGCAGCCCAGCAGATGGTCTGTATGAGCATGGGTGACGAAGAGGTCGCTGATCTCCTCACGACGAATTCCAGCCTTTTCGAGTTGGGTAAGGATACCATTGCCACCTCCTGCGTCAACAAGCAGCACGCCTTCTTAGCCATGAAGGGTGAAGCAAGTATTGTAGCATCGGGTGGCCAAGGCATTGCCTGTTCCCAGCATGGTGATATAGTTGTTATTTATGCACATATATTGATAGATTATAAACCATTCTATTTATGAAATCATTCATCTCGTTCTACCTCTCAGTCTGTTCCTGCTGAATTTATCTATTTTATTTGATGCTTTTTCACTAACTCTATAGCCTCTTTTCCCGTAAGATGCTCTATATCAAAGCGAATCATCAACATTCGTGACAAACCTTTCTCCAGTTCCTTTTGAAGGGCTTCCTCCTGATTAGGATTATACCTGTTTCCTAGCATTCGGGCTGTTTCCAACTTCTCGGTGTCATCCTCAATGATGTGAATTCTTCCGAAGGCTATTACACTTCTGAAATAAGGTTCATCCGACATTTCGAGTGATATAATGATAAGATAATGAAGAAAACCGCTGAACATTTTGTATATTTGAATAACCACAAACAAATGTACAAGTATGAACAGCAGTTTTCTATATCATGCCTGGGGTCTATACGCCCATGAATGTACCCGTGAGGAATACAAAGGTAATACAATTATCTTGCATATCCAAGCAAAAGAGCGAGAAAAAGTGTGTCCGAGGTGCGGAAAGCGTCATTTGGTGAAGA
>DGWC01000004.1 GCA_002395135.1 Prevotella sp. UBA4268 | reverse complement strand
TTGGTTATGCTCTCTGTACTGACAGCTCACAACTTACAGAAAAACTTACGGGAAAACGTAGAGATCAGCGTTATCCTTAGTGATACGATTGCCAAGGAGGATGGCATTGCCCTGGGTAAGATTATTCAAAGAAAGCCTTATGCGCATCAGGTGGCTTTTATCAGTAGTGAGGAGGCTTTGGAGATGGCTAAAAATGAAATGGGTATCGACCCGACGGAATTTACAGGCAGCAACCCTTTTTCCCCCGAACTCACAGTGACGATGGAGGCTGAGTATGCCAATACAGACTCACTATCTGTGATAGAAAAGAAGCTGCTGAAGGATAAGCGAGTGGTTGATGTGGCATATACCAAGGACGAGATTGATGGTATGAATCGTATTCTGGAACCTGTCAGCATTGCGTTGCTGGGGCTGTCGGCTCTCCTTATATTTATATGTTATACGCTGATTAGCAATTCTATTCAGTTGAGCATTTACTCACGTCGTTTCCTGATTCACACGATGAAATTGGTGGGTGCGTCATGGGGTTTCATCCGCAGACCTTTCTTGAAACAGGCCGTTGTGGTAGGTATTATCTCTGCATTGCTGACATGTTCACTTCTTGGCGGTATCATCTTTGTGTTGATGCCTTTCATGCCCCATGTGGAGGAGATTATGACCTGGCGCGAATTGGCTATAACTGCGACTGCAGTCTTTGTACTGGGCTTTGCCATTACCGTATTCTGCACGTTGTTGTCTGTGAATAAGTTCCTGCGTATGACAGCTGGAGAACTGTATAAGATTTAGAGTTAAGAATTAAGAGTTCTTTGCAAGCAAAGCGTCGCAAGGCGCCGAGCGAAGAGTTGTCGGCTACGCCGATTAAGATTTAAAAATTAAGAATTAAGAATTTTATATATATAAATGGATAAGAAAGATTTTGCATTCGGACGAATGAATTTCATCCTGTTGGCCATTAGTATGGTTATCGTTGTAATAGGATTTATTCTGATGGCTGGCGACGGTTCTACCGATCAGGCATACAACCCCGATATTTTCAGCGCACGCCGTATCAAGGTGGCTCCGCTGGTGTGTCTGTTTGGTTTCGTTTCAATGATTTATGCTGTTGTCCACAAAAGCAAGTAAGACATGGATTGGCTACAGACTATTATCATTGCCGTTGTAGAAGGGCTCACCGAATTCTTGCCCGTATCTTCTACCGGCCACATGATTATCACCCAGCATCTGCTTGGCCTGGACCCCGCCTCTCTCAGCAAGAGCGACAAGGCTTTCGTCCATGCCTTTACATTCATCATCCAGTTTGGTGCCATACTGTCTGTTGTCTGCCTATATTGGAAACGCTTTTTCCAATTTGACAACACGCCAGCGCCCGAAGGCAGTTCGCTCTTCCAGAAGCTGAAGCGTAAGTACTACTTCTACTGGCTGCTCATCGTGGGAGTGTTGCCCGCCGTTATCATCGGCCTCGCCGCAAAGAAGTCCGGCCTGCTCGACTGGCTGCTCGACAGCGTTGAGGTGGTGGCCGTCATGCTTGTAGTTGGCGGTATCTTCATGCTTTTCTGCGACAAACTGTTCAACAAGGGCACCGATGCCACCAAACTGAACGAGAAGCGCGCTTTCAACATTGGCCTATATCAGTGTATTTCCGTTATTCCCGGTGTATCTCGCTCAATGGCAACTATCGTAGGCGGCATGACGCAGGGACTGACCCGCAAGCGGGCTGCCGAGTTCTCATTCTTCCTGGCTGTGCCCACAATGGCAGGAGCCACTCTGCTCGACTTGCTCGATTTGCTGAAGGAAGAAGCCGCATGGGCCACTCCCCACAACATCATGATGCTCATCCTGGGCTGTGTAGTGGCATTTGTTGTGGCTCTGCTGGCCATGAAATGGTTTGTTGCATTCCTGACGAAATACGGTTTCAAGGCATTCGGCATCTACCGCATCATCGTTGGCGGCATCATCATCATCTTGCTGCTGACAGGTCAATCACTTGCAATGGTCGATTAACGCATGAACTTTCAAGAGGGAGAATTTATCTATATCAACAAGCCCTACCGGATGTCGTCATTCGGTGCGTTGGCTTTTGTTCGTACCCGCTTGTCAAAGGCGCTACATGTGAAGCGATTGAAAACAGGGCATGCTGGTACGCTCGACCCCTTGGCCACAGGTGTACTGATTCTCTGTACGGGAAAGGCTACTAAGCGTATCGAGTCTCTACAACTGGCTTCAAAGGAATATACGGCTACGCTGCAACTGGGAGCTACGACACCAAGCTACGACCGTGAGCATACGGTGAACATGACCTACCCCACGCGTCATATCACTCGCGAGCTGATAGAAAGTGTGCTGCCCCAGTTTGTTGGGGATATCCAGCAGGTGCCTCCCATCTACTCGGCCGTGATGGTAGATGGATACCGCGCATACACGCTTGCGCGTCAGGGTAGTGAGGCCGAACTGAAGGCTAAGACGATTCATATCGATGAGATAGAACTGACAGATTTTAACCCCGAGACGATGCAGATGAGCATCCGCGTGGGTTGCGGCAAGGGTACCTATATCCGCTCTTTGGCTCGTGATATCGGCGAAGCATTAGGCAGTGGGGCCTTTCTGACGGCTCTATGTCGTACCCGTCTGGGCGATGTACGCATAGAGGACTGTCTGACACTCGATGACTTTCCAGCATGGTTGGAAGACCAGATGGCATTAAAGGCAGATTAACAAAAGAACAATAAGTTTTTGTATATAATATGAAACTATCACAATTCAAATTCAAACTACCAGAGGAGTTGGTGGCTCTTTACCCACCTCACCGTGCTTTTGAGAATGAAGACGGTACCATTGATCGCGTGTACAACCGCGACCAGTGTAAACTGATGGTGGTGCACCGTAAGAGTGAGAAGATTGAGATTTTCAAGAAGGATGCTGAGGGCAACGATACGGAGGAGTTCATGACATTCCGCAACCTGCTTGATTATTTCGATGAAGGCGACACTTTTATATTTAATGATACAAAGGTTTTCCCTGCCCGTCTCTATGGTACTAAGGAGAAGACTGATGCTCAGATAGAGGTGTTCTTGTTGCGCGAACTCAACGAGGAGTTGCGCCTGTGGGACGTGTTGGTGGAACCTGCACGTAAGATTCGTATCGGTAACAAACTATTCTTCGACGGTGAGGGACCAATGGTGGCCGAAGTGATTGACAATACCACCAGTCGTGGACGTACCTTGCGTTTCCTCTATGACTGTCCTCACGATGAGTTCAAACGCGAACTGTTCTCTCTGGGTGAGGCACCTCTGCCCCGCTATATCGTAGACCGTCGTAAGGCTGAGCCAGATGATATGGAACAGTTTCAGACAATCTTCGCAAAGCATGAAGGCGCTGTAACGGCACCTGCAACAGGTCTTCACTTCAGTCGTGAACTGATGAAGATGATGGAGATTCGCGGTTATCAGTTTGCCTACCTCACCGTTCACTGCAGTCTTGGTTCTTTTGATCCTATCGAAGTAGAAGACCTGACCAAGCACAAGATGAACTCTGAGCAGGTAGAGATATCTCCTGAGACTTGCGAGATTGTGAATCGCGCTAAGACGGAGGGACATCATATCTGTGCCGTTGGCATCAGCACAATGCGTGCCACAGAGTCGTCTGTGGGTACTGACGGCATGTTGAAGGAGTTCAGCGGATGGACGAATAAGTTTATCTTCCCTCCTTACGACTTTGGGTTAGCAGATTCTGTTATCGCCAACTTCTATCATCCAGAGTCAACGATGATGATGGCTACAGCTGCTTTCGCAGGCTACGAACTTACCATTGAGGCCTATAAGATTGCTATCAAAAACGGCTTCAAGTTCGGCTGCTATGGCGATGCTATGCTGGTGGTGGATGATTAATAGTAATTGACAATTGACAATTGAAAGTTTGCATCAGGTATATCTGGGACTTGGTTCCAATTTGGGAAACAAGGAGGA
>DGWC01000108.1:63469-81226 GCA_002395135.1 Prevotella sp. UBA4268 | reverse complement strand
CGCCGCGCACGATGCGCTGTGCCAGTCCTTCCACGATGGCGGTCTTTCCCGTTCCCGGCTCACCTATCAGTATAGGGTTGTTTTTCGTGCGGCGGGAGAGAATCTGCAACACGCGGCGTATCTCATCATCGCGGCCGATGACCGGATCCAACTTGCCGGCGCGCGCATCTTCCACCAGATTCTTGGCATATTTGCTCAGACTCTGGAAGTTCTCGTCGCCGCTCTGGCTCTGCACGCGCTGCCCCTGGCGCAGTTCCTGAATGGCTTTCAGGGCATCGTTGTAGTTGACACCTGCGTCCTTCAGGATGCGGCTGGCGGTGGAATTCACCTCCAACAGAGCCAGGAAGACGGGTTCCACGCTCACAAACTCATCGCCCAACTGCTTGGATATGTCCATGGCACGCAGCAGCACGTCGTTGGACTCACGGCTCAGATAGGGTTCTCCGCCCTGCACACGGGGAAGATGCTGAATCTCCTGATCCAGCAACGTGTCCACATGAACGGCATTCACACCTAACTTCTGGAAGATATAGGTGGCGACATCCTTGCCTTTGTCCATCACTCCCTTCAACAAATGGACGGGCTCTATGGACTGCTGCCCCCCTTGTCGCGCAGTATTGACGGCCGACTGAACCGCCTCCTGCGCCTTGATAGTAAAATTCTCTAATGTCATGGTTTGATCTCCTTTCTTAATATGTTTCTACCAAAAAGGCATCAAAACATGTTCCTAATTGCAAAAAACGACAAAATGACAGACTAAGAAGACAGAAAGGCAGAACCGCTGCATTGCTTTTTGCGATATTATAGGGCTTATAAGACCTATAAGCCATATAAGCCTCACCGCAAGACCTACGCTATGCATTCACCACCTCGAATAGCATCTCCACCAAACGCGGCACTCCATATCGGTCGATATCGGATTCCGGCACCCACAAATAGTCTTTCTCTTTCAGCAATTGCTGAACAGCAGCAGGCAGCATGTCACGGTTGTCGATGTCAAGCAGATAGAAATCGGCCACGATGATGCGATGTGTGAGCACGTGGCGCACCTGTTTGCGCAATGCCACGCATGGCATGCCGGCAGGCATTTCTTGCTCAAACAAGGGCGGTTCCCACAACCCCTGCCAAATGTCGCCGGCCGTGCGGCGGTGCAACAGCGTATGCCCGTTACACCTTATATATATATAATAGAAGCGGCGGGTAGAGAGTTTCAGTTTGCGGACCTTCACGGGCAACTCGTCGACGCGCCCGGTGCGCAACGCCACACAACGCTCAGCAAGCGGACAGAGCAGGCAGCGCGGCGACTGAGGCGTGCACTGTATGGCTCCGAAGTCCATCATGGCCTGGTTGAACGCGGAGGGATTGTCTGCTGGAAGCAGCGACTGCGCCAGGGCGGCAAACTCTTTCTTCCCCTCAGAGGTGTTGATGGGTGTTGCGATGCCTAAACAGCGCGACAGCACGCGGTAGACATTCCCGTCGACCACGGCAGCGGGCAGTCCGAACACGATGCTCCCGATGGCGGCAGCGGTATAGTCGCCCACGCCTTTCAACTGTTTGATTCCGTCAATGGTATCAGGGAAACGGCCCAACGCCACAATCTGACGCGCTGCATGATGCAGATTGCGCGCACGACTATAGTAGCCCAGTCCCTGCCACTCGCGCAGCACCTCGTCTTCGGTGGCCGCGGCAAGATCGTTCACCGTGGGCCAGCGTTTCATGAACCGGAGCCAATAGTCGTGGCCCTGCTGAATGCGCGTCTGCTGCAGGATGATCTCACTCAGCCACACGGCATAGGCATGCTGCTCGCGGGGTAAAGCGGCATTGCGCCAAGGCAAATCGCGCCCGTTTTCTGCATACCAGTTCAGTATGGCGGTGGTAAAATCATGAGGATATTCCATATCGGCAAAAAAGGAAGGGAAAACAAAAGACTAAAGCACGTCCTGTTTCACATAAAGCGGACGCGCATCTTCTTGCTCCGTGGTGACCTCGATGTCGCGGAACACCACATGGGAGGCATGGCGCACGAAGAAGCCTTTGGCAGGAAGCACGCCCCACATGGTGGCTTCGGGATATTCCTTTTCCTTCTCGTCCAAAAGCACTGGCACCGCCGCGCAACCGCCGCGATGGCGGATGGTGATGTTGCTCAGATAGACATCCTCCACATGATGACCGGGCAGGCCGGTGATGCTACAGCCAGTGCGCCCGGCATTGGTGACGGAGATATTGCTAAGATGGATGTTGCGGATATGCCCCACCCGCCTGACAGGCACACCTTCGGCATAGCCCCTGGCCCGGTTGCCCAAGCGAATGAAGATGGGCGACTCCGTTCCGTCAACCACGATATCGCTCACATGCACGTTTTCCATGATGCCACCGTCTACAATTTCCAGCGAGATGGCCGATGTGCCGCGCTTGAGGGAATCGCCGAAAAACTGGGTGGACTGGTCATAGGACGGTTTGACTATACAGTGGCTGATGCTGATGTTGCGGAACCCGCCGTTGGTCTCGGTACCGAGTTTGATGCCGTTGCAGTGACTGCTCACCACACAATTGGAGATGGTGACATTCTCGCAAAGGCGCGGCGAGGTGCTTTTCAGCGTGATGGCATCGTCGTCGCTGTCGGCAATCATATCGCTCAAGGTCACATCGTGGCATCCGTCGATGTCGATGGCATCGTTGTTGAAGTTGTTGCGGTTGAACACTTTGATGCCTCTTATCTGCAGGCGGTCGCATGCCAGATAGTGCTGCATCCAGCATCCGGAGTTCTTCAAGGTGATGTCTTTCACCGTGATGTCACGGCTGTTGATGAAGCGGAGCAGATGGGGCCGCGTGATGCCCTCGTCGTTCCACGACAGTTTTTTGAACGCACTTCCGCGGCCGTCGATGGTTCCCGTGCCGTCCAGACACACATCATCCACATTGTCGGCATAGATCAACTGAATGGTAGTGGTCTGCGTGCGCAGCGACACGTAGTTGGGCTTCATCTCAAGATAATCCTTGAGGTCGGTGCTGCCATACAAGGTGGCACCTTTTTCCAGATGCAGGTTCACATGGCTCTTCAACACCAGCGTGCCTATCTTATAACTGCCGGCGGGAACAACCACCCGGCCGCCACCAGCCTGCGAACATTCGTCGATGGCCTGCTGGATGGCGCGAGTGCTCAGCACCGTGGTGTCGCTCACGGCACCATAGTCGCGAATATGATAATCGGCAGCAAAGGCTGATGCCGCCAGCATGCTGCCCAGAAACAATAGCATGGTTTTCTTCATGATGATTTCTCTTGGTTAAGACTTATAGGGCTTATAGGGCATATAGGGCTTATAAGCCTTATAGGCTGTTATCACTTCTGTGGACAGATAATCATTCCTCCCTTGGGCTGAAGCGTCACCTTTACCATTCCCTTGCCATTTGGCTTCAGCGGCTTCATGGAAGAAACAGGCAAAAGGGGCTCTGCCTTCTTCTTGCTTTTCTTCGCAGCCTCGTCCAGATAGATGGTGAGCGCATCGCTGCTTGTGAAGAATGGACTCAAATCCAACGAGAGGAGCGTGATGGGCTTGTCGGTGCCGTTCAGTGCTGCCACATACCAGGTATCACCATGGCGACGCGCCATCACGACATAGCGACCGGGATAGCCCTCAATAAACTGTGTGTCGTCCCACATCGTGGGGATTCTTTTCAGAAAATCCAGTTCGAACTGGGGCAGTTCATCGAGGTTGTTCGGCTGGATGGCAATGCAGTTGATGCTGCACTGGTTGGTGATTCCCGTGGCCATCTCGAACACATCGCCCGTACGGCGATAATGGCGGCTGTTGTTGTCTTTCGCCATGCGGCGGTTCATAATCACACCGCCCCAGTCCATCGTGGCTACGGCATTGCGCACAAAGGGGTGCATGGTGAGTTCAAAACCCTCGCTGTCGCAATGCTCCTGGGTGAAGAACAGGTTCTCGGAGGCCAGGACAGCCTCGCTGCCCACATAGTTGGGATACATGCGCTCCCACCCGCGCGGCAACGTGCAACCATGGAATAACACCTGCAGACCATAGCGGTTGGCATCGCTCAGGATATCTTCATAAAGGCGCATCGTCTCTTGTTTGTCGCCGCCGAAGAAGTCCACCTTGATGCCTTTCACGCCGATGCTCTGCAGCCATTTCATCTCTCGGTCGCGGGCAATGGCAGTGTTCATGCACTGACGAGGTGTCTGCGGAGCGTCGTTGGCAAAGCCGTTGCTGTTATACCACAGCATCAGCGAAACACCTTTCTCCTGAGCATAACGGCTCAACTGTGCCATACGCTCGCGTCCAATCTGCTCATCCCACCAGTTGTCAACCAGACAATACTCGTATCCCATGGCAGCAGCCAGGTCGATGAACTTCACCTGGTCATCGTAGTTCACGCTCTTGTCCTGCCACAGCAGCCAACTCCACGTATAACGGCCGGGACGATAGTCAACCGTGGGTTCGTACATTGGCTCCACCACGTCATAGGGAATAGTGGTTTCAACGATAGGCTCCAGCGTGCGGCCAACGGTTATCGTGCGCCACGGAGTATTGCCAGGAAGGGGGATTGCCGCGAAAGCAGTGCCGTAACCGCCGTTTTCTCCTGCGTCGGGATAAGCCACGGTGTAGCCAATGCCCTTCTGATAATCAGACAGATGACTGCCGCAATAGGCACTCGACACACCCGTTTCGCTCACAAGCACCCAATAGGCAGGCTCGTAGTCGTACATAGGCAGCGAATGATTGACAATGCGGAACAGGCACGGGAATGTATAGCCATGGGCATATTTCGACGGCTTGTCCATCTGCGCGTCGGCCTCATAGTCTTCTTCATAACTGGGTTTGGTATGCTCCCACCCTTTCTCCGGACCAATCTGCGGACAGAGGAAGGTGGTGGTATGCTGCGGAAAATCAAACGCGGTGCATTCGCTATAGACCACGGCACGCTTGGGATTGTTGTCTTTCTGCCGAGGAATGCTGTAGCGCAGGGCGATGTTATGGTTATCAACAAGGAAGGTAACTGAGAATTTCACCCCATCGGCATTCACGAAATCCACGTCCAACTGGTTGGCAACGAAATGCGAACTGGAAGCCTTTGTGCGCGACATCTCATAGGATTTCACCACTTTCGACTCTCTGGCACCTGCCACAGACAATCCCTTTGTGAGGTCGCCGATGCTTGTATTCAAGCCCAAGGCAGAAGGCTGGACTACCGAGACACCATCGAATTCCACCTGATAGGTTGCCCTGCCCTGCTCACACAACACCTTCACTATCAACTCTCCGCTCGGCGATGCCACCGTCTTTTCTTCGGCCATCAGTCCCACAGCGGCGCAACACGCCACAATCAACAATGCTAACTTTCTCATCATCAGTATCTGTTTTTGCTGCAAAAATAGCAAAAACAGCGCGTTCCTGCAAGTGTTTCACACTTTTTTACAGGAAGAGGCATATGGATTCAGAAAAAGAAATGCGGAACCGGCTACCGTTTGTCTGCCAATTCCGCACTTATTATAAAATCCAAGAATTCTATTTCTTCTCGATATCCTTGAAATACTTGTAAGTGGAGACCTTCAGTTCATCTGTGGCAGGCTCGTCGCAAACGATGATGCCATGCTGGTGCATCTGCAGGGCACTGATGGTCCATTCGTGGGTAACGGCTCCCTCGATAGCGGCCTTCAAGGCGCGTGCCTTATGGTGACCATTCACCAAGATCATCACCTCGCGGGCATCCATCACGGTGCCTACCCCCACGGTGAGCGCACTCTTGGGAACTTTGTTCACATCGTTGTCGAAGAAACGGGAGTTGGCAATGATGGTGTCGGTGGTAAGCGTCTTCTGTCGGGTGCGCGACGTGAGCGAAGAATAAGGTTCGTTGAAGGCGATGTGTCCGTCGGGGCCGATGCCGCCGATGAACAGGTCGATGCCGCCAGCCTGGCGTATCATCTCCTCATAGTGGGCACACTCGGCTTCCAGGTCGGGTGCATTGCCGTTGAGGATATGGATATTCTCCTTGGGACAATCGATATGGTCGAACAGATTGCGCGCCATGAACGAATGATAACTCTCGGGATGGTCCTCGGCCAATCCCACGTATTCGTCCATGTTGAACGTCATTACGTTCTTGAAAGACACGCGCCCTTCCTTACAAGCCTTTACCAGACAGGCATACATTCCCTCTGGAGAAGAACCTGTTGGGAGTCCTAACACGAAAGGCTTCTCTGCGGTGGGCTTGAAGGCATTGATGCGCTCAATGACATGCTCGGCAGCCCATTGCGACATTTTCTCGTAGTTTGATTCAATAATAACTCGCATAATGATTCTATTAAGTGTTTGTATTTTTGAAATTTGATTGCAAAAGTAATATTATTCAACGAAAAAAAGAAAAGAACAGAACATTTTTTGTGAATTTTCTTTCATTCCGTAGTTCATTCATCTTTCTTCACCTCGTTGAGCAGAGATGCTTTTCCGTCGTCAATCAGTTTGAGCACCAATTCGCCGAAAAGCGTGTTGGCCCATGCAAACCATGAGCGGGTGAACTTATCGGGACGGTCTTTGTGGAACGACTCGTGCATCATGCCCGTTCCCGCATCGCAATTGACCAACATCTGCATGCAGCGGGCTATCTCCTGATCGTCGCTGCTGGTGAAGGCACGCATCATGATGCTCATCGGCCAAATGTAATCCAGACCGATATGGGGACCGCCGATTCCCTCGGCTGCTTCGCCGCGGAAGAAATAAGGATTGTCTTCGCTAAGCACAAAACGGCGCGTGTTCTGGTAAATGGGATCGCTGAGCGGCATCTCCGTGATATAAGGCAACGAGAGAAGACTGGGCACATTGGCATCGTCCATGAGCAAATGGTTGCCATATCCATCCACCTCATAAGCATAGATGGGACCATATTTGGGATGCACATAAACGGCATGCTTCCTCAATGCCTGTTCTACCTCATCGGCCAGCGCACGGCATTCGGAGGCCAACGCCACATCGTTGTTTACTGTTTCAAGAACGGTTGCTGCCTTCCGCAGACACGAAACAGCGAAGAAATTAGAGGGAACCAGGAAAAGATAGGTGCAGGCATCGTCGGAAGGACGGAAGGCAGAGGCGATAAGACCTACGGGGCGCACGGGATGGCCATAGCCGTCGTTGAGCATGGTATCGGATGCCCGCTCTGTGCGACGCATGAAACGATATGGCCCGTGACCGTCTTTGCGCTGCTGTTCGCGGAAAGTTCGTAACACAGCCTTCATCACCTGCTGCCAGTCGCCAGTGAAGATGGAACTGTCGCCAGTGAGTTGCCAGTAATAAAAGGCCAGCCGGATGGGATAGCACAGCGAGTCAATCTCATATTTCCGCTCATGCAGTTCGGGCTTCATGTCGGTGAGGTCTTTCTCCCACTCGCTGCCAGTAGGGCCGTCGTTGAAGGCATTGGCATAGGGATCAATCAGGATGCACTTGAACTGTCGGAGGATAACGCCCCGAATCATCTTGCGCAGCGCATCGTCGTCCTTGGCGAAAGGCACATAAGGCCACACCTGCGCTCCAGAATCGCGCAGCCACATGGCATGGATGTCGCCCGTATAGACGAAGGTATCATCTTCTCCGTCGATGACGCGGTAGTTGACCGTGGTGTTAATGGTGTTCGGGAAACATTTCGCGAACATTTCTGCCAGATAAGGATTTTTCTTCAAGATGTGCCTTACCTCCTTGATTTTCTTTTCTATCACCTCATACGACAGATGGTCTGTCTGCATTGTTTCATGAGCAGGCAGCACGATTCCATTCTTTTCACCCAAAGGATGTGCACTGACGGCAACAGATACCATCAGAAAGACTACAGAAAACCAGCATTTTTTCATGGGCGGTATTTTGTTTTTGTTCCAAATTTAGAGGGTTTGCTTCCCATCTGCAGTTCCAACGTGCCACCGGCAACGATGTCGCGGAAGTGGATATAGGAATAAGGATAGGGCTTGCCGTTGAGACGTGCCGACTGGATGTAGATGTTCTGACTGCTGTTGTTGTGCGCAACGACACGGAAAGTGTTGCCGTGTCCCACACTGATTTCAGCCTTGTCAAAGAGCGGAGATCCGAAGACGAACTGTCCCCCGGCCGGATCAACCTGATACATGCCAAGCGCAGAAAGGATATACCATGCAGACATCTGCCCCACATCCTCGTTACCGCAAAGCCCATCAAGTCCGTCATGGTATTGGGTTGTCATGATTTCGCGCACCCGACGGGCAGTCTTCCATGGCTCTCCCACATAATTATATAAATAAGCCACATGATGACTGGGTTCGTTTCCGTGGGCATATTGCCCGATTAGTCCCGTGATGTCTGGCGGGGCATCCTTTCCCAAGTCGCCTGTTACGATGAACAGGGAGTCGAGTTTGGAAATGAAATGCTGAGGGCTCTTGAACAAGGAAACAAGACCGTGCACATCGTGAGGCACGAGCCAGATATACTGCCAGGCATTTCCTTCGGTGTAATCCTTCACATGGTTCAACTCCGCGGCAAAAGGATCAAACGGTACGCGCCATGCCCCATCAAGAGAACGGGCTCGCATGAAACCGGTGCTGGCATCGAAATACTTCTTGTATGACTCTCCCAGTTTCCGGAGTTCCTGATCACCCGTAGCTTTGGCCGCACTGCCATAGGCGATGGCATACTCCATGCCTTTGCCGATGGACTCGTTTTGCGGGTCAAGGTCGTATGGTATATAGCCATATTGCCAAAGCAAATCGTGAGCACGGCGATGAGAACCGAGCGAATGGCGCATGGCCTCGGCAGCGAGAGGTTTGTCCACATCAAAGCCTTTCAGTATCTGGTCGGCAAGCACAATCGCAGCGGGGCATCCCACCATACAGTTCGTCTCGCAACCCATCAGGTGCCAAACGGGCAAAGTGCGTTGTTCTTTGTAGATATTGAGCATGGTTTGAGTAATGTCATGCTGCATTTCAGGATGTATCAGCGTGGAAAGGGGATGCCATGCACGGTAGGTATCCCAGAGGGAGAAGGTGGTGAGATTCGTGAAAGTGCCTTTGTGAATATTGGCATCCGAACCGTAGTATTCGCCATTTACATCGCAGAATACGGATGGTGCCACCATGGTGTGATACATACAGGTGTAGAAAATCCGCCGCTGTTGCTCGTTAGCGGTCGTAATGCGTATCTTTCCGAGTTGACTGTTCCAGTCAGCACGTGCCTGGCGCGCCACAGCGTCGAAGTCCCATAAAGGATTCTCAGCCTTGAGATTGAGTGCCGCATTGTCGCAACTCACCGATGACAAGCCCACCTTGACAAGCAACGGTCCCTGGTTGGGGCATGAGACGACGGACAACGAGTCTTGATTCAGCCTCAGCAGACTGACATCACTTGAGAACTCGGCAACAAAATAGACTCTCTGGCGGTTAGCCCACCCGCTGGAGAAACGAGTGCCCTGAATCATACGGGGGGAAACCTGACGTATGTCGCAACCGGTAACACGATCCCAGCCCACTCCCCATTTCAGGTCAATCAGTATTCTGGCGGTGTCCAAATCAGATGAGAAGGAATAACGGTGCATGCCCGTGCGCTTGGTAGCAGTTAGTTCTGCATAGACATGCCCTCCTCCTGGATAATTGATGCGCTGAGAAAAGTAGCCCGGGCGACAAGTCTCTTCTGCATGCGAGAACTTCACTTCGCGCATCGTGTTGTCTTTTACCGGCAGGAAGAGCACGTCTCCCAGGTCGCCACACCCTGTTCCGCTGAGATGCGTATGGCTGAAACCGGTGAGGACAGAGTCGGATGCATGATAGCCGGAACACCAATCCCAGCCCTGAGTGTGCTGCGTTGGTCCGAGTTGAACAAATCCAAATGGCACATTGGCACCCAAGAACACGTGCCCATGCCCCCCTGTACCGATTTTCGGATCTACGTATTGCGTGTAATCTTCCTGTGAAAAAGCATTGATCACAGAGAAAAGAACAACAAGAAAAAACGCAACTGGTCTGATGGTATTAAGTTTCATATTTCAAGGTAAAATGATTATGTTACAAAAGTAATAAAAAAAATGCTCCGACATCACGTCGGAGCAAATCAATTAACTTTTTTTGAATGTCTTAGCAGTTAGTATTATGTAGCATGAAATTTGAAAATCATCGTTAACGGGAGCAAAGGTAATGCATTTTCTTGATTTATGTCAACTAAATATTCATTTTTACGCAAAAAGTTACGTAAACGTTTTCGGGGTTCAGCGGGGCTTTCAATACTTTTTAAGACACTCCAAATCTAAAAAATCAATGTATTATTTTGTTTTTTGTACATTTTCATGTAATTTTGCAGAATAAATACACATTATAAATGAAAGAATTTGTCATCTCTGAAGTTAAAGCAGAAACAGCCGTACTGGTAGGACTCGTCACGAAAGAACAGGATGAAGCCAAGACAAAGGAATATCTTGACGAACTGGAGTTCCTTGCCGATACAGCCGGTGCCGTGACGGTGAGAAGATTTACACAGAAAGTGGTAAGTCCCAACCAAACCACCTATGTGGGCAAAGGAAAACTGGAAGAGATCAAACAATATATCAAGGCACAGGAAGAGGCGGCCGATGAGGACGAAAGCGGAGAGACCCAGCCTGTGGGAATGGTTATCTTCGATGATGAACTGTCGCCACGCCAACTGAGAAATATTGAAGCAGAACTGAAAATCAAGATTCTCGACCGCACATCGCTGATTCTCGACATCTTTGCCATGCGAGCCCAGACAGCCAATGCCAAGACACAAGTGGAACTGGCACAGTATCGCTATATGCTTCCAAGACTGCAACGTTTGTGGACTCACCTGGAAAGACAAGGAGGCGGCTCGGGTTCCGGTGGAGGTAAAGGCTCCGTAGGTCTGCGCGGACCTGGAGAAACCCAGTTGGAAATGGACCGACGTATCATCCTCCAACGCATCACACTGCTGAAACAGCGTCTGATTGAGATTGACAAGCAGAAAACCACACAGCGCAAGAACCGCGGCAGACTGATTCGCGTGGCGCTGGTGGGATATACCAACGTGGGCAAGTCCACGATGATGAACCTGCTTGCCAAGAGTGAAGTGTTTGCAGAAAACAAACTATTTGCCACGTTAGACACCACCGTGCGCAAAGTGGTCATTGAAAACCTGCCTTTCCTGCTCGCCGACACCGTTGGGTTTATCCGCAAACTGCCTACCGACCTGGTTGATTCTTTTAAGTCAACCCTCGATGAAGTGCGCGAGGCCGACCTGCTGGTGCATGTTGTCGACATCTCTCACCCCGACTTTGAGGAACAGATAGAAGTGGTGGAAAAGACACTCAAAGAACTGGGAGCCTCGGAAAAGCCGCAAATGATAGTCTTCAACAAGATTGATGCCTACACATGGATAGAGAAAGAACCCGACGACCTGACGCCGCCGACCAAAGAAAACATCACGCTTGATGAACTGAAAAAGACATGGATGGCCAAATTGTCGGACGACTGCCTGTTTATTTCCGCCCGCGAAAGAATGAATATTGACGAACTGCGTGAAAGCATTTACAAGAAAGTTAGAGCGTTGCATGTGCAGAAATACCCATACAACGATTTTCTCTATTCTATTGACGATACAGAACAATAACACATTAAACACAAAATTGATATGGCAGACTACAGATGTCTAACGGATGAAGAGATTATCATCCTCGAAAACAACAATTGCTGGGCAGAAGACTGGAGCCGCATCATGGTGGCCGACAGTTTCAAGCCTTATTCCTTCCATCGTGTGATGTTCTACGGAGACATTCGCCTCGGTTCCTTCGACAAACTCGTTGAAGTGAGCAAAGGGTTCTTCAAGCATTCCGGCATTAACGATGCCACCTTGCGCAATGTATCTGTCGGCAACGACTGTCTGATAGAGAAAGTGGGTATCTACATCAACAACTACACGATTGGCAACGATTGCTATATTTCAAACATTTGTACACTTGAGACCACTGACGATGCCACATACGGAGAAGGAAGCGTGATCAGCGTCCTGAACGAAATGGGCGACGGCAACGTAACGCTTTTCCGCGAACTCAACAGCCAGGTGGCTGCTTTCATGGTAAAGCATTTCAACGACAAGGCACTGAGACAGACCTTGCACCAGATGATTGAAGACGAGTTGAGAGTGGGCCGGCCAGACCGCGGTCTGATTGGAAACAATGTGAAGATTGTAAACACCAAGGATATCACGAACACCATTGTGAAAGGTGACTGCGAAATCAGCGGTGCTGCCCGTCTGAGTGAGTGCACCATCATGTCGTCGAAGGATGCATCGGTATACATCGGAACGGGAGTCATCTGCGAGAACTCCATCATCTGCGACGGATGCTCTATCAACAATTCCGTAAAAATGCAAGACTGCTTCGTGGGCGAAGCATGCCAGATTACAAATGGATTCACGGCAGAAGCCAGTCTGTTTTTTGCCAATTCATTCATGGCCAACGGTGAGGCATGTGCCGCCTTCTGTGGGCCGTTCTCTGCAAGCCACCACAAGTCAAGCCTGCTCATCGGCGGAGAATTCTCATTCTATAATGCTGGTTCAAACACCAATTTCTCAAACCATGCCTACAAGATGGGGCCCATGCACTATGGCACTTTGGAGAGGGGAACGAAAACGGCCAGCGGTGCCTATGTCCTGATGCCCGCAACCATCGGTGCTTTCTCTGTCTGTTTCGGAAAACTGATGCACCATCCCGACACACGAAACCTGCCATTCTCCTATCTGATGGCATACGGCGAAACCATGTATATCGTGCCTGGACGCAACATCACCACGGTAGGCCTCTACCGCGACATCAAGAAATGGCCGAAACGAGACAAGCGCTCCAAACAGTCAAGAAAGAGTATCATCAATTTTGACTGGCTCTCGCCATTCACCGTCGGTGAGATTCTGGAAGGAAGAAAGATTCTGGAAGCACTCCGGCAGGCAAGCGGTGACAACGTGTCTACCTATAACTTCCACGAATATGTCATCAACGCCACCTCGCTGAGAAAGGGTCTCAAGTATTACGACATCGCGCTCCGCATCTACATGGGTGCCGTATTGAAACGCGCCAAGAAAGAAGGTTTCTTCGAAAAGCCAACCAGCGATGTGGGTAAAGGCAAATGGGTAGACCTGTCAGGACTGCTGCTGCCCGAGAGCGAGGAGCAGCGCATTGTGGACGACATCAAGAACGGAACCATCGAGAACATACAGCAAATGCTGAACCGTTTTGCAGAAATCAACGACCACTACAGCGACTACCGCTGGACCTGGTCATACCAAATGATTCTCGACTACTATGGTCTGAGCGAAATCACGCCCTCTGACATTGACCATATCCACAGCGACTATGTGCAGGCACGGCGCGCTTGGATTGCAGAAATCCGCAAAGATGCAGAGAAAGAATATGCCATGGGCGACGTGGAAGACGATGTCTTCAACGATTTCATTGAGAAACTCGACAGGGAAACCGACTATGAGGATTAAAGGGTCTCAACCCGACTGTGGGAGGATAATAGAGAATCACACTATAAGAATTATATGATAATAACGATTATTATTAACATGTTATTATAGACACAATGAAAAAGAATATTTTAATCTACTGTTCCTTTTTGTTCTTGCTGCTTGTGGCATCATGCGGCAACAAGTACAAGTACGAGGAGGTGAAGGGCGACCTCTCAGCCACCCGCATCTACACACTCGACAACGGACTGAAAGTGTATCTCAGCGTGAACAAGGAGGCTCCGCGCATCCAGACCTACGTGGCCGTGCGCACCGGCTCCAAGAACGACCCGGCAGAGACCACTGGTCTGGCTCACTATCTGGAGCATCTGATGTTCAAAGGCACAAAACTCTTCGGCACGAACAATCCAGAGGCCGAAGCACCGCTGCTCGACGAGATTGAAAAACGCTACGAGGAGTACCGCCTGATCACCGACCCCGCATTGCGCAAACAGAAATACCATGAGATTGACAGCATCTCGCAACTCGCCGCCAAGTATTTCATTCCCAACGAATACGACAAACTCATGGCCACCATCGGAGCCGAAGGAACCAACGCATATACCAGCAACGACGTGACCTGCTATACCGAAGACATCCCCAGCAACGAAATCGAGAACTGGGCAAAGATTCAGGCCGACCGTTTCCAGAACATGGTGATTCGCGGATTCCACACCGAGTTGGAGGCTGTTTACGAGGAATACAACATCGGACTTTCCAACGACCAGCGCAAACTCTTCACGGCTCTTTGCGCAAAACTCTGGCCCAACCATCCTTACGGCACGCAGACCACCATCGGCACGCAGGAACATCTGAAGAATCCATCCATCAAGAACATCAAAGAATATTTCAAGAAATGGTACGTGCCCAACAACGTGGCCATCTGCATGGCAGGCGACTTCGACCCTGACAAAACGATTGCCATCATCAGCAAATACTTCGGCGAATGGAAACCGGCACTGGATGAAAACGGCAAGCCCACACCCGTCAAGCAGCCCGAATTCGCAGCCCTGCCGCCGCTCACATCACCTCAAGACACCACCATTATCGGTCAGGAGGCAGAGACATTATGGCTGGGGTGGAGATTCGAAAAGGCCGTTTCGTTGCAAAACGACACACTCGACCTCATAGAACAGATACTCAACAACGGCGAAGTGGGCCTCATCGACCTCGACCTCAACCAGGGAATGAAGGTGCAGGAAGCATTTGCCGGCTCGGAGATGCTGGCTGAGCAGGGAGCATTCCTCATGGGTGGAACGCCGCGACAGGGACAGTCGCTCGACGAGGTGAAACAGTTGCTGCTCGACGAGATGGAAAAACTGAAGCGCGGAGAGTTCTCCGACAACCTGCTGCCGGCCATCATCAACAACGCCAAACTGAACAACCTGCGCGCCCTGGACAGCAACAAGAGTCGCGCCGACCGCTTTGTTGATGCTTTCATCAACGGCATTCCATGGGAGCAGGAAGTGGGCAAAATCGACCGCATGGCCAAGATTTCGAAAAAAGACATTGTGAAATTTGCCAACCGTCACTTCGGCAACAACTACGTGGCCATCTACAAGCGACAGGGAATCGACACCACCGTGAAATCGATCGACAAGCCTTCCATCACGCCCATACCGGCCAACCGCGACATGATGAGCGACTTCGTGAAGGAGATACAGAACAGCAAGGTGGACCCCATCAAGCCACAATTTGTGAATTTCAAGAAAGACCTCACCTTCGCAGAGACCGACCGCAGCCTGCCCGTGGTGTATAAGCAGAACAACGACGACGACCGCTTCGACCTCATCTTCCGCTACGAATTCGGCACCGAAGCCGACAACCGCTACGAGGTGGCTGCCGACTACATCAACTATTTAGGCACCGACAAACTCACGGCGGCACAGGTCAAGGAGAAATTCTATGAAATAGCCTGCTCGTATTCTGTCAACGTGAACAGCGACAACATTAACATCAGCCTTAGAGGACTCAACGAAAACATGCCCAAAGCCCTGCAGTTGCTCGAGGATTTCCTGCAGAACGCAAAGGTGGATAAGGCCGCTTACGACCAGAACGTGGACATGATTCTCAAGGCCCGAACCGATGCCAAGATGAGCCAGAGGCAGTGCTTCGACGCGCTATACAACTATGCCATCTACGGGCAGCACAACCCCACACGCAACCAAATGACGGCACAGCAGTTGCGCGACACCGACCCGCAGACGCTGCTCAACCTGCTGCGCGACATCCGCAACTATGAGCACAGCGTGCTCTACTACGGTCCGCTCTCGGTGAAAAAATTGGCAAAGGTGATTTCGAAGACGCACAAAACGCCCGAGAAACTCATGGTGCCGCCGCAGAACAAGCCATACCAGGAGCAGGCCACACCTACCAACGAAATCATCATCGCCCCCTACAGCGCACAGAACATCTACATGCGCATGTATCACAACGAGCAGAAACCGTGGGACGTAAGCCGCCAACCGGTAATTGCGCTGTTCAACGAATACTACGGACAAGGTATGAACGGAATCGTGTTTCAGGAACTGCGCGAGGCACGCGGACTGGCCTATAACGCCGGGGCAGCCTATCTACGGCCCACGCGAACCGGACAAACCGAGCGCTATTTCACGCATATCATCACCCAGAACGACAAGATGATGGACTGCGTGCGCGAGTTCCACGCCATTCTCGACAACATGCCGCAGAGCGAAAGCGCATTCAACATCGCCAAGGATGCACTGACCAAGCAGATAGCCAGCAGCCGAACCACAAAGATGAATATCATCAACGCATGGCTCATGGCCAAGCGCATCGGGCTGGAAACCGACCTCAACGAGACCGTCTACAATGCCCTGCCCGACCTGAAACTGGCCGACATCGTGGACTTTGAAAAGCAGAACATGGCCGGAAAACCCTACCGCTACATCATTCTGGGCAACGAGAAGAACCTCGACATGAATGCCCTGCAGCAGATAGCCCCCGTGAAACGCGTCACGCTGCAAGAGATTTTCGGATACTAATAACTTTAAACGGCCGCCATTGCTGATTTGCAATGGCGGCCGTTTTGCTATATTCGCGCGTAAAAAACGATTGTAAAAGTTGTAAAAAAAACGGACAATCTATTCACGGGTTTTTAGTCATTCTGGAAGCAAAAATCAGACCTCGGCGAGTCATCGCTGCGCTTCCACCAAACCTCACCTATGCTTTCATCGCGCAAAACCATAGTTTTTACCCTGCAATACATACGGTTTTGGGGCGCAAAACATTAGTTATTATGACGTAAAACCATAGGTTTTGAAGCGTAGAACCATAGTTTTTGCGGATCAACGGCTTAATAATGAAAGGCGGTAAGCGCAACATTTCTGTCTAACTCACATAGTTTCAGCCTATTATAATCAACTCCCCCAAAACTCGCGTATTTGCGACCGCAGGATTTTATTTTCAAAATATCGCAGCCATTTAGGGCAAAAACGTGTATTTTTGTTGACAAATCGGCTTCCGCGCCCACTGGCTTCCGCACCCGCCGGCTATGCTTTTTCTACTGAAAACTCAAAAAAGTTGGCACCGAGAGGGTGAAAATTCGCGAATAAGTTGTATATTTGCAAGCAGAAAAATACAACCTGTGTAAACAAGAAAATAAAACCGAAAACATTATGGCAAACGTAGAATTTAAGTATGCCCCCATGTTTCAGTTGGGCAAAGACGACACCGAATACCGTCTGCTCACAAAGGAGGGTGTCACAATCAGCGAATTTGAAGGAAAAGAAATCGTGAAAGTAAGCCCCGAGGCGCTCACGCTGCTGGCTCAGGAAGCATTCCACGATGCAGAGTTCATGTTGCGCCGCGCCCACAACGAGCAGGTGGCACAGATACTTACCGACCCGGAGGCTTCGGAAAACGACAAATACGTGGCACTGCAATTCCTGCGCAACGCCGAGACAGCATGCAAAGGCATCCTGCCTTTCTGCCAGGACACCGGCACCGCCATCATCCACGGCGAGAAAGGTCAGCAGGTATGGACGGGCTTTGAAGACGAAGAAGCCCTATCACGTGGTGTGTTCAACACCTTCACACAGGAGAACCTGCGCTACTCGCAGAACGCTCCGCTCAACATGTATGATGAGGTAAACACGCGCTGCAACCTGCCCGCACAGATCGACATCGAGGCCGTTGAAGGTGCAGAGTATCGCTTCGTGATGGTGGCAAAGGGCGGAGGCTCGGCCAACAAGACCTATTTCTACCCCATGACCAAGGCCAC
>DGWC01000108.1:62404-63413 GCA_002395135.1 Prevotella sp. UBA4268 | reverse complement strand
GCCACCATCCAGAACGAAGGCACACTGATTCCCTTCCTTGTTGAAAAGATGAAGAGCCTCGGAACAGCCGCCTGCCCGCCTTATCACATCGCATTCGTCATCGGCGGCACCTCTGCCGAGAAGAACCTGCTCACCGTGAAACTGGCCAGTATTAAGTATTACGACAACCTGCCCACCACCGGCGACGAGACAGGACGCGCTTTCCGCGACATCGACCTGGAGAAGAAACTCCTGCTCGAAGCCCACAAGATTGGACTCGGTGCACAGTTTGGAGGCAAATACATGGCTCACGACATCCGCGTAATCCGTCTGCCGCGCCACGGTGCCAGTTGCCCCATCGGCATGGGTGTTAGTTGCTCTGCCGACCGCAATATCAAGGCCAAGATTAACCGCGATGGTGTTTGGCTGGAGAAGATGGACAACAACCCCTCTGAACTGATTCCTGCAGAATATGCAAAGGCCGGCGAGGGCAGCAACCAGATCGTGATTGACCTGGACAAAGGTATCGATGCCGTGCGCGCCGAACTCACCAAATATCCCGTTTCCACACGCGTCAACCTGAAAGGCACCATCATCGTGGCCCGCGACATTGCACACGCAAAACTCAAAGCCCGTCTGGATGCCGGTGAAGACATGCCGCAGTATTTCAAAGATCATCCCGTGCTCTATGCCGGACCCGCAAAAACGCCCGAAGGATATCCCTGCGGATCGATGGGACCAACAACAGCCAACCGCATGGATCCATACGTTGACGAGTTCCAGGATCATGGCGCATCGCTCGTCATGATTGCCAAGGGCAACCGCTCGCAGGTGGTAACCGATGCCTGCAAGAAGCATGGCGGATTCTATCTGGGCAGCATCGGCGGCGTGGCTGCCGTGCTCTCGCAGAGCAGCATCAAGAGCATCGAGTGCGTGGAATACCCCGAACTGGGCATGGAAGCCATCTGGAAGATCGTGGTGGAAGACTTCCCCGCATTCATCCTTGTTGACGACAAGGGCAACGACTTCT
>DGWC01000108.1:1111-62357 GCA_002395135.1 Prevotella sp. UBA4268 | reverse complement strand
AGGGCAACGACTTCTTCAAGCAGTTAAAGCCCTGGCCTGCCACCTGCTAAGCAGGACGAAGGCCGTGACAGGCCAAACGCATACCCCCAAGGGCAGGGAGAGCCATTGCGCACTCCCTGCTCCTTTTGTTTCCTACCTATAACGATGGTTAAAAACTACAAAATGCCGTGACCTGTTTTTTTATTTTTACGTATATAGTAAAAAAACGATGAAAAGACTTCACCTGATACTCATCTTCTTATGCCTTGTTGCATGCATATCCGCACAAGACCGTACCTACCATCTCTTCGGCCGGGTATGCGACGAAGAAACCAAACAGGGCATTCCCAACATCACCATACAGTTGCTCCGCGCTGACAGCACACTGGTAAAAACCTACCAGATAGAGAATCCACAAGATTCGTTTCTCCTCAAATTCATGGGAGGATACGACTTTGAAGTCAGCGAAATTGGGAAATACATCATCAAGGCCTCCCATCTGAACTACGAAACAGCCTACATGCCTGTAGAAATCAGAATTAAGCGGCAAAACCATGTGGAAGTGCCTGTCATCAGGATGAAAAGGATATCGCAGATGCTCAACGAGGTAGTGGTCAAAGCATCGAAGGTGAAAATGGTGATGCGCGGCGACACCATCGTCTTCAATGCTGATGCCTTCAACCTGGCAGAGGGAAGCATGCTCGATGCGCTCATAGCGCAACTGCCTGGCACGGAACTCAGCAAAGACGGCGAAATAAAGGTCAACGGCAAGCGCATAGAGAGTCTGCTCATCGACGGACGCTCATTCTTCGAGGGCGACCCCAAGTCGGCCCTGCAAAACCTTCCCGCCTACACGGTGAACAAGGTGAAAGTGTTCGACCGTAAGGGAAAACTCACCGAGATGATGGGGCGCAACATGGACGACAAGTCGTATGTGATGGATGTGCGGCTGAAAAGGCAATACCAGCGCGGATGGATGGGCAATTTCGAGGCAGGCAGCGGCACACAGGGCTACTACAAGACCAAGATGATGTCCACCCTGTCAACGCCCAAGTCGCGGTTCAGCCTCATCGGAAACCTGAACAACCTGAGCGACCAGTCAGACCCGACAGGCTATGGCGGAGGCATGGCTATTGCCATGGGCGACAACGAGCCCCTCACGCCCAGCGGCACCACCACCTACCGCAAAGGGGGCTTTTCCTACTCGTATGGCGAGTTTGAAGACCCGCTCAGACTGACATGGAGCGGCAATGCCAGCCACGACAACGCGCACACCGACACCTGGACATCAGCGCAGACGTTCCTCTCTGGCGGCGACACCTTCAACCGCAGCATCAACCGCAGCCGCAACCGCAACATCACCTTCGACACCCGCGCTGAGGCCAGCGTCTCTCCCAAGGGATTCGTGGGCAACGCCACCGGTCAGATCAGTTATAACAACACAAGCGCCATGGGCGACAACCGCTCAGCAGTCTTCGATGCCGACCCCAATGAATACAACGACATTCTGAACGATCTGTTCATACATCCCGAGAAATATCGGCAGATTACACTCAACCGACAGCAATCGGAAAACACAAGCCGCACCTCGGGCATCAATGCCAGCATGGGCATGTTCGGCAATGTGAAGTTGCTCGCCGACATGCTCACCGTCAACGCGTCTACAACCTATAGCCATACGCGCAGTAACAGTTTTGCCCTCTCCGTCTACGACTACATCAAAAATCAGGGATCACAAGACTACCGCAACAACTACACCCATGCGCCCAACACCAACTTTACCTTCGACACAGGCGCATACTATAACTACGGACTGGGACAGCACGGGCTGCAAATCTCCTACGGCTTCAACCATCAGTTCACCAAGACCAGCAACCTGCTCTACCGACTGGACAAACTTAGCGAGCGCGACAGCACACGCTACGACATGCTTCCCTCTTCCATGGAAGAACTGGCAAGGGTGTTAGACAACCCCAACAGTTACACATACACCCAGCACAACAACAAGCACAACGTGGAACTCTCCTTCCGCTACCACCCTAAGTTTCTCCGCGACGGAGGCATCGACCTCAGGCTGCCCCTCGTCATTGAGCACCAGAAACTGGATTATTTCCGGCAGACACCCACCAGCCTCTCGCAGACCAACACCTTCTTGCAGCCCAGCATACGTATGGAATATACCAATACCAAGAACGGGCACATGAGCGTCGGACTCACCCTGTCTGCCAACACCACCGCCCCCGACCTCACCAGCCGCATCGACTACCGCGACGACAGTAATCCGCTGAGCGTAACGCTCGGCAACCCAAACCTGAAAAACAGCCACGTATACAACATCGGACTTCACTATTACAACTTCTCCATGAAAGGAGAAAGACGCATAAACGGCAGCATCGAATACAGTCAGACCGACAATGCCCGAGCCAGTGAGACCGTCTATGACCGACAGAGCGGCATCACCACCAGCAAGCCCACCAACGTGAACGGCAACTGGAACGCATCAGCAGACTTCAACTATGGACAGGCTGTCACCCGCGACCATAAGATGAGTGTCGATGCCAGCATCGGAGCATCGCTCCACCACAGCGTCGACCTGATGCAAGTCGTCCACGAAACCGCCACCGCCACATCGCAACCCGATGCCACCGCACTCCGTCGTCTGAGCCATGTAGACAACTCAAGGCTCAACGGCCGACTAAGCATACGATATCTCAACATGCTGCCTGGTCGGCTCACCAACCTCTCCGCCTTTTTCAACGGCAGCATCCACACCACCACAGGCAGCCGCGAGGGATTCCGCACCATTCACGCCAGCGATTTTAGTTACGGTATGCAGGCATTGAGTCCCCTTGTGTGGAAGACAGAACTCTCCGCCAACATCACCAACTTCTGCCACCGCGGCTACAGCGACCACCAGATGAACCGCGACGAATGGGTATGCACACTCACCCTCTCGCGCACCATCCCCAAGGCCCATCTCACTGTCAGCGCCGAGGCCTTCGACCTGCTGGGCCAACTGAGCAACCGCCGTTTCACTGTCAACGAACAAGGGCGAACAGAAACGTATACCAACGTCACACCCCGCTATTTCATGTTCAAACTGACCTACCGCTTTAACAAATTCCCTAAGAACAAAAAGAGCACCCAACCAATCATGGCAGCACCCTACGGATTCTTCTAACGTAAAAGCATGCCGCCCGATGCCGGGCAGCATGCTTTTACGCTGACAAACTGTTTTGGGATTCTACAAGAACTCATCTCGTCAATACCATCGCTCTGGGAACAGCCTGTTCCACCATGTGCTGTCACCCTTCAGGTATTTCTCAAACCATGCCAAAATAGCATCGGTCCATTGTTTACGTTTCTCATAATCGACGATGATATGGTTCTCGTCACGCACCTGCACAAAAGCCACGTCACGTCCCAGCGTCTTCAACGCAGTAAACATCTGCACACTTTCGGACATGGGAACATTGGTATCCGCGGTACCATGTGTGAGCAGCAACGGCGTATGAATCTTATCGGCACGGAAGAGAGGACTCTGCAAAGCATACAACTGGGGATTGCTCCAAGGATAGTTTCCCGCCATACTCACTTCACTGTAACTATACCCCCAGTAACCGCAGCCCCAATAACTGGCATGATTGGCAATGCCGGCATGACTTATGCCACAAGCAAAGAGGTCGGTTTCTGTGAGCAGGTACTGTGTCATAAAGCCTCCATAAGAGGCACCTATGCACCCAATATGCTTCTCATCCACAAACGGACACTGGCGGCATACCATCTTCACTCCCTCGATGATATCCTCTGCCACACCATTCCCGGCCGTATTCACATGGCATCCACTATAACGCTGACCATAGCCAATGGCACCACGCGGGTTGACAACGTAAACGACATACCCCAGCGAAGCATAATAAGGATGTGGATACTGCGACTCAAAATTACGCGAAGTGGGCGTGCTGCCTCCATAATAGTTCACAATCATAGGATATTCTCTGGTGGCATCAAACCCGGGAGGTAGATACAGACGGCCGTCGATGCTGTCGCCCCGTGAAGATACAAAAGCGAAATCGCGGCACTCGCCCAGACGAATGTCCTTGAGCAAAGCAGCAGAACAGTCTTTCAGCAAGGTTGTCTTGTCTTTTCTCAGGTTTACCACATAGGCTCTCACCGAGTTCATCGCGCTCACCCCATAGTAGGCAAGCACAGGCTGCTCGCTCGACAGCGAGAACTCACGCACCACATCCTCATGGGTATCAATGCGCCGAACCTTCTTTGTCTGGACATTCGCTGAAAAAAGGCTTATCCTGTCGCGGTCGTAGGCAGAGAAATAAATCTGTCCGTCTGCTGCCGACCACTCTGCACGAATCACCGATGGATGGAAGTTACGCGTAAGACAGTCGGCATGGCGCGTGGCCAAGTCCACCACATACAATTGCTTATCATAGATGCTGGAGCAGACTCCGGCATCATCAGCAGTCCCAAAGCCATTGAAAGCCTCTGCTGAACCTATGAACAGCACGTGCTGCCCGTCGGGAGAAAAACGAGGAGCACTCAAAAAAGCAGCCTCACAATAAAGGGTGTCAACGGCCATGGTGCGCACATTGAGGATGAGATAGTCATAAACCGTTGACGGACGGTTGCCCAACTGTGTGCGCTGCACGCTGACCAACAGATTATCTCCGTCGCGCGTGATGTCCTCCAGAGCCACCGAATGATGGCCGAAGGTGAGAGGCTGACTCTGACCTGTTGTTAAATCATAACGAAACAGACGCGTGCGAAACCGGAAGATTCGCATACGGTCGTCAGGAGTCACCCATTGAAAGACATCGCCAGACTCCACAGGTCCACGCTCATCTTTTGAGAGAATGAGATAATCTTCAGAGGGACTCATCGTGATGTCTCCGTCGGGCAGGCCACGGGCAATGACAGAGATCTCGCCCGTCTGCACATCGACACGCCGCAAGATACGACTGCCACCATCCCTGTCCTCGTAGTACCAGGCATCAGAGCGAGGCATCCATTCTATGCTATACAACTCACGCTGCTTGATGGTTCGCCCGGTTCGCAAGTCAACAATCTCGCTGTATGTGTTGCTACGGCCGCCTTTTTGCACATTGCGAAAGCCCACAATGGCATATCTCCCGTCTGCTGATACCTTCAAGTTAGTCACACGCAGACCGTCAACTACATCATGATAGGTATAGTTCCGCAACGGTGAAGTGGTACACTCCACTTCATGCGAGGCATCTACAACCACATTCACGGTGTCAGTATCCCCGTTTGAAAGTATGTACCTAATCGCCACTTCGTGGTGACCAGGTTCCAAAGCCAATGTGGCGGAATGCCTGTTGCCATCGACAAAGGTCTCGTGGCGGCTGGCTCCCCTCACATTGAGACGGGCTGACGTGTACATTGTATTGTTAATATAAAACTTCACTTCCCTGCCCACACCGTCAACAAACGTCTGCTTGCTGCCATTCATGTCGACAGTGTCGGTGGCCATGGGTCTTTGCAAAGCCCATGGACGACTCTCAAGGAAATCTCTCACGTTTACTATATGCTGGCCGCACACGTGCGCCGTTGTCAGCATGAGTAACAACAAAGAAAACTTTCTCATAAGGATGCTTTTCGTTTAACGATATAAAACGGAAGCAGAGAGGCATGGTTGCTCTCAAGGTTGAATTCCTGCACATGAGAACACACCTTGCCTCTCGTCTGTTATTTTGCGGCCAATGCCTGCAAAATCATTTGTTTCAGTTGAGGATACTTGGGCGCGGGCGCGGCATAAGAGTATACCCTGCCTCGACGGTCGATAATCATAAAGCGGGGCACGCTGGTCACCCTGTAGTCTTTGGCAAAACCACGCGTCCAACTGTCTACAAACACCACGTTACCCGACAGGTGATTGTCTTTCACAAGTTTCAGCCACAAGTCTTTCTCGGGCAAGGCTCCCACGCAGACACTCAGGAATGCCAGATCGGGATCTGCCAGTTCTTTCTCCAACTCACGGAAATAGGGCATCATGCGCAAACAGGGTACACACCACGTGGCCCAGACATCGATGACAACTACCCTGCCTCGCAAATCGCTCAGCGCAAGCCATCCGTCATTGGGCGTGATGCCCTTGAAATCGGGAGCATCGCCCCCGGGTTTTGACCATTCCAACGACTGTTCTATGGGCTTCATCACCTGCAACATCCGCTGAGAGAAGGACTCGTCGGCAAACGCGCTGCATAATTCACGATACATTTCATAATAGCGCAGATGAGAAGCCACCTCATATATATATGACTGTCGCAGACACTGGTCAGTGATGAGAGCGGCACGAGCCTGATACTCGCTGCCCTTGATAGAAGCAGGATTCTCTACGGGCGGCAACTGGCGGGCGGCCTTGCCTTCCACATACACACCCATCATTTCTGGTACCAAGGGCAACTGTGCCAATAGTGGCTGTCGTAACAGATGGTCGGCACGCAGCCAATGTTCTGCAGAGACAAAATCGTCGTCGGTCTCACCCAGATGGCTGCGTTGGTATGCCAGACGCAGGAAGGCCTGGTCGGCATCCATTTTCAGTTGCATAAGCACTGCAAACGGCTGGTCGGTGACGGGCATACTCTTCAGCCGTGGAGAGAGACGGGCGGCACAGGCCTGCAACGAGGCTGTTTCTCGTTCAAACTGGTCAGCATCCACGCTTTCGCAACCGCCTGTTGAGCGGAAGAACCAAGCATGCGCGCGCACTGGGCCTGCCTCTTTCTCCCACTCGCTGAGTAGCATGCATGCACTACCGGCACCCTGCAGTATGGTTAATTGGTAGTTGGAGAACTGCACCTTGAGTGTCTCGTTTCCTGTCAGATAAAGCGGATGCCTCACTCCACCTTTATAGCCAAGCAGATAAAAGCCCGTTTGTTGTATTTCGGCCGTAAGCGAGAAAGTGCCATCTCCATCTACTTCTGTGGTGGCCAAAAGCAGGGGAAGCCCGTCGCGACACTCAAAGAGGCTCATCTCCTTGTTTACATACTCGCCCGTTGTGCCCGTGATGGTCACTTTGGCTATCGACAGGCTGGGCATCAGGGCTGCCACAAGGCAGCCCATCGCCAGCATGGCTGTTTTTCTTTTCATCGTGCACATTGCGTTTTGCAATTAGAAAAGTGTGGTGGTGTAAGTACCTCTGGACGACTGTTCCATGAAGCATGCCCTCTTCACCCGGCCTTTTCCTTCGAAGGTTTTCTCTGCCGGCAACACCCGGGCAGCCGACACTGGGTGCAGATAAAGTTTATAGTTGCCGTCCTTCACTGTGGCAATGGCCAGATAGTCGAACCACGAGTCGTTCAGTCCGTAAGGTGAGTATTTCAGGAACTCCATATAGGTGACCTCCTCGCCGGCAGGGAGCACGATGTTCTCTTCGCTCTCTGACTGGTTGTCCAGATTGCAGGCCCATAATTGGTTACCTTTAAAGAAATAAATGATGTTGTTGTTCTGGTTGAGCGCACGGTAGTCTGCCTTCAGCATCTGCAAGTTGCTGTTCAGCGCAGTAACCTCTTGAACGGGATTGCGCGACACGGAAGAAGCATAGCCGTTGAGCGTGAACAACTGATAGTCGTCTGCTTTCTTTTTCTTCATCACAGCCAGTGCCACATCACCCTGACTGGTGGCAGTAGTGGATTTGCCGCCCATATAGATCATGTCCATGTCGAGATTTTTCGGCGACGGCGTGCCGTCGGCAAAGAAATCAAGATTAGGCGAGTTACGGCTTACTGAGCAGAACGACGATGTCTTCTCGTCGAATAGTAGCGGCAGCGTGGCATGTGAGCAGTGGCGATATGGCGACAGTCGATAGTCACCGAGCGTCTTGATGATGAATTGCTTATAGATGTTATAACGCGAGTTGAACATGGTGTATACGGTATTGTCTACACACACATGCACATCAGACGGTCCGGCAAACATAGCCTGCACGTTGCGATGGGCTGGCAGGTCAACGAACAAGTCGTCATAACCGGCGACAATCTTGCCCGTGAAATAGTCGAGAGCCACAATGTCACCGCTGCTGGCAGCGAACACAGTAGTGGTCTGTACGTCCCGCAGAGTGCTCTCGTTAAACACCCAATACTCTAAGGTGAAATGCAGGTTTAGCGGATCTCCTTGCATCTTGCGGCCGTTGACGCTCGAAACCAGGTTACGTTTCACCTTGCTATCAGAGAAAAAGTCGATATCTGTGCCTTCGGCATCGCCTTTCAGCACCCACCAGCCAGTGGCCATGTCGGTAGACACGTTGAGGTTATACTCCTTGTAGGCAAAAATGCCCGTCTGCTTGTCTTTTGCACAGAAACGCAATTTGTAGGCACCAATGCTACGGTCGACGGTATAGTCCCAACTTTGCTCCGTTGAAACAGTGTCGATAGCAGCCAGCGTCTGCGCACTGGCAGGCGTAATGGTCCAGAAATACTCGTAATCGCGATTGGCTGGTGTTACCGTTGGTCTCAACTGGATAACATCGCCAGGCGACACAGTGTACTGGTCTTGAATACCCTCTACCTGAATGTCCAGGGGTTCAGCGTAGTCGTAGTTGCTGTCATCGCTGAAACATGATACCAGCAAAAACAGCGGAAGGGCCATCAATGCATATATTTTTGTCTTCATAATCATTTGTTTTTCTGATTGTTCGATTGTGAGAGTTATACTTACATGTTTGTAGGGAAGGTGACGAGCGCGCTGTTCGGGTCGTCAGCATTCTCGCGCATAGGAGCCAGTCCGGCAGCGATGTTGGCGGGATTGTTGTTGTAATCCTGCAGGGCCTCAATAAATTTCATGCGCCAGTAATAGCGGAACGACGATGAATTGTAGGCTTCGTCCACCCAGTCTTCGTCCACCTTTCCGCCAACCACGCTCATCATGAGTTGGTGTTTGGCCTTGCTGTAGGTTCCAAAATAACTGTTCATATAGCGGCTGGCCCAGTTGGAGGGCTGTTCGAGCATGTCGGAAATAGTGATGGTTCGCTCCAGATACTTGCTTTCGCCCAGTAAGAAATCCTCAGTGGGTTTCAGACGGATGCGGAGCCGCACCTTCTCACTGCCCAGCGAGGCATCGCGCAACAGGATGACTCCTATCTGCGTGAGCACTTCTCCAGCAGGAATTCTGAGCAGTTGATCATACTCGGGACTGTCGAATGGCACGTAATGCTTACCGGCAACGGCCTTATCGGTGCGTTCGGTAACCACAGAGTCGGTCACATACCCCCAATGGTCTTTTGTGTAGGAGATGTCGTATTCGCTCACCTGCTCTATCATCACATGCCTGTCGGTGGCGGCGGGACCTCCCATCACCCTGATGGGCAGATAGACAACATCGCGGGTTACAGTGGCGGGACTCCAAACAAATGAATAGGAATAGTCGGCAAAGGTGCCGCTGGCATCGGGACGCAACTGCACGCGTGCCTTGTCGTTGAAGAGCAGTCCGTCTTCCTCATGACAGGCTGCCAGCCCCATACATAGCAGGAGCATCGAACAATATATAATCTTCTTCATGATAACGCTTATATTTATTATGACTTATTCATTAACATAAACAGACTCCTGAACGGGCAGTGGCACCACATAGGCATCTTTCGTGCCGGGCTCGTTGGTGAAGTATATCTTCTCGGCGGCCATGCGCTTGTAGGCGTAGAAAGCCTGGCCTTCGCCGTAGAACTCACGGTTGTATTCCTTAATGAGCAGTTCGCGCAGTTGCTCCTCGCTGGTAATTGTGACGGAAGGAGCGTTGCGGGCGGCTGCCATCTCGACATAGAGGGCGTTGGCCTCGCTCAGCGACGAGCACTCCATGGCGATGAGATACATCTCGTAGAGGCGCATCATAGGGATGACGTTGCGTGCCAGCGCTGGCATGTTGTCGGTCTGCACGTATTTGACGAAATAGTTGTAGTAGGTCCACCAGTAACTGTCATAGACGTAATTCCACATGTTGACGTAGCGGATATCGGTGGTACCTGTTTCATAGAGTTGTGTACGCAACTGCGACTGTGTCTTCTGCCAGGTGGTGCCGGAGCCGAGTGTGGAGGCGATGTCGGTAACCTTGAGGTTGAAGATATGCTCACTGGAAAGCACCTTGTCACCGCTGGCACAGTCGTTGAGTGTTCCCAGGCGGAAGGTCTTGGTGCCGTCGGCCGTGGTGGCGTTGATCACGGTGCGCGCATATTGCAGTGCTTCAGCCTTGTTGCCCGTCCAGAGGGCTACGCGGGCTTTAAGGGCGCACACGGCATAGAAGTTCATGCGCATCTGGCGGTAGCCATAGTAGTTGTCGGTGAGTTGCGACGGAGTGTTGAGTGTGGCTATCGACTGCTTCAGGATAGGGTCCACCTTCTTGAGGCAGGCTTCTGCCTCGTCAATATCGGCCAGCAACATGCGAGTGAACTGCTCGTAGGTGAGAAGGGCGTTGGTACGGTTGGTCACCTCTTTCACGTAGGGCAGCACGGGGCTTGTTCCCGGATCTGCGGGCATGGGACCGAAGAGGCGCAGCACGTCGAAATGACAGAAGGCGCGCAGGGCGAGGGCTTCGCCCTTGATCAGGTTGTAGTCGTCTTGGCTCAGTGTGCCGTTGTCGATGTCGCCCAGCAGGCTATTCACATCGGCCACCACCTTGTAGAGGTTGTTATAGATGGCGGTCATGGCGTTCTCGACGGATGTAGCCCTGTAGTTATAGGTATTGAGATAACTGCCGATGGAGTTGCTGGTGTAATTCCAGTGCTGCGCCAGATTTTCAACGGTGCCGCACACCATCTCCTGACCATAGAGGCTGTTCGACTTCATGCGGATATAGGCTCCGGTGAGTGCGTTGCGGAATCCTTCGGCCTTTGAAAACATTTCGCTTTTCTTTTTCTGCTCGGATGGCGATACGTCGAGCCAGTCGTTGCAGGAGGTAAAGAGCAGGGCGGCGGGTGCAGCAATCAGGATGGCTGCTGAGAGTACGGCGCGCCTTGTCTTGTATAATATATATTGTTTCATTGCTGTATTGTTTTGTTATAGATACATCATTGCTTTAGAAGTTCATGGAGAGGGTGAACGAGAAGCGGCGCGAATAGGGGTAGTCAAGTCCGCGCTCCTGCTTGACGGTGGAGATGTAGAACAGGTCGCTCAGGTCGGCAGAGAGGGTGGCCGACTGCATGCCGAGGCAGCACGTGAGCCAGGGCTGGTTGCGCAACTCGTAACTCAAGTGTATGTTCTGACAAGTCAACGTGCGCTCGTTCTGAACGAATCGGGTGGTGGCATAGGTGGCAGTCTCATTGGTGAGTCCCTTGAAGAAGGTGCGGTCGCCTGGTTGCTGCCATCGGTCGGTAAAGACGCGGTCGTCCACGTTATACTGTTTGTCGGCATTCTCTATGCGCGTAGCCAGCGTCTGGTTGTAGAGTTGGCCTCCCGTGCGATAGCCCATTGAGACATTGGCGGTGAAGTCTCGCCAGCGCACCATGCTGCTGATGTTGCCCTTGTATTTGGGCAGGCTGATGCCACAGGCAACGCGGTCGGCTGCATCCCATGTGTAGGTGGGTTCACCGTTCTGCTTAACAAATATCTCTAGACCGTTGCTGGGATCGATGCCAAGCGACGGCACGGCATAAATGGTGTATTGCGACTCGCCCTCACGAATCACCCGATTGGGAGTTGTGCCGCGTGTGAGCAGCAGTTTGGCATATTCGTCTTTCATGGCCTGCGAGAGAGCCACCACCTTGTCTTTGTTGTGCATCACCGACCCTGTGACCGACCAGAAAATGCGCTTATCAGTGTTTTTTACGAGGAAGACGGTGGCCTTGATTTCGAATCCCTTGTTCTCCACCTTACCCACATTCTCCACGTATGAGGTGAATCCGTTGGAGAGGGGCAGGTCGAGCGAGGATAGCAGGTTGGAGGTTTTCTCCAGATAGACATCGGCCACGAGGTTGATGCGGCTGTCAAGCATGCTCACTTCAAGTCCGGCATTCCATTTGTTGGTCTTCTGCCACTCCAGGTTCTTGTTCTCAAGGGCCATCTGGTAGGCACCGAGCCACTGGTTATAGCGGTCGCTCATATAATAAGAATAGGTGGCGATGGCCTGATAGACGTTGAAATTCTGCGAACCGGTCTGTCCGAACGAGGCGCGCAGTTTCAGGAGATTGAACAGCCGGTTGTCTTTCATGAAGTGCTCGTTGTGCACATTCCATCCGATACCAGCCGAGCAGAAGGGGGCAAAGCGGCGGTCGCTACCAAACTGTGATGAGCCATCAAGGCGGTAGGCCAGATCGGTGTAGTAGCGGTTGTCGTAGGAATAGTTCACACTGCCCACGATTCCCACACTGCGCATCTTGGCCTCGCTGCCGCTGGGCTTTCCGTCTTTCATGTATTGCAGTGCCGAGGGCAGGAAGTCCATGTCCTCGTCGGGGAATCCCTCTGCCTGGATGTAGTAGTTACGGCTATTTTTCGAAATGATATTGGCATTGAGACCTGTGTACAACTGGTGCTTCTTGGCAAAGAGACGGGTGTAACTGAGGGTAAGTGCGGCCTCGTAGTTCATCATCTTGCCGGTGCCGTAGTCGTAACTGCCCTTGCGGAGCGCGCCCTCGGCCGTCTGGTAGAGGTCTTTCTCGAAGTCGGTGTGCTTGGCCGACTTATAGCGGTCGCTCTCGGTGTCTTGCCATGTAATGCCCACGCTTCCGCGTGCAATGAATCCGGCGAAGGGGCGCCACTCGATGGCAAAGTTGTTGGTAATGTTGGTATAGTTGCTGGTGTTCTTCTGCCGGAGCGTGGCGTTATAGAGGGGGTTGGTGGGCAGGTTGCTGTAGGTGCCCCAGAAGTTCACGTCGTTATCGAACATCTTGACAATCTCGCCATTGTCGTCGTAAGGCCTCCAGTAAGGATTCAGACGTGTGTATTGCGAGAAAGTGCCATAGGGCGACTCTTTCGACGTGGTGTGTCCGATGGAGAGATAGTTATTGAAAATGAGTTTCTGATGGCGGTAGGTAAGGTTGATGCCACCGTTGAAGGTGTCGCGGTTGGAACCTTTCATCACACCCGTCACACCATTGTATTGCAGGGATGCCGAGTAGCGGAAACTAGTGTCTCCGCCTTCGATGCGCATGTTGTGACGCTGACCGACGCCGGTGCGCAGGGGCAGTGCCATCCAGTCGGTGTCGACACCGCGCTGCACGTCTTTTAGTATGCTGGCATACTTGTTTTTGTAGTTAAAGTCGCGCTGCGGGTCGAGCATGTCATAAAATCCGGCACGGCGCTCCAGTTCGAGTTTGTCGGCTGCATTCAGCAGATGGTAGTCGGTCAGGTCGGGAGCCTCGATGTTCAGACTTCCGTTATATGACAGTTTGAGTCTGCCCACCTGTGGTGCCTTCCTGGTGATTACCACCACGCCGTTGGCTCCGCGCGAACCATAGATAGCAGTAGCCGATCCGTCTTTGAGCAAGGTGATCGACTCCACATCGTCGTCGTTGAGGTCCATGAGGCGCTCCAGACTGATTTCAAATCCGTCGAGCACGATGAGCGGTGTGTTGAGGTCGGTTTTTGTATTGTCCTGCAGGTCGTCGAGTGCAGGCAGGTTGGCATTTCCTCTGATCTGGATTTCGGGCAACCGGTTGGGATTTGATCCCAGTTCGTTGTTGGTCAGGATGTTGAATGCCGGGTCGATGTTTCCGATAGAGGTGATGAGATTCTTGTTACCGAAGTTTTTCAGTTCCTCACTGGTGATAGTGGTCACCGCACCGGTATAGGCATCCTTACGCTTTGGGAAGATACCCGTTACCACCACTTCTTCCAACTGGGTGTCGTTCATCAGCACGATGTCTTTCTGCAGAGGTGAGCGTCCGGCAGGTATAAAAGCATGCTCGGTTTTCATGCCCACATAAGTAAACCTCAGTGAACATGCCTCTGTGGGTACTTTCAGCGTGTAAAATCCGTTCACGTCAGTCACCGTGCTAACGCTACTTTCACCGATATAGACGGGAGCACCAATGAGCGGCTCGCCCGTTTCATCGCGCACATAGCCCGTCACCGTGCGGTCACGGTTGTCTGAGTTCTTGCGATACACCGTAATCGTGCGTCCGTCGATTTCGTAGGTGCAGCCAGCCTGGCCGAGCACCTGACTGAGCACTTCGCGCACTGGTTTGTTCTGCATGCGGGCATTCACCTTGGGCAGCGACTTGGCCAGTTCTCCGCTGATGACAAAGTTGTAGCCCGTTTGTTTCTTGATTTCGGAGAAGAGCCTGTCTACCGTCACATTCTCCAGATTCAGTGTTACATGATCGCTTTGCCTGCTTTGAGCCAACATCTGACCACCCCATGGTGCCAAGCCCCATAAGGCAATGAGGACAAGCAAGAGAAAACGATGCGTTCTGCTTTTTACTCTACTCATATTGTTAATATTATTGGTTAATAAACAAGTATCTGCTGATATATTCATATATTAAAAAAAGGTGCATACGGTCTGCCCTACTCTACTGGAACATGATTCATTTTTCCACCTTCACGCTGCTGCCACGCCTGGTGAGCGACAACCCGGTAGACTTGCCGATGGCATTGAGCATGTTGTCGAGTTGCTCATATCGGTCGAAGTCGCCGACAATGGAAATGCTGCGAATATCTGCCGAAGCATATTCTACTTTCACATTATACCATTTCGACAGCACCTCCATCACTTTCTCCAATGGCTGATAGCGGAAGGCGAAGGTGCCGCTGTTCCATGCCACATAGGGATCCACGTCTACCGATTCCATCTGCACCTCGCTCTCACCCAGGATGAGCGTTGCCTGCTGGCCGGGCTTCATCATCTGCTCACGGCCTTGGGGATTCGTCACGCTCACACTGCCTCTGACCAGCACCACGGAGGTGGAATTCTTCGTCTCTCCCCTCGTGTTGACATTAAACTCCGTGCCGCTCACTTTGACATCACCATTTTCGGTATGGACAACAAACGGATGGCGTTTGTCTTTAGCCACCATGAAATAGGCCTCTCCGTCGAGGAAGACATCACGCGTATCGCTGCTGAAATGCTGCGGATGAATCAGGCGAGTGTTATAATTCAAGTGCACCAGCGTGCCATCGTCGAGCGTCACCCAGAATTCCTTATCGTGATAGGTGGTAATACGGCGTGCCGACAGGAGTTCTTCCTTCGTCAAGGAGGAGAGAACGGCGGTCTCGTCATGTCTGTTCGCAGGGTCAGTAACCAATTCTTCGCCTTTCACGACCTGCTCGTCGCGCTCCATACTGCCGATGTTTTCCACCAAGGCACCCACTTTTCCAGCCTTTGTTGCCAAATCCATCACTTGCTGGACCTCGGTCGATACCACTGGCGTTTTCACTTGATGATGGTCTCGCAACAGAAAAATGGCAGTCATGGCCACGGCTATAACGAACACAGCAGCGTAGCGAAGCCACTGCAAACTGTGCAATGAACGTATCCAACAGCTACCTTCTCGGCTCGATTCTTGTAACGAATGCATGGTTTCAAACTGCTCCCACGCCTCGTCGGCATTCACTTTCTGCGCTTTCTGCATCCACTCAGAGAAATCTGTGCGCTGCATAAATGATTCGTATTGTCTGCGGTGCTCATCGCTTTCCGACAACCATTTTCCCAGCAGCACATCATCTTCGGGAGTGATGACACCTGCCATTTTTTCTAATATCAATCGATTAATCTGCTTTCTTTCCATGTCCTACATATTTATATCTATATCGTTTAAAAATATAAAAAGAGGTACAAGGTTTCTAAAAAATAACGGGGAAATGGGAAGAAAAGCAATGCTTTTGCAAAACCTATGCTTTTGGGGCGCAAAAACTATGGTTTCGCACGCTGAAACCTATGGTTTTGATGAGTAAAAACTATGCATTTGAAGAATACAAACTATGCTTTTACACTACCCGATGAGCCAGGCCATAAGCAGGAATGACTCTAACGACATGCGCTCACGGAGGAACTCCTTTCCGCGACGCTTATGCGTCTTCACCGTCTCTATGCCGATGCCCATCAGTTCTGCAATCTCGGCATTCGACTTGCCGTTCAGACTCAATTGGAATATCTCACGCTGGCGCGGTGGAAACTGGTTGATATACTCAAAAAGTTGGCGGTAGACATCTTCGGAAAAGAAATCCTCGCTGCCATGCATATCAACAGAAAAGGCGGGATGGCTCTCCATGAGGTGAGCCACATAGCGGTCTTCCACTTGCTGATGGCGCAACTGGTCAACCGAGCGGTTGCGCACGCTGTTGTAGAGCCATGATTTCAACAAGGAGGGATGGCTGAACTCCTGTCCGCTGTTCCACAAAGCAAAAAACACATCCTGCACCACATCCTCTGCAGCCTGCTGCGATGTCGTGAAGTTCATGCTGTAAACCACCAATGCCTGATAGTATTGTCGGTATAAATGGTGGAACGCCTGACGGTCTTGTTTCATCAACACTCTCTCCATGTGGCTGCAAATGTACGAAAAAAATTCAATACCAACAATCTTTCTCGTATTTTTTATGACTCAAAAGCAGACATGCCGCATGCACTCTACTTACATGCGACATGCCTGCCATGGTGATTGCGCTGGCGAAACAAGCCTACTGGGCGGCAATGATGGCATCTATCTTCTCGCGGAAGTCGGCATCGCTCGGACGGAAGGCATCGGCATTATGAATGGTGCCGTCGCGGTTGATGATAATGAAACGGGGAATGGAGAGCACGCCCCATTGCTTGGTGATAATCTGGTTCTCCTCTTTGTTCACCCACATTTGCGGCCATTGCGGCTGGTCGGCCTGTATTTTTTTGAGCCAGGGCTCACGTGTACGGTCTGTGCCGATGCTCAGGAACAAGATGTTGGGGTTGTCCTTATAGTGCTCCACATGCTGCTCTATGTAGGGAATCTCCATGCAGCACGGACCGCACCACGTTGCCCAGATGTCGATGAAGAGCACTTTTCCGAAATACTCGCTCAGTCGGTGCTGCTTGCCGTCGGCATCGGTGAAGGTGACATCGGGACATGGCATACCCTGTTTGGTGCTCTTGCGCGAGTCAACCATGAACTGATAACGGTGAATCAGTGCCGTATCACACTTCTCATTAGCCGCCGCCCAAAACCGTTCCACGTCGAAAGGACTGTCGGTGCCCAGCACCTGACTGAGGAAATACTCGTCCATGTCATACTTGATCTTAGGGTTTTTCACCAGACGGCTCACCGTGGTGAGATAGGAAATGGCATAGTCGGTCACGTCCTGACCTGTTTCCACCTGTACGGGGACACTCAGGCTGACCAGTTTCGAAGTAAGACCGGCATCGAAGAAACGCTCGCTACTGGGATCAATCTTGGCGAGTTGCTCCTGCAAGAGGGCATCTTCGGCATAGGCGCGCTTGTGTTTGTTGTCGCGGTCGGAATACAGTTCTATGCGGTTGTCCAGATTTTTCATCTCCAGTCTGTCCTGCCAATGTTTGCGCTCGTCGGCGTTCTTGATTTTTGCAATCATCTTGCCCAGCGCGGCATAGCGACGGTCAAGCCGCAGGAAGGCCTCCTCATAGGTGATGGTGTCGGCACTTGGATGCGCCTCTTCATACCAGGAATGTTTCTCTGGCGAGAACCTATCGAACTCCGTCTTCAGCATCGACATGTGCTTATTGGCACCCTTATAGGCTGCCACGGTCTTTCCGTTCTTGCGGGAGAACTTTATGGTCATCAGTTGACCTGGTTCCAGTACTGCGGTCCAGATGCTGTTATCACCTAAGGAGAGGCTCACCTCGGTTTTCTGCTCCACCTGCGGATTGTCATAAAGAAATACGCCTTTGGCATCGAACTCCATGGGTTTCATGCCTGACAGTGAGAATACGAGGGCATTGCGCTGCAAGGCCGTGTCGGCCACTTCCACGCGCAACAACTGGGCTGACAGCGTTGCGGGAAGGAATGCCAGCATAAATAGAATTGTTTTCTTCATTGTTTCCTTTTTTTTATTTATAGTTGATAATCATACTTTCTTCAAAAAAACGGCTTGCAAATGCCTTTCCTTCTTCGCCAGAGCACTGGCATTACAAATCGAACGACACTGTGGCCAATATCTCACGCGGACGCAAGGTGTAGATGGAATAGAGTTCCATCTCGGTGGTTATCGTACGGCGATGGTAACTTTTCTTTCCGAAAAGGTTCATGCACGAGACCATCAGTTCCAGATGTTTTTTACGATAGCGGAAATACAGGTCGGAGAAACAGCAGGTGGAAACGCGCTCGTCGTTGCTGTGAGAGAGCGTTGACGACCACTCCACGATGAAGGGACCAGGCATCACGTACACCCTCAGTTCATGTTCGTCGGTCACATCATCGGGCATCGACGGCATGACTGATGAGCCGTAGTCTTGCTTCATGCTGGATATTGTTGAACTTTCTTTGAAAGAGAGGAAGCGGCATGGCTGCATGCTGAGTTCAATACGTGCATTAAACATCGACGTTTTACAATCCTCAAGACCGCCTTGGTACAGCATTTTGGAGGAAGTATGGCTGCCGCCGAGGCTGACACTGATCATCGATTTCCAGAATCCCAAGGTCTGCATGCCATTGGCATGGAGCGACGTGCGCGTGCTTCCGTGGCGATGGTCGGAGAGCACAGTCTGGTAGACACCGTCCTGAAGCGAGTGTTCATACAGCCTTCGCTTGCCATTGAAACTGACAGATGCATTCATGTCTCCATTGAATCCCCATATCAGGTTCTTATATCTCACCGATATGTCGACAGTTTGGTTGCGATTGTCATCGAATGTTCCGATACCGGTATTCACACTTCGATAGTCAGTATACACTGACATGCGCGACGGCATGATACTGGGCTGCCAAGTATTGCTGTAGTTCAACGCAGTGCTGATATTGCCTTTCGGTTCGTACGACAGTTGCGCACGGTAGTCCACGGCAAAGTCAGTGCGGCTGTTATCCTCAAACGAGCGTATCAGCCACTGTATGGGTAGCGACACGTTCAGGCGAAAATCACCCATGGGGACAGTGGTCGACGGCGTTACATACCATTTCAGCCTGCTGTTGTCTTCGCGCTCACCGTGGTGCTCGTTGCCGTAAAGGGCGAGCCTGTTCACACTGGCATCCATGCCCATGGTATAGTCAACCATCCATTTCCACAGTCTGTGGCCGTACTTGGCAGAAGCATTGGCATTGAACAGGTGTGTATTGGTTTCCTGCAGACTGCCATTCAGCAGCAAGAGCGACGACGGGTTGTAACTATATTCCACCCGCCCGCGCACATCCACGGTCTGTTTGTTGCGCAGACGCACGAATCCACTTATCTGATCACTCAACGAAGAGGACTTCGTATGTGTCTGCTGACGCACCTGTCGGTTATTCATTGCGGTAAATCCCCGGCTGTCGGTCATGTTCATTCTGGCGGAAAACTGGTTGTTCAGATAGGTCTTGTCGGCATTCAGCGTGCAGTCAAAGGTGCCGCCATAAGCCTGACGGTCGCCCGAGCCTGACGACAACTCATCAATCACTACGGCATCCAGCACATCGAGATAGCGTGTCTGTCCCTGCGACGATGCCCGGTCGTAACCGTATGACGCATACAGGTTCATGCGCCCCGTGGCATCCTTGCCCAAACGGGTCATCCAGTTGGTGGTGGCCATGTGACTGTCCTGCTTCAGATAGCTGCTATGGTCCACCGGCGGATGACCAACGAAACTCACAGCGCTGCCGCTTTCTATTGATGGAACGTAAATGGAGACGACGCGCCGGTTGGGACTGTCATTCACATTGGCATGTTTATAGATGGAAACCGACTGAACTTTCTTGCCGAACATCATCTCCACCCATTTCAACTTGCGCAGCCATGTGGCAGAATCCTGCAAGGCAGTGCCTGTACCTACATCCAGGTTTCCTATCCAAGTGCCTTTCGCCTTGTCATCGAGCACCAGGTTCAGGGCGGCAGAGCGCACCTGCTCAATGCCGCGCTTGGCTTTCACGCGCTGATGACGCTCGTAGACTTCCACATTCTTCACCTTGTCGGCCTGTAGATTTTCGCTTATCTGTGCATAGCCACCGCCCATCAGATCCATGCCCTCAACATAGAACGTGTTGATGTTTTCTCCCTGATAGGAGATTGTGCCGTTTTCGTTCACCTTGATGCCCGGCATGCGAGCCAGTACATCGGCTATCGACCGGTCGTTTTTCTGTTTGAATGCGCCAACAGAATAAATCAGCGTGTCGCCCTCTTGCCTGATGCGCTGTTGTTTCACCTTCACTTCTTTCAGTTGCTGCACCTGTTCGGCGAGTTGAACGCGAGTTCCGTTCTTGAAATCACCGATCGGAAACGTCTGAGTGGCACGTCCCATCATCGAAAACACAATCACCGATGCTTTTTTCTCACCCAGATTGAGTTTGAAATGTCCCTCCTTGTCGGTCAGAGCAAACGTCACCACCTTGCCTTCAGCAGTCTTTGCCGACACAGAAGCGCGTGCCAGCGGCTTGCCCTGCTCATCGCTCACGCTGCCGGTGAACACCTGCGCCCTGATTGCGAGTGACATCATGCACACTGAAAAAAACAAGACCAATATTCGTTGCATACACTCTTATTTTTCGAATCGTTCCAGATAATGATATGGCGGCACATTCATCTTCCCACCAGTTGGCATACCATCCACGGCCCTTGCCAGTCCGGCCATCTCACTTTTCTGCTTTTGCAGATACATTTTGTAAAGTTTCTCGGCCGTGGTTTTCTTCCAACCCTTGGATGAAAAAGCCACGTCACGATTGGTATGATTCTCCAATGCATCAAAGACAAAACGAAAGTCGCCCTCCGCGTCCATTGCTTCCAATATCAATCCAGGCAGTCCGCACAGTTTCCATGGTCCGTCGCTCACGGCAATCTCTGGTGCGTACCATGCCGTCCATTTATGCCCCCGATAGTTCATTCTCGCCTTTTGGCAAGCATAACCGCCGATAATCGTGTCACCGTCAAGCATCTCCCAACCATACTCGGGTGTAGACTCCTGATAGAAAAACTTTTGGCTACCTTGAAAGCGAACTTCGTCTGCAACTGTAATGCTTCCACTATTCAAGTTTTTCAACACATGAAAGCGTGAATAATGAGGATGAAAACGCTTACGCTCTGGTGATAGCAACATATGAGCCGAATATGAATTCGGATTTGGGGTGATTCCTTTCGACCTACAGATACTATCATCAAGCATTCTGTTCTCATATTCGTAAAGGTCATGATAATAACTGGTAGTTTCGCCTATATCCAGCATATAGCGGTACCAGTTTATAGTGTCATGCCCATTCTCCTGTAATGTATAGTAAACAGAAAAGATGGACTTTTCCTGTCCCTGCACATGCATGCAGAAAAACAAGAGAACAACCAATGAAACAAAATAACTTTTATTCATAATGAACTTTTATTTTTCGAAATACTCAAGATGTGGAATTCTCTTATCATATCCAGTTCCACCTGACCTTAACTGCGCATTTTTTGCTACTTGGGCAGCCAAATATTCATCCGCACTGCGGTATAGTTTATACAACTTATCTGGCGTTATTTTCCGATAACCGTTGGTGCTAAAAGCAACGTCACGTTTGGTATTATTTTCCATTGCGGAAAACTTAAAGTGATATTCACCCTCCGCATCACGTGCTTCTAATATCAAGCCGGGCAGCCCGCACAGTTTCCAAGGGCCGTCGCTTATGGCTATTTCTGGCGCATACCAAGCCGTCCACGTATGGCCTCGATAGAACATTCTCGCCTTCTGACAATCATAACCGCCGATAATTGTATCACTGTCAAGCATCTCCCAGTTATATTCTGGCATTGGCTCTTCATAATAAAAGTAACTGTCATCCCCTAAACCAAGAATCATATCTGTTACAGTAACAGAACCAACATCAGGGAGGTTCTTCAATACATGCAGATGAGTCGGACTAATATGGAAACCGCTTACGCTGAAACAACCGAACTCGTAAATACCTTTACTTTTAGGTGTAATTCCGTTCTTCTGGCAGATACTGTCGTTGATCTGTTCATCCACGAATTCATCCCAATCATAAAAATGGCTGGTTTCTTTGCCGATGTCCAATATATATTGATGTCTGTCTTGTGGGGCTGACTTTTCATCCCCCTGCACATAGCGGATGGAATAGAGGGAATTCTCTTGTCCCTGCACATGCATGCAGGAACAAGAAAAGACAAATAACAGGAATACTATTCTATAATACATAAGCGTACTTTTAAACTGCATATCCTCTTGTAATCCATGGCTCATGTGGATAACCATGTTCTTCCCTATAATTGTTATCTATATAACAATCACTGCAACAGTTCTGCCATCTTGTTGAGCAGATCTTCGCCGCGCAGGTTCTTAGCCACGATGTTGCCCTGCTGGTCGATGAGCACATTGGCAGGGATGGCGCGCACGTTATAGAGGGCAGCCCCGGCGCAACCCCATCCTTTGATGTCGCTCATGTGCGGCCATGGCATCTTCATTTGGCTGATGGCTTTCACCCAGGCCTCTTTGTTGTTGTCGAGCGAAACGCCAACCACTTCAAAGCCCTTGGCATGATAGAGGTCATAAGCCTTCACCACGGTGGGCATCTCGGCACGACAGGGGCCGCACCACGAAGCCCAGAAGTCGATGAGTGTGTATTTGTTCTTCGTGACATAGTCGGAAATGCTTACCATCTTGCCATTGGGATCGGGCATGCTGAAATCGGTGTATCGGGCTCCCACGGCTGTGCGCTTGTCAATGGCGCGCTGCTCCATGATGCCTTTATACACGCGGTATTGGTTGGGCTGCTGACCGAACAGTTCCAACAGTTGCTCGTATTCTTCCTTGGAGAAGTCGCGCTGCGTCTGCGCCAACAGATAGTCGGCCACAGGTGTTCCGACGTGCTGCAGCATGAAGCGCTTGGTATAATTTTTCCTGTCGTCGGAATAAGTGCTCACCAAAAGACGCTCCTTGATTTTACTCTTCTCGGCAACGGTGGTGTCGAGGCACACGCTCCAGTCGGCGGCCATGCGGTCGTCGAACACCTTGGCTCCAGCCTCATACTCGGCCCAGAGTTGTGCGCAGGGACCGCCCTCTATGATGTTCTTCTGCTCATCTTTGAACATCTGCACATTGATGGGCGCATTTTCCAGCATGATAGCAGCCATTCCAATCGTCTCACCTTTGTGCGTTGCCACTAGATAGCGATGGGTGCAGCCGTCAAAACTACCTGTAAACTCAAACTTCCCTTTCTTGACGATGGCGGTGTCTAACGGCACCATGGCAAAGAACCCCTGCATGTCGCAAAGGAAAATGGTGTCGCCTTTCTCGGTTCCTTCTGCCGTTCCCGTAATGGTATACCCATTCTGGGCAGAAGCATTCAGCAGCAGCATGGCTGCCATGATTGATAAAAACAGTTTTTTCATTTTACTTGATTCATTAAAGTGTTTTCAATAATTGACGGATCGTGGGTGACTGCCACGATTTTGCCTTGCGGCGAAATCAGCACCAGGCGCGGAATGGTTTGTATCATATAGGCCTGAGCGGCATCGCGCAATTCCGTACCAGTGAGCCACAGTTGAGCCCATGGCATCTTCTCTTCTTTCATGGCCTTGCGCCAGGCGGGTTCTTTCTCGTCGAGCGATACTGACACCACCTGCAACTGCTTATACTGCTGCGTCATCTTCTTCACCCGTGGAATGGCCTTGCGGCAGGGGCCGCACCACGATGCCCAGAAGTCCACCAGCGTGAACTTACCCGTTTTGAGCAGCGACGACAGTTTGCACGCTTTGTTGTTGGGCTGCTTGCCAGTGAAATCGGTATAGTCGACACCAAGCACGCGCTGCTTGATAAACGGCAGATTACGCTTGATGAAGTTCACGTGAGCCGTATCGGGATTGTTCTTCAGCATGGCGTACATATTGTCATAGAACACGGCATCGTGCTGGAAATACTCATACATCTTCTGTGCTGACAGGGCTGCCGAAACGGCATAGTCGGGATGAGCCTTCACAAAACCGTCCACCGTCTGGTCATATACAGCCTTAGCGGCCTCGTCTTGCTGTTTCAACGCGTTCACATCGGGATGGCTGTCGTCCATGCCATGCTCAAAATAGGACATGGCATACTGGCGCGCGGTCTTGTCGGCCGCTAACTGCGCCTGCAGCGTTGCTTTCAGGAACTCCTGATACTCCTGTTCAGCCTTGCCGCCATTAATGGTTACGCGTCCCTCTTTCTCATAACTGGTGAACACGCTGTCGGCAAGCAGTTCCTGAGAAGCATCAAAACTCATACGGCCGGGAGAAACCATCAGGCGGATATCGGCCAGACTTCTTGTCGGGAAAAGTTCGTGATGGGTGGGCACCAGGAATTGCATGGTGGCCATAGTAGGAGACTTCACCTTGCCCTTCAGCATAAAACTCCCGTCTTCAACTTTTGTCCGGGCCAGTTCTTCCTGCTTTTCACCTTCCTGACTGTGCAGCACCACTTCTGTTTCATTGCCTAATCCTGGCACATTGCCCGATAAGATGAACGGTCCGGGAATGCCCAACTGCTCCAGCATCATGCGTACGTCTTGCGGATGGCTGGGCGAATCAATGACCTTGCCTTGCGGGTCTACGAACAGATAATAAGGCACACCGTTGCCCACCTGGTATTTGTCGAACAAGTCCTGATAGCCTTGCTTGGTGGTGATATACTGCGGCCACGGCTCGGGATGCTTCTCCATGGCCTTGCGCCATGCGGCATCCTTGGTATCGATAGAAATGCCTATCACGCAGAAGTTGTCTTTATAGTCTTCGGCAATCTCGGCCACTTCGGGCATGGCATGCAGACACATGCCGCACCAAGAAGCCCAGAAATCAATGAGCACATACTTGCCTTTTGGAACGACATCCACCAAATGGCATGCGTTGCCATTGATATCCAGCAGGTCGAGGTCTGTAACGCCGCTGCCCTTGGTGGTGTATTTGGCCGACTTCATCCGCTTGGCATACTCTTTCTCACGTGTCGGATCAGCACCTGTCATCTGAATGGTTTTCTCTAAATGCGCCACCTGCTCATTCGTCAGATTATAGCCGCGTTGCAACAGTTTGTTGGCCAAATAGAGCGAAACCACCGACTGTGGATGCTTGTCGATAAAGGCAAAGGCATCGGCTTTCATCTCACCGCCCATGTCGAGCAGGTCGTTATAGTCTTGCTGCACCTGTGTTCCCTTGAGGCGGAAGTCAGGTGTGAACGTGAGTTTTCCATTGGTAAGGATAATCTCGTTATACGTCCAATGGATGGAATCTGTCGGCCAGTGATTTTTCTCTACCAGTTCCAGGTTGTTCGTCATCAGCGTTCCCTGTGCCGGACTGTCCAAGTGTTTTCCTCGGAGTGTGAATTTGCCCTTCTTGATATAGCCGCTGGCCACGTCCGAAAAGGTGGACGTGTCGGTATGGCAGACGATGCCAACCGAGTAGCCGTCGGGCAGATTCACCTTGCCATTAATAACAAAGCCCTTCTCCTGGGCTTGCAGAGCATGTGTGCTCAGGAGAAGGGTTATGATATAAACAAGTTTCTTCATATATCAGAATATGTTTACTTTCTCTTGCGATAGAGCACCTTCTTGCCGTCAAAGATATAGATACCCTCCTGCTCAAGAGCCTCTACGCGGCGGCCGTCGATGGTGTAAATGCCATTCTTTTTGGCCTTTGCAGCCGTTGTTACTGCTGAAATGCCAGTCTCGCCGCTTTCTTCTTCAGATGTATATATAATATCGGGGAAGTTGCCGGGAGTCAGAGCCTCAACACATGAGTCTGGCATTGCCATGTAAATCTGCTTGGCAGCGATTGTAGGAACATCAGACTTTACAATATTGAACACAGCCTTTTGAGCATCGAATGTGTAATAATGATGACCAGAACGGAGCGTATCGGTCTTTACGCCTTCGTCACCGCTCCAACGAAGCAGGTTGTACTCATTGTTACCAGGAGTGGTTGAAGAGGTGTCACGAAGTGCCACATGCTCACCTTTTCCGTAGAAAATAACTGGAGACTGAGCCCAATTGCCTACCACACCCGACTTGGTGGGAACCACAGCGATGGCATCCTGCCCATTGTTCTTGAATGTTGACACATTACGGGCATCAAAATCCAACACATCAAACTCACGCTCGGAGGGGAATTCCGTGCGGTACTCTGCATCATAGAACGGCAGATAGCCACCCTCTTCAGGGAAGTTGAGTTTAATCATCAGGTCGTTTTCAAAGTAGGCAATATACTCCTCTGCTTTTGTAACGGTGACTGTCAACGGGTTGTCTGTAATCTTGTTGCCTGTGCTTTTCTCAATCCAATGAGAGAAGGTGCCGTCTCGTTTCGGAATGGCTGTAAGCGTAACCTGATCGCCAATGTTGTTGGATATCTTGTCAATCTTGACTTCTCCAAACTCTCCATATCCATTGACTACTCTGGGAGCCACATGCGTGAATACTGCATAGAAGGCTTCATCTGGTTCCAATGGGAATATTGACACTGCCGTTAAAGAATCCTTATCACTGATTGTGGACACCGAGTTAATCTCTGCGGGATTACTTGAATAAGTAAGCGTATCGGTGACACAAGTGAAAGTGCCATCCTCATTCTTCTCTCCGTAAGTAAAACCTGCTACAATCCATCCGTCTTCAGGAACAGCAACGGCTGTAAAGGTCTTGTTTTCTCCTAAAGCCTTGAAAATGAACTGCACCTCAACACTTTCGGCTGGAGTTTCAAAATCAACACCGTCCATTTTCGTACAATCAGAGGAAATCTGAGCATACACTTTTCCAACGCCTGTGGGATACGTGCCTAACAATGCATAATGATCATAGTATGCATTGTTTGCATACATACTGGAACATGATGCCAGCGCAAAAGCAATCACCATGAATGCTTTCTTGCTGCGTAAGTTTGTAAAAATTTTCTTCATAACGATTATCTATAAATTAATAATAAATGATTATTCTATCAGTATGATTTCTCCTTGTTTTGGTAATTGGCAGCCTCCATGCAGAAGGCTGCCAATGATATATACCATATTATCTGGCATCTCTTACATAACGGACGCTCATTTTGAGGTTTTCTGTCTCTGTGCTTTCACGATACACACCATTGTAATTATAGAAGAATTTGCGGTAGAAATAGAATTCACCACCTTTTTCTTCATCTTTGGTCGAAGTCCAATAGAAACCGAAATTGCCCATGAAACGCCAACCAGACGTGCTCATGATGGTATGGTTGGTATAATAACCGCCAAGCAGCAGGTTCAGGTCGCAAGGATCTTCATAGAAACTCACCATGCTGTGCATCACGTTGCCGCGCCACTCGCGCTTGGCGGCATCAGCAGCCGACATACCCATCTGCTGCTCCAGGTTCTGCCAGTCGGCATCTGTGGGAATGCGCCAGCCTTCGGGGCAAAGTCGCTTGGCTGCACCTAAAGAGTAAAGTCGTCCATACTTTGCCAGATTGCGGGTACTCTCACGATTACTCTCATGCTCATCATCATCCAAGTAGATAGAAACGTCCGTCTGTCCGTCGGTATAAGCAAAGTTCTGCGCCATCCACTCCAGATTGCCATAGCGTACCCAGTTATACACTGTTCCGTCGCGCTCATCAGTGAAAGTACCCGTTGCTGCGGCTTTCACCTTATCGGGAATCTTGTCATCGTCATCGCCACAGGAAATCACAGTGACGCTCATCAGGGCAGCAACTGCCCATATCATTGATTTAAATGTCATATTCAACACTTTTTTATTCTTTAGATACGATTATTCATTAAAAAACGTAGCCCAATGCTGTAAGAACCCTCTTGACAATTTCCACTTTCTTCATGACAAGCGGATACTGCCCATAATCCTTCGCAATCTTCTCATCAGTATAACTGATGGCAATCAACGAATAGGCTGACAAATCGTCCCTTTGTGAGGGATAATATATGTTAGGTAAATATGTCGCAGGACTGACAAACCCGTTTTCAGCCAGGAACTGATTACGGTTTTTACCTTCTGGCACCGACATGGCCTGCCCATAAAGGCTTCCACTCACAGCGTAGAACTCATCAAAAGCATCACTGTTGTTGGCAGCCAACTGCCCGATGATGGTGCTTAGAATCCTGGTGGCCAGCGTTCTCTTACCTGATTCCGTCAAGCGAAGCGCCTGACCTAACGAAACAATAATAGTACGTTGACCGGCTATAGCATACGGTCGTGTGGTGCTTCCGGTATTGGTTCTGTTCTCAATGGTCTTGGCAAGGAACCAACTGAACGGACGGAGTTTTCCTGTAATGTGGTTCAGGATATACTGTTCCATATATTCAACAACCGCCTTCTGCTCATCAAAACTTGTAAAATAGGTATAAGTCTGCCTGTCTACAATGGGTGCAGTCTGACCTACGGAATACAAGATATTGACTAATTCCGTGAAATAACGGGGATCTCCGTTGATATCAATTCCAACCTGATAGTGCTGCAGGGTATCGGTAAACAGCAGATAACTGTCATACTTTTCCTTGAACTGCCGGCGGAGCACAGATGTCTCATCCGATGCAGAGGGATTGGGTATGAAATTGTTGGTAGGATCCTGATACGCTGTTGACAATGTTTCATCATCATCACCGCAGGCAACCAGCGTCATCCCCATGACAAATGCCGCTAAAAATATCTGAAATCTTTTCATTTTCTTTTCGTTTTTGGTTTTTACTCTACAGTCGGCACAACGGTATAATCGCGCCACTTGGTTTCATTGTTAGGCATGCCCGTGTTGAACTCAAGCACCTCATGAGGTATAGGCAGTGTCCAGCCTGGATCTTCCTCTTCCAGCACGAACTGGCGGGTTTCAATAATCTCATACTGACCACGCTCCTTATAAAGAGAATAATTGTGAGTGATGGAAATCTTCTCTGGCTGCACGCTGCATACTCTATAACGGCGAAGGTCAAACCAACGATGGCCTTCCAGTGCCAGTTCCATCCGGCGTTCTTTACGGACAGCGGTAACCAGGTCGCTACCTGTAGCGGTAACCATCACATCGGTTGCATTCTTATCATAGCGAGCCTTGCGCAAAGTGTTAAGCGCGCTGCGTGACTCATCCTCATGCCCCATGTATGCTTCTGCTTCAGCCAAATTGAGATACGCCTCGGCGGAACGGAGCCAGAACAACGAGGATACATCGGCACGAGCCGAAAGGTATGTAGTATAATACATATTATACCAATTCATGTCCGTTTTTTCATATTTCACTGACAGATAATCGAAGGCACCCTTGCGCTTAGTAAGTCCGGTGAAGGCACCATAAGTGTAATACCAGCGGTCGCGCCTCAAGTCATTCAAAGAATACTGTGAATACAAATCCTTGCTTACTCTCAAAGCCTGTACAGCAGGGTCGAACATCTCTTGCAGGTCGTCGCCGCCCATGGAGAAGATATTCTCCGGATTGCTCTTGGTGCTAAAGTAATTGGTATCGTCATTCATGTTCATCAGTTGGGGATGATCTTGGATAACCATACGCGCATATTGAGCGGCCTTCTCCCAGTTTTGCAGATAGAGATACACGCGGCTGAGCAGCAACCGGATGGAATTCATGTCTGCACGATACATGGAATGGCGCTCTTTCGTGACATGCGACATTTCCTCTTCGGCTGCCAACAAATCAGAGACGACCAAGTCGTAAACTTCCTGTACGGAATTTCGCTCAAATTTCACGTCGAGCACCTGCTCGCTGGTCTTTACGGGTACGCCCAGATCTGTTGATGCCGTATGGGGATTATACGGATTGGCATAAACATTCACCAACCAGAAATAGTAGAACGCGCGCAAGAAATGAGCCTCGGCTGCTACACGGGCAGCACCTTCTTTTTCTGACTCCATCACCTGCGGCACGTCCTGCACGCTTTTGAGAATATTATTGGCCACATTGATGTTCTTATACACCTTTGTCCACATATTATTTTCCGCATAATAGTCGGTGTAACTCTCTTTCATGCCCGAGCGCTGCTGCCAAGTGAGATAGCCAAAGACATGCTCATGGTCGTCGAAATGCCGCCCTCCGAAATTATTCTCCTCCACTTCGTCGGCCAGCAAATGAAGGAACATTCCCTTGTTCGACTCAACGGCAAACGCCTGGCTTGCCGTTGTATTCACTTCCATATAACAGCCACCGATGAGCAACTCGTTCAAGTCTTTCCAAGTGCGTACATAGTCATTATCTTGTGAAGACTCTTCCAAAAAGTCACCACAACTGGTATAAAGCAATACCGTCAGTGACAATAGTATAAATCTCATGAATTTCATATTCTTAATGTCCTCCCTTCGTTTAGAAATTAACGGTAATACCAAATGTATAACTCGGCGTATCGCTGAGTTGCACTTCAGAGAATCCACCCTGCGTCGGAGTCTGACCGCGCAGAGCCTTATCACTCCAGGTATAGAGATTATAGGCACTGAGCGTGAATGCAAGATGGCTCAATTTAGTCTTGGCCAGTTGTTTCTGGTTCAACTCGTATGTGAGCGACACATTAGAGAGTTTCACGTAGTCACCACTTACCACACGCACTGTACTGTAATCGTACATTTTCCAAGCATTGTCGGCAATGACGGCACCCGTATAAGGATAACCCGAACTCCAGTGAGAAGAATAGTAATAGTAACCACTACTACCCGATCCCATCACTGAAGGAATATTGGTAACCTTCTCATCGCCCGGTTTCCGCCATGCATTCAGCAAGTCTCTGTTCAGGTTGTTTTCCGATTTGATATTTCCATTAGCCACATCGTCAAACAAACGGAACAATCGTGTCTTGGCACCGAAATTAAGAAGCAGAGACGTATTCAGACGGAAATGCTTGTATGTAAATGTATTGTTGATACTTCCCGTCACATTGGGTTCACGTCGACCTGAGGGGATAAGCACCTTGGTATAGGCCTGATAGTTCTTCAGTTCGTGAAGTTCAATCTGACGTTCCTCCAAATCCTCGATAATTGGTCCGCCGTCAACGGTGCTCAAACCGGCAAACTTATAAGAATAGAAAGTTCCGATAGGCTGCCCCATCACCACGGCAGAACCATTCAGGAAGTTGCTGAGTTCATAGGTCTCAGCACCAGGTGCCGTCTTGATTTTATTGTAGACTTTTGAAATGTTTCCTGAAAGAATCCAGTAGAAATCCTTCAGTTTCACCGGAGTAGAGGTGATAGACACGTTGAATCCGCTGTTCTCTATCGTACCCGAGTTCACTACATAAGAGTTGAAACCATTCACGTCAGAGATAACCTTGTCAAGGAATGCATCGGTGGTCTTTTTGAAATAATACTCCGTTTCGATGGACAGTCGCCCGTCAAACATACGAGCCTCGAGAGCGACATTGAACGAGCGTGTCTTCTCCCACTTCAAATCAGGATTGGCGAAATAGGCTGGTGTAGAGATCATTTCATCGTAGTAGGCATTCATGTTACCTTTCTTGATGATCAACTCAGGAGTCTGGTTGTCGAGCATGTTACCCTGCTCACCATAGGAAGCCTTCATAGCAAAATGCTCCAGCCAAGGTGCCTTGATTTTGAAGATGTTCAGCAGATTGGCATTTCCTGATACAGACCACACAGGGAGGATCTTTTCGTTGCTTCGGCTTCCGAACTTGTTAGAGCCGTCGTAGCGTCCGTTGGTGTTCAAGGTGAAAAGGTTCTTGTAACTGTATGTCAGCGTGGCATATGCAGACACCACGTTGTTCGTCTGGTCGATAATGGTGGGAACATTGTTTCTTTCCCAATCCCAATAAGATGTAAAACTTGAAGGGATGCCGGTGGCAAAGTTGCGTCCGCGGTCTTTATAATAACCTCGCTGCACATAGTTATCGCCAGTGTAATGGCCGCTGCTTGCTTCGAGACCTAATGAGATGTTCGCATTGTGCTGTCTGTCTGAACCGAAGAACTTGTTGTAGTTGCCCTGAAGACGGGCCGTCCATCCAATATTCTTGTTGCTTGACTTGCGGAACTCTCCACCATACGGCAGTGTGCTGTCACCAGGAGGTGTCTCGCCAGATTCTGCGCGCTTCAATGTACGCGCATAGAAAGAATCCTCGCCATACCACGTCTCTGAAGTCGCATTCTGGATATTTGCCGAGAATGTTCCATCAAGCCACAAGTTTTCACTGGCATCATATCTGAAACTGATATTGCCAGAGATGGCATTGGTTTGATTCATTTGTGAGGTATTCTCAAGTTCGTGCATGAAATTGTAATCGTGGTAATAACTGCTAGCATACCTCTGATAGAAATAATAACTGCCGTCGGCATTGTATGCAGGAATGGCACGGCTGGTTACATACGCATAGTTGATGGCATTGTCGATGTTATATTCACGGTCGTTAAGATAGCCAGATGCCTGGAAATTCACCTTGAACCGCTTGCTCAGGTCGTAACTCACTTTGGTCATGGCCGTATAGCGACGATTCATGGTATTATTGATGACATCGTCTTGGTCGGTATAACCGATAGAAGTGTAATAACGGGCTTTCTCCGTTCCACCAGAAATGCTCACACTATGGTCGTGAGAGAGCGAGTTGTGGCAAAGCAGATCGAACCAGTCGGTGTTGGTGGCCATCATTGTTTCCACCTGCGAAAGGAATTCCTCATGGGTAATCTGCTTGGCATAATACTGTGTCAGAGCCCACTCATAGCCCACATGCGCCATTCCCATCGGATACTTATACTGATTATCCACCAAATACTGGGAGAACTGGATGCGCTCGGCAGAGTTCATCAAATTAACTCTCTTGTCTGAATAATACGGGCGTTTACGGCCTGTAACCGAACCTGTATAGGATATAGTAGGCTTTCCTTCGCGTCCGCTCTTGGTGGTCACCACGATCACACCATTGGCGGCACGCGTTCCATAAAGCGCAGTGGCAGCGGCATCCTTCAACACGTCGATGCGCTGGATGTCCTGCGGGTTAATACCAGCGATGGCATTACCAATACGGTTTACGTAATCGGGGTCATTGAGTACATCGGGAGAAAGGTTCACAGGATCGGTCATAATAATGCCGTCGAGCACCCACAGCGGCTCTCGGTTACCCACGATGGTGGATGTTCCGCGGATACGGATGCGGTTGGTGGCATTCACCTCACCACTGTTTGTGAGCGAAATCAGGTCGGGAATCTTTCCTTCGAGCATCTTCGAGAGGTCGGCCACGCCGGGAATCTCCAGTTCTTCCATGCTCTTACTGGTAACAGAACTGGTGAGGTTGCGGCGGTCGAGTTGCTGGTAACCGGTCACCACCACGTCGCCAAGCATCTGCGTGTCTGACTTCATGTTGATCACCATGTTCTTCTTGGCGGTCACATGAGCGGTTTCCATGCCGATGTAAGACACCTGGATGCGCGCCTTCTCAGGCACGGGCTGGTCGAAAGAGAAGTTTCCGTCCATGTCGGTCACGGCAATGAGTTTAGTGCCGAGCACTCTTACCTGCGCACCGATGACGGGTTCCTTGTGTTCGTCGAGCACACGGCCGCTCACGGAATGGTGTGCCGACGGGGCAGAAGCCTTGGTGCCTCCGCCTTTCACGGTAATGTTGATAAACTTGCCCTGCGCGCTGTATTCGAGCGGCGTGCCTTCGAGCACTTGCTTCAGGACATTCTCAAGTGTCTCGCTGCGCATTTTTCCGCTCACGCGATACTTGCTTACATCGTCGTAAGTGTAAAGGAACTTATACGACGTCATCGTTTCCAAGCGCTGCAGCACTTGCGTCAAAGGCTCATTGCTGAACGACAGCGTCACCTTCTCATTAGGGTCAATGTCTTGACCATGAGACGGCAACACGCCGAAACATGCAACGAAGAGCATCATGATTAGAATCTTTCTTCTCATAACTGATGTGCGATTTTTAATGTATTAATACTTATTCTCTACGTATACAAAAAACTTAAGTTTTTACCGGATTAACAAATTCTATACGAATAACTCAGAAAAAAGGTTATGATTTTCGCCGTTTTTTTTCTTAAAAAATGCAAAACCGAAAGAATTCGTCCACTGAAGGGAGCTGCAACACCATTACATCAGTGTGCGCCGCGAAGCCCGAAAACAAGGGTTTCACCATGCGTGGCTGCCGTTTGTATGGTGAAAACAATAGGAAAAGAGGAAGTATTCCGTTGCATCAGAGCACGCAAACAATAGATATGCTTCAGCAAATCAATTTAATTTACCGAGCAAATCAATTTAATTTACTTTTCAAATCAATTTAAATTACCGAGCAAATTAATTTAATTTACTTTTGCCAAGTGCCACAATCGAGGCTCCGTTCTTATGGAACCGAGTGAGGAAAACGGCAGTATTCGGCAAGGATGACGATGATATGAACAGACATGAAATACATAAGAAATCAGATGAGAATCAAATGAAAATCACATAGGAAAAGAGTTTCCATTCGAAGAAAACACTGTTTTTTTTCTTTTAAGAAAAAGAAAATGATTACCTTTGCAGCCAGATGAAGAGAGAACAACAAAGTTTCGACAACCTTTTCCGCAAGTATTACACTCCCCTGCTGCATTTTGCCATGCAGTATATTCCCGACAAAGCGGATTGCCACGACATTGTGAATGACGTGTTCGAAGAAGTGTGGCGAAACTATTCCGACATCAAAGAAAGCAATTCAAAAAGTTACCTCTTCACCTGCGTGCGCAACCGGTGCATTGATTTCCTGCGCAAAGACAAGCAATATGCCAAGTATGCGAACACCGTGGAGTACATGAGCCAGCAGTATATTTACGAAGAACACTTGCTCGAAGACGAAGACAACACCATGATTATAAATATGGTGTTGGAACATCTCACGTCGCCCACGCGCGAAATCATCGAGGCTTGCTACATGTATGACAAAAAGTACAGAGAGGTGGCACAAGAAATGGACATAAGTATAAGTGCTGTAAAAAAACACATGATAAAAGCCCTTAAAATACTTAGAGAAATTAAAAAATCCCTAAAAACGTAACCTAAATCGTGACTTATTCGTATAAATAACATAATGAAGCGAAAATGGAACAAGAAGTAACCTCATCTGAAAACCGCGCGCTTGACATCTTAGAGGCTGGTGCCGGGATTACAGAACAACAACTCAACGAACTGCGCCATGACGATGCACTGCGCCGTGATGTGCAAGATCTGCTTGCCATCAAGGCCAAGATGCGCATGGGGCACGTGGATGTGGAAGAGAGGCTGAACGCGTTCCATAAAAAGAGGATGCACAAAGGGTCGAAAGCCAGGATATTCAGAATGGCAGCATTGGCAGCAGCCGTGGTGGCGGCCGTGATTGCCTTCAGTTTCTGGAAGAGCGCCTCGGATGCATCCATGACCATGTCTGAAATGGAGAAGCAACTGGCCAAGGGATTCGTGTTCACTGCCGACGAAGAGCAGACAGGCATCAGCCTGACCAACGAGAACGGCCAGAAGGTGACACTGAGCCCCAAGACAAAACAGAACACTGACATCACCATTGATGATTTTCGCAAAATATTTGCCGACAAGGAACACATTGAGAGCGTCACGCTTGAAGTGCCCTACGGCAAATCGGCATCGGTGACGCTTCCCGACGGCAGTGTGGCATATCTGCATCCCAACAGCAGGGTCATCTTCCCCACCGAGTTCGTGGGGCGCGAGCGCGTTGTAAAACTCAGCGGACGCGCCTATTTCAAAGTGGCAAAAAATGCCGAGCACCCGTTCATCGTGATGACCGACATGGCGCAAACCACCGTGCTGGGTACCGAATTCGACATCAACACCATGGAGGGAGAGATTACGCTGATCAGCGGAAGCATCCGCGTGAATGCAAAAGAAAGCCAGCAGGAGGTGGTGCTGAAGCCTGGCCAGCAGGTGACCATCGCCGACAACAATTTCCATGTGGGCGAAACCGACATCGTTCCTTATGAATACTGGCGCGACGGATATCTCTATTTCGACAATGTTGACCTGAAAACCATCATGGAAGCCATCGGTGAGAACTTCAACATGACCGTTGAATTCCGCAACAAGGAGGCTCTGAACCTGAAAATGAGGTTCATCAGTGAGCGCAACAACGGCGTGGATGCAGCCATCAACATGATGAACCGCATGAAGAAAGCCTACGTCTTCAAGGAAGGCAACAAGATTATCGTGGAATAGAAACGTCGCCATTGCGCTGCCGCTGCACCATTATTTGCACCATTTTTTATTTGCATATGCCATAAAAAACCGCCATTCATTTTGTCTTTTCAGCAAATTATATTAACTTTGCACCCGACTTACAAAGCGTAAGTTAAGGGGTGCCCGATTCTTGTTGTCGTGGCTGAGATGATACCCTCTGACCTGATCCGGATAATGCCGGCGTAGGGATAGGCTGAGAAACGATTGGCAAACATGCAGGTTTCCGGCCGTGGGCGACTACCCTTATCTATTATATTATAAAAAGGTATATGAAAAAAGCAATGACAATGGCTTTGGCCATGGTGATGTCTGCCGGCAGCATGTTTGCCGACGACAATGACTCGCTGCGCATGGAGCAGTTGCAAGAGGTAGTAGTGAAAGGCGTATGGGTGCAGAAAGACGCACCGTTTGCCGTGGCCAACATCAAGAAAAACGAGTTGCAGAACTTCAGCAAGACAGGCAGAGAACTGCCGTTCCTGTTCTCACAGACACCAGGCGTGCTGGCATGGAGCGAAAACGGCGTTGGTACGGGAACCACCTACATGCGCATCCGCGGTGCCGGCGGCTCGCGCATCAACGTGACACTCGACGGTGTTCCCTTGAATTCTCCTGAAGACCAGTGCGTGTTCTGGGCAAACATGAATTCGTATGCATCACTCCTGGGCGGCGTGCAGATACAGCGAGGCGTGGGATCGAGCACCAATGGCGACGGTGCTTTCGGCGGAACGGTTTCGCTTTCGTCAAAGACTCCGTCGACAAAGGCTGGCGGAGAGGTGAACCTGTCATACGGATCGTATAACACATTCAACGTGGGAGGCGCGTTCTCAACGGGTTTGCTGTGGAACCATCTGATCTTCGACGGTGCCTATCACGAAACAAATACCGACGGATATATCCACGGAACGAGCGGGCGGTCGGGCTCCTACTATGGCGGACTGACATGGATGGACGACAATTTCACCATCAGATACAAGAACATCGGCAACTTCGAAAAGACAGGACAGGCATGGAATGCTGTCACCGCAGGCAACGACGACCTCAGTCTGATGGACGGAATATATGGCATATCTACCGGCATCAAGACCTACAAAGACATGTATAACGTGGGACTGGGCCGCTACAACAGCCTCTACGAGCACTTTGCCTATGATGCCGACGGCAATTTTGCACGCGATGCCAGCGGCAATTACCTGACTGAGCGCTACAAGATGAACAACGGCAACTACTGGGACAAGACCACCGACAATTTCTGGCAGAACCACAATATTCTGTCGGCAGTATGGGACATCAACGATCACTGGAAGTCGACGGCCTCGCTCCATTACACCCACGGCTACGGCTACTACAAGGAGTTTCGCTACGACAACAAAGTGAAGAAACTCGGTCTGCCCAGTCCCGACTTCCCCGACCTGCAGGGCGTGAAGCGCACCGACTGGGTGCGCAAGAAAGGTCTGAAGCAAGACAACTACGGTGCCTTGTGGACGCTGAACTACCGCGATGCAGAGCGCGACATCATCGGCGGCGCGTCGTTCCAGCAGTTCAGCGGCAACCACTTCGGCTACGTCACTTACCTGAGCAACGACATCCTGCGCCAGATGCTCATGGGCAAGGGCGACTACCGATACTATGACTCTGATGCCGACAAGTTCGATGGCAACATCTTCTTGAAGGGCACCCGCCACATCACCGACAACTGGGATGTGTTCGGCGACATACAATACCGCCACGTTCGCTACAAGACCGACGGCTACAACGACAAGTTTATCAAAAACGACAACACCAGTCTGTATGAGAAGCACTACCTCGACATCGACAAGAAGTACCACTTCTTCAATCCCAAGGCAGGCCTGAGTTTCCACCATGGCCCGCACCGCGCCTTCTTCTCTATGGCCCTCAGCCATCGTGAACCGGAGCGCAACAACTTCACCGACAATGGAAACTACCCTGCTCCAAAGGCTGAGTCACTGCTCGACTACGAACTGGGCTATCAGTACGGCACGCCCACCTTCCGCGCAGGTGCCACGCTCTACTATATGGACTATAACAACCAGTTCGTACAGACTGGCATGACGAGTGACATCGGCGAACCGCTCACCACGAACATCAAGGACTCCTATCGCATGGGTATCGAACTGACGGCAGCCTGGGACATTCTGCCCTGTCTGACCCTTGAGGGCAATGCTGCCCTGAGCAAGAACAAACTGAAGGACTTTACCGAATATGTGGAAGACTGGGACGACTACAACTATGGCAAGGATGAAGCCGCACGCCAGTATGCTATCGAGCATTATCATATCGACGGCAACGGCGACGAACTGCGTGAGTTCCACTACAGCGATGCCACACTGGCCTTCTCGCCGTCGGCCATCCTCAACGGCTTCGTCAACTTCCACCTGAAGGGCTTCCAGGCCGTATGGCACACAGGCTACGTCAGCCGGATGTATCTTGACAACACCGAGCACCGCGACCGCTCGCTGCCTGCCTACTCGCTGACCAACGTCAGCTTCAACTATACGCTGCCGCTGAAGCATGCGGGTGTGAAGGAGATGGTGTTCGGCCTCAACCTGAACAACATATTCAACAACCATGTGGCCACCAGCGGATGGGTCTACTCTGCCGTTGCCGAGAGTTACGGCCACACCAACGGCAACCGCTACTATCAACTGGGATTCACCCCCACCGCCGGCTTCACCGCTATGGGCAGCATCACGCTGCGTTTCTAATCTGTGTTCAACATCCATTACACGCGTCAACATAAGAGAACAACATGGATTTAGCCTCTTGGTTATCAGGACATTGGCTCGACTTCTTCACAACGCTGTTGGGTCTGCTCTACATACTGCTTGAATACAAGGCAAGCATCTGGCTGTGGTTAGTAGGCATCATCATGCCCGCACTGGACATCTATCTGTATTGGAGTCATGGACTCTATGGAGATGCAGGCATGGCAACCTACTATACCATAGCCGCTATCTACGGCTATGCTGTATGGAAAATCAAGGATTTAAAGAGCAAGAATGCCACGGCAGTCATCCAGGAACAGAAGCATAAGGACAGCATGCAGATCAAGCACTTCCCCAAAAGACTCTTGCTCTCTACGGTTGTGTGCTTTTTCGTGGTGTGGGGCATCACCTATTGGGTACTGGTGAACTACACCAACAGCAGCATTCCGGTTACCGACTCATTCACCAACGCGCTGAGCATTGTTGCCCTGTGGGCGCTGGCGATGAAATATGTGGAGCAATGGCTGCTATGGATTGTCGTGGATGCCGTGAGTTGCTACCTCTATATCACAAAAGGGATTCCCTTCAAGGCAGCACTCTACGGACTGTATGTGGTGATTGCCATTTTGGGATTCCGCAAGTGGATTCAAATGATGAACAAAGAAGAATCAGTTAAGAATAATTAAAAAGGAGTCGTTTTCACACAAGAGCATGTATATTATTTTGCAAATGCGCATTTTTTATGTATATTTGCAAAACGAAAGAATGTTGTCTCACATTATGAGAAAACATACCAGTGCTCGTGAGAGTATTTCCTATAAACTTGAGTTAATTTAATTATTAATGATTTTAACGGTTTGGCCGGGAGGTTAAACCGTTTTTTATTGATTGCGATTCAAAGATGCAACGGGCAGCAGCATGCCAACCGCATCGAAACATCCGTTTGGCGTATGGGATCAGCATTTCATGCTTTACCCTCCACCACCCTCCACAAAAAAATGAAGGATTATTTGCCGAAAAGCATATTTTTTCGTACCTTCGCGCTCGCTTTGCAATAGTGCAAGGCATAACAGAATAATTACTATGTACAAAAAACAATTCCAAAAGCGCGAAGCCATTAAGTTCAAGAAATTTGGACGCAAGGGCTATTCACTTTTTGCTTGTTTGGGAAAAGAAGTGATTATCGGTACGCTGAGCGTTGCCACGCTGACCTATGCCAAGGCAGAAGGTGTCAGCACAGACACCGCCAAGACAGACACCACTTCTGTAAAGACAAGCAAAGAGGTGACACTTGATGACATAGAGGTCATCAGTTCGCGCGCTCCGCTGGCCCTTGGCCAAGCGGCGAGAATGGTAACTGTACTGGACAGAGAGCAGATTGCTCAGGCACCAGTGCAAAGTATGAACGATTTGCTGAAATTTGTTGCCAGCGTAGATGTCCGCCAGAGAGGTCCCATTGGTGCTCAGACCGACATCAGCATGCGAGGCGGAACCAGCGAGCAAATTACAATTCTCCTCAACGGCATTAACATTTGTGACCCACAGACCGGACATAATGCCTTTGACCTCCCTGTAGACATTAGTGAAATTGAACGCATTGAAGTGCTGGAAGGACCGGCAGGACGTGTCTATGGCACCTCGTCGCTCGTGGGAGCCATCAACATTGTGACACGCACGGCCCCCACTTCGGGCAGCGACATCTATGCGGAGAGCGGCTCCTTTGGCTATTTCAAGGGAGGAGCGCGCACCAATGTGGTCAGTGGCAAGTGGAACAACCAGGTGAGCGGCAGTTATACGCGCAGCGACGGATTCTCACGCTCTAAGGCAGGAAACCTGAACGGCGACTATGAAGGAGGCAAAGCCTTCTATCAGGGCCAGTATGCAGAGGGTGATTTGCGCGTGAACTGGTATGCCGGCATGTCCACCAAAGGATGGGGAAGCAGCACTTCTTATGCCACCCCAACCTGGAAAGCAGACAACCAATATGAAAAGACCGACAAGTACCATGCCGGCATTCAGGCTGAGGTGAAACGCGGAAGGTTCCATTTCCGTCCTTCTGTGTACTGGAATCAGCACCGTGACCAATATGAAGGATACCGCGATCAGCCGGAGATTATGAAATACAACTACAACCGGGACAATGTCTACGGTGTGAACATGAACAGTTATTTCGACTGGATAGCAGGACGAACAGCCATCGGAGCCGAATTCCGAAACGAGGATTTGCAAAGCGGCAACCTGGGCGAACCCCTCAACAAGCCCGTGCATATCCATGGCACCGACCGTGACTATACACTCGGCATCAACCGCTCCAACCTGAGTTTCCATCTGGAGCACAACATCCTGCTCAGCCATTTCACGCTGTCAGCAGGTTTCATCGCGGTGAAGAACACATGGAACGAAATGCCATTCAGGCTCTATCCTGGTGCCGACGCCAGTTACCGCATCGGCGACCACTGGAAACTCTATGCTTCGTTCAACACATCGCTGCGCATGCCATCGTTCACCGAACTATATTATTCCAAAGGCGGACACAAGGCTGACAAATACCTAAAACCCGAGGAAATGAACGCTATAGAGGGAGGTGTGAAATATCTCTCACCGGGTATTCAGGCAAGGGCATCGGTGTATCACCATCATGAAAAGAACATGATAGACTGGATCATGGACACGAGCAAAGGCGAGAATGCCGTGTGGGAAAGTGTGAACCACACCAGACTGAATGCCATGGGAGTGGACCTTTCCGCCAATGCCGACTTCAGCCACCTGCTGCCTGCACAGCAGATTCTCAAGAGTTTCAATATTGCCTACTGCTATATCGACCAAGACAAAGAGGCTGAACCCAACATCCAGTCGCAGTATGCGCTGGAATACCTGCGCCACAAGTTAACCGCTGACCTCGGCCTGCATATCTATGACAGGCTGAACATGACGGTCAACTTCAGGTTTCAGGACAGAATCGGCTCGTATACCACCTTCGATGGCGACGTGAAAGACTATCATCCCTATGCGCTATGGGATGCGCGCCTGTCGTGGGACGCCTCTGACTACACCATCTATGCACAGGCAAACAACATCTTCGACAAGCAATATGTGGACTACGGACTTGTACCACAGCCCGGCACATGGGTGGTAATCGGTGCACGGCTGCACCTGAACTGGTAGTCAGGTCTGTATGATGAAACGGACTCCTCAACCAGGAGCCTACAAAAAAAGGAATTGGCGCTATCAAAAAAGCGATGCGCCAATTCCTTTTACCATTTGGATGATGCTGAAAAAAACTGCACACCATCCGCCGCAACGCACATCAAGTGCGCTGTGTGCTGCTTACAGCAAAGCCTCGAATTTCTCCTGCAACTTGGCTTTAGCAACGGCACCGACGTGCTTGTCTACCACCTTGCCGTCCTTGAAGAAAAGAATGGTGGGGATGTTGCGGATACCGAACTCCATAGCGATATCGTCGCTCTCCTCCACATCGCACTTGCCCACAACGATTTTGCCATCATACTGCTCTGCAAGTTCTGCCACAATAGGAGCGATCATACGGCATGGACCACACCATGTTGCCCAGAAATCAACCACTAATGGCAGGTTGCCATTCTTCAGACTCTCGAAATTCTCACTTGTGATTTTTACTTCCATTTTCTTTTTACTATTTAGATTAATATAAACATTATTCAGCAAAGACTATGCCAAACACTAATTGATTTTATAATCCATTCCAGGATTGGCATCAATGTATGACAACAAGTCACGTTTGATGTCAATTCCGCCGGCACGGCTGCGCAAGGTGACAGGCCGCTGTGTCTCAGAATCGAGTATCTGGAAAAACAGTTCGGTATTTCCAGGACTTGCTTTCAGCATGGTTGTCAGGTCGCTCACCACCGTGTCGTCGATACTGTCAGACTTCACGGAAATCGTTATCTTTTTAATCTGCGTTTCTTTCACGGTCTGCAGATACTGGACATCCATGATGTTCAGGTTGTAGGTACCTTCCTTGAATCTCGCCGGTTCACACTTCGCCTTGATACAAATGGTATTGTCTTCGCTGAGCATACTCTTCCAAAGTGCCCATTGCTCACCGAACACAGCCAGTTCGCCACTATTATTATAATCCTCCAATGTGACGATGCCAAACTTTCTTCCGCTCTTACCGAAACGTTCTTTCACGGCAGTAACGATGCCACCGACGATCACTTCTTCTTTCTCGGCAAGTTTCGCCCTGTCTTCAAGATCACTGCAACTGGTGTTGCAAATACCATTGAGCACCACGCTGAACTTATCAAGCGGATGGGCAGAGATGTAAATACCCACATATTCACGCTCCTTGTTGAGCCTTTCGATGTCACTCAATTCCTCTGCTTCCGGCACAACAGGCGTGGCAATTTCCACCTCGCCCATATCGCCGAAGAGCGAATGCGTTGACTGCATCTTCTCACTCTGGTACAACTGGCCATACCTTACCAGCGCATCCAGGAACATGTTTCCCTTGCTGTCGTAAGCGAAATATTGCTCACGCTTGTAGCCGAAACTGTCAAATCCGCCACTCCACACAAGACTTTCGAAAGCCTTTCGGTTGACCATAGCATAATTATTGCGCTGCGCAAAATCGAAAATGCTCTTGTACAGACCGTTTTTCTCGCGCTCCTCGATGATGGCCTGGGCAGCATTGTCGCCCATGCCCTTGATAGCAGCAAGTCCAAAACGAATCTCTCCTTTTTTGTTGACACCGAATTTATGGAAACTTTCGTTCACATCAGGTCCCAGTGTAGCAATGCTCATGGCGCGACATTCGTCCATCAGTTTGGTAATTTCGGATATCTGGTCGCGGCGCCGGCTCATAATGGCCGCCATAAACTCTGCCGGGTAATTCGCCTTGAGGTAAGCCGTCTGGAAGGCCACCCACGAATAGCAGGCAGCATGACTCTTATTGAAAGCATAGGAAGCGAATGCCTCCCAGTCGCCCCATATCTTCTCCAGCACTTTCGGATCGTGGCCGTTTTGCTTGCCGCCCTCGATGAATTTGGGTTTCATGGCATCAACAATGGCTTTCTTCTTCTTACCCATTGCCTTTCTGAGCGCATCGCTTTCGCCACGGGTGAAATTGGCGAGCAGACGGGAAAGAAGCATCACCTGCTCCTGATAAACCGTAATACCGTAGGTGTCTTTCAGATATTTCTCCATCACGGGAATATCATAAGTAATGGGTTCGCGACCATGTTTGCGGTTGATAAACTGCGGAATATACCCCATTGGTCCTGGGCGATAGAGCGCATTCATAGCGATGAGGTCTTCAAAGACAGTGGGTTTCAGTTCGCGAAGATATTTCTGCATGCCGGCAGACTCGAACTGGAACGTGCCCACGGTGCGTCCTTGCTGATAGAGTTCGTAGGTCTTCTTGTCGTCAATGGGAATCTTGTCGAGGTCCACCTCGATTCCACGGGTTTGTTTGATAATGCTCACGGCCTCTTTCAACTCTGAAAGGGTCTTCAAACCCAAGAAGTCCATCTTGATAAGGCCCGTCGACTCAATGACATGACCGTCATATTGGGTGCAATTCGTCTTCGTATTCTTGAAATCTGGATCATCAGCCGTAGAGACAGGCACCCAGTCGCTGATAGGATCGCGACAGATGATAAAACCACAGGCATGTATTCCCGTGCCGCGCACCGTTCCCTCCAACATCTTTGCATACTTAATGGTATTGCTCAGTTGCGGATCTGTCGACGCTTCTGCTTCTTGCAGTTTGGGCGTGCACTTGATGGCGTTCGTCAGATTCATCTTCATTCCGTCGGGCAACCTGTCGGGAATGGCCTTACAAAGCGCATTCGAAATTTCGAGGGGGAGTTTCTCCACACGAGCCACATCCTTAATGGAGTTCTTGGTGGCCATCGTGCTATAGGTAATGATATGTGCGCAGTTCTCATGGCCATACTTATCCTCCACCCATTTCAGCACTTTCCCGCGACCGTCGTCATCGAAGTCGGTATCAATATCAGGGAGAGAGATACGGTCGGGATTCAGGAAACGCTCAAACAGAAGGTCGTATTTCAGCGGGTCTATCTTCGTAATGCCAAGGCAATAGGCCACCACGGAACCAGCGGCAGAACCACGTCCCGGACCAACCATCACTCCTAACTCGTTGCGGGCAGAATTGATAAAGTCCTGCACAATCAGGAAGTAGCCTGGGAAACCCATGGTTTTCATGATGTGCAACTCAAAGCGGATGCGGTCGTCAATATCTTTTTCCAACGGCATGTCATATCTTTTGGCAGCACCTTCATAGGCGAGTTTTGCCAAATAATCGGCTTCAAACTTGATGCGGTACAGTTTTTCATAGCCGCCGAGATGGGCAATTTTCTTCTCGCCCTCCTCTCGGGGAAGCGGATTCTTACCATTCTCGTCGGAAGTGAACTCTGCAAATAGTTGTTCTTCAGTAAACTTCTGGTGCCACTCCTCCTCGGTTCCGAAATCCTCGGGAATGGGGAAGAACGGCATGATGGGGTCATGGTCGATGCTGTAGAGTTCCACTTTGTCGAGTATCTCACAGGTATTGGCAAGAGCCTCGGGAATGTCGGCGAACACGTCGTTCATCTCTTCACGTGTCTTGAACCATTCCTGCTTGGAATAAAGCATTCGGGTAGGGTCGTCGAGATCGCTCTGTGTGGAAAGGCACAACAGATGGTCGTGAGCCTCGGCATTCTCCTGATCAACGAAGTGGGCATCATTGGTGCATACCAGTTTGATGCCATATTCCTTTGCCAACTCCACGATTACACGGTTTGCCTTCTGCTGTAACGGGAATGTCTCCCGGTTGGCACGGATATTGGGGTCTTTCACCTCATGGCGCTGAAGTTCAAGATAATAGTCGTCGCCGAACACTCTTTTGTACCACTCCACGGCCTCGCGCGCGCCCTCTATATCACCATTGAGAATCTTTTTCGGCACTTCGCCGGCAATGCAGGCAGAGCATACGATGAGGTCTTCGTGATAACGTTCCAGGTCTTCGCGGTCTGTTCGGGGGCGCATATAATAGCCGTCCACCCATGAGCGCGACACAAGTTTGATAAGATTCTTATATCCGTGATAGTTCTTGGCCAGCACAATGAGGTGGTAGCCGCTCATGTCACCGTGCTCCTTCACCTTATCTTCCTTGCGGTGATGCGCCACGTACATCTCACAACCGAAGATGGGCTTGAACGGTTCAAGCCCTTCTTTCTTCCGTTTTCCGTTCACGCCCTGACAATAATCGAAGAACTCCTTGATGCCGAACATATCGCCGTGGTCAGTAATTGCCATACCACGCATGCCGTTGCCAATGGCTTTGTCTACGAGTTTCGGTATGCTTGACTGGCCGTCGAGAATGGAATAATAAGTATGTACGTGAAGGTGAACGAAGTCTTCCATGATTATTGTGCTATTTTTGCTACAAAGTTACAGCAAAATCCGAGAACGGCAAAATCTTTATTACAAAAATATTATAACGCTATCATGAAAACTTCTTATAATTTGTTATTATAAAATATTTTTATTAACTTTGCACGCGATTTAGCAAAAAGGTGCCTACTGATGGCATGAAAGCGATATCTGTGAACTTAAACGATCATGGGTGAAAAAATAAAAAAAATCAAAAGAATCAAGGATATAAGGCTGCACCGGGAGGGCACCAACACCCTGCTCTACACTGGCATAGCCATTGCCATGGTGGGAGCACTGATTTGGTATCTCAGCGGACCAAGCATCCTGTTCAAGGCATATATCTGTCTCTTTGCCATATTATACGGAATCATGATCAACTTCTTCCGTTGTCCGGTCAGATATTTCAACGGTGAAACGGAAAACATCGTCGTTGCCCCTGCAGACGGCAAGGTGGTGGTCATTGAGGAAGTGGAAGAAGATGAGTATTTTCACGACAAGCGCCTGATGATTTCCATCTTTATGAGTCTGTTCAACGTGCATGCCAACTGGTTTCCCGTTGACGGCAGAGTGAAATTCGTGCGCCATCAGAACGGGAACTTCCATAAAGCATGGCTGCCGAAGGCAAGCGAGGAGAACGAGCATGCAGATATCATGCTCGAAACTGACAACGGTAAGGAAATATTATGCCGCCAGATTGCCGGTGCCGTGGCACGCCGCATCGTCACTTATGCCAAGGACGATGAAGACTGCTATATCGACGAGCACCTGGGTTTCATCAAATTCGGTTCGCGCGTTGACGTATACCTGCCTTTGGGAACAGAGGTTTGCGTGACGATGGGACAAAGCACCACTGGCGACCAGACTGTCATTGCAAGACTGAAATGAAGAAAAACATCCCCAACATCATCACTTGCTGCAACTTGATTTCGGGCTGCATTGCCGTGGTATGTGCACTTTCTGGCAGTAGCCTCATGGCGCTATGCTGGATTGTCATTGGTGCTGCCTTCGATTTCTGCGACGGCCTGACCGCGCGTCTGCTGAATGTTTCCTCGCCTATTGGCAAGGAATTAGACTCATTGGCAGACGATGTGACCTTCGGTGTGGCACCTTCAGCCATGCTGTTCTATGAACTCAGCGTGATGGACTATCCCGGAATGCTTGAGCCACTGAGGGATTGGATTCCCTATTCTGCCTTCATCATGGCAGCCTTCTCTGCCTTGCGGCTTGCCAAGTTCAATCTCGATGAACGGCAAACCACATCATTCATCGGACTTCCTACACCTGCCAATGCCCTGTTCTGGGGATCGCTGATTGCCGGAAGCAGTCGTTTTCTCGAGTCATCTCCCTATATGTCAGTTGCCATGATTGCGGTGATTCTGTGCTTCTGCTATCTTCTGGTGAGCGAAATACCCATGTTTTCCCTGAAATTCAAGCATTGGGGATGGAAGGGAAACGAAGTAAAATACATCTATGCCATCACAACGGTGTTGCTGCTGGTTGTCTTCCGAATCCAAGGCATTGCCCTTGCCATTGCATGGTATATCATCTTGTCACTTATCATGAACGGCAAGAAGGCCGGAAATGCCTGACCGCAACAGAAATGAAACGACTATGATCATACTGAAATTCCTTTTCTCTATTATTCTGATAGGATTCGTTCTGCTGCTCATCATGCTTGTTGCCTTCGGAGGAACAGCAGCATTCCTGCTCAGAAGAATGTTCCACCTGATGAAAGAAGAAGGAGCACAAGGGCAGTCTGACCATGTAAACGTGCACAGGAAAGGAACTCACACCAGCGAGGAAATCATCATCGACACGCGAGATGCTGACAGCCAGCAAAAGCAAATTTTCGGCGATGACGAGGGCGAGTACGTGGAATACGAGGAAGAAGGGAAATAACCAGACCATAGGCACCAGAACCAGAACCATATTAAGCGGTTATCTCACGAAAAGTAAAACAAATTGGGTTTTACTTTTAAATCTATTATGTGGCGAATCGGGGAAAAATGGAAAGACAAATGAAAAGAGATGATATGATTAAAGAACATATCAGCGAATCTGTCTCTACTTCTTCAACTTGAAAGAATTCTCTATGCTCATCAGGTCATCATGGAACTGACGATCAACCTTCAAGCGCTCTTCCACCTTTGTACAACTGTGAATCACGGTGCTGTGATCGCGGCCTCCCACCAATTTTCCGATTCGGCTGGCTGGCATCTTGGTGTATTTCTGAGCAAGATACATGGACACCTGACGGGCAATGACCAAATCGTGCTTGCGGCTGGAACTGGATATTGCCGACGGTGAAACATTGTAATGATTACATACGGTCTCAACAATATCGTCAACGGTAAGCGGGTGATCGTCCATCTTAACGGCTCTCTTGATGACTCTTTCTGCCAGACGCATATCGATATTGCCATTGTAAACGATGCTGTAAGCCAGCAAAGAGTTAACAACACCCTCCAAATCACGCACGCTTCCATTGGCTGTCTCGGCAATGAACTGTATCACATCTGCCGGAATCTTCAGTCCATCGCGCTTGATTTTGCTATTCAGAATATCCACGCAAAGTTGCACATTGGGCTTTTCAAGTTCAGCAATCAGTCCGCAAGAGAATCGTGTAATAAGCCGCTCATTCATCCCTTTCAAGTCAACCGGCGGGCGGTCGCTGGCCAGAATGATGCGTTTGCCGTTGCGGAACAAATGATTGAAGATGTGGAAGAAAGTGTTCTGTGTTCCCACAGTGGTAGCCCACTCCTGCACATCATCCACAATCAGCACGTCGATTGTCTGATAGAACGTGATGAAATCATTGATTTTGTTTTGCAACTGCGCACTGGTATACTGCACTTGAAACAGGCGCGCACTGACATAAAGCACTCGCTTCTGAGGATAAAGTTCCTTAATACGCACACCGATTGCATTGATAAGATGCGTTTTTCCGCAACCACTGGGGCCGAAAATGAACATCGGATTAAACTGCGTAGAATTGGGATGCTCGGCAATTGACAATCCTACGGAGCGTGGAAGTTTATTGCTGTCGCCTTCAATGAAGTTATTGAAAGTGTGATGTGGGTCGAGTTGCGAATCAATCTGCTGCGGCTGCACGGCATCAAGCACTGTCGGCGACTCGTTTATCCTTGTTTTCTTTTTATTCAAGTCGATATCAGAAACCGGATCAGCCTGAATGTCCTGCGAAATATTGTTGGTTTTGTCGGTGACAACACGATAAGTCAAACGGATTCCCTCACCAAATGTACGGCTTAGTGTCTTTCCGAGCAAGTCAATATAGTTCTCCTCCAAGTACTCATAAACAAACGGACTTGGCACCTGCACCAACAAAGTATTGGTGGCAGGCTGGTAAGAACCGAATGATATCGGCTGAAACCAAGTGGCGAACTGTTGTTCTGTGACATTATCCTTGATGAGTTCAAGTGTCATGTCCCAGAGTGCTCGAGGATTATTTCTCATACATTATTAAATGTCTTTCGACGTTTTCCTTTTTGGTTGCTTTGACTCAACCAACAACGATTGTTGAATTTTGACAATGCAAAGGTCGCATTTTTTTTTGGATTGTGCAAGTGGCGGTTTTCATTCTTAAACGTTTTATTCCTTTAAATCGCGATAAGATGGCACTTTATGAGATTTCGCCTTTATTTAGAAAATACATTCTTGTTGCATTTTTTCAACTGTATTATTTTCAATGACTTACAGTCACGGCAAGCAACTTGGCACAATCCGCCCCGCATGTGCACAATTATGGCTGAAACACAAGAAAATTAGCCACTTGCAACACCTGTCTAAAGGAAAACGGGAAAGCAGTAGATATTTAGATAATTTTTAAATTAGACAATTATTTGTCCTTCTTTCCAAATACAGAAAAATTTACATATCGCTTGGGATGGTTGCGCAAATCGATAAGCAGAGAATCGGCACTTCGCATGGTTGAATTCATGTTGTTATACAGTGTAGGATCCTTCATCAGCAAGCCAACCGTCCCCTCTGTATTGTTCAACTGCGAGGTAAGTTTCTGCACATTATCCAGCGTTGCATTCACTTTCTGAATGGTTTCGTCAACATTTACTTGCGCAAGATTGTTCGTCAGTTGCGTTGTGTTGTCCAAGATGCTGTTGGCACGACTCATCATTCCCGGAACCTCTTTGTTGAGACCGGCTATCAGCGCGTTCAATTGTGCCGTGGTGGTGGTCAAACTACCCGTAACCTGCTCGATATGCCCTATCGACTGGTTAATGGCTGGATTAGCCAAAATGGTGTTCAAACTGCTCATAATACTGTCTAATTTGGGAAGAATCCGCTCCACGGCAGGTATCATGTCTTTCAGTTTTCCCATGGCACCATCGTTCACAAGGCCTTCTATGCACTCTCCGGGATTCAGCCTTTCACGCGGATTGTTAGCAAGAAGAAGATTCACCTGTACGTTTCCCAGCAGGTCGCTCACCACTTCTGCCGTGCTTCCCTTGGGGATGCGCAACGACGGTTCCACCCCCACTTCAATCAAGATATCATCTTGATGATTGTAATCATAGTTGATTGCCTTCACCACTCCTACTTTATAGCCGTCGGCATAGACGGGACTATTATTGCTCAGGCCATTGATATTCTTAAACGACATGAAATAAGAAGTGTCTGACGAAAACAGATTCAGTCCCTTCAGATAGTTCATTCCGAAAAACAACAACACCAGTCCGAGAATGGCAACCAGGGCAATCTTTATCTCTTTTGAAATCTTCATATCTCTATTTTCTTTTTATTTCTTGTTTTCCTTGAACTCACGTATTGCCACGCGCACGTCCATCTTCTGTCCGTTTTTGAAAGCGATGATGAAAGCACTTGGAAACTTTCCAAGAATTGATTTTCTCAATCGGTATATCTCATTATAATCGGTTGATGAACCTGTGGTATATTTGTAGAGCCCACTCTCTTTATAAAGTTCTGTCTGCTGAATGCCTTTGAACTGCGGACTGTTTGCCTTGACTGCCTTATCGCTGGCAATGATCTGTACCTTGAAAACAGGTACGTCGTCCGCCGTTTTCTGCTGTTTATCTGCCGAATTGCCATTCTGACCAGCAGCAGTCTGGCTTGTAAGTTGTTTGGCAGAAGACTCCGACTGAGCCTCTTTTTTGCCATTCTGCGCCTGCCCGCCTTTGCTTTCAGCAGGAGATTCCTTTTTCTTGGCAGCCATTTCCTTCACATCTTCAGGCACTATCGAGGGCATATTGACGCTTTTTTCTGGCGCAGCCTGATAAGGAACGACCACACCTCCGGCATATTTCTTCTTATATGCAATGAATGCATTATAAAATCCTCTGACGTATCTTTCAGGTGCTTCTTCGGAATTCATGAACCGCTCTTCATCGGGAGTAGAGATAAAGCCCAGTTCCAAGAGGCATCCCGGCATGGAAGTGAGCCTGAGCACAGCCAGATTATCCTGATGAGCACCGCCATTCTGCCTGCCCGTTGCCGAACAGACATGCTTTTGCATCAGACGGGCAAGATCAACACTGCGCTCCATATGCGTGTCTTGGATGAACTCAAACATGATATTGCTTTCCGGAGAATTGGGATCGAAGCCCTCGTAATGCTGCTTATAATCTTTCTCCATCACGATAACGGCATTCTCGCGCTTGGCTACTTCCAGGTTTTCCATAATCCCTTTCTTCCCGGAATTGCGCCCACGGCCTAACGTATAGGTCTGGAATCCGCGTGCTATCTTGCCTCCGGGTAGTGCATTGATATGCACAGAGATAAACAAATCGGCCTTGTTTCTGTTGGCAATCTCCGCTCTCTGCCACAATTCCAGGAAGACATCAGTCTTGCGCGTATATATCACCTTCACGTCTGGGCAGTTTCGTTCCACATATCTGCCGAAAGCGAGGGCCATTTTCAAGGTAAGGTTCTTTTCCTTGCTGATAGAGCCGATGCAGCCGGCATCTTTTCCACCATGACCGGCATCTATGACAAGTGTGAATTTCTTGGCTGCAGCAAACGAAGATGCCACAACCAGGAAAGAAAGGAACACCACAGAAAATATCTTTCTCTTCATACGGAATGCAAAATTAATAATTATTCCTCAAACTATCGGAACTTAGCCTGGAGATTTATTATAATTTAAGCGTATCTCTACACCGGCTCCATCCATGCATCCTCCCATTGGCGGATTGCATTTCGTTATCTTCAGCCACACTTCCTCTACATTAGGGAAATGCGCCTTGATGCTCTCACCAATCCTTCCTGCCACATGTTCAAGCAGATTGGACGGCTTTTGCATCTCATCACGGATGAGTTCATACAGTTGTGCATAGTTCAACGTGTCGGAAACATCATCAGAAAGGAGAGCATTATAATAAGGATACGTTACCCTGACGCTGACCATGAAATCACCACCAGTAATACGCTCCTGCGGCATCACTCCATGAAACGCATGGAATCGCACGTTTTCCAGATAGACAATGCTCTCAACTACTTCCATTCCTCTACCTGTTTACTGCATCAACCACAACGACTGGCACCACAATTGGTACAGATGAGACAACCTTCCTGATAGACCAACGACTCGTGACCGCAGTTCGGACACTTCTGCCCCTTTGCCTGTGTGCCGTCGGAAACGTATTTCTTCAAAGCGCGCTCCACGCCCACTTTCCAGGTATTGATGCTTTCGTTCTTCAGTTGCAGGGAACTAACCAGGCGGATGACGTGCTCTATCGGCATGCGATAGCGCAACACACCAGAAATGAGTTTGGCATAGTTCCAGTATTCAGGATTGAATTTCTCGCTCAGTCCCTCCACGGTTGTCTTGTAGCCACGCTTATTCTCAAACTGGAAGTCATATCGCTTAGAACCGTCTTCGTTGGTCTGCTTGATAATTTTACCCTTCACCACCGACTTGGGCAACATGATGCCCTCCTCATCGTCTTGGAGACCTGTGAAGATCTCATAAGGATATCCATCGAGCAAGCCTACGAATGCCACCCATTTCTCCTTGTTGTTCTGGAATCTCACCACATCACATTCCAAGGTTTGCGGGCGCACTTCGGTCACTTCAGGATGCTTGCAGGGCGCAGACTCAACCTTCACGTCTTCCTTTTTCTTCTCATTCACCTGTACCATCACGCCCGACCGGCTTCCATCACGATAAATAGTGCATCCTTTGCAGCCGCTCTTCCATGCTTCCACATAGAGGCGGTTCACCAAAGCCTCATCCACATCATTGGGAAGATTGACGGTTACACTGATGGAATGGTCTACCCACTTCTGGATAGCCCCCTGCATCTTCACCTTCATCAGCCAGTCCACATCGTTAGCAGTGGCTTTATAATAAGGTGAACGTGCCACGAGATCGTCGATTTCCTCTTGTGTATAGCGTTTTTCAGTATCAATTCCATTGATTTTCATCCACTCAAGGAACTTCTTGTGGTACACGATATACTCTTCAAAGGAGTCTCCCACCTCGTCAACAAAATCCACATGGACATTCGTATCATTAGGATTCACCTTGCGGCGACGCTTATATACCGGAAGGAACACTGGTTCTATGCCGCTGGTGGTCTGCGTCATCAGCGAAGTGGTTCCCGTTGGTGCGATGGTCAGACATGCGATGTTTCGGCGACCGTACTTAACCATGTCGCTATACAGTTGCGGATCAGCATCCTTGATGCGCAGCACATACGGATTGTTTTCTTCGCGCTTCGCATCGTACACTTCAAATGCACCACGCTCTTTCGCCATCTGAACCGATGAAGCATATGCCGCCAAAGCAAGAGTCTTATGCACGTTGACAGAGAAATCGGTTGCCTCTTGGGTTCCATATCTCAGCAGCATGGCTGCAATCATGTCGCCCTCGGCGGTGATACCCACTCCTGTACGACGTCCCATGGAACTCTTGCGCTTGATTTTTTCCCACAAATGATACTCGGCTCCTTTCACCTCATCGCTCTGCGGATCCCGTTTCACCTTCTCCATAATCAGGTCTATCTTCTCCAGTTCCAGGTCTACAATATCATCCATCAGGCGCTGGGCATAGCAAACATGCTTCTTGAACAGTTCGTAATCGAAGTATGCCTCTGGTGTGAAAGGATTCACCACGTAACTATACAGGTTTATGCTCAACAAGCGGCAGGAATCGTATGGACACAACGGAATCTCACCGCATGGATTCGTGCTGACAGTGCGGAAACCAAGGTCAGCATAGCAATCGGGAATGCTCTCGCGAAGAATCGTATCCCAGAAAAGGACACCCGGCTCGGCGCTCTTCCATGCGTTGTGCACAATTTTCTCCCACAGAGTCTTGGCCTTGATGGTTTTCTTGGTATTAGGATTGGGCGAGTCAACAGGGAACTGCTGCACATAGTCAAGGTCTTCAATGGCGGCACGCATGAACTCGTCATCTATCTTCACGCTGACATTGGCTCCCGTCACCTTACCCTCTGTCATCTTCGCATCAATAAAAGCCTCGCTGTCTGGATGCTTTATGCCCACGCTAAGCATCAATGCTCCGCGGCGACCATCTTGTGCCACCTCGCGCGTACTATTACTATAACGCTCCATGAAGGGGACAAGTCCGGTGGATGTCAGCGCAGAATTGTTCACTGGAGAGCCTTTGGGACGAATATGAGTAAGGTCGTGGCCCACTCCTCCGCGGCGTTTCATCAACTGCACCTGCTCCTCGTCGACACGCAAGATGGCTCCATAAGAGTCAGCATCTCCGTCAAGGCCGATCACAAAACAGTTGCTCAATGAGGCCACCTGGAAATTATTGCCGATGCCCGTCATGGGACTTCCTGCCGGAACGATGTACTTGAAATGATCCAGAAGGTTAAATATCTCTTCTGCAGACATCGGATTCTCGTATTTCCGCTCTATTCGGGCAATCTCGTTAGCAATGCGCCAATGCATATCCGAAGGGCTGCACTCGTAAATGTTTCCAAAACTATCCTTCATGGCATACTTGTTGACCCATACACGCGCAGCAAGTTCATCGCCATTGAAATAAGCAAGCGAGGCATTAAAAGCCTCTTCGTAAGAGTAAGTTTTCATTCATATTTCTACCTGTTTCGTTTTTTCAATACCAAGCAATGACCTCTCTTGAAGAGAGAACTTGTTTCTCTATGAAATCACTTGCAAAGATACATGCATTTTTTCACAACACGAAATAGTTTGCCAAATAATTGCACTTTTTCACGAAGAAAGTTTTCCAAAACGGAAAACTTTCTAAAGATTTCGGCATCTGCAATTTCCTAAAAAATCAACATCCACATATCTTTTTGTAGAAAACATTTTGTTTTTTGCAAGGTTTACACTATCTTTGCGGCAACAATAACACTACAGAAGAATGAAGAACTTAGAGAACAGAAGAACCATCAGACAATATGCATCAAGAGATGTCAGTGATGTTTTGCTACATAGTTTGCTGTCGAAGGCAGAAAGGACACAAACCATGGGCAATCTCCAACTATACAGCGTGATCATCACAAGGGATTCTGCCAAGAAAAAGGAACTGGCACCAGCGCATTTCAACCAGCCGATGGTGACACAGGCTCCTGTCGTGCTGACGGTTTGTGCGGATTTCCGTCGCACAAGCCAATGGGCCAAGTTCAGGAACGCAGTGCCCGGATATGGTAATTTTCTGTCATTCATGAACGCAGCCACCGACGCCCTTCTCTTCACACAGACATTCTGCAATCTGGCAGAGGAGGAAGGCCTGGGCTATTGTTTCCTGGGAACAACCGTATACATGCCCGAACAAATCATCAAGACGCTGAAATTGCCCAAACTGGTGATGCCCGTTGCCACCATCACTTTGGGATGGCCCGACGAGAACCCACCCCTTTCCGACCGTCTCCCGCTCTTGTCGGTGATTCACAATGAAACTTATCACGATTACAATCGCCGGAGAATTGACAAGTATTACAAAGAGAAAGAGAACCTCCCGGAGAGCTTGGAGTTTGTAAGAATAAACAACAAGCAGACACTTGCACAAGTTTTCACAGACATACGTTACACCGAGAAAGACAACATTGCTATGTCTGAAGGACTGATTAGTGCACTGAAGCAGCAAGGATTCATGTAACATGCATCAGATTATTCTGGTTGACATCTGTTGGCAAATCAAAAATAAGATGTTGCCAATCTGTATAAGAACAACCTGATGTCTCCTACCCCACTGAAAAGAAATGAGAAAAAAGAAAAAAGAGGACTTCCACGTCCTCTTTTTTGTTAGATAAAGATATAATAATTCTTTCAAAGTACCTATATTATCTGTTCAGTGGATAAGTCACTGCAGGGATGGGGGCTGCACGCAGGACGGGCTTGGCGATCTTGCTCTCTGCCACGATAAAGGCACGGGGAGCAATAACACTGTTCTGCGTCGAGTTAGCCATGTTGACAACCTTCTCCTTGGCAGAGACCGCAACAAGGGCCTTCAACTGGGCTTGTTTGGATTCTACCATATTGTCTGTGCGCATCAGGGTACGCTGACCGGTCTTTGTATCGATTCGATAGAGGCGCATCAGAGAACAACCCTCTGGCAGAGAAACGATATACGCATTCTTCAGTCCTGCCTTCTTGGCGGTCTTCAGCAAGGTCTTCTCCATCTTCTCATCGGCAGTGGTGTTCACGGCCTTGATATGCAGAGAACCGAAGGATATCTCGGGTGACGGCACAGCTGGATTAACGGGGAAGCGACAGCTACCCGTACTGTTCTTGGCAAACGGTGTAGGACGCAGGTTATTGAGTTGTTTGCGGAGAACACCATTCTCGACAAGTAACAGTTCTTTTTCCGGTACGATACCATCGGCATCAACACTGTAGGCACCCATCAGCGGTACACCATTATAATCCCTGCGGTCGCTGTAATTGACGGCACTGATTCGCTTGTCGATGATCTCCTGACCTATCTTCTTACCGTAATCATCATCTGCAGGTTGGAGCGCATGACTGGCACATACAGCAGCAATGACAGGATCGGTCAACGAATAGACTGATGCCATCTCCTCAAACATCACCGGACCGTTATACTCCTCATCCAGCACTGGGGCGTCACGAAGAGCCATCAGATTACTGGCAAACGTATTGATACGATCTACCAGACTGCCCTTATTCTTCAAGAAGTCAGGCAACGGGTACGACAATACCATTTTGTCATTCCAGGGTGTACCATCCTCATTTTGCGTCGTTGCGTCGACGGTCATGGTCAACACCTGTTGGCTATCATTCACCTCAAGGCCCGTATTGGTGATGCGCAACGTGTTCATCTGTGCGACATCGAAAGATACGGATGTATCATAGAGATGGGGATAGTTCTTAAATACCGATGACAGTTCAACGACAAGACTACCCAACTGTTTCATGTCAATATCCTGGATATCGGCTGTTATGCACTCTTGAGCAGATGTGGCAGCTGGGAGTATCAGGTCGTTGGTATTGGCATATTCGAGCGGCAACGGATGCTGCGTGTAATAATTCTGTTTCTGCGCATAGATATTGAGCGCATCCTTATACGAATTGTCGGCTGTATTCCATATGGCACGTCTCACGGCATTAGCGTCAACCTTCTCACCGACACAAGCCACCTGAGAGAAGTAACGGTCAGCCTCAACCTTACTCGACTGTTTGATATCGCCGATGGTCACTTCCGATCCGATCGTTGTCGTCCAGGGAGAGAGATAATTCATGGAGATACCACCCAGTTCTCCTACGATACGTGCCGTACGGGAGGTATTGGCGATAGATGAAACCAACAGCGGTTGCATGGCGCCACGGATATTCAACTCATCGGCGGCGCGGCTTACCTCTTTCTTCATTACCTCCTTGAGATCACTCGTTGGCGACAGACTGTTATCGGGAGCAGCCAGTATCTGCGGCGTCTGTTGTGCCTTCTTGCGACGCTGCGTCTCTATCTGTGTGACATAAATCTGCGGAGATACGCATGATACGGGAACCCATCCCGACTCTGCCCCGCAAGAACCGGTAAAGAGAGTAGGTTCATTACCGGCGGCAGCGATATGTGAGAACATAGACAACGGCGTGCCGATCAGATCAACACCACGCACCAGTTCATCAGGACGTCCATCCACATACACACGGTACACCTCGACAGGTGACACATTGAATGAGTTCATGGTATTTCCCTGTCCGGTCGTAGTGAAGCCACCCGTCACCGTCAGGAAATAATAACCATACTCCTTACCCTGTTTCTTGGCCTCAGCACGGAGCATCTCACGTAGTTTCTCCTCTGTCTGCGGGGCTGTTGTCTCCACGATAAGACTCGACTGACGGGAAACGGCATCATGACCATCTGAGGCTCTTCCGTGTCCGTTGCTCTGCGGGAAGCCATCCATCGGCACACGACTCAACAAGAACTCATTGAGCACACCATTCTTGATATTGTCCACCCGACGAGAACGCACACCCTCAGAGTCATAACGGTAATGGCCGTTGAGTTCCTTACCACAATAGTCAGCAAGGCTGGGATCACAGAAAACACTGAAATCGGATGGTAACACTTTCTTGCCAACCATGTTGCGGAAGGTCTCACCTCCTGACTTCAGACGATGTGCTTCCAGACGATGACCGAAAATCTCATGGAAGAAGACACCGCTGGCTGGTCCTGAGAGTATGGCCGGTCCTGTATAGGGATTAGCGACAGGCGCCTTCATCAGTGCCTTGACACGCTGCACCAGTTCTTTTGCCTTGACAATCATCACGTCAACGTCAGGCAACTTATCCAGACTGGTGGCATAGTAGTCGAAAGAGACGGGCAGCACCATACCGTCGGAGGCCATGCCCTGAGCGGTGATCATCACACGGGCAGCGATCCTGTTCTGTACCACACTGGTACCCTCGGTGTTGACGATATACTGTCGTGACACCTCGAAGTTCAACTGCGCTGTACCACCCTGCAACTCCGGATAGGCTGCCATCACAGCACTTACCTTATTCATTCGGTTGCGCCATGCCTCGATGTCGATCTTCTTCTGCTCGGCCGTCAACGGTTGTTCATAATACTGCTCAACAGGAGCTACGGAGAAACATGCCGCGGTATCCTCATCAGCCACGTTGGTGGATACCTTTGCCTGTGTCTCACGATAGACATTCACGGCAAAATCATAACGGCGGCGCACCTCACTCCAGATACCGGCACGTATGCCCTCCACATCATTGTCGTTCATCGGCAGTACCCATGGAGCGATATCACGTCCCTGCGTGTTAGCCGCACCCTGAGTGATCAGTTTGAAGTTATCAAGTCGGGGGTTGCCGACACGTATCTGCGGTGTCAGCGTCCTACCCTCCTGAATATCTTCCGTGGCTGCCACGCCCATGTTGCTTTGTATGGTCACCCGACGGAAGTCATTGACGCGCAGCGACATGAAATAGGGTTTCACGGGCTGTTGTCTCAACTGCTGATATTCGCTGTTCAATTCATCCTTGAGTGTCTGGAGCAGGACGTCACTATCCTGTGCACAGACATCCAAACAGCAGATAGCAAATAGAAAAGATAATAGTGTTCTTATCATTTGATGTTATCGATTACATTCATAGCGTTTTCTGCCATCGAACCCTCATATTGGAGTCTTTTGGCATTGTCCTCAAAATATTTCCTGGCCTTGGCACGCTGTTCGGGGTTCATCTTCTTTGCATTACTAGAGAGTAATCCATCGACGATTCCTTTGAACGAATTATTACGTGGAAGCGGAGCCACAAAACGGGTGTAGTAATCCAGCATACCATCCCAGTCTTCCTGAATGACATACAAGGCGATATGTACGAGATGCACCTGAGGATCATCGGTAGGCATATGCAGCATACTGGTTAGCATCACGGCCTTGCGGACATCCTCCACGGTGTAATCATGTTTACGACCATCGCAGACAAGATACATGCCACCACGGAAATTATCGAATATCATCCTGTTTACCCGTTCACTGCCGAGAGCACGGTCAAAATAGGGCTTATACTCCATGAGATGATCAAAGAGGGGATCACGATAGTCGGCAGCAGAGAGAGCATACATCAGCACCCGGTCCTGATAGCGCTCATACTCATGACCGTTATCGAATACCTCACGCAGGGTAGCACGTATGTCCATACTATTCGCCATCATGGTCTCCACCAGTTTCATACCTGTCATGAAGTCATGAGTCTCTGCATAGGATTTCTGTAAGGCGGTCAGAGAGTTAGAAGGATCCAACGCCTCCTCCAACTTCGTAACGAATTCACCGGCTGTTGCTGATCCACCCACGATACGGTTGACCTCCGTGCCGTCGGCATTGAAGATGATGAATGTGGGATAAGATCTGATGTTCAACTTCTTGGCGAGTTCTACACCCTCACCCTTCTCCATGTCGATCTTGATATTCACGAACTTATCGTTCATCATATCGCCACATTCCTTCTGGGGGAATATCTCTTTAGCCATCATGGCACAAGGCACGCACCATGACGTATAGCAATCCAGGAACACTTTCTTCTTCTCTTTCTTGGCCGCTTTCAGCGCATCGGCAAATTTCAGGTTGCGGAACACCACGCCATCAGCCGCCATACCCTGGAGTGGCAACAAGAAAAGAAGGAGTAATGAAATACAAATATTTTTCATCTTAACAATTATCTATTTTCAATTATCCATTATCAATTCTCCATTGCCTTCTCAATCATCTCCTTCAATGCCGGTTCTGAAGGACGCGGAGCATTGGTAGAGACGGTCTTACCCTGCTTAGAGAAGACCATGAAGCGTGGTACGGCATCCACGGCATAGTCGTCTACGATCGTACCTTTATTATAGGTAATCAGTTGTACGCCACCAAGTGCCTTCTCCTTGATGAACTGTGCCCATTTCTCTTTCTCGGTATCTATGGACAGACTGATAAAGACGACATCCTTGCCTTTCATCTCCTTCTCCAGCGCCTCGAGATGTGGGAGTTCTGCCTTACAGGGCATACACCAGGTAGCCCA
>DGWC01000108.1:0-989 GCA_002395135.1 Prevotella sp. UBA4268 | reverse complement strand
ACGTCGGGATAGGTAAAGTCTATCCAGTCTTCACCCTCCTTATTGACGCTGATACGTCGCAGCAGTTGTTCGTACTGCTTACGTTGTGCCGGCAGCACATCCGATCCGTGTTTCTCGTCGAAGGCTTTCAGATCCCAGATCATGCCGCGCTCTACCGCATTGATGATAAACTTAGAGCGCAACTCCCGACAAGAGATATCCTCGCTGACAAATTCTGCAGAACCACCTGCCTGATTGTTGTAGATGATATGTTTTCCAAATCCGTAGAGCATCAGCAGGTCGAAGGCTACCGGTGAATATTGCATCACGCTCATATCCTTAAACATATCATTGCTGAAGATATGTTGGATGTATTTGGGATAATCTGCTTGTGTATTGAAACAGATACCCTGATCAAAGATGTGGAGCACATCGAGCATGGTCAGATAACGGAGCACCTGCTTGGCATCTTGATCAAACTGACGATTACCCGTATTGATCTTTGCCAGGAGTGCCTCAGTCTCCTCTGTGGCTTTCGTAACGGTCTGATGGAATTGCTCAACGGGTTTTCCACGACCTTCACTGGTATAGACGAGTTGACGGAGTGGAGTCACGATGGATATCCACTTAGCAAATAGTTTATTCTCCTTGCCGATCTTACCGCTCAGCACGCCACATCCTCTTTCCACATTGATCTCGATCGTCTCATTCTTTCCCACATAGAGAGGATAATACTCTCCCTGTGAACCGATGAATACGATTTTGTCGAAGATACCTGTCGTCTTGTCAACGCCGAATTGGAAAGCATAGTTTTCCGGTTTGAGGATGTTTGCCAACACTTGTTTGAGATTGCCGTTCTCTGCCGTCCCGACATAGATCTCATTGGCCATCATATTCTGAACACCCGCTTTCTTGAATGAGCCCTTGATAATGGTGTTCTGGGCAACTGCCACTGTTGCCGTCATCAGCAACAGTGACAGGGATAAGAATTTTAATCGTTTCATTTATTT
>DGWC01000043.1 GCA_002395135.1 Prevotella sp. UBA4268 | reverse complement strand
TGGTCGTCCATCTGCTGGTTCTTGGCAGAGTCGTGTCCCATCAGCGTACGTCCTGTCAGCAGGAGATCGGGACGGGCTGAGTAAAGACCTTCGTCCACAAGGAAATATTCCTGTTCCCAGCCCAGGTTTGAGGTAACCTTCTTCACCGTGGGGTCAAAGTAATGGCAGACGTTAGTGGCGGCAACGTTCACAGCGTGTAAGGCACGCAATAGTGGGGCCTTATAGTCGAGAGCCTCGCCTGTGTAAGAAATGAAAATTGTGGGAATGCAAAGAGTGTCGTCGATGATAAACACAGGACTGGTAGGATCCCACGCCGAATAGCCTCGGGCCTCAAAAGTGCTGCGGATGCCGCCACTGGGAAAACTAGAGGCATCGGGCTCCTGTTGTACGAGCAGTTTGCCCGTAAATTCCTCCACCATACCACCCTTGCCATCATGCTCAATAAACGAGTCGTGCTTCTCGGCGGTGCCTTCGGTCAATGGCTGGAACCAGTGGGTGTAGTGGGTTACACCATTCTCTGTGGCCCACTGCTTCATGCCGGCAGCAACCACGTCGGCAACGTTGCGCTCCAATGGCGCGCCATTATCCATAACGTCAATCATTTTCTCGTATGCCTCTTTGGGCAGATACTTAAACATCTTCTCGCGCGAGAAAACCCTCTTGCCAAACAATTCTGACGGTCTCTCTGCCGGTGCTTTTACGTCGAGCGGCTGAAACACCGTGCTCACGGGTTTCTTCTTGAATGCCGCTTCGACAACCTGAAATCTTAATGTCTCCATCATTTTTCTGTATAAATATTTGTGTTAAAATGTTGTTTGTCTTGTCAGGTATTTGTTCACTCTCTTTGCTGCGTCCAGTCCGCTGGCCATTGCTCTTACAACCAATGATGCCCCGCTTTGGGCATCGCCGCAGATAAATACATGGTCAGGGTATTCGGGGTGCTCGGGTTTAAGAAATCCCATGGCGAGCAGGGCGAGTTGGGCGTTGATGATTTCCGGCTTTCCTTTCTCCATCATGATGGGTCTGCCGCCATCGGGACTGGGCTTCCACTCGACTTCCTGAACTTTCACACCTGTGAGTTTGCCATCGGCTCCCAGAAACTCCAAGGTGTTGATGTTCCAGCGACGCTCACATCCCTCTTCGTGCGACGAGGTGGTCTTGAGCGTGCGAGGCCAATGGGGCCAGGGATTGGTTGGGTCGTCAGGCCCCTCTACGGGCTTGGACATGATTTCTATCTGCGTCACGCTCCGGCAACCTTGGCGATGGGCGGTTCCGATGCAGTCGCTGCCTGTGTCTCCACCTCCGATGACCACCACGTCTTTTCCCTTGGCACTGATGATCTGGTCTTTGCTAAACTCCATGCCGGAAAGCACACGGTTTTGCTGACTCAGAAACTCAAGGGCAAAGTGCACGCCGCTGAGTGCTCGGCCTGGGACTTTCAAATCTCTTGCAGTGGGCGATCCTGTGGCTATGACGACGGCGTCAAACTGATGGGTAAATGCTTCGTTGCAGGTAATGGTCTCGCTATAGCGAAACACGATGCCCTCTTCGCATAACAGGGCGATGCGACGGTCGATGACGGCCTTGTTGAGTTTGAAATTGGGGATGCCATAGCGCAATAAACCGCCGGCAGCCTCATTCCTTTCGAAGACGATGACCGTATATCCCATCTGATTGAGCGCGTTGGCCGTGGCGAGTCCGGCAGGACCTGCACCCACGATAGCAACCCTCTTTCCGTTTCTGACGGGCACTCGCGGTTGGATGTACCTCTCGCGAAAGGCTGCCTCTGTGATGGCACACTCGTTTTCGCGATTGGTGGTAGGCTCATGATTGAAGCGATTGAGCACACAGGCTTTTTCGCAAAGTGCTGGACAAATACGTCCTGTAAACTCGGGGAAAGGATTGGTGGCCGACAGTAAGTGGAAGGCCTGTTCCCAGTCGCCTTTATACAACGCATCGTTCCATTCCGGGGCTTTATTGCCCAGAGGGCACGCCCAATGGCAGAAGGGCACGCCACAGTCCATGCAACGGCTGGCCTGCAACTTGCGTTCGCGTGCGTTGAGCGTCTGTTCCACCTCACCGAAATCGTGGATTCTGTCGTGAACCGTACGATATCCTGCCTCCTGGCGGTGTATCTCTAAAAATGCTTTTGGATTTCCCATGAAAACAATAGTTAATAGAAAAGTGAGAATTAAAGATGAATGATTAATAATCGCGCTGCATGAGGGCAATCTTTTGACGCAACTTGCTGATCTGCTCTTCGTGCAGCACACGCTTGTACTCAATAGGCACTACTTGTACAAAGTCGTCGCAGTAGTGGCTCCAATCGTCCAGCATGCGACTGGCCAGTTCGGAACCTGTGTGGAGATAGTGCTGACGAATCAGTTCCAGCAGTTCCTTGCGTGAGACGGAGTCTTCGATGAGGTTGATTTCAACCATGTCCATATTGCAGAAGTAGTCGAATGTGTGCCTGGGGTTATAGACGTAGGCCACGCCGCCGCTCATGCCTGCGGCGAAGTTGCGGCCAGTATCGCCAAGGACCACCACGCGACCTCCAGTCATGTATTCGCAACAGTGGTCGCCAGCCCCCTCGATGACGGCAATGGCTCCTGAGTTGCGAACGCCGAAGCGCTCACCCACTTTGCCGTTGACATACAACTGGCCAGAGGTGGCTCCATATAAGCCGGTGTTGCCTGCAATAATATTTTCTTCGGCATGGAAATCTTCTCCGGAGCGGGCAGGTGGCAGGATGGAGATGCACCCGCCACAAAGTCCCTTGCCAAAGTAGTCATTGCATTCGCCTTCGAGACGGATGTTCAGTCCTTGAACGGCAAATGCGCCAAACGACTGTCCTGCCGAGCCCTTGAACTTGATATGAATGGTTGCTTCGGGCAGGCCTGCATCTCCATATTTTTTTGCGATGACCCCGCTGAGCATTGTCGTCACGGCACGGTCGGTATTCTTGATGGCGTAGTCGAGGGTGATTTCCTCTTGGTTGTCTATTGCCTTCCCTGCAGCCTTGATAATTTCCTCGTCTTTCACGCCGCTGACCTTTGTAAAGGCCCCACGGTCCCAGTAGAGCGCCTTTTCTGTTGCTGGCTTATGCAGCAGGCGGCTGAAGTCTATCGTCTTCTGTTTTTCTGTGGCATTCTCGGTATGAACCTCTATCAGTTCTGTGTGGCCGATGATCTCTTTCAGACTGTGCACGCCGATTTCACTAAGGTATTCGCGAACCTGTTCGGCCAAGAACGTAAAGAAGTTGACAACATACTCGGCACGCCCCTCGAAATGTTTGCGCAACTCCGGGTTTTGCGTGGCCACCCCCATCGGACAGGTGTTTGTGTTGCACTTGCGCATCATGACACAGCCAAGAACGATGAGCGGCAGTGTGCCAAACGAGAACTCGTCGGCTCCCAGCATCGCCATGATGATGACATCCTTGGCTGTCTTCAGTTGGCCATCCGTCTGCAGGCGTACCTGATTGCGCAGACCATTCATCACGAGCGTCTGTTGTGTCTCTGCGAGTCCTATCTCTGGCGAGATGCCTGCGAATCGCATCGAACTGGCAGGACTGGCACCCGTGCCTCCTTCAGATCCACTGATGACAACGAGGTCGGCCTTCGCTTTGACCACACCTGCGGCTATCGTTCCCACACCGCTCTCTGCGACAAGTTTAACACTGACGGCAGCGGTGGGATTGATATTCTTCAGGTCGAAAATGAGTTGCGCCAAATCTTCAATGGAATAGATGTCATGATGGGGTGGAGGAGAGATGAGCGAGATGCCTGGGATGGCATTGCGCGTCTTGGCAATGATATCGTTTACCTTGAAACCTGGCAACTGGCCGCCCTCGCCAGGCTTGGCTCCTTGTGCCACCTTGATCTGTATCTCCTCGGCATTCACCAGGTATTCTGCAGTCACGCCGAAACGTCCCGAGGCAATCTGTTTGGTTTTGCTCGACAGCGATACTCCATCCACCTCCATGTGGTAGCGGGCCTTGTCCTCGCCGCCCTCTCCCGTATTGCTGCGTGTGCCGAGTTTGTTCATGGCCAGAGCCAATGTCTCGTGGGCCTCTTTGCTGAGGGCTCCGAAACTCATGGCTCCCGTCACGAAATGCCTGACGATTGATTCGGCAGGTTCTACTTCGTCGATGGGCGTTGGTGTTGCAGCCTTTTTCCATCCTAAGAAATCGCGAATGAAAATGGGGCAATCCTTCTTGTCAACGAGCGCAGCCCACTCTTTGAACTTTTTGTAACTGCCCTGACGAGTTGCCAACTGCAAACGGGCTATCGTCTCTGGTGTCCATGCATGCCGGATGCCGTCTTTACGCCAGGAGAACTGCCCTTGGTTTTGTATGGGTGTTTGTTCGCTTGCCGCTTGGTGCAGCCGAATGGCATCGCGGGCAATCTCTTTCAGTCCGATGCCGCCAAGGGTGCTCACTGCTGTGCCGAAATACGTGCGCAGCAGGTCCTCATTGAGTCCGATGCTCTCAAAAATCTTCGCTCCCCGATAACTTCTGATGGTCGAGATGCCCATCTTTGACATAATCTTCTTTAATCCCTTGTCAACGGCTTTGATGTAGCGGCTTTCAGCAGTGGCATAGTCTGCCTGAATCTTTCCCCGTTTCACAAGGTCGTCGAGAATGGCAAAGGTCATATAGGGACACAGGGCGCTGGCTCCATAGCCAAGCAGCAGGGCTGCATGCATGGTCTCACGTATTTCACCGCTCTCTATGATAAGAGCCGTCTGAACACGCTTGCCTACACCAATGAGATAATGATGAACGGCACTCACAGCCAGCAATGACGGAATCGCTGCATGGCGCTCGTCAATGTCGCGGTCGGTGAGGATGATATAGTTCACGCCGTTGTCAACGCTGGCTTCGGCCTTGTGGCAGAGGTCGTCAAGTGCTTGACGCAGACCGTTCTCCTGCTGTTCTATATCAAAGAGCATTGCCAGTTTCTGGGTTTTGAATCCTTTATAGCGAATGTTACACAACAAATCAAGTTGGGTGTTGGTGAGTACGGGCTGTGGCAGTCGTACCATCTTGCAGTTTGATTCATCTGGTGTCAATATATTGGTGCCAACAGCGCCGATATATTCCGTCAGGCTCATCACCAGTTCCTCGCGGATGGGGTCGATGGCGGGGTTTGTTACCTGTGCAAACTGTTGGCGGAAATAGTTGAACAGCAATTGCGGACGGTCGCTCACCACAGCCAGCGGAGTGTCGTTTCCCATGGCTGCAACAGGTTCTTGTCCGGTGGTTGCCATAGGCACAATGGTTTTGTCGATGTCTTCCTGGCCGAAACCGAAGGCGACCAGTTTCCGTTCAAAATCGCTCACCGCATTGTCTACATGGCGGCCGCTCTTCAGTTTTTCCAACTGCACGCGGTTTTCGCTAAGCCACTCACGGTAGGGATGCGCATTTGCCATTTGTTTTTTGATCTCTCCGTCATAATATATCTTGCCTTCTTGTGTGTCGATGAGTAGAATCTTGCCTGGTTGTAAACGTCCTTTACTAATCACGTCACCCGGTTCAAAATCCATCACTCCCACCTCTGAGGCTACGACAATCAGGCCTTGTTTCGTAATGGTATATCGCGAGGGACGCAGTCCGTTTCTGTCGAGCATGCCGCCGGCATAGCGTCCGTCAGAAAAAAGCAGTGCTGCGGGGCCGTCCCAGGGCTCCATCAATATAGAGTGGTACTCGTAGAAAGCCTTCAGTTCTTCCGAAATAGGGTTCTTGCTGTTAAAACTCTCTGGCACAAGGATGGCCATTGCCTGCGGCAACGACAGTCCGCTCATCACCAGGAACTCGAACACGTTGTCGAGACTTGCTGAATCACTCATGCCTTCCTGCACAATGGGTGAGATTTTCCTGATGTCACCCAATGCCTCGCTGCTGAGCACACTTTCGCGTGCTTTCATCCATCCGCGGTTGCCGCGAATGGTATTGATTTCTCCATTGTGGGCCAACAGGCGGAATGGCTGAGCCAGCGACCATGTGGGAAATGTGTTTGTGCTGAAACGTGAGTGTACCAGCGCCAGCCCACTAGTCAAGTAGGGACTGGATAAATCTGGGAAATAGCGGCGCAGTTGACGGCTGGTCAGCATTCCTTTATATATAATGTTTGTGCTTGACAGCGAACAGATATAGAAGTCAGGATGGTTGATGCGCTGCTCTATCTTCTTCCTGATGATGTATAATATGCGAGGAAAGGCTTCCACCTTATCTTCGCTAATGCCCGTCACAAATATCTGCTTGATGGCTGGCTCCACCTGACAGGCTGCCTCGCCCAATACCTCAGGACAAGTAGGCACCGTGCGCAGGTGCATCAACTGTAACCCCTCGCGTTCAATCTCTTCTATCATTACCGACAGAATATCCTGCTGTTGCTCTTCGTCTTTTGGCAGGAACACCAGTCCTGTCCCATACTTTCCTTTTTCTGGCACAGGAATACCTTGCAGAAGGACGAACTCATGCGGAATCTGCAACATGATGCCAGCACCGTCGCCCGTCTTGTCTCGGGTCTCTGCCCCTCGGTGCTCCATGTTCTCCAGTATTCGAAGTGACTGGTCCACCAGTTCATGGCTTTTACCACCATGTATGTTAACCACCATTCCTACACCGCATGCGTCGTGTTCATATTGGTTATGGTATAGTCCTATTTGCTTACTTTTTATCATGTTGTTGTCGTTTGTCTCTTACTTTATGTTTGTTATCTGGTGCAAAAGTAATACAATATGATTAAAGTGGGATTCTTTTGTGACAATAATTGTGCAAGGACTTGTTAGTGTAGTCAATTTTAAACAAAAGTACTATAATTAATAATAAATTAAAAGATTATAGCGTAATTTCGTTTTAATTCATTATATTTTATAACTTTTTTGGCTTAAAGTTTAAGATTCTTGTGGTTTGTTTCTTGAAATCAGCGTAAATTTGCTGCAGAAATTTGGGATATATATTATTCAAGTTTCAGAAGTAGTTAAGTAGTCAGTAGTTAAGTAGTTAAAGCCAAATGTCTGGAGACAAAATATCAGCAAACCAAGTAATGGCTTCACTACTGACCGAAGGACGAGCGAAGCGATCACTACTTAACTTCTAAACTACAAAAGAAGTTGAGCGAATGCGATACTTGAATATATTATAAATAAGGTAAAAGCATGAAGGTAAAAAGACGTTGGATAATTCTTATGGCAGCAATGACAGTGATTGCTGCTGCAGGTTTGTTCTCGAGAGAACCTTCTTTCGAGTGTGACTGGTCGGCAGTCTCATCTGCTGACGTGGCGTGGCTGATAACTGCCACGATTTTTGTATTGATGATGACACCGGGCCTTTCATTCTTCTATGGAGGTATGGTGGGTGCGAAGAATGTGATTTCTACCATGTTGCAGTCATTCATTGCCATGGGCTTGATTTCGGTGCTTTGGGTTGTGGTCGGGTTCTCATTATGCTTTGGCAATGACATCGGCGGCGTAATTGGCAATCCGCTGACGTTCTTGATGTTTCAAAACGTTGGGGCAGAAGTCTATACGACTCCTGCTGGTAACGTACTGGGAGGAGCAACCATTCCATTGGCTTTATTCGCCCTGTTCCAGATGAAGTTTGCCATTATTACGCCCTCTCTTATCACGGGATCGTTTGCCGAAAGGGTACGCTTTTCGGCCTACCTGTTCTTTATGATGTTCTTCTTTTTTGTTATCTATTGTCCACTGGCTCACATGACATGGCATCCAGAAGGTCTGTTCCTTCGCTGGGGTGTTGTTGATTTTGCTGGAGGCATTGTTGTGCATGCCTCATCGGGTATCGCTGCACTTGCAGGAGCCATCTATTTAGGACGTCGCAGTGCAGAGAAGAGCGATCCCGCAAACATTCCGTTTGTATTATTGGGCGCAGCACTCCTCTGGCTGGGCTGGTTCGGTTTCAATGCAGGATCATCACTTCATGCAGACGGACAGGCCGTCAAAGCATTTTTGAACACCAATACGGCCTCTGCTACAGCCATGATGACATGGATATTCTTCGACTGCCTACGTGGGCGTAAACCGTCGGCAATGGGTGCTGCCGTAGGCTGTGTGGTAGGTTTAGTGGCCATAACGCCGTCGGCAGGCTATGTGACCGTCGGACAGAGTATCTTCATTGCCTTTGTCATCACGCTCATATGTAACGTGGCTGTCTATTGGCGTTCCCATACTAGTATTGACGATGCTCTTGACGTGTTTCCTACTCACGGTACAGGTGGTATCTTTGGCACCATTCTGACAGGAATTTTCATTCAGGAGGGCCTTGTTGCCGGAACATGGGACGGCTTTGTTGTCTTTCTCTACCATCTGCTGGCCATCGTCATCGTCTTTGTGTATACGTTTTTGATGAGTTGGTTGGGCTACAAACTTATTGACAGTCTCATCCCCATGCGCGTCTCTCCTTATAGTGAAAAGGTAGGGCTCGATTTCTCACAGCATGACGAGCATTATGGTCTTGCACATATTGGTGAGCGCGAGTTGGCAGAATACGAGGAGCACATCAGGGAAAAAGAAAACAAGTAGATATTATGTAATCCGGTAAAGATGTAGCCATGCTGTCAGTTTTTTTTAACCTGTTACTTCCTGGTTTGAGGAACGTGTGATTGAAAGGGGGGGAAGGCTTTGTGCTCTTCAGGTGGACAGAAGGCTTTGGGCCGAGGAGTGAAACTTTTAAAAAATAGAATAATATGTGTGGAATAGTAGCAATATTGAATGTGAAAGAGCAGTCGCAGGCTCTTCGTGATAAAGCACTAAGAATGAGTCGGAAAATCCGCCATCGCGGTCCTGATTGGAGTGGCATCTATTGTGGAGGCTCTGCCATCCTTGCTCATGAACGACTGAGCATTGTTGACCCGGAGTCGGGGGGACAGCCACTTCGTTCTCCTGACGGGAAACAAGTGTTGGCCGTGAATGGCGAAATCTATAACCATCAGGAGATACGTCGTCGTTATGCCGGTAAGTTTGAATTTCAGACTGGTAGCGACTGCGAGGTCATCTTGGCACTTTATCGCGAAAAAGGCATTGACTTTCTGGAAGATCTTAGTGGTATTTTCGCCTTTGTGCTCTACGACGAAGAGCTCGATGAATACTTAATAGCCCGTGACCCCATTGGTGTAATACCTTTGTATATGGGTTACGACAATGACGGAATCGTTTATGTGGCCAGTGAGTTGAAAGCCCTCGAAGGCCAGTGTGAGCATTACGAGCCGTTTCTGCCTGGGCATTATTACTGGAGCGCCTCAACAGGGCAGAAGAGGTATTACCATCGTGACTGGATGCAATATGATGCGGTGAAGGACAATCCCGCTTCAGTAGAATCTATTCGCGACGCACTCACCGCTGCCGTTAAGAGGCAATTGATGTCTGATGTCCCCTATGGGGTGCTTCTCTCTGGGGGTCTCGACAGCAGTGTCATCTCTGCCCTTGCCGAAAAGTTCAGTGAGCACCGCATTGAGGATGACTTGAAGACACGTGCCTACTGGCCACGCCTGCACAGTTTTGCCGTTGGTCTGAAAGGGGCTCCCGATTTGGCAAAAGCCCGTCTCGTAGCCGACCACATAGGCACTGTTCATCATGAAATCAATTATACGGTGCAGGAAGGACTCGATGCCATCCGTGATGTAATCTACTACATAGAGACTTACGATGTCACCACGGTCCGTGCCTCAACACCGATGTATCTGCTGGCGCGAGTCATCAAGTCGATGGGCATCAAGATGGTGCTCAGCGGCGAAGGGGCGGATGAGGTTTTCGGTGGCTATCTCTACTTTCATAAAGCACCGACGGCCAAAGACTTCCACGAGGAAACGGTGCGCAAATTAGGAAAACTCCATCTCTACGACTGCCTGCGAGCCAACAAGAGCCTGAGTGCTTGGGGCGTAGAAGGGCGTGTGCCCTTCCTCGACAAAGAGTTCCTCGATGTCGCCATGCGAACCAATCCTGAGGCAAAGATGTGCCCAGGAACAACCATTGAGAAGAAAATTGTGCGCGAAGCCTTCGCCCATCTGCTGCCCGATGAAGTGGCCTGGCGACAGAAGGAGCAGTTCTCTGATGGTGTTGGATACTCGTGGATTGACACCTTGAAGGAGATTACTGCCAAGGCCGTCACCGACGAGCAGATGGCTCATGCTGCAGAACGCTTCCCCATAAATCCACCTAAAAACAAAGAGGAGTACTGCTATCGTAGTATCTTCGCCGAGCACTTCCCTTCTGACTCTGCTGCTCGCAGCGTGCCTTCAGAGGCCAGTGTGGCTTGCTCCACCGCTACAGCCCTTGAATGGGATGCTGCCTTTCGCAACATGAACGACCCCAGTGGTCGTGCTGTCAAAGGTGTACACCAGCAGGCTTATTAATCAATAACGTAGAGTCTTTCAATCCTTATTTTGATATGCTCCATGGATGGATAGCGTGACACAAGTTTGAACAAACTGAGAATAACAAACCCTTGCAAGTTTTTGACTTACAAGGGTTTTACTTGTTGGGTGCCCGGTGGGACTCGAACCCACGACATTCAGAACCACAATCTGACGCTCTAACCAACTGAACTA
>DGWC01000068.1:24608-51888 GCA_002395135.1 Prevotella sp. UBA4268 | reverse complement strand
TGTAATCGACCACTCTACCATCTCTCCTTCAGCCTGTAAGACTGGCTTTGGTCGTAAAAGCGGTGCAAAGGTAATGTGTTTTTTGCAAACCGCCAAATTTTTTTGAATATTTTTTATTCTGTTATTGTTGCGAGTCCTCCGGCGCTGGTCTCTTTGTATAGGGACGGGAGGTCATGACCAGTCTGTCGCATTACATTGACAACACGGTCGAAAGACACACGGTGCTTGCCGTCAGAGAATGATGCGTAGAGGTTGGAATCCAATGCGCGCGCTGCTGCAAAGGCATTGCGCTCGATGCAGGGTATCTGTACCATGCCGCATACAGGGTCGCATGTCATGCCCAAATGGTGCTCCAATCCCATCTCAGCAGCGTATTCTATTTGTGCCGGACTGCCTCCAAACAATTGGCAGGCAGCAGCCGAAGCCATGGCACATGCCACTCCTACCTCTCCCTGGCACCCCACATCTGCTCCTGCAATCGATGCATTTTGCTTCACCACATTCCCAAAAAGTCCGGCGGTGGCAATGGCATGCAGAATGCGCGTTTCACTGAAATCGTGGGCTGTTGCGAGATGATATAAAACTCCGGGCAGCACTCCGCATGACCCGCATGTAGGAGCCGTGACAATGGTACCGCCAGATGCGTTCTCTTCGCTCACAGCCAAGGCATAGGCATATACCAGTCCTCTCGACTGCAATGCAGCCCGATAGCCTTTCGCTTTTACATAATAGGTGGTTGCTTTTCGTGCCAGATTGAGCGGTCCGGGCAGCACACCTTCGTGCTCAAGTCCGTTCTCTACAGACGCTTTCATCACTTTCCATACCTTGCTTAGGTAATCCCAGATGTCTGGATCTTCGCATTTGTTCACGTATTCCCAGTAGTTGCATCCCTGTTTCTCACACCATTTCTGTATTTCTGCCAGGGTTGTCATATCGTAAATGTCCTTGGTGTTGAACATATCGTTCTCTTTTCCCTCCGAGAGAGCACCTCCGCCCACGCTATAGACAATCCATTCGCCGGTTTGTTGGCCGTTTTTGTCATACGACCTGAACATCATTCCGTTGGGATGGAAGGGAAGGAATACCTGTGGTTGCCAGATAATATCCACGGTGGCAGTAGGGCTTAGGGCTTCGATGATGGCCACATCCGTCATGTGTCCTTTGCCTGTTGCGGCCAGACTTCCATAGAGTGTCACTTCAAATCTTTTGGCTTCCTGATGCTTTTCAGCAAACATTCGCGCTGCCCGCTGCGGTCCCATGGTATGGCTGCTCGATGGCCCTTTGCCGATTTTAAATATCTCTTTTAATGATTTCATGCTTTAATGTTTCGTTTTATAGGCGGCAAAGTTACGAAAAAACGTGTGAAGTGCAAAAAGATACTTGTATTTTTTCACTTCCGAGAAGGTGTGACTTGTTTCATTGTTGTAGACAACCATTCAGGAGGCTCCTTCTTTGTCTGCTCTTCGCCTCTTATGGAATGTGAGCCATTCGTCCGTCATGGTGCGTGTGCTTCTTTACTGAAATATTCAACCCGTTGGTTGATAATATTTGCCAAGATGTGTTGTTTCTCTATTTTTGCATTGATAATCTTGGGTAAGAACTGATAAAAGCAGATGATTATGAGAAAATTTTTGTTATTAATGATGATGCTGGCGAGCGTAGCGGTGGCTCATGCCGGCGATTATGACTATTTGCTGCTTGTCTCAAAGGATAATACAAGCACGGCATTTTTGAGCAGTGGGCTTACCATAACGTTTTCCGAAGGGACTCTCACCGTGTCGTCAAATGGAGAAACACAGTCTTTCGCTGTGGCAAACCTGTCGAAGATGGTCTTCGGAAGCAACGGGAGTACGGGTATTCAGGCGATATCCGACGAAATAGGGACTGGTGAAGTCAGTGTATATCTGCTTTCCGGGGTGCTTTATGGGAGATACGAAAACTTCTTTGCTGCGAAAAGCAAGTTGCAGAAAGGTGTTTATATTGTAAAGAGCAAGAGTAAAACCCTTAAAATAACAATACAATGAGAAAAACGTTATTAGCATTCATGATGCTGTCAGCGTTTGCTGCCACAGCACAGACAATGAAAGTGAACGTAGGAAACGTCACTTATGCCATTCCGGCAAGCCAGGCTGGCGACATGTTCTTTGAAGGGAGCACTGGTTTAACGATAGGAAACAAGACTTATTCGCTGTCGGAAGTCACGAGCATCTGTGTTGATGACTCCGCTATAGACGATAATACGGTGACGGTGAATTATGAAGGAGCCTCGGCGCATGTGATGATTGCCGGCAATATAGCCCATCAGATCGAGGCTAAAGTAAGCGGGGCGCACGTGGCTTTGCTGCAAGCGGCCGATGTTTCAGACGAAATAACGTATACGTTGAGTGGTTCTTCCGACAATGGATCGTTGTATATGGACGGTTCCCTGAAGGCTTCCTTCGTGCTGAATGGCCTTTCCTTAACAAATCCAGACAGTGCAGCCATCAATATTCGTGACGGAAAACGCATCAGTGTGCAACTTTCAGATGGCACTGTCAATACGCTTGTCGACGGAAGCAACGGCTCTCAGAAGGCATGCTTTATGGTAAAAGGGCATACGGAGTTTAAAGGCGGCGGCTCACTTAGAATCTCTGGCAACACCAAACATGGTTTCTGGGGAAAGGAATATGTGGAACTGAAAAAGACGGTGGGCACTATTACCATCGACAAGGCCGTTGGCGATGGCATGAATATCAACCAATACTTGGAAATGAAGGGCGGAAGTATCGTTGTGAGCAATGTGGGCGACGACGGCATACAGGTGTCGAAGACCGACGATGATACCGATGAGCGCAACGGACATGTCATCCTCACCAACGGAACGCTGGATATTACCGTGACGGCAGCCGCTGCAAAGGGGCTGAAATGTGACTCGCTTATGACGATTACCGACGGTACATATAAGATTACCACCAGCGGTGGGGTGATGTATGACAGTGATGACAAGGACTATAAAGGCAGTTCGTGCTTAAAAAGCGACTATTCCATTGTTATCAATGGCGGAACACTGACGCTGACCAGTACTGGCCAAGGCGGCAAGGCCATCAGCAGCGACGGCACGCTCGTTGTGAATGGCGGCAACATTACGGCCAAGGCATCGGGCAGCAACTATGGTTCTTCATCTTCTGGTGGCGGTTTCGGTCCTGGCGGTGGTGGCTCCGGCAGATGGGGAAGTGGTGGCAGTTCGAGCAGCAGCAACCATAAATATGCCAAATGTATCAAGAGCGACGGCAACATGGTTATATCCGGAGGCTACATAGATGCCTATTCTGCCAGCCATGAGGGTATAGAATCAAAGGGAACGCTGACCATTTCTGGCGGAACTGTTTACGTGAAGGCTTCTGATGATGCCATTAACTCTGCTGGCGACATGACCATTTCTGGCGGAAGTGTTTATGCCTATTCCACAAGCAATGACGGTCTCGATTCCAACGGAAATATGAATATACAAGGCGGTGTGGTCATGGCCTTCGGTGCTGGAGGTGCTGAAACAGGTATTGATATAGATGAAAAGCATTCGATGAGCATCACCGGCGGCAGTGTTTTCGGCATCGGCGGACGAATAGACGGCAGTTTCAGCGGGTGCACCCAGTCGTATGGCTATACAAGTCAGAGCGTTTCCTGCTCTTCGGGTGGCTATTTCGTGCTCTCCGACAGCAGTTCCAAGCGCCTCTTTGCGGTGAAGGTGCCAGCCTCGTATAGTGGTGTGGTGCTGGTGAGTTCGCCGTCAATGAGCAAGGGCAGCAGTTATTCCATCGGGTCGTCCACCTCAGTAAGCGGCACGGAGGAAAACGGATTCATTGCCTCACCGACTGCCTCGCAGGTGTCAAACACAAAGAACATTACTGCAAGGTGATGTTAAATAAACGTGAGTTCGATATAAGAAATATGCAATGAATCTACTTTTGTCAATGTTTTCATTGAGGACCTTTCGGGCAGCAGGTCTGACACGATCAGGCCTGCGGAACCGAGCGATGCTTGTGTATGAAATTGTCATGGAAAATCCGATTTTTGGGCTCAAATGCGGGCGATATTATTCACCGACAATCAATCGGGCGCGAAATACGCGAGTTTTGGTGCATTTCCTATAATTTATTGATTATCAAACAATTAAAACAAAAGTTGTTTTTCCTTATACACAGAAATCAGATGTTTGCTGACAAAAGCATAGGTTTTGAGGTGCAAAACCATAGTTCTTGGACAGTGAAACCTATGTTTTTGAAGCATGAAACCATAGGTTTTGCGCATCGGAATGTGCCCAGTGGTAATGAATCCTTACATTTCTACGTTTCCGACGTCCAATTCTTCAATAACCGATTTCTATTTCAAAGGAAAACTTCAACATGATTTTGTTGCCTTTTTTCAAGTCATCAGCGTGCTGTTACGTCGAACTCACGTTAAATAAAGAAGTATTTGTTCTGTTTTCTTAAATAATATGATTACCTTTGCAACAGGAAATACCGCATTTGCCTTGCGGTCATGAAATGCACGTTGCACATAATTCGTATTTATGAGAAACAGAACATACTACGTGAGTACGCCACTCGGATTACTGCTGGCGCTCTTGATGTTTGGAGCGGCCGAAGCATGGGCCGTAAACGACGGGGATCGCTATCTTGATTTCCTTTATCAGTATATGCCGATGCCTGACAAGACCGACTATTCACGCGATTTCTATCAGAAAAACATTGAATTGTCGCTGAAGGCAAGAGACGAAATGCCATGGGGGCATCGAGTTCCTGAGCGCGAGTTCCGCCATTTTGTATTGCCCGTCAGGGTGAACAATGAGAATCTTGACAATTCGCGCGAAGTGTTTTACGGCGAATTGAAGGAAAGAGTGAAAGGCCTTTCCATGAAAGAGGCCGTTCTCGAAGTGAATCATTGGTGTCATGAAAAGGTTACTTATCGCCCTTCTGATGCCCGCACGAGCAGTCCTTTGGCATCTGTGAAGACGGCGTATGGCAGATGTGGCGAGGAGAGCACATTTCTGGTGGCTGCTCTTCGCTCGGTTAGTATTCCTGCCCGTCAGGTGTATACCCCACGCTGGGCGCATACCGACGACAACCATGCTTGGGTAGAGGCATGGGCTGACGGCAGTTGGTATTTCCTTGGAGCCTGCGAACCAGAACCTGTCTTGAACCTGGGCTGGTTCAATGAGAGTGCTTCCCGCGGAATGTTGATGCATACCAAAGTGTTTGGTGACTATCAGGGACCAGAGGAAGTGATGAGCAGAACTCCTTATTTTACAGAGATAAACGTGATTGATCACTATGCGCCCACATCGAAGATGCAGGTGAAAGTGGTTGACGAAAAGGGGCTTCCGCTGAGCGGTGCCACCGTGGAATTCAAGGTTTACAACTATGCCGAGTTCTACACAGTGGCAACAAAACTTACTGACAACCGAGGAATGGCATCTCTTACAGCAGGTCGCGGAGATATGATGCTTTGGATTTCCAAGGACGGCAGATGGGCCTGGAAGAAGGTTTCTTTTGGAAAGACTGCTCAGGTGGTGGTGACATCGGGTGGTAAGACGATGGAGAAATCGATGGATTGGGACATGGTTCCGCCACCTGTCAGTGCGTCGTTGCCAAAGGTGACCGATGAAAAGCGGGCCGAAAACAACAGGAGGCTGGCAGAAGAAGATGCCATTCGCCAGGCTTATGAGACCACGATGCCCGTTGAAGAGTGGCGTGGCAATCATGTCGTTATACGCCAGTTCCTTGACGAAGCGCGCAACCAAGAGATGGCCAAGCGCCTGCTCTCTGTGATTTCAAAGAAGGATTTGCGCGATGTTTCCTTGGATGTGTTGCGCGACAACGAGGTGGAAGAGGTGAATACCTCCGATATATACTGTCGCTATGTGCTGAATCCGCGTGTGGAGAATGAGTGGCTCACGCCTTATAAGCATTTCTTCCGCGAGCGTATGGGTGGCGTTCATTCGCCCGCAGAGTTAGTGGAATGGTGCCGCGGTAATATACGTTTGGTGGAGGGGTGCAATCCTCAACAGTTGCGCATGCAGCCCATGAGTGTCTATGAAAACCGTTTCACCGACGAATTAGGGCTCAAGATTTTCTTTGTCTCAGTGGCTCGCAGCCTCGGCATGCCGTCGCGTATCAACGAGGTGAACGGCAAACTTCAGTATTACGAACATGACAAATGGGTGGATGTAAATATAGAGACAGAAGGCCGGGAGGCATCTGCCGCCTCGCCGCATGGGGTGTTGAAACTCGACTACAAGCCTGTTGAATACTACGACAATCCCAAGTATTACATTCATTTCACGCTGAGCCGGATAGAAAACGGCAGGCTTCAGTTGCTCACTTATCCGGAAGAGGCCACTTGGAAATCCGATTTTGAGCGTGGCGTTGAACTGGATGCCGGTACTTATATGCTCACCGTTGGTACGCGAATGGCAAGCGGTAATGTGCTGGCACATACGCAAATATTTGAGATAAAGGCTGGCGAGACTCTTTCTTTGCCGTTCACCATGCGTGAAGACAAGGAAAACGTGCAGGTGATAGGTTCTCTCAATGCCGAGAATCTCTATCATGACATGGCTATGAATACCGACAAGAGCCTTCTTTCCACCACCGGGCGTGGCTATTATATAATAGGTGTAGTGGCACCAAACCATGAACCCACCAACCACACCCTGCGTGACATCAGTCTTTATAAGCAGGATTTCGAGAAATGGGGACGCAAGATTGTGCTTCTGCTGAACAGCAACGACGACAACAATCGCTTTAATTACAAAGAGTTTAGCCAACTCCCGTCCACCGTTGTATGGGGAACGGATATCAATGGAAGTGTAATGAGGGAGATTAAAGAGCAGATGAAACTCTCGTCATCCTCGTTGCCGGTGTTCTTGGTATGTGATTCTTTCAACCGGGTGGTCTATATCCAGCAGGGATATACAATCGGCATCGGGGAGCAACTGCTGAAAATAATCAGGAAACTCTAAGCAAACGGTATGCGGAAAAAACAAGTGGGCAGGTGTCAAACCAGCCCACTTATGTTGTTCAGCACTGCTTTCACGGTCTCAGCATTTGTTTCCTTTCTTCCGTTTTCTTGCATCGTGGAGCACGAACCGTGAATCTCCAGGGCTCCTGTCGCCTCTATTATATGGTGGGCATTCGCTGTTGTCACACCGCCTCCTGGCATCACGATGATGGGATGTGAGGTTTCTGTGCGTCCCATGTCTACCAGTTCACGTAATAGGGGAATGCCTTGCTCGGCAGTAACCTGCTGCCCGGAGGTGAGAATACGTCTGACACCCATTGCCGCCAGTTGTTTCAACGCGTGATGAGGTTCTTGGCAGTCGTCAAAAGCACGATGGAAAGTGAATGGCTTTCCGCAGGATGCCTTTACTAATCGCTGTGTCGCCTCTACATCAATGAGGTTTTCGCGTGTCAAAGCACCGCTCACAATGCCATCGGCATAGGGGAGGGCTGCCTCAATATCGCGAACCATCACCGAAAGTTCTTCTTCAGAATAGACAAAGTCGCCTTCGCGGGGGCGGATTAAGACATGCACTTTCAGTTGGGGGAACATCTCGCGAACCTCTTTCAGCAAGCCGATTGAGGGTGTCAGCCCATCGAGCGGCAGGGCTGAGCATAGTTCTATCCGCTCAGCACCGCCTTCCACGGCGTTGATAACGCTTTGCAGCGACCCTGTGCATACCTCCAGTATTCTCTTGTTCTCACTCATTGCTGCCGGATGATTTGGATAATAAAGTCGGGTTTTGCCGTATATGAGGGTGGCAACTGCACCGTAAGTTCCTTTTTCTTCTTGTTGAAAGACCATCCCAATGCCTGTCCGTTTTCAAAAACAACGACACTCTTGGGCTTTTTGCCAATTGTCAGGGTGATGTTTCCTGTGTTTTCATGGAGCACATGCAGGAACACGCGGTTGGCTTTCTGTGTGATGACACCCCATGAAGGCTCCTCAGCATCATATTTGCTTGTTCCATAGATGGTCTCACCATATACTTTCATCCATTCTCCCATGCCTTTCAGCCGGTCAAGCGCCGTTGCCGGCAGTTCGCCATTGGGTTGTGGACCAATGTTCATTAGCAGATTGCTTCCTTTTGAGGCTGCTCTTACCAGCAGTTCGATGAGTTCTTCTGTGGTCTTATAGTCCTGGTCGGCCACTTTATAGCCCCACATGCCGTTCATAGTCTGGCACATCTCCAACGGAAGTTTACTGATATCTTGCCCGGAGTAGCCAGCCTTGTTCTCGCCAGGCAGGTCTCTCTCAAACATTTGGAAATCCTCACCCTCAATAGGTGTGATATGATGGTTGTTCCCGATGAGGCACTCTGGTTTCAGTGAGTGGATATAGTTGTAGAACTCGGGCATCCTCCAGTCAAAGGCAATGGAGTCGCTGTCGTGGTCCCAATATCCGTCAAACCAGAGTGCACCAATGTTTTTGTAATTCAGCAGCAGTTCCTTTACTTGGTTCTTCATAAACTGAAAATAAGAAGGATATTTCTCCTTGTTCACATCCGCTTTGGCCTCTGGTGAAAGGCTGTTCCAGTTTTCTGCAGACTTCCTTCCTGTGAACAATCCCGTTCTTCCTAAGGGATAGTCTTCTCTCATCCAGTCGAGAATGGAGTAATACAGGTGCAGTTTCACGCCCTGTTCGTGGCAGGCATCGGCCAGTTCTTTCAGTACGTCGCGCTTGAAGGGCGTCGCATCCACAATATTATATTTGTTCTCTGCCGTATGGAACATGGAGAATCCATCGTGATGGCGGCTGGTAAAAGTGATGTATTTGGCACCTGATTCCTTGATGGCACGCACCCATTGCTGCGCATCGAAGCGGATGGGGTAGAAGCAACTGGCAGATTTTGCATACTCCTCCTGCTGCAGTTTTCCTGAGTTCAGATACCATTCGCCTTGTGCAAACTCGCTGTAAATGCCCCAGTGAATGAAGATGCCGAAGCGGAATCCTTCAAATTCCTGGCGTGCTATGAGATTCTCTTCTGACGGAATATACTGTGCCGGCAGTGACATGCATAATCCCATCAGGCAGAAAAGTAAAAGCAATTTCCTTTTCATCGTTCTTTTTGTTTATTATCTGCAAAGATACAAAGAAGCGGATGAATGACAAAAATAATCGTCTCTTTTTGTTTCGTAATCCTGAAAAATCATTATCTTTGCTGCATGAATGATTTTGCAGCGATAGATTTCGAGACCGCAAACAATGAGCAAACCAGCGTGTGCAGCGTAGGAGTTGTAGTGGTACGTGGTGGTGAGATGGTGGATTCTTACTATTCGCTCATCCATCCAGAACCTGATTATTATCTTTATTGGAATACAAGGGTACACGGACTAACACAAGCCGACACCGACAAGGCTCCGGTATTCCCCAAAGTATGGGCTCAGATAGAACCGCTTATAGAAGGTTTGCCGCTGGTGGCCCACAACAAGGCCTTTGATGAGAGTTGCCTGAAAGCGGTTTTTCGCTGTTATCAGATGGATTATCCAGACTATCCCTTCTATTGCACGTGTGTAGCATCGCGCCGTGCTTTCCCTTTTGCTCCCAATCATCGCCTTCATACCATCGCAGAACTATGCGGTTTTCATTTAGAAAATCATCATCATGCCCTTGCCGATGCTGAGGCGTGTGCCTGGATAGCACGTGAGATTTTGTGATGGCTTGTTCGGTTCTAATGCATTAAAGATTTCAGGACCCGTGCTTTTTGCGATGTAAAAGCACAAGTCCTGAAATGTAATCGATCAGATCTTTAAAAGAGGAACAATATGTTTGCTTCTTATTTTTAGTTTAAGTTCCTAAAGAACGGTTTCTTATATCTCGCTGTTTATCAGGCCTATTCTGCGGTGAGTTCAAATACACAACTGTTGTAGTCTTTCTCCAAGGGAAGATACAATCCCTGCTCTTTGAGGAGTTTTCCACTGAACACTTTTCCGTTGAGCGGTGAAGGTTCACTGCCCACTTTTACGTTGAGTTCGCGCAGTCGATAGTTTTTTGAAGCATCGAGACCGGCGAGATGGATGCGCGGTGTCTTGATGTTGTAGAGGAACTGGATGCGGTGGGCAAAGAGCACAGCCTTGGTTTTCTGGTCGTTGGTGTACATCAGCGAGGCGATACCCTGATTGTCGTAGGGTGAAATCAGACGGTACAGGTTGCCCAGTTGGATGAGTTCGCGCAGTGGCTTGTAGTCGTTGATGGCACGTTGGCATTGTTCGCGCTCCTCGTCACTCATCTTTCTCGGCTGCAGTTCCATGCCGAGTCGTCCCGACATGGCTACATCAGTGCGGAATTTGATAGGTGTGGTGCGGCCGGTGTTCCAGTATGGCGAGTGGGCAATGTGCTGTGCCATTGCGTTTGACGGGAAGAAATAACTGGTTCCCCATTGTATGAAGACGCGCTGATAGGGGTCGTTGTTGTCGCTTGTCCAGAATTCTTCGAAGTAGGGAAGCAGTCCGTAGTTCACGCGACCGCCGCCGCTGGAGCAGTCTTGTATCACCAGTTTGGGATATTTGGCACGTATGCGCTGCAATGTCTTGATCAGTCCGCGGTGATATTCTATGTAGAGGTGGCTCTGTTTGTTGGCGGGCAGATAGGTGGAGCCGAAGTTCTGCAGGGCGCAGTTGGCATCCCACTTGATATAGTAGATATCCGGATTCTCGGTCATGAGGTCGTCTACCACTTTGAAAACGAAATCTTGCACCTTGGGATTGCAGAGGTCGAGAAGCATTTGTGTGCCTCCTCGTCCCAGTTTCAAGTCGCGGTTCTTTTCTTGCAACACCCAGTCGGGATGTTTCTCAAAGAATTCGCTCTTGGTGTTCGAACTTTCCGGCTCTATCCAGATGCCGAATTCAATGCCCAGGCTCTGGGCTTTCTTCACTAAAGAGGCGATGCCGTTGGGCAGTTTCTTCTTGTCAACCATCCAGTCGCCCAGTGTGGTCACGTCGTCGTTGCGCTGATACTTGTCGCCAAACCATCCGTCGTCCATCACAAACAGTTCTCCGCCCATCGATTTGATGTCTTCCATCATCTGGAACATGCCGTTTTCCTGAATGTCGAAGTAGACACCTTCCCATGAATTGAGCAGGATTTTGCGCGTTTGGTCGCCCTGGTGGAGCCAACCTTCATGGCGCGCCCAGCGGTGGAAGTTGCGCGACACGCCGCTCATGCCCTCACTGGAGAGTGTGAAAGCGAGTTTCGGCGTGGTGAACACTTCCTTGGGTTCGAGGATATACTCCGTGGTTTGCGGGTCGATGCCTGCATAGAAGTGTGCGTAGCGGTTGTCGCCAGAGTTGTTTACGCGCAGTTCGAAGTTGCCGCTCCAGCAGAGAGCCGCTCCCATCACGCGTCCGCTGTTTTCGCGAGGTATGCCGTCGAGTGAGATCATCATCTCTGGGGCGTCGTTGTGAGCATTGCGCACGCCGTCAGAATTGCGAACAATTTTCAGTCCCGGGTTGATCGGCTCGCAGGTGGGATAGGTTTCTGCGCTCCAGTTTCCGTGCATGTGCACCATGTAGAGGTTGCCTTGCGGAATGGCCAGGTGGCCCGAGTCATAGCGTTTCAGTGTGATTGCCTTCTTCTCTTGATGGGTAATCTCTGTCCATGTCTCGATCATGTCCACCGTGGAGTATGCCTTGTAGAAGATTTTCAGCGTCACGGGGTATTTCTTGTCGGTCATGGTGATGGTGGTGACGGTAGCATTTCCCTCGGTAGAGGTGCTCACATTGTCCACAGTGGGATAGAGCGTCCACTGTCCGTCGGCATGCAGCACCTGGATGGCAGACAGGTCCATCATGTCGTTTTGTCCGAAAGCGGGGTACACCGTTTGCCTCAGATCCATGCTGGTCCCCTTGATCTGTTCCACTTCCGTGCTGTTGAGTTTCTCTCCGAAATACGCGTAGCGAGGACTTCCGCCGTCTTCGGCATACATCACCAGCGATGTGTTGGGTGTGTTCACCACAATATTCCCTTTCCATGCGTTGGCGGGAAGAAAGCCCGCGATAGCAGCCATGGCCATCATAAAGATTGTCTTTTTCATTGTTTTCTATGTATTTATTGTTTTATATAATCATTGTTCTCACGGCAGAGGGTGCAGCCCTTCCCATCTCACATCCCACGTACCGTCGTCGGGAAATCCGGGGTTGCGGCCGCTGCATCCATCCCATCCAGCGCACATCAGGGCGATGGCAGTGAGCAGACCGCCGTTACCGGGAAGGTAAAGTCGCAGTCGCTCGTCCTGGTAATTATGTCCGCTCACCAGATAAGTGTTGGTGCGGTTGTTCATCAGCAGGGCGCCCACGGCCTTATCCCTGTCGCCGAGGCGTGCGGCACACATGGCAGTCATCGGGTAATCCCATCCCCAAGTTTTATCCCAGTTCCAGTTTTTCCACACCCAGTCGAGCGTGTTCTGCATGTATTCCTGACGGACGAGAGGGTTCATGGGTAGTATTCCGAGTGCTCCGAGCACAGCCATGTGGTCGCTGGTAAACCGGATGTCGCGGTAGGTGTCAATGGCCGTTTCGGCAGCCAGATATCGTTTTTCTTCGTCATATGCCAGTGGTGAGAGTCGGCTGATAATCAAATCCCATTGCCTGTTGCGCGGCCTTTGCATGCGTTCACGCCATTTCTGTGCCAGTTTGAGGGCGAAATGCCAGTAGGAGAGTTCGAAGGGGGCGTTGATGGTCTCGTCGGCCTTGAGCGTTTCTTGTGCAGGAATGAATCCACGCAGGGTGTATCGTTTGTTCTTTTTGTCATAGGTGACGAAATCGGCCATGAACGTTGCCGTCTGTTCCACCATGGGATAGTATTCTTCGAGGAACTCCTTTGACGGCGAGGTGCGGTAAACCAGTTCGGCCAGATGGATGAGATGGGGTTGCTGCCAGATGAGGAAACTGCCCACGTTGGAGGGTGCCTCGACGGCAGAAGGATCGGTCATTTTCATCCATCTTACCCCATTGAAGCCCTGTCGTTGCGCTATTTCCCTGGCGATAGGCTCCGCATGGTGATACCATTTGAGCGTCCTTTTGAGTAAGTCGGCGTGGTTCCACAGTGGCAGCCATGCCTGATGCCAGTAGATCATTTCCAGATGGAATTTGCCGAACCATGAATTATATGTGAGGCCCGTTTCTTGCGGCGGAGTGCTTCCTGCGCTCTGGATGGCCAGCAGGTATTGGCTGAGCACCACGCGGCGCTCCAGTTCGCTTGCCCTTGGGTCAGAGCAGTGTGAGAAATCCACGGCAGCGCCGCTCGTCCAGAACTGTTTCCAATGCGCGGACGATAGCCTGGACGTAGCCTGAAAGTCGGGAATGTTTCCCTGTTGAGGCTTTTCACGGGTGAAGAGCGCGGTGAAACATAACTCATCGTCAGCGGGAGTCAACGAGAAATAGTGGCTCCCCTTGGTGTTGAATGCCGCTTTGCCCTGCCATGTCACCGTCACGTAATACGTGGTGGCATCCAGTTGACGCTTCAAAACGGCATGGTGGCTGTCGATTTCCACGATGGTTGTTGTGTGCAGATTACTTTTCTGCCAGTCGCAGGCGTCATCAGAGTGCGCGCCCGTGGGATAGGCAAACCTGAAAGCAATAGGGGTGCGTGCCTTGGTATGCGTTTTCACGGCAATCATGTCGAGTTGGGGATGACATGTGGTAGCCACGTGGTATGCATCTTTGCCGATAGAGAAATGGCTGTTGATGGTTCCCGTCCACAGATTGAGCGTTTGGTGGATGTTCGCCACAGACTGGGGACTCACACCACTGTCGAAATCAAAGCCGATGATGCCCAGATGGAGCCGGTGGGGGTTCTCGCGATACCAGTCGTAGGCTGCCAGTGAGCGCTGGCTGCTGCCCGCCTTCGTGGCATACACCTCTTTATGTCCGTGATGGAAGTCAAAATCCACCAGCGTTTCCTCCCGTCGCAGGTTGTCGGGATTAGGGAAACAGTGCCATGCCCACTGGCTCTGCGTGCCCAAGGGCACACCCTTGGCATAGTGGGCGGGGAACGACTGCAGCCCAGTGGCATCGACCGTATAGGCAAATTCACCGTTGCCCACCGACAGCGACGACAGCGCATCCATCGTCTGTACGTGTGGATTGTTTCGCCCCACCAGTGCTTGCCGGTCTATTTCCCCGGCGATGGCGATGGCCATCGATGAGATGACCAGCGCAAAGAGCGTGAAAAACCGCTGCTTCATATACGAGAATGCTCCTTCCTTTTTTTTCTTCCGCCTGTGATTGTAAATCTCTTGTTCCTATAAACTCTCAGCCAGCCCGAACCTGCCCCTACTTGGCAACTTTGATGTTTACGTTCTTCCTGGAGATCTTCTTGCAGTTGAAGAACGCGGCATCCTGCCGGGCGGTGATGTTGATGTTCTTCAGGTCAATGTTCTCAATGGGCATTTCGGGCAGGCCGTTAAACAGCATCGCCCTGCCGGCACTCTGGCACATGATGTTTTCTATGTGGATGTTGCGAAACTGGGGTGTGGTCTCGTCAACGGGCATTACGTCAACATTGTTTGCCTTCGTGCCGCTCTGCATCATCTCCACTACCGACTGGCCGCCGTAATAGAGGTTGAAGATGATGGCATCCACCTTGATGTCGGTCATGCTGATGTCTCTGATGAAGATGTTCTCAACGATACCTCCGCGCCCACGACGACTTTTGAAGCGCAGACCCACGTCGGTGCCGAGAAACTGGCAGTTCTTGACCAGGATGTTCCTCACACCACCGCTCATCTCGCTGCCCACCACGAAACCGCCATGACCGGCAAACACGGTGCAGCCGTCAACCACGACGTTCTCGCAGGGTCGGGCGCGCTTGCGTCCTTCAGCATCCTTGCCGCTCTTGATGCAGATGCCGTCGTCGCCTGCATCAAAAACAGAGTTGATGATCAGTGCATTCCTGCACGATTCAAGGTCGAGCCCGTCGCCGTTTTGTGCATAACTGGGGTTGCGCGCCGTCACGCCGTCGATAATCACGTTCTCGCACATCAGCGGATGGATGTTCCAAGCCGGTGAGTTCTGAAAGATAACGCCCTGCAAGAGCACATTCTTGCAGCCTACCAGACTGACCATTACCGGACGCAGGAAACGGCGCATAGACAGCCAGTCGGCCTCGCTTCTCTCGCTAATAGGTTTGTTCAGACGCAACAGAGAGTCGGCCGCGACGAACCCCTTCGAAGGATACCACAGGCGGTCGCCCTTGAAAAAGCCATTGTCGCCGCGTGTCATCTCCTTCCATTGCCCCTCTGTCACCTTCTCTCTCTTCAGCGGTCGCCAAGCCTGTCCGTTGCCGTCGATTACCCCCTGGCCAGTGATGGCCACGTTCACCAGGTTGAGCCCGTAGATGGGCGAGTGGCACCGGCGCGATGCCAGCCCCTCATAATACGTGTTGACGAGCGGATAATACTCTTCGTCGGGGCTGAACAGGATGATGGCCCCTTTCTCCAGATGCAGGTTAGTGTTGCTTTTCAGGTCGATAGGCCCCGTGAACCAAACGCCAGCGGGCACCGTCAGTCTGCCACCGCCTTTCTGTTCCAGATAGGCGAAAGCCTTGCGGAAGGCCTCTGTGCATAGTGTCTGTCCGTCGCCCACGCCCCCGAACTGTTTGATATTCGCCTCCGTGTTGGGGAAGACGGGTGCGCTGAATGCCGGCATGCCGAAGGGCACGTCATTGAAATACGCCTGATAAGTATTGGTTTGTGCACGCATTGCCATGGGCAAGACCATGACGAGCATGAGCAGAAAGTGTTTAGTAGTTCTCATTTTGTTTGAATCGATGTGTTAAGTGCAATATTCCTACGCAAATTTACAAATAATTATTGTAAACAGGGAAACAAATGGCGCAACATTAACATTATTCAACTATCTGCACCTTGCATACTGACTGTACCATCACAAATCATTCCGTACAGGAACTCGGTTCCTCCTTGCTTAACGATGCTTTTCTAAACTGTGTAGGCGACATGCCGAAGCGCTCGTTCAGACAACGTCGGAAATTGCGCGTCGTTGTGAAACCTGATGCACTCGATACCGCTTCGATGCTCATTGTCGGTTGGGCTTTCATCAACTGGCAGGCATAGGCAATGCGCCTATCATTAACATAGTCGCTGATGCTGGTGTTCTCGCCTATCAGTTCGCGGAGCAGGGGAGTAAGGGCGTTCTTGCTGACACCCAGCATTTCCTGCAATCGGTCTCTGCCGAAATCAGGTTGCAAAAAGACACGCTCATTATCCATCAGATTCAAGAATTTCTCTTTCATCATGTCTTTCTGCTGTATCACCCGTGTTGGTGTTTTCATATGATCTTCATCGCACGATTCCGTATTGCTGTTTGTGCTTTTCTGTGGCCGTTGGTAATTGGTAATGGCATCCAGCATGCGAAGCAACTTACGGTCTTTCACCATTAGAATCTTGTGCTGACGATACCAATAGAAAGCAAATAGGCCGGAAAGCAGCAACATGACAATGACAACTACTGACAGAATGAGATAGCGCGCGCTTCGGGCTTTTTCTTTTTCAAGAGCCATTTCCTTCTCATATGCTTGGTATAAGGCAGCCATGCGCTTGGTTTCCTCCCGGTTCTCCCGGTCGTCAATGCTGTCTTTAACCTTGATTTGCCGAATCCTGTACTCTAATGCTCCCTTCAGATCATCCTTCCATAGTAATGCATCAGATGTATATCCCAGCACATGGGCATAGCGGCCGCATATCGTATCACGATGAAGCCAGTAGGAGTCGCACTGGCGCACAGTGGCAAGCAATTCGTCGGGCAGATGCATGGAATGATAATAATTCAGAAAATACTGCTTCCCTCTGACCGTCTTTGAGAATCCTGTTCGCTTGTATTTCTGTTCATACTGCTTTGCCAACTTGATGTCTCCCTGTTCTGCGTACAGGGCAGCCAGATCGGCGAAGGCCTGTCCATACATAATGCCGATGAAGTTGCTGTCTTTTTCTTGCATGATCTCCAGTCGTTTCAGAAGATCCACTTTTTTCAGACATGTATTGATAGAAATAGAGATGTCTTTGGTCCACACGGCATTAATAATCTGGCTGTAGCAATAAACGAGCAGTCTGTAACTTCTGGCATCCTCCTTTTTTTCCAACCCGTTGATTGCGTCAAACATCAACTGAAGGCCGTGTGTTCGTTCATTCATCTGATAAAGATTCTTACCCATTGTGAAATTGAATTGGGAAACATGGTATTCATCACCTATTTTATTTGCCAGTACAACTCCGTCGGAACAATACTTGATACTTTCGGAATAGCGTCCGAGCAAGTTTGCTGCCCGAATGACATTTCCAAGGACATTTACATGTCGCTGGGGATCTTTTGCAATGGAGTCATGGGACAACGCAGCCAGGCCATAGGCAAGACTGCCGTTCTGATCGTAAAAGTTATCATAACATACGTGCATGCGTAGACTGTCAGCACGCCAAGAAGGCATCATGCCTTTTTCCTCTGCTTGGGCAATGAGTTTCATTGCATAGGATGGATTGTCCCAATGCACTTTCGTGATATAGGACACCGTATAGATACTGTCCTTTTCAGAATAGACCTTCTTCTTGGGTGTCTGTTGCTGGCAGTCAGTCAGCAAAAACAGAAAAGCGATAAATACAAATCCAATCCTTATATCAATATGCAGACTTGATGCTTTCATTGTAATTGTTTATTCTAATTCTTTTTGAAGTATTCTCTATTATGTAGTGGTTAGGTTGTCCAGAATATATAAATATGTATGTTTGATGATGTGACAAATTAGATGGCAGACGGAGCCTAAACCATTGCAAAGGTAACTTTTTTTTCAGGAGTACGCAATTTTAGATCCCGATATTTTCGGTCATTTTATCACGGATAAAGGACAATTTGTCATTCGTGTTAAGTTGGTAAAAAATTTAGTTGTGCTCATCAAGATATTTTAATATTTTTGCACCAAGGTGATGATTTAACAGACTATGCACCGCAAAAGTTTTAAATTGATAGATGGCCGCATGGTATAGACAAAGATTGTAAAGAAAAACAAAGCGATATAACCCATAAAATGAGTATTGTCATGAGAAAAAAACTATTAATCCTTTCTGCAATTGTATTGCAACTGATTCCTGCAAAAGCCTGTACTACGGGTATTGTTTCCGGCAGGTGCACTTCTGATGGCCGGCCACTGATGTTTAAACAACGCGACAGCAGTAATGCCGACAATGCATATGTATACTCCGACAAAGGTAAATATGCATATATAGGTGTAGTACCATTGAAAAGCACCAGTGGACGACTGGTCGTTTACGGGCAGAACGAAAAAGGACTCGCCATTATGAATTCCACCGCCTATAATCTTGAAGAACCCGTCGAAGGGAAAAAGACAAAGGGAAATATTATCCGCATCGGACTTGAACAATGTGCCACGATGTCAGAGTTTGAAGCGTTGCTCAATAAAATGAGTCCCTTTGACTACGGAAGCAATTACGGATGTATGGATGCCGATGGGAACGTTGCCTATTTTGAGTGTGGGACAAAAGGCGTAAAGAAATTCGATGCCAACGATCCTTCTGTGGCTCCTCATGGATATATCGTACGCACGAATTTCGGCTTCTCTGGTGATATAGAAAAAGGTAAAGGTTATGCGCGATACAGAACTGCTTCTGCTCTCTTTGAGAAAGCGGCATCAGAAAATAAACTCAACGTGACGACGCTGCTTTCTTTTTCACGATGTTTGCGACACGGCTTGACAAATATGGATTTATACGATTATATGCCAGATGATGAGGAAACAGAGAGTTATATGTATTTCACTGACTTCATTCCCAGAATCTCAACAGCATCGTGCGTCGTCTTTCAGGGAGTGAGGGCAGGCGAGAACCCACTGCTCACAACCAGTTGGACCGCTATTAGTTCTCCGCTGGTAAGTGTAGCCGTGCCTGTTTGGTTTTCTAAAGACCAGAGTCTTCCAAAATGTGTTTCGCGCAGCAAAGACCTTACATGTCCGCTCACAACATGGGGTAACCTGTTGAAGCCGTGGATATGGACCATGAATTATGGTGAAGGTGAAAACTATATCATGCTGAGCCACCTCATCAACTCCCGTCAGACGGGTCTGCTGCAACAAATAAAACCTGTAGAAGACCAGATTGTCAGCAAAGGTGAGGCTCTTTTGGAAGAATTCAGGAATGCAAACAGGGTTACTGAAAAATGCAGGGAATATTACTCTTGGGTTGATCAATTCATTGATGATGAATACACGAAAATAGCCCATTCGCATCAGTTGATTCCCTAATCTCCAAACATAGTTATCCATTATTCAACTTATATAAAGCCAAAGAACATGAAACACGTAATCAATTTTTTCTTTAAACAAACGAGTAGCAGATTCAGAATCATGATGATTGCTGCCGCAATTGGTCTGGGACTGGCAGGCTTGCCTATTCCGCAGTTGTGTCTTGACTCAAAAGCGAATGTTAATCAAAACAGAAAAGTGACGGGAACGGTAGTGTCGATGGAAGACAATGAGCCGATTATCGGTGTATCCGTTATTGTGGAAGGTGCCACCAAAGGTGTGATTACCGACGTCAACGGAAAGTTCTCCATTGATGTGCCACCCAATGCGACCAAACTGAATATTTCGTATATTGGAATGGTTTCCAAAACGGTTCCCATCAAACAGAACATGGTGGTCATGCTGGAAAGCAGTGCAGAAACCCTGGATGAACTGATGGTTGTGGCTTACGGTACAGCCAAGAAAAGTGCATTCACGGGCTCTGCCGCTGTTGTGAATTCTGAGAAGATTGAGGCGGTGCCTGTGACGAGTGTGACAAAAGCCTTGGCAGGAACAGTAGCGGGAATCACCGTGTCGGGTGGTAACGGTATGCCAGGTAGCAGTCCTACCATCTATGTTCGAGGCATGGGCTCGTTCAGTGCTGGTGCAGAACCTCTTTATGTGGTCGACGGTATGCCGTATGACAGTTCTATCAGCAATCTTAATCCTGCCGATATAGAAAGCATTACTATCTTGAAAGATGCTGCGTCAACGGCACTTTATGGTTCGCGTGCTGCCAACGGTGTTGTTGTCATTACCACTAAGACTGGTAAGAACACACAGGGTAAGGCAAAGGTGAACATCAAACTGAATCAAGGCTTTACGGCACGTATGGCTAATGACTATAAAATGATGGGAACCACAGACTTCTTGGAAACGTTTTGGGAAGCATACCGCAACAACAACCTGGGTAGTTACTCGATGGAGGAAGCAAACCAGATGGCAACTGACAACCTGATGACGCAAATGGGATATAATCCGTTTAATGTTCCCGACAATGAAGTGGTACTGACAAATGGTAAACTGAACCCTAATGCACAGTTGCTTTGGGCAGACGACATGGACTGGTGGGATGCTGTGAGCCAGTTGGGTAATCGAACTGATGTCAGCGCAAGCATCAATGGCGGTAATGACAAAACAAAGTATTTCGGCTCTGTTGGAGTTACGAATGAAAAGGGTTATATAAAGAGTTCAGAATTCACACGATATACTGCTCGTGCCAATGTTGAGTCTCAAGTGGTGAAATGGTTGAAGTTAGGAACCAATGTGGCAGCAAACATGTCACTCTCAAAAGGCGGGCAGAACGAGACATCTGGTTCTCTTGGCAATCCGTTCCGTTTTGCCCATGATGTGGCTCCCATTTATCCCATCCATGTACACAATCCGGCAACCGGTGAGTATATCTATGACGAGGATGGCAGCAAAATTTTTGATTTGGGTGCCGGTTATACATTCGGTGATGTGGAGATAAACTCCCGTCCCTATCTAAGTGGCTACAATCCTGCTTTGAATGTGACGGAACGAACAGACGATTTCCGTAGAAACAACGTGAACGTAAAGGCATTTGCAGAGTTTGGATTTCTCAATGGTTTTAAACTGACGCTCAATGCTGGCGTGGGCGCTAATTCGTATCTCTCGACCAAGGGAACGGTGGCGCGCGACGTGTTGAACACGCTGGGCACGGCTTCGAAGACAAACTCTTTCACAACAACGTGGACGTTCAACCAGTTGCTGACCTACGCGAAAGATTTCAACAAGCACAGCGTGGATGTGCTGGTGGGACATGAGAGTTACGACTATGAATATAACTATCTCTATGCGAACATGAAGGAGGCCAAGTTTGACGATAACTATGAACTGGTGAATTTCACTTCGCCCGACGACAACCCCACGTCGTATACCAACAGATATAAGACGGAGGGCTTTCTCTCGAGACTTAACTACGACTATGATGAGCGCTATTATGTGTCGGCCTCGTTCCGCCGCGACGGCACTTCACGATTCTATAAGGACTCGCGATGGGGTAATTTCTGGTCGGTGGGTGCCGGATGGCGCATGGATCATGAGACATGGATGAAGGGCGTGACGTGGGTGGACATGCTGAAACTGCGCCTCTCTTACGGACAGACGGGCAACGACGATACCGATGGCTACTACCCCTGGAGGGCTGTCTATACGGCCAAGAACAACGGCAAGGAGGGCGGCTACTATCTGGGCTCGCTGGGAAACAAGGACTTGAAGTGGGAGTCTTCGACCAGTTATGACCTGGCCTTGGAATATGTGCTGCTCGACAACAGACTGCGCGGTAGCATAGAGGTGTTCCATCGCGGTTCGGACAATCTGCTGTGGTCGGTGAGCATTTCGGAGAGCACGGGCCATGCCACGCAGACGGTGAACGCGGGAAGCATGTGGAACCGTGGCGTGGAATTCGACATGACGGGCGTGGTGTTCAGAAAGAAGGATTTCCTGCTCGAACTGAACCTGAACGCCACTCACTATAAGAACAAAATCACCTACATGCCAGAGGATCCGTATACCACGGGCATTCGCCGGCGCGAAGTGGGGCATTCTTATTATGATTTGTATCTTCGTCAATGGATGGGCGTGGATTCTGATACGGGCAATAGCCTCTACCTGATGGACGATGTGTATATGGACACGTCGGAGTCGAAGGTTGAAAAAGACGGAGTGGTGTATACCACGAATGTGAACGAGGCGAAGCGCGACTGGTCGGGTAACACCTTGGCAAAGGTGTATGGTGGTTTCGGCACGAAGTTGCGCTACAAGAATTTCGACATGACCACAACGTTCTACTATCAGTTTGGTGGAAAACTGTATGACTACGGATATTATACATATATGAGTATATCGAGCAATTTCACCAACGTGCATCAGGATCTGATGAATCACTGGAGAGAGCCGGGCGATATAACGAGCGTGCCCCGACTGTCATATAGCACTTCTGACACATCCAACCTCAATGCGGCCACGTCTACACGTTGGCTGGTGGCCAACAATCTGCTGCAACTTTCGAGCATAGACATGGGCTACACGTTCCCCAAGAAATGGATTTCGCATTGGGGAATCAGTTCGCTGCGACTGTCGGCATCTGCCGAAAACGTGTTCATCATAACTGCCCGTAAGGGTGTGTATCCGCGTCGCACGCCGATGTCGGGATATTCCACGAATGAGGATGTGTATGTGCAGGGGCGCACGTTCACCATGGGGCTGAATGTGGCATTCTGATTGTGAGCAAACAAAATGACATGAACAATTAAACTTTCTGAACAGATGAAACATAAAATCATATCAATCGTAGCGGGTTTGGCCATGTTGCTGAACTGCTCGTGCAGTGAGGATTTCCTCGAAACGAAATCAACATCTTCGGTGGATACCGACCAGATGTTCATCAACTACAAGTCGGCCATGATGGCCGTGAACGGCTTGCACTCGCTGATGAATGCCATGCATGGCTATTCGTCGGCTCGCTATGGAGGATACCAAGACTTCATGCTGTGTATGGAGTTCATGGGGCAAGACTTGGTCTATACGCTGACGAATGCCCAATGGCAGCCTGCTGTGCGCTGGGACTATATCGAGGCTTCGCATGCTTATAACAACTATATATGGAAACTGTTCTATTGGTTCACCTCGAATGCCAATGCCATTATCATGCACATCGATGAGATTGACGGAACAGACGAAGAGAAGAACTTCTGTCGCGGTCAGGCACTGGCATACAGGGCATGGGCGTATTTCCACCTGGTGCAACTCTACGGCAACCGATACAGGGCTGGCGAGCAGAACAGCCAGTTGGGCGTGATTCTGCGTCTTGACGATTCACTTGATGACATGCCGAGGTCTACGGTTGAAGAGGTTTACAAACAAATCAACGACGACCTGGACGAGGCGATTGAGAACCTAGGGAATATCGGCACGTTGACCAAAACGAATAAGTCACACATTGATGTGCACGTGGCGCGCGGCATCAAGGCTCGTGTGCTGTTGACACAAGGAAGATGGGAAGAGGCTGCAAAAATGGCAGAAAAGGTGATTGCTGAATCGGGGGCCAAACTGCAGGACGACACGTATACGGCAGGTAACCGTTTCAGCGACCAGTCCAATACAGAGTGGCTGTGGGGACGTTATGGCGTTGACGACCTCTATCTGTCGCTGTGTGATTTCTGGGACTATATGTCTAACAGGAACAAGAGTTATAACAAAAACACGCCGAGAGCCATCTTGAATACGCTCTACGACCAGATCTCGGATACTGACGTGCGCAAGGGTATATGGTTCCCCAATGCCCAGGACAAGAATGTGCTGCCGCGCCCCATCATCCCTACCGGTGGCAGAATCGTGAACTATATGGCTAACAAATTCCTCATTGAAGACGAGAACCGTGCCGGCATTGACCTGGCTTACATGCGGTTGCCGGAAATGCTTCTTATTGAGGCCGAAGGCTATGCACGGTGCGGGAAATACGAGCAGGCACAAAACGCGCTATACACGCTGGCCAAGCATCGTGACCCTCAATATGTGAAATCAACGAAGACCGGCGACGAACTGATTGAGGAAATCATGGTGCAACGCCGTATCGAACTGTGGGGAGAAGGATTTAACTGGCTCGACCTGAAACGTTTGGACTTGCCGCTCGACCGCGGACCTGCCCCGCGCACCGAACTGGGCTACAGCAATGCCAATTGGTGGACAGGAACAACGAACAATAACAAGATGCCGACGAATGTCGATCCAGAGGCTTCAAACTACGATATGTATAACCATATCTTCGGCGAGAGTTACAGATACATTCCGGCTGGTGACAAGCGGTGGACATTCATGATTCCAGACGACGAAATAGATGCCAATCCGCTTTGCGAACAGAATCCATTGTAAAAGTATCAGGCTCTTCTGCGTTTTTTTATAAATATCGGGGGAAACACTGTCACGGTGAAAGGACAATGTTTCCTCCTTTCTAAAATCTTTTTTCATTACAGATGTGGTTATGCAAATTTTTACTATATTTGCAAATAAGTAAAGTGTCTTTCATCGAAGGCATCATCACGTACATAATCTTTATATATGAAAACAATAAGAATTCTGATTCCCATCCTGCTCCTGACGGCATCGGCAAGACTGCAGGCGCAGCAGAATGCCAAGGGGTATTACAAGGACATATTCATTGACGGCGGCATGAGAGTGTCATCTCGTGCTGACCTGCCTTCGGCGCGCGTGTTGGGGATGCAAACGGAAGTATTCTTGTCGGCCAAGAAGTCAAAAGACTATAGTGCTGCCGACACACTGCTGCAAGAACAGTGCTTCGGAGGTAGTGCTATCGACGAAAACGGCGTGCTGCTCTATCCTGACGGTGAACCTCGTTTCCGTATGCTATATGTACATGGCGGATTGGCGGCTTCGCATGGAAAGACGCTTGGTGAGCGTGGACGCGAGAACGTGCGACAGTTTGTGCGCAATGGCGGCAGTTATGTGGGGTCGTGCGCAGGATGCTTTATCGCCAGTAGTGGCGTGAAGAATGATACGATTCGTCTGCGCGATGAATACCTGGGCATCTGGCCGGGACTGTGCCGGGGTACGTCTCTCTCTGATACTCCTACTGGTATCAGCATCGACAAGAAATCGCCGCTGCTGAAATATGCAGACTTCGGCGGAGACCGGTTTGTGGATAGTGTATATCACAACAACGGTGCCTATGCCTATACGAAGGAGATGTGGCCTCAAGGCACGGAGATTCTGGCTCGTTACGACACGAAAGGTCTCACCGTGAAGCGCAACATCCAGGGTGAACCGGCCATCTGGGCGTATAAGGCCGACAGCCAGTCGGGGCGCGTGATACCATGCGGCTCACATCCCGAGAATATGAAAACGGGCGAGCGGCTCGACCTGATGTGCGCCATGGTGAAATATGCGCTGGCAGGAAACGGCAGCCCAACCCTGAAAGGGGAACTGAAAAACGGTGAGGAGCGGGTGATGGACCGCCACACGCACGACAATAATCCGGCATACACACGCATTGGCGACAAGCAGTATCACCATTTTGTGGTGGATGTGCCGCCTAAGACGAAAGAAGTGAGCATCGTGCTGCGGTCGCTGATGGGCTACGAGGATGTCGTGATGTATCTGTGTGCTCGCCATGGCGATTTCGCTTTTGTTGATGATTCTGACTACAAGCAGGTGTCGCTCGATGCCAATAAGCGTCTGACCATCAAGAATCCAAAGGCGGGAAAACTGTATGTATCGGTGCATCTGGCTACCACCGTCGATACTGTCATGACTGCCTACGGAACTCAGTATACAGGACGGACCGATGTGCTCAATGGCGTTCCCTATGCCATCAAGGTGGAGTATTAGCGGCTGGCAGTTTTTTGAAAAAGAAATGAATAACGGATTATATAAAGAAGGAGAACAATGATGAAACGGATATATTGGATGGCGGTGTGCCTGATGTGCACAGTTGCCGTTTCCGCCCAAGAGAGGCAGAAGGGCTTCTATAAGGACTTGTTCATGGATAGCGGCATTATGCTTACGTCGCGTGCCGACCTGCCCGCAGCCCGGCTGGCCGACCTGTCGATGGAGTCATTTGTGTCTACCGCCCATAGTTATACCGAGAAATACTCGTTTACTGATGCCGATACCATCTTGCAGAACCAGTTGATAGGCGGAAGTGCCATCGACGAGAACGGCATCTTGCTTTATCCCGACGGGGCACCGCGCTTTAGGGTTGTGTATATGAATGGTGGCAGGGCGAAGTCTCACGGCACGTCGCTGGGTGAACAGGGACGGGCAAACTATCGCACGTTTGTGGCCCATGGCGGCAGTTATGTGGGATCTTGCGCTGGTGCTTTCATTGCCTCTGTCGGCACGAAACTGCCAGACAAGGACGCAACGCCCTATGATGTCTATCTGGGCATTTGGCCAGGATATACCACGGGAACAGGATTGGAAAAGTCGTGGACGCATGTAGACATTGAACCTGGATCGCCTTTGCTGAGATACTATCGATTTGCACACAAGATGAATATTGATAGTGTGCGCCATAATGGTGGCTGCTTTGCCAATATGAAATATAACTGCCCGGAGGGTACCGAGGTGCTGGCACGCTATTCTACGCCTGGCGATCAGCCTAACCGCAATATCATCGGAGAACCTGTTATTTGGGCATATAAAGCCAGCGATGCCACGGGACGCATCGTGCTCTGTGGTTCCCATCCTGAAGGAGTGGAAGAAGGGGCTCGGCTCGAACTGACTTCTGCCATGCTGAAATATGCCATGGATGGAGTGGGGAAGCCTGTCGTCAAGGGCGAATTGAAGAGTGGTGAACCGCGTCGAATGGATTGTCATACACACGATGGTAATCCTGATTATGCGCGCATCGGTGATAAACAGTATCATCATTTCACTGTGCAGATTCCAGAAGGTGCTGACAGCGTGAAAATCACTCTCTCGTCGGTTACGACGCAGAACAATTTCGATGTCTATCTCTTTGCCAATGATGGCTCACTGGCATTCAAAGACGAGGCAGAATATAGTGACCTCACACTTGGCATCAACAAAGAACTGGTCATCGGCAGCCCGAAAGCAGGGATGCTCTTTGTCTCTGTCTTCTGCGATACTACCGTAGAGGCATTAAATACGCGCTATGGTACTCAATACAGCGGGCGCCTTGATGTGTTGAATGGTGTGCCGTATAGCATTTGTGCAACGGTTTTCCCACGTAAGGAGTAAAACGGCTGCGTGATAAAACGAATAGAACGATAGCGTGATAAAACTACAGGATGATGCGGTATACCGGCATGTGATGGCCCTGTATACCGCATCATTTCGTTTATGATTAAGACCATGAAAAAACCCTGCTGCAACGTAAGTCACAAACAGGGTCCAATGAAAGGAGGAGTGGTACCACCAGGAATCGAACCGGGGACAC
>DGWC01000068.1:0-24587 GCA_002395135.1 Prevotella sp. UBA4268 | reverse complement strand
TTTTTTTGTGGCATTGACTGGAATTGAACCAGTGACACACGGATTTTCAGTCCGTTGCTCTACCAACTGAGCTATGGCACCATTGGTTTTGTTTAGCGGGTGCAAAATTACAACATTTTCTTGAACCACAAAAACATTTCTTAAAAAACTTCGCCGTTTTAACGTTTTGTAACAATATTCGCCGTGTGATCGATCTTGTCGTTCTTGGCTATTGCATGTGTTGTGCCTGCTGAATGAAATCCGTCAAAGTATTACTTTAACGGATTCCATCCTTGTGCGGTGATTTCGAACTCTTGGCTGTCGCGTGAGATAAGCATGCAACCGAGTTCTGGCCTTGTGATATGGCCTATCAACTTCACATCGTCCAATGCTTCTATCTTCTCATGGTCACCTATTGGCACGGTGAAGAGTAGTTCATAGTCTTCTCCGCCATTCAGGGCGCAAGTGGTTACGTTCATATTAAACTCTTCTGCCATCACTGCTGTCTGGTAGTCGATGGGGATGTTCTTCTCATAGATTCTGCATCCTGTGCCACTCTGACGGCAAATGTGCAGCAATTCGCTGGAGAGCCCGTCGCTGATGTCCATCATGGCGGTGGGGTGGATATTGGCTTCGCGCAGGCGGTTGATGATATCTCCACGGGCCTCTGGCTTGAGTTGGCGCTGCAAGAGATACTCTTTTCCGGCGAAATCGGGCTGGAAATCGCGCAGCAGTTCGCTCTGCGACTTAAACCAACTGGCTTTCTGGTTGTAAGTGCCGTCGGCTTTTGCTGCCTTTATCTTCTGGTTGAGTTCTTCAATCTGCTGATAATAGACGGTTTTCTCGCGCTCTAACAACTGCAGGCCCATGTAAGAAGCACCCAAGTCGCCGCTCACGCAGATAAGGTCAGTGTCTCTTGCACCATTGCGGTATACGATGTCGTCCTTGTAGGCCTCACCAATGCAGGTGATGCTGATGGCAAGTCCTGTGAGCGAAGAGGTGGTATCACCGCCAATAATGTCGATGTTCCACTTGTTGCATGCCATGCGCAGACCATCGTAGAATCTCTCCATGTCTTCAACGGTGAATCGTTTGCTCAGCGCGATGCTCACTGTCATCTGTCGGGGCGTGCCGTTCATGGCAAAGATATCGCTGATGTTGACCATGGCCGACTTGTATCCAAGGTGCTGCAGGTCGATGTAGGTCAAGTCGAAATGCACACCTTCCATGAGCATGTCGGTGGTTACCAGCACCTCCTTGTCGGGATAACTGAGCACGGCACAGTCGTCACCCACGCCTTTCAGTGTCGATTTGTTACAGGGTTTGATGTCTTTCGTGAGACGGTCTATCAGTCCGAATTCTCCTAATTGTGAAATATCCATTGCTGTTGTTTAAAGGAAATGGCAGGTAATCCTGCCATTTCGTCTGAATGATTCTATTATTATATCGGTTGCTTTTTTTTCCTTGAAGAGTTGACATCTGAATGTCAGGCCTTTGTCAGCCTGATCATCTCGCGCATAATCTGTGTCATGAGGGGCTGTGCTTTGTTTGCAGCCTCCTGAACTTCTTCGTGGCTCACGGCAACCGGAACGTCAAAGCCTCCCAGGTCGGTGATGACGCTGACACCGAAAGTCTTGATGCCACAGTGATTGGCCACGATTACTTCTGGCACGGTACTCATTCCCACGGCATCGCCGCCCATGGCACGGTACATCCTATACTCAGCGGGAGTCTCGAAAGTGGGACCCTGAACGCCTACATACACACCGTGCATCACGCGGATGCCCTTTTCTTCGGCAATCTTGTCTGCCAATTCGATGAGTGCATGGTCGTAAGGTTCATGCATATCGGGGAAACGCGGACCTGTGGGATAGTTCTTTCCGCGCAAAGGATGCTCGGGAAAGAAATTGATATGGTCTGTGATAATCATCAGGTCGCCTATTTTGAAATCCGGGTTCATGCCTCCCGATGCATTTGATACAAACAAGGTCTTGATGCCCAGTTCATACATTACCCTGATGGGGAACGTTACTTCCTTCATGGAATAGCCTTCATAGAAATGGAAACGTCCCTGCATGGCCATGATAGAGGTTCCTCCCAGATTCCCGAAGATGAGTTTTCCGCTGTGTCCTTCTACTGTGGAAACTGGGAAGTTGGGAATATCTCCATAGGCGAACTCGTATTTGTCAGTTATTTCTGAAACTAATTGTCCGAGTCCTGTGCCCAGAATGATGGCTGTCTTTGGGCTTGTTTTCATCCGTTGCTTTAGCCAGGATGCTGTTTCGAGAATTCTTTCGTACATATCCAATGATTTTTTCGTTAAACTCTTCTTGTTGTCCGAGCATGAATTCTATCTCCACAGGTAATATGTAGAGATGATCCCTCACTTCATCAGAAAGTCCTTCCTGCCCGAACAGGCGTGCATTGTCTTTCTCTGTTGTGATAATGCATTTGGGTTCCGGCATTTCTGCGAACATTTCATTGATGCGCCGTATGTCTTTTTTCTTGAATAAGTGATGGTCGGGGTAGGTTAGGGGCGTGATATGCTCTGTAAACGGTTTCAGGTCGAGCATCATCTGTCCTGGAGAAGCAATGCCTGTGAGCAGCAGGATGTGCTCGTCGGGCTTGATGTCGTCCAGTTTTCGGTCTTCCCCGTGGAACATAGGCTTCATACATGTGTACTTCAACGTGGTGAAGAACAGTTTTTGATAGGGGAATAAGTCGAGTGCTTTCGTGAGAACACGGTATTCCATGGGTTTGAGGTCGCGCGGACATTTGGTCACAATGACGATGTCTGCGCGGTTCTTCCCCTGTTTCGGCTCACGTAGCCTTCCTGCTGGAAGCAATTTGTCGTAGATAATCAGGCGATGGTAGTCAACCAGGAGGATGTTAATGCCCGGTTTCACATAGCGGTGCTGATAGGCATCGTCCAGCAGAATCACGTCGGTGTCTTTCGTTTCCTCGTCAGTGGTGAGCCTTTCAATGCCATTGCAGCGGTTTTTGTCTACGGCAATGTATACGTCAGGATACTTGGTCTTCATCTGGTAAGGCTCGTCGCCGATGTCGCGCATTGTGGTTTGCTTGTCGGCAATTACATATCCCTTGCTTTTTCGCTTGTATCCACGGCTGAGAACGGCGACTTTCATCTGTTTGCGAAGCAGGCGGATCAGGTATTCCACGTGTGGAGTCTTGCCGGAACCACCAACGGTGATATTGCCCACCGATATGATTGGTTCCTTGAACGAGCGGCTCTTCAGGATTCCCATTTGGAAACACTGATTGCGTATCCACACTCCAATACCATAGAGCCAACTAAGTGGCAGCAGCCATTCGCGTATTTTGATGAAGTCGCCTTCCATGATTGCTGTGGGTTGTTTGATTTATTTGATGTTGAAATAGAAAGGAATGCGTGCCTGGATAGCACTCTGCTCATTGATGTGTTTGAGCAGCATGAACGGTTCGTAGTAGGATCCGAGAACTGTTCTCAACTGTGCATCCAGATAGTTTCCGTTGGCTTCGCCGGTCTTTTGCATCAACTGCTCGAGCAGGTCTGCCTTGCCGGGATATGATGCGGTGTGATATTTGTCTGTCTTTGCCAGTTCGGCTGCCTTTTTCACTGCATCGTCAAGTCCGCCGAGTTGGTCAACGAGTTTGATTTTCAGTGCATCCTGTCCGAGCCATACATGTCCTTGCGCCACCTGTTCTACTGCATCGACCGACAATTTGCGTCCGTCGGCAACGCGTTTGCGGAATAATTGATAGCCGCGTTGAATATACATGTTCAGATAACTCATCTCTTCATCGTTGAAAGGACGCGCCCGGGTTCCGAAAGTAGCGTTCTTGTTGGTCTTTACATCATCAAATTTCACGCCCAACTTATTTGTCAGCAACTCGCTCACATCCGGGAACATGCCGAAAATGCCGATGCTGCCGGTCAGTGTGGTAGGCTCAGCCACAATCCAGTTGCTTTCACAACTGATATAATAGCCACCTGAAGCAGCCATACCACCCATGCTCACCACGACGGGCTTCTTGGCCTTGAGTTTCTTCATGGCGTTCCATATCTGCTCGGATGCGTATGCAGAGCCGCCACCGCTGTTCACGCGCAGCACAACAGCCTTGATGTCATCGTCTTTAGCGAGTTCCTCCAGGTCGCGGCAAACGTCATTGCTAACGATCTGATGCGAACCATAGCCCATGATGTTGTCGGATAAATTGTCCACGATATCGCCGTAGGCATAATAAACGGCAATGGCATCACCGCCCGAATTCTTTTCTTTTACGTTCTGCATCTGTGCCACGCTCACCTGGTTGATATCCTTGTCGGCATCAATCTTGAGCAGTTTCTTCACCTCGTCTTTGATCTCGTCTGTGTAAAGCAGTTTGTCAACGAGTTTGTATTTGACGTAGTTCTCTGGATCGTCGAATGTAATCAGCCTGTCGGCATAGGCATTCAGCGTGTCGGCACTGATTTTGCGGCTTGCAGAAATCTCTTTCACCACATTGTCCCAGATTCCGTTTATGTAAGCAGATACCTGTTCGCGATTAGGCTCGCTCATGTGGTCGGAAGTGAACATCTCCGGAGCGCTCTTGTAGGAACCCACTTTGGCCAGTTGCATTTTTACTCCGAACTTGGCCATCAGGTCCTTCAGGTAATAGTGCTCGGATGCCATGCCGTGCCAATCGATCATACCTTGCGGGTTGAGCCATATCTTGTCGGCCACGCTGGCAAGGTAATACACCCACTGTGTGTACTGGTCGCCATAGGCAGCAATCCACTTTCCACTCTTCTTGAAATCGAGCAGGGCTTTCCTGATGGCCAGCGATGATGCCGGAGAGTCAGAACTGAAGAGCCCCGCTTCTATGTAGATGCCTTTGATTTTGTCGTTTTCTTTCGCCTTGTTAATGGCAGAAATCATATCGTCAAGGCCGATGGTGTTGGTGTTTCCGCTAATCAGCATGTTCAGCGGGTTGGTCTCCGAGCGTTCTTCAAGCATGCCATTCAGGTTCAATACTAACACACTGTTGTCTTTCACGTCAGTGGTGGCACTGGAGGCGGCAACCATTCCCACGAGACTCATGGCTCCGAGAATGCCCATAACCATAAAAAACACGATGATGCCTACAACCGTTGCAAGCACATTTTTCAAGAAGTCTTTCATATCATTATATGTTTAAAAGTTTCATGCCTTAGGCGCTGAATTGTCTCATGCCTTGCATGTCTGAAATGCAAAGTTATTAAAAAAAGTTGAAATCGATGCATTTGAGTGGATTATTTTACAAAAAAACGATATAATTGAGACATTAGTGACGATTTTTTTGTATTTTTGCGCCTGATGAAACGTGCAATTGTAATGGGAGCCTCTTCTGGTATGGGGCGTGAAGTGAGCAAATTGTTGTTGGCTGACGGGTGGCATCTCGGCATTGCAGCCCGTAGAGTGGAGCGGTTGCGCGAACTGGAGCGCGAGTTCCCGGGCCATATTATGGTGCAACAGATAGATGTGACCGATGCAAGAGCCTCTCAGCAACTGCTTGAGTTGATTGATCTTGTCGGTGGTGTAGACCTGTATTTCCATGCTTCTGGCATTGGAAAACAGAACATGAACCTTTTGGAAGACATTGAAAACCAAACTGTTCAGACAAATGGTATAGGGTTTGCCCGAATGATAGGCACCGTTTATCGCTACATGGCTGCTCATCAAGGCGGCCATATCGCAGTTATTTCATCCATTGCGGGTACAAAAGGACTTGGCGCAGCCCCTTCTTACAGTGCAACGAAGGCGTTCCAGAATACGTATATACAGGCTTTGGAGCAGCAGGCCAACATGCGCGGGCTGAATATCTCATTTACTGATATCCGTCCGGGCTTTGTCGACACGCCGTTGCTGGGTGATGAGAAGCATTATCCGATGCTTTTAAAACCAGAGCGCGTGGCCGAGGACATTGTGAAAGCCATCCGGCGGAAGAAGCACGTGCTTGTCATCGACTGGCGCTATCGTATTCTTACTTTCTTCTGGCGACTGATTCCCAATGCCTTGTGGCGCAGACTGAGGGTACGTAACTGATGCCTTCCGGCGAAAAACTCACCATTGCTGTCGTTTTTAAAACCGCATGGACAGTGAGATTCGGTTGCGTTTTCTGTCAACATCAATGACTTTTACCTTGACGTGTTGGTGCAGGTGGACCACGTCGTTGGGGTCTTTCACGAACTTGCTGGCCAGTTGAGAAATGTGGACGAGCCCGTCTTGGTGCACGCCAATGTCTACAAAGGCTCCGAAATTGGTGATGTTTGTAACGATGCCGGGCAGAATCATCCCTTCCACCAAGTCGTCAACTTCCTTCACATTCGGGTCGAATTCAAATGCTTCGATATGTTCTCTCGGGTCGCGACCTGGCTTTTCCAGTTCGTTCATGATATCCTTTAGCGTGGGTATTCCAACATCTTGATTTACATAACGTTTAATGTCAATCCTTTCACGTAGTTCTTTCTTCTCAATCAATTCCTTCACGGTGCATTGCTGGTCTTTTGCCATTTGCTCCACGATATGATAACTCTCGGGGTGAACGGCGGAATTGTCGAGCGGGTTCTTGGCATTGGGAATGCGCAGGAAGCCGGCACACTGCTCAAAAGCGGCTGGTCCCAGTCGCGGAACCTTCTTTATTTGTGCGCGAGAGGTGAAGGGCCCATGTTCTTTTCTGTACTCCACGATGTTGCCGGCCAGCGTAATGCCGAGTCCGCTGACATACATCAGCAGGTGTTGGCTGGCTGTATTGAGGTTCACACCAACGGTGTTCACGCAACTTTCCACCGTCTGGTCGAGGCTCTTCTTCAGTTTTCCCTGGTCAACATCATGCTGATACTGACCTACACCGATGCTCTTCGGGTCTATTTTCACCAGTTCGGCAAGCGGATCCATCAGTCGGCGACCGATGCTCACTGCTCCACGAACCGTTACATCCTCGTCGGGAAACTCGTCTCTTGCCGTTTTCGATGCAGAATACACCGATGCTCCGTCCTCGCTTACGGTGAATACCTGAATCTGGAGCGAGTCGTTCTGCTTGCGCAAGGTGGCCAGTGTGTCGGTTACAAACACTTTTGTCTCTCTCGATGCCGTTCCGTTGCCAATGGCGATGGCCTCTATCCGATAGTCTTCCAGCATTTTCATCACGTGCATGGTGGCCTGCATGAGGTGGTTTACGGGCGGGTGGGGGAAGATGGCCTCATGATGCAGCAGGTTTCCTTGCGCGTCCAGGCATACAACTTTGCATCCTGTGCGGAATCCGGGGTCGATTCCCATCACCCGTTTCTGCCCTAACGGAGCGTCTAAAAGCAATTGCCGCAGGTTTCCTGTGAACACTTCTATGGCCTCATCGTCGGCTTTCTCCTTGCTGATGGCGGCAAATTCGGTTTCGATAGACGGCTCCAGCAACCGCTTATAGCCATCTTCAACTGCCTCGCTCACCAGCGACTGGCACTTCCCGTAGCCTTTCACGAACTCCCTCTTCAACCTTTGGATGCATGATTCATCATCTGTCTTGATGCCAACACGCAGAAATCCTTCGCTTTCTCCGCGGCGCATGGCCAGCAAACGGTGGGAAGAGCAGCGGCGAAGCGGCTCACTCCAGTCGAAATAATCGGAATATTTGGCGGCTTCGTTATCGTCTTTCTTTGCCTTAACCACCTTGCTGACGATCATTGCATCGCGGCGGAACGACTGTCTCACCAGATTTCTCGACCGTTCATCTTCGCTTACCATCTCGGCGATGATGTCCTGAGCCCCTTTCAGCGCTGCCGCCGCATCCTTTACATCACCTTTCACAAAGCGGTGAGCCGCCTGCTCGGGGTCGTTTTCGCGCTGCATCAGCAGTATAGTGGCCAGCGGCTCAAGCCCTTGTTCACGAGCCACGGCGGCGCGTGTCCTTCGTTTGGGCTTGAAAGGCAGGTAGATGTCTTCCAGTTCGGTGGCTTCCCAGCAGTTGTCAATGCGTTTTTTCAACTCATCGGTCATCTTCCCCTGTTCGGTAATGGTGCTGATGATGGTCTCTTTGCGCTTGGCCATCTCCTTGAACTTCTCGTTCAGATTGGCAATCTGCGCAATTTGCACTTCGTTGAGTCCTCCCGTGCGCTCTTTTCTGTAGCGCGAAATGAACGGAATGGTGCATCCCTCGTCCAAAAGGGCGAGGGTGTTGTCAACGCTTTTCTCAGGAAGCGAGAGTTGTTTCGCTATTTTTTCTGTAAAAATGTTCATCATTGTAATTCTTTACTTCTATAGGAATGGCAGCCCAATATATAGCGCCGCCGTTGCAAAGATAAGAAAAATATGTGAAAACCGCGATGAAACCGTGAAAAATAATTAGTATGTGGACAACAATCATTGTTGTCAGGAAAGGTGATGCCAATGCTTTCTCTCGTCAAAACCTTTGGTTTTGCGCCTCTCGGTTTGTGCGTTGCCATTCGGGTGTATGTGGCTTTGCGTCCCATGGTTCATGCATTGTGACTCAAAAACGCATGGTTTTGCAACCCATGATTTGTGCATCGTTATTCGGGTGTCAATGGTTTTTGTGTCATATAAATCATACATTGTTTTTCGGGGATATGTGGTTTTGAACCTTGTCATTCTTGCATTGTCGTCCAAACATGCATGGTTCATTTCAAAACCTATGTTTTTGCCCTTCAAAACCTATGCTTTTTATCCACAATTTCATGTGGAGAAATGACAAAAAAACAACATGCCGCCACGCTGAAAAGCCTTTTTCGGTAGGCATTTTGCTGCGTGGCGGCATGAATGGATTGGATATTCTTTACTTCCTTGCACCGCGTATGGGCTTCTCGGCAGTATTCTTAATGACAATGTTGTTGCCATCATCGTCGGTGAAGACCGAATTCTTCTTGGCATAGCCATAGCCGTATCCGTAGTCCCAACCCCAGTCATAGTAGGTGTTCCAGTCGTTGGGCGAATAGGTTTTGCGCAATCTGAATTCCGACCATGCTCCGTTTTCATACTTGATAACACCGCGGAAATAACCGTCGTAGTCGCTCAGGTAGTCGGGTGCAATCTGTGCATAGACATCTTTCTCGAGGTAGTGGATGTAAATAATGCCGTTGTTGACTTCCCATTCAAAATGGTTGGCAATGTAATAGGTATTGCGGCTTCTGTGATACCAGGGTGACTGGTCGTTGAAATAGTCCACCTGATAGCCGGTTCCACTTGCATATCTGTAGGGATCCTGTGCGAAATAGATGGTGGAATATGTTGCGAAATACTCCGTGTTGCCCATAAACATGCTCACTCCCATGTCTCCCTCCCATGCGCCTTCGAGGTTGTAGGCAGCATAGTCGTCATTGTCTGTGTCGCAAGAAACGAATACTACCATCGTCATTGCCATCATTGCCATGAGTGTAATATACTTTTTCATAGTCGTATTGTTTTTATAGTTAATAACTGTTGTTTCTGAACTCTGATGCAAAGATACAAAGACTTATTGTAATATGCAAGCGGGAAAACCATAAAGTGTTGTAGGAATATCCCTATTTGTATAGAGAAAACACCGGATAGTTGCGAAAAACTTGCACGTAAGCCAAAAAATGCTTACTTTTGCACCATAATTATAATAATGTAAACAAATGATATCCGTAGAAGGACTGAAAGTGGAATTCGGTGTGAAACCGCTTTTTCAGGATGCGAGTTTCGTGGTGAATCCCCGCGACCGTATTGCCTTGGTGGGCAAGAACGGTGCCGGAAAGAGCACGCTGCTGAAGATTCTGTGCGGCGAGCAGAAGCCTACGAGCGGCACGGTGGCCGTTCCCAACGACACATCCATAGGTTATCTTCCGCAGGTGATGATTCTCCAGGACGATACCACGGTGCGCGAGGAAGCCAGAAAAGCATTTTCCAGCAACACGCAGATGAAAGAGCGGCTGGATCAAATGAACAACGAACTGGCAGAGCGCACGGATTATGAGAGCGATGACTATATGGCTCTGGTGCAGCGATATACCGAGGCTCACGAGCGATATATGATGCTGGGTGCAGACAACTATGAGGCGGAGATAGAGCGCACGTTGGCCGGACTCGGTTTCCTGCGTTCCGACCTGGAGCGCCCCACCAGTGAGTTCAGCGGCGGGTGGCGTATGCGCATAGAACTGGCAAAGATTCTCTTGCAGAAACCTGATGTGCTGTTGCTCGACGAGCCCACCAACCACCTCGACATCGAGAGCATTCAATGGCTGGAGCAGTTTCTTGCACAGAGTTCCAGTGCGGTTTTGCTGGTGAGCCACGACCGTGCTTTCATCAATAACGTGACCAACCGGACGCTGGAGATATCATGCGGCAAGGTGATTGACTATCGTGTCAAATATGATGAGTATGTGAAACTTCGTGCAGAAAGAAGAGAACAGCAGTTGCGCGCCTACGAGAACCAGCAGAAAGAGATTGCCGACATGCGCGCTTTCATAGACCGCTTCCGCTATCAGGCCACAAAAGCCGTGCAAGTGCAGCAGAAAGTGAAGCAACTTGAGAAGATTGTGCCCATTGAAATCGACGAAGTGGACAATGCTGCCATGCATTTGAAGTTCCCTCCCTGCCTGCGCAGTGGTGATTATCCTGTGATTTGCGACGGCGTAGGTAAAAAATACGGCGAGCATCAGGTGTTCGACGAGGTGACGTTCACCATCAAGCGCGGCGAGAAAGTGGCATTTGTGGGTAAGAACGGTGAGGGAAAATCCACGTTGGTGAAATGTATCATGAACGAAATACCGTTCACGGGTGGCCTGAAAATAGGCCATAATGTGCAGATCGGCTATTTTGCGCAGAATCAGGCGCAGTTGTTAGACGAATCACTCACGGTGTTCCAGACCATCGACTACGTGGCTAAAGGAGACATCCGCCTGCGCATTAACGACATCTTGGGTGCTTTCATGTTCGGCGGCGAGGAGTCGGAAAAGAAAGTGAAAGTGCTCAGCGGCGGTGAACGAAGCCGTCTGGCCATGATAAAACTGCTGCTCGAGCCGGTTAATCTGCTCATTCTCGACGAGCCGACCAACCATCTTGACATGCAGTCGAAAGATGTTTTGAAGGAGGCTGTCAAGGCTTTCGATGGCACGGCCATCATCGTAAGCCACGACCGAGAGTTCCTCGACGGGCTGGTAACTAAGGTATATGAGTTCGGAGGCGGCCGGGTGGTAGAGCATTTGGGCGGTATTTATGACTTCCTGCGCAGGAAAAACATTGAGTCGTTTCGCGAACTGGAAATGTCGGCCGCTACCGAAGCCTCCAAAAATGAGCCTGACGACACGTCGGTTAATATGCATCGAAAGCAGGAATCTATGAAGACACCTGCCATGACATCTTCTGGCAAGGCCTCGTTTCTGGAACAGCGCGAACAGCAGAAAAAGATTCGCCGGCTGGAAAAGAGCATCAAGGAGGCTGAGGACAAGATTTCCACGTTGGAAAACCGCATCAAAGAACTTGATGAAGTGCTGTGTACGCCCGAAGGAGCCAGCGACATGACCGTGGTAACGGAGTATACCAGCATCAAGAAACTCATTGACCAGGAGACCGACAGGTGGGAGCAGTTGTGTGAAGAATTGGAAGAACAGCAGAAATAGGATGCCTCTGTAGTAAACAAAACAAAGTATTCGTCAAATATAATTCATAAATGCAATGAAAATCAAAACGTTAATGACAACAGTGCTTATTGCTTCCTCCGCAGTGGGAGTGAATGCGCAGCAGTTAAAGTCTGGTATTGATGTAGCAAATCTGGACCAGACCGTGAATCCGGGAACGGATTTCTATCAGTATGCATGTGGCGGTTGGATGAAGAGCAATCCGCTTCCCGCAGCCTATTCCCGTTTCGGAAGTTTCGACCATCTGCAGGAAGACAACAACAAACGCATCAATTCCATCCTCAAGGAGTTGCAGAATGCGAAGAAAGGTGCTTACAAAGAAGGCTCGGTGGAGCAGAAACTCGCCGACTTCTACAAACTGGCCATGGACCAAAAGCGCCGTAACAAGGAAGACCTTTCACCTGTGATGCCTCTCGTTAAGGAACTTGAAGATGCCACCACCATGGACGACCTGTTTGCCATTCATAAGCGGATGCTCGCCTATGGCAATCAGCAGTTCTTCCGTTTTGGCTATGGTGCTGACGAAAAAGACAGTAAGCACAATATCCTGAATGTGATGCAGGGCGGCATTACCCTTGGGCAGAAAGAGTATTATCTCGACAACGACTCCATAACCACCAGCATCCGCGATGCCTATCGCTCGCACATCTACCGCATGTTCCGCATGTTCGGTTTCGACGAACTGGCAGCCAAGCAGAAAATGGAGAACATCATGAAAGTGGAAACCCAACTGGCAAAGGTCAGCAAGAGCCGTACTGAACTTCGCGACGTGGAGGCAAACTATAATAAAATGTCGATCAGCGAGTTCCAAAGCCGCTATCCTCATCTCCGTTTCGTGCAACAACTGGATGCCCTTGGTCTGAAGTCGGCCGACTATCAGAACATGATTGTGGGCCAACCCGCATTTTTCGACGGCGTGGAGAAGATGTTGACAAGGATAACAGCAACGGAATACCGCGCGTATATGGAGTGGGGCGTCATCATGGGCGCAGTTGACTATCTCAGCGACAAGGCTGTTGCAGCCAATTTTGAGTTCTTTGGTAAGACATTACGTGGTCGTCAGGAAGATTATCCGTTATGGAAGCGTGCCACATCACAGGTTGAAAGCGTGATGGGAGAGGCTCTTGGCAAGATGTATGCAGAACGTTATTTCCCCGCTTCATCCAAGCAGCGCATGGAAAAGTTGGTGAAAAACCTGCAAATAGCACTTGGCGAGCGCATCAATGCGCAGACATGGATGAGCGAAGAGACCAAAAAGGCTGCCCTCGACAAACTCAGTGCTTTCTATGTAAAGATTGGATATCCCAACAAATGGAAGGATATGAGCGGATTGACCATAGATCCCAAGAAGAGTTATTATGAGAATGTGATGGAGTGCAGCAAGTTCTGGACCATGAAAGAACTGGAGGAAAAGGCCGGAAAACCTGTTGACAACGACGAGTGGTTTATGACTCCGCAGACGGTGAACGCCTATTATAACCCCACCACAAACGAAATCTGTTTCCCGGCAGGTATCCTGCAGCGTCCGTTCTTCGATCCTGAGGCCGACGACGCGTTTAACTACGGTGCAATAGGTGTGGTAATCGGACATGAGATGACCCACGGTTTTGACGACCAGGGCCGCCACTATGACAAAAACGGAAATATGACCGACTGGTGGACAGCCGATGATGGTAAGAACTTTGAAGAGCGCACGGGCAAGTATGCTGATTTCTTCTCGAAAATCAAGGTGTTGCCTGATTTGAACGCCAACGGTAAACTCACATTGGGTGAAAACCTGGCCGATCACGGCGGTCTGCAGGTGGCATGGTATGGTTACAAGAATGCAACCAAGAACAATCCGCTGCCCGCTATTGACGGTCTTACTGCCGATCAACGCTTCTTCTTGGCCTATGCCGGCGTTTGGGGACAGAACATCACTGAGAAGGAAATCCGCAACCGCACCAAGAGCGACCCGCATTCATTGGGCATGTGGCGTGTAAACGGTGCCCTGCCTCACATTGATATGTGGTATGATGCCTTCGGCGTGAAGTCATCCGACAAGATGTTTATACCGAAGAATGAGCGTCTGGAACTTTGGTAATCACTCCATGTGCATGCATCCGTGCATGTAGAAAGCCAAAGTTTTCTAAGGTAAAATAATGCAATGGTTTCTGGAACCGTGTCTCCGGAAACCATTGTTTTTTTTATTTTTGTGAATCATTCTGTTGCAGAATGACGCTAAAATGGCTGAAAAATCAATTATTTATTTTGTTTTATGTATATTTTGCCGTAACTTTGCACTGAAAAATCTGCTATCAAGAGGAATGCAGATGGGATAATAATTTATAAGATTGTAGTTTATGCCATTAAGACTGCCAGACAGACTGCCTGCGATAGATATCCTGAAAAAGGAGAATATCTTCGTGATGGACGATACGAGAGCCCATAAGCAGGATATCCGTCCGCTGCAAATAGCCATCCTGAACCTGATGCCGCTGAAGATAACAACAGAAACCGACTTGATACGTCTGTTGTCGAATACTCCTTTGCAGTTGGACATCACGTTCATGAAACTGAAAAGCCATACCCCGAAGAATACGCCGATAGAGCACATGATGATGTTTTACAAAGACTTTGAAGAATTGCGACAGCGCAAATTCGACGGCATGATCATCACGGGTGCTCCTGTTGAGCAACTTCATTTTGAGGATGTGACATACTGGAATGAAATATCAGAAATCTTTGAGTGGTCGAAGACGCATGTCACCAGCACGCTTTATATCTGCTGGGCTGCACAGGCAGGGCTCTATTATCACTATGGCATACCCAAATATCCGCTTGACAAGAAGATGTTCGGCATCTTCAAACAACAGGCATTGAACACCCAACTGCCTATCTTCAGAGGGTTTGACGATGAGTTCTTCATGCCTCACAGTCGCCATACCGAACTCCGGCGCGAGGATATCCTACAGAACCCGGCGCTGGAACTCATTGCCGAAGGAGATGAAAGCGGCGTGAGCATGGTGATGGCACGTGACGGGCGTGAGTTTTATGTCACAGGTCATCTGGAATATGCCCCGAATACACTCGACAATGAGTACCGGCGCGACCTCGGCAAGCGCGACGACGTGGACATGCCTGTGGATTATTACCGCGACAACGACCCCGGCAAGGAGCCCGTTGTGCGATGGAGAGCACATGCGAACCTCATGTTCTCCAACTGGATTAATTATTATGTATATCAAACAACGCCTTACAACATAGACGATATTGCGTAAGATTGAACTGCTGGCACCTGCCAAGAACTTGGAATGTGGCATCGCCGCCATCGATCATGGGGCTGATGCGGTTTACATAGGGGCTCCCCGTTTTGGTGCGAGAGCCGCTGCGGGCAATTCTTTGGATGATATTTCGCAATTGTGCCGTTATGCCCATCAGTTCGGGGCAAAAGTCTATGTTACCGTGAACACCATTATCTACGATGATGAACTGCACTCCACTCAGCAATTGCTCAACGAATTGTCGGCAATCGGGGCTGATGCAGTCCTTGTTCAAGATATGGGAATACTGAGCATGAACCATGGCTCGATGGCATTACATGCGTCAACACAAACAGATAACCGCACGGTGGAGAAGGTGAAATGGCTGCGCAGTCTGGGATTCAAACGCGTGGTGCTTGCCCGCGAGTTATCGAAAGACGAAATAAATGCCATACATCAGGCTGTTCCCGATGTGGAATTGGAAGTGTTTGTACATGGAGCACTGTGCGTCTGTTATTCGGGCGTGTGCTATGCATCGCATTATTGTTTCAAACGGAGTGCCAATCGCGGTGAATGTGCACAGTTCTGTCGGCTGAAATTCGACCTTTCCGATGCCGACGGAAACATCATTGAGCAAGGACGGCATTTGTTGTCGCTCAAGGATCTGTGCCAGATTGATGTGCTTGAAGACCTGCTGGAGGCCGGAGCCACCTCTTTCAAGATTGAGGGGAGGCTCAAGGACGTGGACTATGTGAAGAATGTGACGGCAGCCTATAGCATTCAACTGAACAAGATTATCAGCAAGAACCCTGAAAAATACCAGCGCGCTTCTTCGGGTGTGTGCCGGTATTCCTTTGAACCAGACCTTAAAAAGACGTTTAACAGGGGATTCACGCATTATTTCTTGCATGGCAGAAGGCGGGATATTTTCTCTCCCGATACGCCAAAGGCCATTGGCGAGTATGTGGGCAATGTGAAAGAACTGCGTGGAGGCTCTTTCAATGTCTCGGGAACGGACTCGTTTGCTAATGGCGACGGCCTTTGCTTTCTCAATGAGCGCCGGGAACTGGATGGTTTCCGTGTGAACAGAGTGGTGGGCAACCGCCTTTTCCCTTACAAGATGCCCGCCAATCTGCGTCCTGGCATGGCTCTCTACCGTAACAATGACCAGGAGTTTGAGCGTATGATGGCGAGAAAAACGGCAGAGCGCAAGATTCCTGTACGCATGACCATGGCCGAGACAGACGAAGGCTTTGCACTGTCTTCTGGTAATTATACAGCGAAAATCTCGATAGAAAAACAGATGGCTCAGAAGCCGCAACGCGAGAATATCGTCAGGCAACTATCAAAACTGGGCGACACACCATACGAATGTGCTGACATACAATTCGTTCCTGTTGATTTCAATTTCTTCATCCCGTCGAGCAAACTGGCAGAAATGCGTCGCCAACTGACGGAAATGATGATGAAAGGACATGAGACGGACGCTGACAATGTGCCGGACCCCAAGCCTGTAGATAACGAGTCAGAACCCAATGCGGGTGAGCGCGATTCTTCTCCAATGCACCCCGTGGTCATTGGGGAGGAATATAAGAAATACCCTTATCTATATAACATTTCCAACCGTCGTGCAGCGCAGTTCTATCGCGATATGGGAATGGATCGTCCCGTAAAGGCCTATGAGTGTGATGCCTATGTGTCTTCCACTCACTCGCCATTACTTATGCAATGTCGCCATTGTCTGAAATTCAGTCTTGGCTATTGTGAAAAGAATGGGGGAGTGCGCTCTCCATGGCGCGAACCTTTCTATCTCAGCCTGTCCGACGGGAAACGTTTCAGGCTGGAATTCAGGTGTCGTGAGTGCCAGATGAATGTCTATGGGATGTGAGCAGACAGGATGGCGAGTTAATCAAAGGTAAGAATCAACGTTGTAATCATCATGAAGATACGAAACATAATGACGAGGAAAGGCATAACCGAGTGGTTCTGTGCGGCTCTGCATGCTGCTTTTTCATTCTTACCGGGCATGGCGAGCCTTCGCATCTTCATGGTGATGCTGATAGTGTCTTTCGTGTTGTCGTCATGTTATACCAATAAGTCGAAGACGCATGACGCGATGCCGGTAGACAGTGAAACACCGTATGACACCGCCGCCTATCAGCGGGCCATGGATTCGCTGACGTTTTCGAGCAGGCATCATTATTCTGAGAACTATAATTTCGTGGTGAAAGCCGACTCGCTGATCTTGTTAAAGCAGATGCCAGAGGAGGTTGTGAGCCAGGTGCCGACAGATTCTTTCTCCGTAATGAAGTATGAGCGTCTGGTCGTAGCCGATATCAGGATCATGCCAGCCGACAGTATTGATTCTGTCTGGGTGCAGTTGGCGCGCGATCAGTATACGTTTGGATGGATTCACGAATCGCAACTGTTGCCGAAGGTGACACCCGACGACCCGATATCCCAGTTCATCTCCGTCTTTTCTGATGTTCACTTATTGGTATTCCTGATTGTCATCATCCTTATTGCCGTGGCTTATGTCATGCATCTGATTCTGCGAAACAATGCAAAGATTGTGCATTTCAACGATATAGACAACATCTATCCCACGCTGTTGGTGCTGATTGTGGCGGCATCGGCAACGCTCTATGCAACGATTCAGTTGTTTACCCCCGAGATCTGGCGCCATTTCTATTATCATCCCACACTCAATCCCTTCAGTGTGCCAGCCATTCTCTCCATGTTCCTCGTGTTGGTATGGAGCATGCTTATCGTGGGTTTGGCATGCCTGGATGTGGTGAGGCACAACTTACCTTTTGGCGAGGCCGTGTTGTATTTGTGCGGATTGGCCGCTGTCTGTGCATTGAATTACATCATTTTCAGTCTGACCACCTTATATTATATAGGATATGTGTTGCTGGTTGTATATGTCTATTTCGCGCTGAAAATGTATAAGAAAAACTCCCATTGCAAGTTCGTATGCGGCCATTGTGGTGGACTGATTCATCAGAAAGGCATTTGCCCTCACTGCGGAAGAATGAATGAATAAATGCGGTTTCTCAACGGGTTTAAAGCCGACATTTCGCTTTTTTTACGGGTGCTGAACACAAAAATCCATAAAAATGTGGATTGCGTATTTGAAAGCGAGGTTGTATCTTTGCACCCAAAAAAGCAAGATAACATGAAAAGTAAGTTTTTTTTAGTATCGATGCTGGTATTGTTCTGTATCTCATCAATGGCAGATGTCATTAACGATGCGGCAGTATCAGACACATCACGAGTGGTAGACCTCGACGAAGTGGTCGTTGTTTCACAGCCCAAGGAAGTATTCCGTCTGCGCCAGCAGCCGCTGAGCAGCACGATGTTTTCTAATGGAGACGTACAGCGTCTGGGTGTTCGCGACCTCCGCGAGTTGAGTGCCTATGTTCCATCGTTTGTGATGCCCAACTATGGCAGCCGCTACACGTCGTCCATGTACATCCGTGGCATCGGTTCCCGTGTGAACAGTCCATCGGTGGGAATGTATGTCGACGGTATTCCATTGATGAACAAAAGCCAGTATAATTTCCATACATATCAGTTAGAAAGGGTGGACGTATTGCGCGGTCCGCAAGGCACTTTGTATGGAATGAATACTGAAGGCGGACTGGTGAGAATGTATTCTCGCAATCCGATGGCCTATCAAGGCACTGACATCAGCATTGGCTATGGAACTCATGCGTATCGCAATGTTGAGGCATCCCATTATAATAAGGTGAACGATTCTTTCGCATTCTCTTTGTCGGGCTTCTATAACGGACAGAACGGGTTCTTTAAAAACCAGACAACTGGTGATCGCGCCGATGAATATCAGGAAGGTGGCGGAAAACTGCGACTTATGTATCAGACTTCGCAAAACTGGGTATTAGACTATGTGGCCGACTATCAGTATGTTAGACAGAACGGTTTCCCTTACGGATTGCTGAATGCAGATAACAATGAAACGGCCGATCCTTCCACCAACCGACAGGGAAACTATCGCAGAAACATGTTCAATACGGGACTGACACTGAAATACACGGGACGAAAAGTTAAATTCTATTCCACAACCAGTTATCAGTTCCTGCGTGACTATATGCTTATGGATATTGACTATCTGCCTGACGACTTTATGCACATGGAGCAACGTCAGCACGAACATGCAGTTTCACAGGAGTTTTCTCTTAAGAGCAATACCAGCGGATGGTGGAAATGGTCGTCTGGCGTGTTTGCTTCCTATCAATGGTTGAAGACCGTGGCTCCTGTGTATTTCGACCCGGGAATGAACGGTTTCCTTTCACAGACAATCACAGACTATGCATATTATGGCATGCTCAATTCCATGGCAAGACGCTATGAAGCCCAGGGCATGACAGCAGATGCCGCACGCCAGATGGCTGCTTCCATCATACAGCGGGCTGGTGGCTGCACCATTGACATGCAGATGCAGACCATTCCCGGAAAGTTCTACACCCCACAGACCAATTTCGGTGTTTATCATGAGTCGAATTTCGACATTACTGACCGTCTGACCGCTACTTTGGGATTGCGATTCGATTACAGCCGTGTGGCAATTGATTATGCTACAGAGGCCGTGATGACACTTGATGAGAATGTGATGGGCGTGAATGTGAAGGCTCGTGTCAATTCCTTGCTCAAGAATAATCATCACGATGACTACAATCAGTTGCTGCCCAAAGTGGGACTGAGTTATAGGATTGACAATCACAACAGCAATGTGTATGCCACTGTTGCCAAGGGTTACCGTGCGGGAGGCTTTAATATACAGATGTTCAGCGACATCCTTCAGACTGAGTTGCAGGGAACGTCGCAGACGGCGCGTGGCGATATGACTATCGGGCATGATGCAACGACGTACGACAACATCCGTAACACCATATCTTACAAGCCGGAAGAAAGTTGGAACTATGAGTTCGGCTCTCATCTGAACCTTTTCAACGACCGGGTGCAGTTTGACCTCTCCGGTTTCTTCATGCAGGTTCGTAATCAGCAGTTGTCTGTGATGGCTGGTAATTACGGTTTTGGACGTATGATGGTGAATGCGGGTAAGAGTTACAGTTGTGGTGTTGAGGCTGCTCTTCGCGGCCATGCCATCGACAATCATCTTGTATGGGCGCTCAGTTATGGATACACGCGTGCTGTCTTCAAAGAGTATAATGACACTGTTTCCGGACAGTTCGTGGATTATAAAGACAATATAGTTCCATTCGTGCCGATGCATACCATTGGAGCAATGGCTGACTATCGCATAGATTTCAACAACTCTGCCTTGCGTTCCATTACCATTGGCGCCAACCTGTCTGCCCAGGGCAAGACATATTGGGATGAATTGAACACCTATTGCCAGAAACTCTATACGGTGGTAGGAGCACATGTCGATGCCGACTGCGGATTCGTGATGCTTAGCCTATGGGGCAGAAACTTGACGAATGCCAAGTATAACACCTTTGCCTTTGACAGTTCTGCCACGGGAACAAAACAGTTCTTTGCGCAACTCGGCAATCCTTTCCAGATGGGAGTTGACTTGAAATTCCATTTCTGATAATAGAAAAAGAGACTGTGTCCACACACTCATGGACACAGTTTCTTTTTATGATACAGGCTGAAGGGCCTCTTTTTCTTTTTAAGAGAGTTTACACCAGTTCCACCTTGTCGATGTCTTGTTCTTTGTCGCAATAATGGCATTTCAGCACGCCGTTCTCTTTGTCGACAACGTGGAAAACCGTGTTCATCGGTTCATTGTTGGTGATGCACTTGGGATTGTTGCATTTTACGATGCCGCGCAATTCGTCGGGGGTGTCTACGGTTTTCTTTTCTACCACGTCGTAGTCCTTGATGATATTGAGCACAACCTTGGGCGCAACAACCGACAAACGGGAAATCTCATCGTCTGTAAAGAACTTGTCTGTTACCTTGATGATTCCCTTTTTCCCTACTTTGGTGGAATAATAGTTGTATCCGATGGTGACAGGCATCTGTAAACGCTGAAGTCCGAGCAGGTTGACAACCTGAAAAGTCTTGTCTGCTGGTATGTGGTCAATCACGGTGCCGTTCTCAATTGCGGCAACGAGTCTTTCTTTCTTGTTCATGTTGATTCTTTCTGAGATGGATTACTATTGGCTTTATTTGATGATGGAAGTGTCTTGTTTTACTTCATCAAGGGTTATTCCAAGGACATCGCAAATAATTGCTTCGCGGGCATACAATCCGTTTTGCGCCTGTTGTATGTAATAGGCATGAGGATTGTCGTCAACATCATAGGCAATTTCGTTTACGCGGGGGAGGGGATGCAGTATCTTCATGTTCTCGCGGGCGCTTCCAAGCATGTCTGCCTTGAGAATATATACGTTTTTCACTCGCTCATACTCCATCAAGTCGGAAAAACGCTCTTTCTGCACGCGTGTCATATAGATGATATCTGCATCGGAAATGATTTTCTCATTGAAGGCCGTGTGCTCAACGAACTTGATGCCATGTTCTTTACAGTATATCTTATATTCGTTGGGCATGGCCAGTTCTTTCGGGGCAATGAAATGGAATGTCGGGTTGAAATGCCTCATGGCCATGATGAGCGAATGCACGGTTCGGCCATATTTGAGATCGCCCACAAGATAAATGTTCAGATTCTCAAGCGTTCCCTGCGTTTGGTAGATGGTGTAAAGGTCGAGCATGCACTGTGACGGATGCTGGTGAGCACCGTCGCCGGCGTTGATGATGGGGATGGGGGCTATCTCACTGGCATATTGTGCTGCTCCCTCGATGTAGTGTCGCATGGCAATCACGTCTGCGTAGTTGCTCACCATAAGTATGGTGTCCTTGAGTGTCTCTCCCTTGGTGCCGCTGGTGATTTTCGGATCGGCAAAACCAATCACGCGTGCTCCAAGGCGATTGGCGGCAGTCTCGAAACTCAATCGTGTACGTGTGGAGGGTTCAAAAAACAGGGTGGCCACAACTGTCCCTTTTAGCAATTCTCTGTTAGGGTGTTTTTCGAACTCTTGCGCCATCTGAATCAGATACATGATCTTTTCTTTCGACAGATTTGCAATTGTTACAAAGTTACGTTTTTCCATTGATGTATGTTGATTATATTCGTTTTCGTCTGCTAAATTACATATAAATTTTGGTTTATGGTTGGATTTTGAAAGAATATTTGTATTTTTGCACAAAAATAATGATTCAATGAGAAAAACATTTATAAAATTCCTGTGGTCTGTGCTCGCCTCAGTTGTCGTGATTGTGCTTGTCGCCTTCATCGCGATATGGAACGGGTGGATAGGCTACATGCCCGATGTGGAAGAACTGCAGAATCCAATCAGCAGATATGCTTCGCAGATTTATTCCTCCGACGGTAAGGTGATAGGCACATGGAATTCCAACCGCGAAAACCGTGTGATTGTTGACTATAATAATCTTTCACCAGATCTCGTGCGAGCGCTTGTGGCCACCGAGGATCAGCGCTTTTATGAACACTCGGGCATTGATTTCATTGCGCTGGGGAGGGCAATCGTAAAAAGAGGTATCATGGGCAAGACCAGTGCCGGCGGAGGTAGTACAATCACGCAGCAACTTGCCAAGCAATTGTATTCGTCAACGGCAAAGAATACCATGGAACGACTCTTGCAGAAACCAATAGAATGGGTGATCTCAATCAAACTGGAGCGTAATTTCACCAAAGAAGAGATCATTGCCATGTATCTTAATTATTTTGATTTCCTGCACAATGCGGTCGGTATCAAGACGGCTTCCAATACTTACTTCAACAAGGAACCTAAGGCATTGACGCTTGAAGAGTCGAGCATGCTGATCGGTATGTGCAAGAATCCTTCCTATTTCAACCCGGTTCGCCACCCTGAGCGTTGCCTCGAGAGAAGAAACGTGGTGCTCTCGCTCATGCAGCAGCAAGGGTTTATCACAAATGCAGAACTTGATTCGGCCATTGCCAAACCGTTAAAACTGAACTTCCACCGCACAACACATAAAGATGGAATTGCCACCTATTTCCGCGAGTTCATGCGACAGTATCTGATGGCAGAGAAACCCAAACTGAGTCATTATCCTTCGTGGAACCATGCTCAATACACGATTGACTCTATTTATTGGGAGAACGATCCTCTTTATGGCTGGTGCCACAAGAATAAAAAGAAGAATGGAGAGTACTATAATATTTATACGGATGGTCTGAGGATTCATACAACGATTGACTCGAGGATGCAGAAGTATGCCGAAGATGCCGTTTACAATCATGTGGCCAAATACCTCCAGCCAGAGTTTAACAAGGAAAACAGGCAGAAAGTCAATGCTCCGTTCTCAAGTGCGCTCACGCAAAAGGAAGTTAAGGCAATCCTAAACCGGAGCATGCTGCAGAGCGAGCGCTATAGGGCGATGAAAGAGAATGGCGCTTCTGACGAGGAAATCCGCAAGGCATTCCGCACACCCACCGAAATGAGTGTGTTCACCTATCGTGGCGATGTAGATACGGTAATGACTCCAATGGATTCCATTCGATATATCAAGAAGTTCCTGCGTGCTGGCTTTGTGAGCATGGATGCGCATACGGGTGCGGTAAAGGCGTATGTCGGCGGTCTCGATTATGAGCATTTCTCTTATGACATGGCGTTTATGGGACGCCGGCAGGTGGGCTCTACAACGAAACCTTATCTTTATGCCTTGTCTATGGAGAATGGTTTGAGTCCGTGCGATGTGGCTCCGAATGTTCAGCGCAGTTACGGAAACTGGACGCCGCGAAACGGCAGTAGGTCGAGATATGGCCAAATGGTTACGTTGAAGTGGGGGTTGGCGCAGTCGAACAACTGGATTTCTGCCTACCTGATGAACCGTATAGACCCGCATGATTTTGTGCAGTTCCTGCATGAGTTTGGTATTACCACTCCCAATATTTACCCATCCATCGTGTTGTGTCTCGGTCCTTACGAGGCATGTGTCGGTGAAATGGTTAGCGCGTATACCACTTTTGCTAATCATGGCATACATTGCGCTCCCATGTTCGTAACAAAAATTGAGGACAACGAGGGAAATGTGTTGGCTGAATTCCAGCCTCGCGTTAACGAAGTGATTAGCGAAGAGAGTGCTAATAAAATGCTTGTCATGCTCAAAGGCGTAGTAGACGGCGGAACCGGAAGCAGGATCAGGTTCAGATATCAGATTGATTGCGAGATGGGTGCGAAGACTGGTACCACGAACAGGCATTCCGATGCCTGGTTCATGGGTTTCACGCCCTCGCTTGTAAGCGGATGCTGGGTTGGGGGAGAGGACCGTGACATCCACTTCGACTCGATGAACATGGGCCAGGGTGCCAGCATGGCACTTCCCATATGGGCATACTATATGAAAAAGGTGTTCGCAGACAAGTCTCTTGGCTATGACCCGGAAGAGAAATTCGATATCCCGGAAGGATACGACCCGTGTGCGTCGAAACAGGTGGACAACATGAACGACATCGAGGAAGTCTACGAATAACCTCAAGCGCCTGTCCTCAAACCGCATGTTTGGCGAAATGGAAATTCGGCTGCAAGCACAATGCCTGCAGCCGAATTCGTTTACCAAGTCCCTTGTCCAGATTCCTCTTCAATCCGATTTGCTATTGTCCTTCTATGACCGTCCAGCCGTTGGCGATGCAGGCCATTCGTGTTTCCATTTTCATCCGATGACTTTTCACCTACAAGTGCACCGCTTTGCCGCCCCGT
>DGWC01000082.1:10234-10375 GCA_002395135.1 Prevotella sp. UBA4268 | reverse complement strand
TCCTCGGACGTGTTTCTGTTCACGACATCATCCATCCCAGCACGGGCGAACTGATTGTTGCCGCTGGCGATGAGATTACCGAGTCTGTTGCCCAGGCCATCGAAGATTCGCCCATCGAGAGCGTTGAAATCCGCTCGGTGC
>DGWC01000082.1:209-10106 GCA_002395135.1 Prevotella sp. UBA4268 | reverse complement strand
ATGGTGCAGAAGGGCGAGGCCGTCGGCGTGATTGCAGCCCAGGCCATTGGTGAGCCGGGTACGCAGTTGACGCTCCGTACCTTCCACGCCGGTGGTGTGGCTGGTAACGCTGCTGCCAATGCTTCTATCGTAGCCAAGAACGACAGCAAACTTGAATTCGATGAATTGCGCACGGTTCCCTTCACCGAGGATAATGAGAACGGCAACGTGAACTGCGAAATGGTTGTAAGCCGTCTTGCTGAGGTACGTTTCGTTGACCCGCATACCAAGATTATCCTCTCCACGATGAACGTTCCTTACGGTAGTTCGCTCTATTTCAAGGCTGGCGACACCGTGCAGAAGGGCGACATTGTGGCCCGTTGGGACCCGTTCAACGCCGTCATCGTTACCGAATATGCCGGAACATTGAAGTTCCGCGATGTGGTGGAGAATGTCACTTATAAGGCCGAGACCGACGAGACGACTGGTCTTACCGAAAAGATCATCACCGAGTCGAAAGACAGGAACCGCGTGCCTACGTGCGATGTAATTGATGCCAACGGCGAAGTTGTTGGTACATATATCTTCCCGGTGGGCGGTCACGTGGTGGTCGACGACGGTCAGACCGTGAGCACCGGTGCCACCATTGTGAAGATTCCGCGTACTGTTGCCAAGGGCGGTGACATCACCGGAGGTCTGCCACGTGTGACCGAGTTGTTCGAAGCCCGCAACCCGTCTAATCCCGCCATCGTTTCCGAAATCGACGGTGAGGTGTCCATGGGTAAGGTGAAGCGCGGTAACCGTGAGATTATCGTTACCTCGAAGACCGGCGACCAGAAGAAATATCTCGTCAGCCTGTCCAAGCAGATCCTGGTTCAGGAGCACGATGCCGTGCGTGCCGGCACCCCGCTTAGCGACGGTTCCATCACACCGGCCGACATCTTGGCCATCAAGGGTCCCACCGCCGTTCAGGAGTATATCGTGAACGAGGTGCAGGATGTCTATCGTCTGCAAGGTGTGAAGATCAACGACAAGCACTTCGAGATTATCGTGCGCCAGATGATGCGCAAGGTGCAGATCAATGATCCGGGCGACACCACCTTCCTCGAGCAGGAGGTTGTTGACAAACTCGACTTCGCAGAAGAGAACGACCGCATCTGGGGCAAGAAGGTTGTCATCGACGCTGGCGACAGCGAGAACCTGCAGAAGGGTCAGATTGTTACTGCCCGCAAACTGCGCGATGAGAACTCCATGCTCAAGCGCCGCGACCTGCGAATCGTTCAGGTGCGCGATGCTGTGCCCGCTACGTCAACTCAGATTCTCCAGGGTATCACGCGTGCTGCCCTTCAGACCAAGAGTTTCATGAGTGCCGCCTCGTTCCAGGAGACCACCAAGGTGCTCAACGAAGCAGCAATCCGCGGCAAGGTAGACACCCTCGAAGGCATGAAGGAGAACGTTATCTGCGGTCACCTCATCCCTGCCGGAACTGGTTTGCGCGAGTTCGAGAAGATCATTGTCGGCTCCAAGGAAGAGTACGAGCGCATGCAGGCCAACCGAAAGAACGTGCTCGACTTCTCTGAGAAAGAAGCCGTTATGGAGGAATAATCCTGTATCAGTCAGGAGTAATCCTATATCAATCCCGCTATCAGAGGGCTATTGCTTCGGCAGTAGCCCTCTGTTGTTTTGTGTGAAAACCGCGTTTTTGCCATGATTCTTCATGCAGAATACCATTTTTTTCGGCAAATCATTCATAATTCAGAAACTTTTTCATAACTTTGCAGACGATTAGTTATTTATGTAAAAAGATTATTGATTACGCTTTTGAGTATGAAAAGATTTTTATCTGCATTGTTCGTTATGATGCTCATGGGAGCAGCCGATGTCTTTGCACAGGTTTTCCCCGACGGTTACTACCGTATATCTAATCAGGTGACAGGCCGCCATGCCAGTCTTGTTGACAAGAAGGGCAGCATGACGGTGAGTGGCAGCAGTTATAAATACGACTTCGGAGCCATCGCCCTGAAAGACAACTTCGACGCTGTGGTCGACGATCCCGGTGCCATCATCAGGTTCGAATATCGCTACCTCGGCAAGTCGGCACTCAACGGCTATTATCTGGAGGCACAAGGAGTGAACACCACCGACATCATCAACCGTGCACTCAAGATTGACGAGGAGCAGGGCGAAGGCACCAACCTCTACATCCCCTATGCCAAGGAGAGCATCGCCATGGGCTATGTGATTGACAACAACGGGCAGTTCACGGTTTTGGTGAACTCTGCCAGTTCGCTCTATCCCAACCGCTTTTGGTATATCAAGCCCGTCACCAACGGAAACGACACCTATTTCGGCGTGAAGCCCACCATCCAGATAGGCAACAAGTATTACACCACGCTCTATGCTTCCTTCGCTTTCCAACTGCCCTCATCCGTGAAGGCCTATTATGTGAGCGGCGTTGATGACGAGGGCGGTGTGACGCTCACCGAAATCAAGAACAAGGTGCCGGGAGCCACGCCCGTGCTGCTCGAGTGCAACTCGGCCAATGCTGCCGACAACAAGTTGCTCCCCATCGACGAGACGCTGCCCGAAATCAGCGGCAACCTCTTGCAGGGCGTTTACTTTAATATCTATAAGACCATCCGCGGCTATAAGCACCAGAACCGCACCAAATACGATGCCAAGACCATGCGCGTGTTGAAGGAAGTGGACGGGAAGATAGCCTTCGGCAAGAGTTCCGACACCTATCTGGCAGCCAACAAGGCCTATCTCGACATCTCCACCCTCACCAATAAGAGCGACAACATCAGCGTCTCCACCGGCATCATCACCGTGCAGGCCGAGCAGCAGAAACTCAGCAACAAGGTCTATGACCTGCAGGGTCGCGAAGTCAAGAACCCCTCTCACGGCGTTTATATCCGTAACGGCAAGAAATTTGTTGTGAAATAGCGTTGCCGCTCTTTCTGGCGCGCATTCCCAGTTTCATGTCACCACTTGCTTTCAGCCCACTGCTCAAGGGCCATTGCGGTGGTGACATGAACTTTTTTTATCTTCTTTCTTCTAACAGCCTTTACCGTGCGTGCTTTCTGTAGCATTGCTTTTTGTTGAAATGTTTTTCTTTTTGACACTTTTTAAAGTAATAATATTGCTCAAATACAAATTACTTATTATTTTTGCAGCCGTCGGACATGAGTCCGCAGAATACATTTTGGGTAATACGTAGAAGTGTTATACTTTCTCTTGCAATCGAGAACCTAGGAAATTCGCGACTATAGACAAGAGGTCAGTGTAATGGTTCTCCGCGTTTCGGGCGTGGAGTGCTGTGACCATATTCTTGTTTATGGGTTTTCCTAGGACCTTCGATTGCGAATGTGGATGATTGGCAGTCCACGCTTTTTGCCATGCAATCGATTGGCCAGCAGGCCGCAACTCTGGGAATAGATGAGACATATAGGGCAGTGCATCAGACAGCAAGTGGAGGCACAAGGCAGAACATCCGTCTGGCTTGCGCAGGAACTGGGCTGTCACCGCACCAACATCTATAAGATTTATGACAAGATGACCATTGATACTGGCATTTTGCTCCGTATCAGCCGCATACTCAACTACGACTTTTTCCGACTCTACTCAGAAGAAATGGCTGACGAGGACAGGTCTGGAGAGCAGAGATAACACGTGTTGCATTCCCCTTATCAGTGAAATACATGAAATGCACAGTGTAGCCGATTTATCTACATGTATTCAGATTGGCTACACTTTTTGGCCATGCCGTATTATAAATACCACTATCTTTGCACTCAGTTAATTAATTTGCCTCAATTTGCGAGGCGTTATATGTTATTTTTTTAGCATCCACCCTTCGTGAGAACATGTGGGATGCATAACAAGATGAATTTAAACGGCATCAAGTCGTGAGACCAGGATGCCTTTTTTTCTGAAACAGATCTTAACAGAGTGGTAGCGCGCACCAAGCGCGCAGTCCCTGCCGCCCTTACTCTTTAAACGCCACAATCGGGACTTCTGGCAACCAACATGATGTGTGCAGGCAGCGTCAACGCATGAATCCTGCCACAATTGACACAAGATAATAATAAACAAATATAAGAATTAACTTAAGAGAAAATGAAAAAACTGTTACTTGGCTTGTTTGCTCTCGGTATTTCGATTGGAGCAAACGCAAACATTACTGTTAAGAATGACACCATTTGGTTTGAGGGTGCGACACAAAGTGATTTTACCAACGAAATCATTAATAACATGAGCAACATGCATGTTGCTTATTTTAAAGGGACGATGGATGCAAATCTATTTAATAATAATGTCAAAGACAGATTGTCAAATGTCACATTCATGGATTGGTCGGAAATGGCACCTGCATCCTTTGTGAGCATTACTTCTAATCCGTTTAAAATGTTCTGCGATAATTTCAAACAATTAAAAGAGTTTTATTTGCCAGAAGGCATAACGACTATTCCCCATCAACTTTTTTTTCAGGCACCAAAATTGGAAGACGTTCATATTCCAACATCGGTGAGAACTATAGAATATGAGGCTTTCCAAGATGCAGAGGCTCTAAAACATGTTACCTTGCCAGAAGGTATTCAATATATTCAACAGAAGGCATTCTATCAGTGTAAGGCACTTGAATCTGTTCACCTACCAAACACATTGAAAACTATCGGTGATGATGCTTTCCGTGAATGTTCGGAAATGTCACAGTTGGTGATTCCCGCAAGTGTAACCGAAATTGGTCGACGTGCATTCCAAAATAGTGGTTTGAAGGATATTTATGTGATGTCAGAAGACGTTAATAACCTCCCCAAAATCTATCCGGATACAAATACGAGCGATAACGACGGTACATTTACAGCATCAGAAGAATTGGGTACAAACCATGAAAGTATAGTTGTAGAAGCTGTTCAATGGGGTAACAATAACTATGATTATCCTGCCAGGCTTGCATATTATCAGAGTACAGGTTTAACAGAGACTGAAGCAAAGGAAAAGTGCAAAGTTGAATTGAAGGAGCTCATTCTTCAACATATGACTGAAACGCGAACTATTAAGACCGTTGTGCTACACTATCCAAACCTTCCTGAATTAAAGAGTTTCTATGATGCCAACCCCGATGGAATCCGCAAATCCCCAGGTTCTAATACTACTGATGAAGGTCAGCCTGTTGCTACTTATCTCTCCGAGACTTATAATCTAAAAGATGAAACCGGTAATCTGTGGCCTGCTAAAGGTGATGGTAATTATGGTGACATGGCTGCAATAGCACGTGAACAACATTTGGACTATACTAACAGAATCAATGCAGGAAAGGATCCTACAACTCATGATTTCGTTTATCCTTCTGAATATGGTTGGCGTCAACTTCCAATTCACCATGGCTTCACTAATGAAGAAGTGATAGTCAGATCGGTTGATGACACATGGTACACATTGTGTCCTCCATATGATGTTACTGACGAGCAGTTGGCCATCGCATACAATGAAGGTTTTAATATCGCCGAGTTTGACGCTGCCCGAATTATGAATGTTGAGGGTGAGGACGCACTGGTGTTCTTCTTTACTAAGGTGTCAAAGGCGTATACTCGTTCTGATGGCTACAGCGTGCTTGCTCTTGGTGGACATCCATATATGATTCACCCTAACAAAGGTGTTAAACCGGGAAGTGGAAACCGCGTAGATGCCATCCTTGCCATGACATTGTACAATCCAGCCCCTGGCGACACATACGAACCTGCAGGGAAAACTAAGATTCAGTTTTTGAAGGATGCCAGAAATGCAACAAAAAGTTATAGAGATTGGGGTGGCACTAATGACACTCGCCAAGAAGTTTACTATGATGGTGAGGAAGATTTAGGTTATACCTTCACTTTCATTGGAAAGACAAGTGAAGAAGAAGAGCCCATTGGCAAAGGTAACTATTTCCTGGGATGTGAAAGTGATAATGGGTACGGACCCGCATACTATCCCAAATTCTACAGGGAAACTTACGATGGTATCAAGGGTAGTGGCAATAATAAGAGTGGATTGTGGACACGTTACACAGCCATCATCAAACCGGGTGAAGGTGTTGAGGACTACTTGAACTCACTTAATACGGGTACAGCAACTGGTGGTGCCAAGAAAGCTGACGTGGAGTTTGGCCTTAAGGATATGGAGATACTCACTCCAACTGCTATTCAAGAGGTGTTGAAGGATGCTCAAGAGAAGAAACAGGACGTAAAATATATGCCTGTGGTCTATAACATCAATGGTCAGGTGGTTCGCACTGACTCTATCAACTTGGATGGTCTGCCACGTGGCATGTATGTTGTTAACGGAAAGAAGTATTTCGTAAAATAAAGGAGGACTGCAATATGAAAAAGATATATGAGAAACCGCAAACAGAGTGTTTTAGCGTTGAGGTGAGTTCACATCTGTTGAATGCCAGCGGACATTATAAACCATACGTACGTTTTGGATTGGCTGAGGAAGATGGTTACAACTGGTATAAAGGAACAAAGTTCTTTGGTAATGACAGTTGGATCAACGAAGGGTATACAGGAGTTCCTGCTACGCCTGGTGGCGACGACGTGCTCATAGTTGGTGATGACAACGGTAATCTGAACAGCCGTTCCAAGGGTGGCCTTTGGGCTGATGATTGATTAACTTCAGATACCAACCGAAGTAATATTAGTTTTTCACAATACTTGAGTTAATTAGTTGGCGGGATGCCTGCAGCGTTGCAGACATCCCGTTGTTTTTTTTGCCGCCTTTCTCCACTTTAATCATCGCTTCTTGCTTCAGCAGTCATCGCTTTCCAACACTTTGGCCATTGCTTTTCATGGCGGAAATCACCGCTTTTGAAGCGCGGGGGCGGCGATTTTCTCTGCGAAACACATTGGTTTGCTTTCGTAAATTAATGTAATTTACCGTGCAAATTAATGTAATTTGCTTTTCAAATTAAGTTAATTTACTCAGCAAATTAATATAATTTACTGATGCGTTCCGCTCAAACGGCATGGCAAAACTGCCGCTTTTACCACTGAAAAACAATGGTTTCTAAAGATGTTCTCTTTCGCGAACTCCAGAAATATTTCTGCAAGAAGATTGCGGAAGTCATGGAAAATGATTACCTTTGCACTCTGAAACAAACAAAGAAAAGAAATGGGAAAGATAATATTGACTGGCGACCGCCCCACCGGGCGCTTGCATCTGGGACACTACGTGGGCAGTTTGCGCCGCCGCGTGGAGTTGCAGAACGAAGGTGACTATGACAAAATGTTCGTGTTCATTGCAGATGTGCAGGCACTGACCGATAATGCCGACAACCCCGAGAAGGTGAGGCAGAACATCATCGAGGTGGCACTCGACTACCTCTCCGTGGGCCTCGACCCGCAGAAAGTAACCATCTTCATCCAGTCGATGATTCCCGAACTGACGGAACTCACCGTGTATTACATGAACCTGGTGACCGTGAGCCGCCTGCAGCGCAACCCAACGGTGAAGACGGAGATTGCCATGCGCAACTTTGAAACGTCCATCCCCGTGGGATTCTTCACCTATCCCATCTCGCAGGCTGCCGACATCACCTTCTGCAAGGCTACCACCGTGCCCGTGGGCGAGGACCAGGAGCCGATGCTGGAGCAGTGCCGCGAGATTGTGCGCCGGTTTAATGCCACCTATGGCGACGTGCTGGTGGAGCCGCAGATCATGCTGCCCACCAACCAGGCTTGCCTTCGCCTGCCGGGTACCGACGGCAATGCGAAGATGTCGAAGAGCCTGGGCAACTGCATCTACCTGAGCGATACGGCCAAGGAGGTGGAGACCAAGGTGAAGTCGGCCTATACCGACCCGGCCCACCTGCGCGTGGAGGATCCCGGCCATGTGGAGGGCAACGTGGTGTTCACCTATCTGGATGCCTTCTCGTCTGACGATGACTTTGCCGAGTTCTGGCCCGAGTACAAGAACCTGGACGAACTGAAAGACCACTACCGCCACGGCGGACTGGGCGACATGAAGTGCAAGAAGTTCCTCACCAAGGTGCTCAACAAGCAGTTGGAGCCTATCCGCCAGCGCCGCCATGAGTTTGAGCAGGACATCCCCGAGGTGTACAACATCCTGAAGAAGGGCAGCGAGGTGGCTCGTGAGGTGGCTGCGCAGACGCTCCATGAGGTGCGCGAGGCCATGAAGATCAACTATTTCGACGACCTGGGGCTCATTCAGGAGCAGGCGCAGAAATACAAGGCGAATGTGTAAGAAGGCCAGTCGATGTAAGTATGACATCAGTGAATAAACAAACAGATACAGCCATGGATAATCATCAGAACGACAATAATAACAACGGCCTGCAACTGGAACTGCCGCAGAGCGTCAGCCAGGGCGAATATGCCAACTTTGCCGTCATCACGCACAGCAGCAGCGATTTCGTGCTCGACTTTGCGCGCATCCTCCCTGGTGTGCCCAAGGCGCAGGTGAAAAGCCGCGTGATACTGGCACCCGAACATGCCAAGCGCCTGCTGCGCGCCTTGCAGGAGAACATCTCGCGCTATGAGCGGGAGTTCGGCCCTATACAGATTCCCTATCAGGAACCGCGCACCGCGGCCCCCTTTGGCATGGGCAGCGGCGATGCCTGACAGGTGATTTCCCCAAATGGGGTGGGGCATATGGAATGTATTAATTTTCAAAAATTGTTAAAGAAGTCTATATCTTGCTAATTTTTGGCAGATATAGACTTTTTGCTGTCTATATAATTAGGTGATTTAAAATAATATTCTTACCTTTGCAGCCCGAAATAGTCCGCAGGGATTATAGTGCACATATTCGAATATAAATAAATACAATATATAATTAAAAATTAAGTAACAATGCCTACTATTTCACAATTAGTAAGAAAAGGCAGAAAGGCGCTTGTAGACAAGAGCAAGTCGCCCGCTCTGGACTCATGTCCACAGCGTCGCGGTGTTTGTGTGCGCGTGTACACAACAACCCCGAAGAAGCCTAATTCGGCAATGCGTAAAGTTGCCCGTGTTCGTTTGACAAACCAGAAGGAAGTGAACTCCTACATCCCTGGAGAGGGACACAACCTGCAGGAGCACTCTATCGTTCTCGTTCGTGGTGGACGTGTAAAGGACCTTCCTGGTGTACGTTATCACATCGTTCGCGGTACACTTGATACTGCCGGTGTTGCTAATCGCACGCAGCGTCGTTCAAAGTACGGAGCTAAGCGTCCGAAGCAGAAGAAGTAAAAAAGAGTTTATGAGTTTTTGAGTTCCTTGGTTGGTAAGCATGTGGCAGACACATAACTTCAGAACTGGGGCCCGAAGAAACAGGGCCGGAGCTCAAAAACTTAAAGAACTCAAAAACTCAGAAACACTTTAAGTAAAATTTTAATCGTTTTGCTGGAGAAAACTTTCAAGGTTGAGTAAATGTCCAGGTGAGGACGTTGAAGAACATAAAAAGACAGCCTCCGCAGAATTTAATTTCAAAAAAACAAAATGAGAAAAGCAAAACCAAAGAAGCGCTTGATCCTGCCGGATCCGGTATTCAACGACCAGAAGGTTTCAAAGTTTGTAAACCATCTGATGTATGATGGCAAGAAGAGTATCTCTTATGACATTTTCTATAATGCCCTGGAGATTGTGAAAAATAAGATGGAGAAGGAGGAAAAGTCTCCTCTGGAAATCTGGAAACAGGGCTTGGACAATATTACTCCCCAGGTGGAGGTGAAGAGCCGCCGTATCGGTGGTGCTACCTTCCAGGTTCCTACTGAAATCCGACCCGACCGTAAGGAGAGCATCTCCATGAAGAATATGATTGCCTTCGCTCGTAAGCGTGGTGGTAAGTCTATGTCTGAGAAACTCGCCGCAGAGATTATGGATGCCTACAACAATCAGGGTGGCGCATTCAAGCGTAAGGAGGATATGCACC
>DGWC01000082.1:0-158 GCA_002395135.1 Prevotella sp. UBA4268 | reverse complement strand
GATATGCACCGTATGGCTGAGGCTAACCGCGCATTTGCTCACTTCCGTTTCTAATAAAGGATAAAGGTAAAAGGGTAAAATACAACAACAATGGCAAACCGCGATTTACATTTGACTCGTAACATCGGTATCATGGCTCACATCGATGCCGGTAAGAC
>DGWC01000089.1:2244-9142 GCA_002395135.1 Prevotella sp. UBA4268 | reverse complement strand
TGCGGCAGCCCGGCTCGAAAGTCACGTTCATCACACCGCCGCCCACGTCAGCCAGATAACTCTGACCAATGAAGAACTGTCCGTATGGATTCTTTTCGCTTTTCGGCCAGACATTGAAATCTACTGGGGCAATCGCCTGGCAGGGCTCTCCGAACACACTGGCTACGGCCTGCTCACAGCGCACGGCCTCTGTTTCGCCAACGCGGTTGCGGAGCACAGCGGGAATGTCGTGCAACTGGCCGTCGGTAACACCCATGTTGCGGGCACCACTGACGTGTGCTTTCAACTGCGGCTCACAGCCTGGCAGGGCAGCAATGGCTGAGATGGTGACTATCTCGCGCTCGGCAAACGTGAGGTTGTTGCGGGCAAAGATGTCGCCGAAAAGGTGGGCTTTCAGATAGTAGTCGGTCTGTGGCGCAAACGTATAGTTGAACGGCTGACCGCCGCAGAGTTGCGTCTGCACCTTCGTACCCTGCTTCAGGGCATCGTAGTCGGCAGACAGAGCATCGGCATCACGTCCCTCTTCTGTCTTCAAACCTGCATCGGTGCGCTCCTTGATGACCTGCTGCAGTGCGCCCAGTGCATTCAACGAGCGTGGAAATCCCGTATAGGCATAGAGTTGCGACAGGGCTTCCTTGATTTCGCTGATGGTCAGTCCTTCTTCAAAACCCGTGTTTACTTCTTTCTTCAGGGCTGCCAAATCGCCCTTAGCCTCGTTGGCAGCAATGGCCACGAGTGTCTGTTGCTTGTCTGTCAGATTCATAACTGTTTGCGATTTAATTTGCATGGATGCCATTATCATGGCTGCCATTATCAATAACGTTTTCTTCATTGTTTTATTTCATCTTTGTTTTCTAAATATCCGTTTCATTGTTTCGGTGTCGAGAGGTTGCATGGTGGGGAGTTTCAGACTTTTCACCATGTGGAGCGTGCCATGCTTGTATTTCTGAAAATGGTCGGTCTTGAGATGTTGCTGGTAGGCTTCCTCCGAGGCATATATCTCGAGAATGATTATCTTTGTGGAGTCTTCGGCACTCTGCATCGGGAAGAGACAGACGACACCTGGCTCACGTTCCACACTCAGTCGGTCCACTTCGTTGGCAAAGGTGAAATATTCCTTCAGATATTTCGAGTAGACCTCTATTTCCGCCAGACGGACAACCATCCTGCCGTTTACGCTTGTTTTTGCGGAGTTGCAATCAGCAACTGCAGTGTCTGGGGATTTGCATTTGCCCATACCAAACAGCCATTCCGCATTCTTATGTAGAATCATCTCACGGAAGGGAGCCAGATCGTGTTCGTCTGTCAGGTACTTCTTCATTCTCGCAAGACTCTGTGTAAGCACCTGTGGCACCACGTAGGGATAGTCGGATCCATAGAGTAGATGGTCGGGCGTGGTGATGGTGAGCATCATGCGGATGACTTCCGGACTATGGGCTCCGGCAAGATCGTAATAGAGAGCCGCAAGATTCTTTTCCCAATCTATCTCGCCCACCATTTTGTTTGCCTGCATCACGGGAGTCAGCGACTTCATGCGAGGCACGGCCAAAGGCAGATAGGCACCGCAATGAGGCACCACCACCTTTATATTATGATAGCGGGCCAGCACATTGCGTGAAATCATGTTCGCCACGGCGCGTGTGGTCTCAGAGAGATATTCCTGCATGGCCAGTGGCGTCTGCTGCATTACCTGACGGTTAACAGGCTCTGGACGATGCGGATGCAGGATGATGACAGCCCGTCGTTCATTCAATACTGCGAAGAGCGTATCGAGTTCCGGCGCACCGAGATACAGCCCGCCGACATTTGTTGCCAACTTGATGCCGTCGGCTTTCAGCGTGTCGAGCGCATAGACAGCCTCACGCATGGCTGCATCCACATCGGGCAGCGGCAGGGCGGCGCAGAACAAGAATCGTCCTGGATGGTTTCTTTTTAATTCCGCTGCGGCCTTGTTAGTGGCGCGAACCACCTGAGCAGATGTCGGCTGCGGCGCTGCCAAAGTCAGCACTGATGTCTCCACGCCTGCTTCATCCATCCATTTCAGATGTGCCTTTGCGTCGTATTTCGGCAGCGGGAACCCCTCGTCCAACAATCTTCCCTCTCTTTCGAGAGCCTCCATATACTCCGTCGGCAACAGGTGAGCATGAACGTCCACGATGCCTTGTGCAAAAGCCGTTGTCGCAAGCATGGAAGTAAGTAGCGAAATCAGTATTCTCATCAATAAAATCCGTTTGTCCAAGTCTCTAATTCCTTTTTCGATATTCTGTTGAGCAGTTTCCCTTTTTTCCAGTTCAGGGCAGGATAGGCCGTCTTCAGGTCGGCTCCAGCCACCTCTGCCAATTGCCGGGCAGCGGCCTTGGTCACTCCCGATGCTGAGAAATAAGTTACTAATACTTTCATTTCCTTGTTTTCTGTTTTTTTGTTCTGTGAGCAGGCACTCAGGCTGATGGTCAGGAGTGCCGTGAGCATCATCACGATTTTCTTCATAATTACTTTTATTTTAAGGTTTCACCATATGCCTTACCCATCTTCACGCAGTCACCGATGATGTCACCTGTGCGCAGATATTTATAAGTAGGCATCTCAAACAGTACGGGCTTCAGTTTTGCGTAGTCGGGCTTGCCCTTCTCGTCAAGTTTTTCCTCTTCAACGTAGGTGTTGAGGACGTTGCAAATATAGTTCTTGAAGCCGTCAATCTCATAAGTGTCAATGACCTCACACTCCATCACCAGCGGTGATTGCTCGATAACGGGCATGCCAGCCTCACCCAGATGATATGGGAGGATGGCCGATTTGTCGGTCTTAGCCCCGCTGACGGTGCCTGTATAGTCGGCAGCAGCCACAAAAGCCTCGTCGATAATATTGATAGAGAGTCGCTTCGTATCATCGATGGCTTTCACGCTATGATGAGCCGAGTGGATACTCAGCAGCAGTTTCGAGTGACTGACGATGCCTACGTGGGCAACGAGTAGCCAGTTTACCTTTCCCTCTTCTCCGACAGTTCCTACGACTGTGGCTGGCGTGGGATAGAGTGCCAGTTTCTGTCCAATGTTCTGTTTCATTGCTTATCTGTTATTTGATGATTCTCTTTTCTCCGTTGATGATATAAGTACCCTTCTCCAGACCGTCGAGGGTGGTGGCATTAGTCAGCAATTTCTTGCCGTCGAGTGTATAGACATTATAGAGATTGACTGTTGAAGACTTGCTGGAATTGATGCCAGATGACTGGCTGAGGTCACGGAGCGTATATTGCTGCGAACCAAGTCCGAGTTGTTCTGCATATTCCACGGTATGTGTGCCGTGCAGATTCTCGATGCGACGGATGAGCGGAGAGGCATCGTCGCCGGCTACTGACTGATGACTGAACACGAGGTCGAGACAGGCTTTGTCGAGGGCTACGGGGTCGAGCGAGGCCAATATGCCGATGTCCTTCAACTGAGGGGTAGCGGGCGAACCGTCGCAGTCGCAATCCACGGAGAGGTTGTTCATCACATTGATATAGACGATATTGCGGCCGTCCTTCTTGAAATAATTATGAACGGCCTGAGCCGCTGCTGCCATCGACTCTAAGAAACCATCCTGGTCATCACTCATCCAGCGCGACGTGCTGCGCCCGGCTGAGTGGATGTAAAGTTTGCCGCTGCTCGAAGCCATACCGATAGACTGGTTTTTCAGCACACCGCCAAAACCACCCATGGCGTGACCCTTGAAGTGGGCCAAGTTGACCATCAGGTCGTAGTTTCGCAGGTGTGAACCCACGATGTCGTGCTTGATGTGGCGCGTGTCGGTTACAGCTAAGTTCATCTCGCCCTCTTCGTCCATGATGTCAACGGTGGCGATGCCGTTGAATCCACGCTCGGCAATCACCCTGCGATGTGCTTCCGTCGAGCCGCGACTGCCACCATAGGCCGTGTTACACTCCACGATGTTGGCACCTAACGTCTGCACCAGATTCTGGATGAACGCAGGTCGCAGGTAGTTTGTGCGGCTCGACTCGCCTGTGGATATCTTCACTGTCACGCGCTTGCCTTCACTGTTTACACCCAGTGCCTCATAGATGCTCACAAGCGACTCTGGCGTGATGTCTTTCGTGAAATACACCACGGAGTTCTGTCCCGAACATCCAACAGCCGTACAAGCCGACATCATCACGATTGCAGCCATCGTCATTACCTGTTTCATTATCTTACAATCTTCTTGCCATTTTTGATAAAGACACCTTTTGACGGTTCTTGTGCCATCATCCTGCCGTTCAGGTCGTAGATGCGGGCGGGAGCCGATGAAGCGGCTTTGGCCTCGTTGATAGCGGTAACAGTGTTATAGTTGATAGTCGTGAGCCAATTTTTAATCAGCGTACTGCGTTTTGAGTGGTTGTCATGGTTAATCCAGAGGTTCTCGCTGAAGTATTTTCCGTTGGCAACGAGCCGCTTGCAGTCGGCAACGACACCACTGATGCCGCTACTGGCACTTGACACAATCAAGCCGATGTTCTTCTCTGCCATGTCTGGTCCGGTATTGAAAAGATAGGACTGCATGATAGCCGCCATCTGACTCCACCAAAGGGGTGTAACGATGATGATGGTCTGATAGTCGCTCAGCGATGTCGTTACAGGGTCGATGGCAGGATAACTGCTGGCATCGTTGGGAGCATCCTTGATGGCATTCAGCAACTGAGTGCCCAACGCGTAATAATTGGCATCATACTTCAAACCCTTTTCTGCGGGTTTTATCTCCAACACATCAGCCTCTATTTGGCTGGTCAGTGTGGTCACAATGTCACGGCAGTAGTTGGTGTAACTATAGTAAACCACCAATGCCTTGCCTGTGTTTGCTGCGGGCTGAGCGTTCACCTCGCTTGCCTCGTCACTGCTGCAAGCAACGGCCAGCAGACTCATGACCGTCAACAGCACTCTGCTAAATAATACTTTTCTCATGTCTCTATTTGTTATTTGTTTTTACTTGCTGCCACCCAAACAGGTTCCTCGTTCATAACGGGCTTATTGACTGCCATTACGCCGGAGAGGTTGTGAGGCGCGTAGGGCTCTTCCAAATAGCGGATGTCGTCGGCCGTCAGATGCACATCGAGCGACTTCACGGCTCCCTCTATATGGTGCATCTTGGTGGCTCCAACGATGGGCGATTCCACCTTTGTAAGCAGCCATGCCAGCGAAATCTGCGTCATCTCCATGCCATAGCGGTCGGCCAGTTCCACCACACGCTCCACGATGCGGTTATCCTGCTCGGCAGTGGCATCGTATTTGAAATGCATGAACGAGTCTTCTTTCTGCCGCTTTGATGTCTCTCCCGGACGCTTGGCCAGTTTGCCAGAGGCCAATGCACTATAGGGTGTCATACCGATGTTGTCCTCACGGCAGAGTTGGAACATTTCGCGTTCCTCCTCGCGCATAATCAGGTTATAGTGGTTCTGCACGCTGACGAACTTTGCCCATCCGTTCTTCTCTGCCAGTGCATTCATCTTAGCCAACTGGTAGGCATAGGCATTAGCGATGCCGATGTAGCGGGCTTTGCCTGTGCGCACAGCCTCGTTCATACCTTCGAGGATTTCCTCTGCGGGTGTCTTATAGTCCCAGATGTGATAGATGTACAAATCCACATAGTCCATGCCCAGGTGTTGCAGACTGCTGTCAATATTATTAATCACATGCTGGCGACCATCGATGCCCTGCTGGATTTCCTCGTCAGTGCGAGGCAGGAACTTCGTGGCGACCACAACGTCCTCACGCCGTGCCATATCGCGCAAGGCACGACCCACGAATTGTTCCGACGTTCCCAACTGATAGGCGATGGCGGTGTCGAAGAAGTTCACGCCGAGGTCGAGTGAACGCTGGATAATCTCGCGTGTCGGTTCCTCGCCGATCGTCCACGAGTGCTGTCCGATGCTGGCATCTCCAAACCCCATGCAGCCCAGGCAGATGCGTGACACGTTGAGGTCAGAGTTTCCAAGTTTTACGTATTCCATAGGTCTCTTATTCCATTGAGTGTTCCCAACCGCCACGGGTGTCAATGCCGGTGGCATCGGCCAGTTGTTCCAATCGCGTCACTTCCTCTGCAGTCAACTGTATCTTGGCTGCCTCTGCTGCCTCTACGACGTGGCGTTCCTTGGTGGCACCGATGATGGGCAGCGTACCTTTGGCGATAGCCCAGGCAATGCCTATCTGCGAGCACGAGGCACCATACTTCTCACCGATGGCGGTCATCTCGTTGGTCAGCGCCTCCAACTGCGGCAGCACGGGGTTGTATTTCTTGCCACGGTCGCTCTCGGCGGGCAGCGGGTTCTCCTTATTATATTTGCCAGAGAGGGCTCCCTGCTCCAATACCATATAGGCCCAGAACTCAATACCGTTCTCCTTGCAGTAATCCAGCACGCCACCTTTCTCTGATGAACGATAGAGCAGCGAGAAGTGGTTCTGCACGGCAGATACCTTAAAGCCAGCCTCGCCTAAGATTTCGTTGGCACGACGGATTTCCTTGATGTTATGGTTCGACACGCCCACGCGCTTCACCTTGCCCGACTGCAGCAGGGGAATCAGCCCGGGTGTCCAACGCTCCACGTCCATAGGGTTGTGAATCCAATAGATGTCAATGTTGTCGCAGCCCATACGCTCAATGGAGGCATCGGCCATCTTCTCTACGGAGTTCTCATAAAACTCAGCAATCTGCGGTGTGAACTTCGTGGAAATCTGCACGTCCTCACGCTTGCACGACTTTGCCAGTGTGCCCAGTATGCGTTCTGACTCGCCCATGCCGTAGGCTGTTGCCGTGTCCCACAGGTTCAGTCCTGCCTTCATCGCAGCCTCGAACACAGGCTTCAGGTTCTCTACGTCGGTCTTACTACCAAACACAGTGTCGCCACCGAATGCTCCTGCGCCCCAGGCCC
>DGWC01000089.1:0-2196 GCA_002395135.1 Prevotella sp. UBA4268 | reverse complement strand
CCCAGGCCCAGGTTCCTAATGCTATTTTACTCATTTTACATTTTACTATTATACAATTTTACATTTTTGTTTTCGATGGCAAAGGTACGTCGAAATCCTGATGAACAGATTAAACAATTTACTGATTTGTCAACCACAATTACGGATTTTCAAAAAAAAGCATTATCTTTGTCCCCACAATTACATAGCAGATACCGATGGTCAAGCATTTTTTTAAGATAGTCGTCACATACATGATTGTATTGTTTGGAATGCTTTCCTCAATATTCTGTTTCGATACGGGAGTTTCATTCAAGAATCTTCTGTTGTTTATCGTGCCCGCCACCTTCACGGTGGGACTCTGTTACCTGATTTGGAGAAAATAGATTTGCACGATGGAGAAAATATTAAAGGTACACCACGTTAATGACTACGCCCGTTATATCGGTGCTCCGGAGTTGCACCCGCTTGTTTCGGTGATTCATTATGACGAGTTGGAGCATTGCCGCCATTCACTCAACAACTACGATGTATATGGGCTGTTCATCGGCGACGAAGAACTGGAGGACTTGTCGTACGGGCAATTGCAATACGTCCTGCACCGCCATGCGCTGATGTGCGTATCGCCCGGTCAGATAGGCGGTAAGACCGACATGGGTGAGGAAATCCATACCAAGGGCTGGGCATTGCTCTTTGACGCTGAACTGCTACGCAACACAGAGTTAGACCAGCGCATGCACGACTATACTTATTTTTCTTATAGCGTCAGCGAAGCCCTATTGCTAACCGACGAGCAGCGGCAGAGCCTTGTCAACCTGATAGAGCAAATACGCCAGGAATTGCTCGGCAAAGAAGATACCCATACCCTGCGCATCGTCACCTCGCAGATTGAACAAGTGCTGGAACTTGTTGCCCGATACTACGCCTTGCAGTTGTCGACATCGGCTACCTCGACCAACTCCGACCTGCTGCCGCGCTTCGAACAACTGCTTCGCCAGTATTATGACAACAACCTGCACCAACAGCATGGGCTGCCCACCGTGAAATACTGCGCCCAGCAACTCTTCTTGTCGCCCAACTATTTCGGCGACCTAATCCGTGAACTGACCAACGACTCTGCCACCTCCCACATCCGCCGCTTTCTGATGCAGCGAGCCCAACAACTCCTCATGAGCGGAGCCTCCATCACCGAGACTGCCGAGCGACTTGGCTTCGACTATCCCCAGCATTTCACCCGTGTCTTCAAGAAACACTTTGGAGTGACACCGTCGGAGTATATCCGGAGATGAATCACGATTTTCCCAAAAATGGTTGCTCTTCTCTTACGTGTTGTTAGATGTCTGCATCGTGGGTATGCCAGTTGTAGATGTCCAAAAAGCAAGAGATGTCATTTCTCTATTTAGCCGTTATCTGGCAGCCGGCTCTCTCCTCTTTCCTCTCAACAAATATAAAAGGGATTTTTCGTTAAATACTGAAAAAATGTCGGAAAGTGCGGGATATTTGTCAAATACTGTCGTATAACAAGTAGAAATTTAGTATTTTTGCAACAGATTATCGATATAGATAAGCATAATTTATTGACAAATGCTCAAAGCAAACATAATGAAAACAGAATATGAGAAGATGCGCAGTGAAGAGTTTTATGACTTTTCAAGCGAAGAATGTCTGGCAAGTTACTATAGGGCCAAGCATCTGTGTGCCAAACTGCAGACCATGACCGCTGAGGACGAAGACTACCGCAGGACGATAGAAGAGTTGATTCCCGGTATTCCTGCTTCGGCTACGGTGGTGCCGCCCTTTCATTGCGACCACGGACATGGCATCCGGCTGGGCGAGAATGTATTCATCAACTATAACGGCACGATGCTCGACGGGGGTATGATCACCATCGGGCGCAACACCCAGATTGGTCCGAACTGCCAGTTGCTGACTCCGAACCATCCCATTGACTACATTGAACGCCGCAAGCCCATAGAACGCTGCTCACCGATTACCATTGGGGAGGACTGCTGGCTGGGAGGAGGCGTCACGGTATGCCCCGGCGTCACCATTGGCGACCGCTGCATCATCGGAGCAGGAAGCGTGGTGGTAAAGGATATTCCTTCCGATTCAATGGCTGTGGGTAATCCCTGCCGGGTTATCCGCAAGTTGTAAACCCACGAGAACCCTGAAAAGAATACGACGATATGACGATACAAGAATTTCGTGATTACATGG
>DGWC01000059.1 GCA_002395135.1 Prevotella sp. UBA4268 | reverse complement strand
TCGTAGCATACGAGTAGAACAGACCATAGTAAACATTGCCATCATCACGCACGGTGAACGCTGCGGTAGCGGTTGGTACAAGCAGGTTGCCGGTAAGATCGTCAAACTGGCTCCCGTAAGCAACAGGAATCTTATATGTTCCTTCTGCACCTTCTACAACGAGGCCTGTCTCTGCGGGAACCTTGTACACCTGCTTTTTGTTGAAGCTGTTGCCGTTCTTCGCTGTTACGATGTAGGCCTCAACGGGCTGATCGGTGAAGTCGAGAGCCTTGGTGCTGCTGTACGAAACGGCTCCACGCTGGCCAATAGTAACCTCTGGTTTTTCGACCATGACGGCATTGATGATGAGTTTCGTGCATGAAGGCACGTTGAAAGTATAGGTGGGTCCGTTAGAATATGTCGTAGTTTCTCTTCCATTGGCGGTAGTCTTGATTTCCCATTTTGTTACCGAGAGGCCGTTTCCTTTGTTGGTCTTGCCTTCGAGGGTAATCTGACGGCCTTCGAAAAGTTTGCCGTCGAAAACACCTTTTGTGAGTTTAATGCCGTTGACATACACTTCATCGGGCAGGTTAGCGGCATCTACTTCCTTGTTGATGGTGACTGATCTGGCTGTTCCGAGCCCCCACTTTTGGCGAATGAAATCGTAGAAGTAGTCTGTGCGAGAATTATAAGTGGTCGAGTGCCCCCAGCTTTGCTCGGTGTATCCTGTCAGCCATTTCTTCGCGTTATCGAATTTATTGTTAATGTCGGTACGGTTATCATGCCCTGAGTTATACTTGTTGCGATGAGCTACGAACTCCTCCATTGCTTCTGCTTTGATAAGGTCGATAATCTCACCGGTTCCGCTAGCATTCATAAAGTCGCCCATGAAGACGCAGCACTTGTCAATGAACAGGTTCAGGATGTCCTGATTTTGGAGCATGTTTTTAATCAGGCGCGTGGCTGGTTCTGTGAAAGCCCAAGCATTACCGCTGTCATAACTTTGGTCATAGAGTAATTTGATAGTGTTGTAATCTGGTTTTCTGCCATAGAGGCCGAGTCCGAAGTCGACATCCTTGGCTATGAAGCGCCATCTCTTGGGCAGGCCTGACTCTTTGTCCTTATTGTTAGGGCGCCAGAACACAATGTTGTTACCGGGGAAGTCGATGTTGCCATAGAAGAGGTTCATGATCACGATGTTCAGATACTCGCTCACGTCCATCCACTCCTCCCATTTTGCCTTGGAATGATCACCATCCCCGATGTTGGAGTAGAATTCCTTGAAGGCATTGTAGTTTTCCTCCAGGGTGCCAGCCTTCAGTTCCTCAACATACATATCCTGATTGTTCACTTCTTCATGGGAAATTTCAATCATGTCGATGTCTTCAAGGCCGTTGTAGTTACTGTAGATGTAGTCGTCGTTGGAGCGCTCGCGGATATTGAGCATGCCCACATACTGACCGTTGATGTAGAGCACAGCCGTATGGCCGGCCTGCCAGTCAATGTCGGTATTCTGTCCCATCGTGCGCTGGATGATGAGGTCGCGGAAATACAAGTCGGTGAAATCGTTGCCACCATCGCGTAGGGAGAACGACTTAAATATCTTGATGCCCGGTTTCTGATCGGGGAAGAACTCGTATTGGTATTGCTTGTGGACGGGGTCAAAACGCTTATTGGCATAGATGGCCATTGACTTGAGTTTATTCCCACGAGAATATCCACCCTGGATGCGGGTTTCGCCGAGTTGGTTGATGACACTCGCTTTGCCAGGGGCATCGAACATTTCAATATTGATGGGACGACGCCAGTCCACCTGGCGATCCTTGCTTTTGTTGTTAGGATAGATGCCAAACGCATTATCGTATATATACTCTCCTTTTGTCTGGATAGAGATGATGGGGACCGTCATTTCCCTTGGATGGAAGATGTACGATTGGGCGGTGCTGACGGGTGAGAGCCAGCCGTAGCAGAATAGCTTGGCACGAATCACCTTGGTACTGTTGATGTTATTAATCGGAGCTGTATACAGCATACTCGAGTCCGTAGGCACAAAAACGATCCGAGGTTCAAGACCGTCCCTTATCTCAAATTTACCCTTAGGCTCTCGGCCGTTAGTGGTATAGCAGATGACAGTACCCTCGGGAGCACCCTCGGGCAGACTCAGCTTGAGTTGTTCTATGGGTGTGTTGCCCACACGTCCCTGCTCGCTGAATATGGGAGCACCAAGAATCCGCTTGGCACCCACCACACCGCCTTCGTTCTGGTCTCCTGGTGTGGGCTTCAGTTCGTAGCCCCACGTCTCGCCGCCATCTCCCTCACGGCCGTAAGCCACATCGGGAGCCGGCATTTTGGCCATTTTTTCCAACTTATCGACAACCTCGCCGTCCGTTGTGAACAGATATAGATTACCATCCTTGCCCGACTCCAAGCGGAAGTCGGTGTGAAGGCGATTGTTCTCCAGACCTTCCTTGTCGCAGTATATAATTACATATCCCTTAGCTTCAACAGTCTTGTTGGGCAATTGCCATGCCTTTGAGGCATCGGCTTTCGTGCCTAGCTTATAGTCCTGGAGATTGACGGCGGTAGAGCCGCTATTATATAGTTCCACCCATGAATCGGGGAATTCATGAATATCGTCCCTGACGCATTCAACATTCGACTGCATCAGCTCGTTGATGACCAGTTGCGCGTTGGCTGACATTGTGGCCATGACCAACAGTATCGCTGCAGTAATAAGTTTTTTCATGTGTATAGTTTTAATAGTGTTACCTAGGATGTATATGATTCGGGTACAAAATTACAAAAAATAATTGATATTCTTCTCTTTATGTACATATTTATTTCACTTGTCCCTCAAAATAAAATTACCTGGCACTTTACTAAGCGTCACCTTACAGCCTAAGAGCAGTGTGCAACAAGTCAAAGATCGCTTCTATATATCGTTCAGGAGCGTATCGCGAATTACTCCCTCTAATCGCATCCTTGTAATGCATTGCAAAGATACAACATTCTTCCGACGCAATATTCCCTTATTAGGACTTACGGCGACTTATTATCATTTATGAAAAGCTTGAAATATGAACAGGAGCTGTACTCTGGTACTCTCCCCGAAATTGGGAGGATTCCCTATTATCATTTGCTGCAAAAAAACTCCCTTTCTCCCTTTCTCCCTTTTAAGGATTTTGAGAACGAGGGGAGTTTTAAGTTAACATATATTATACTATATATAAATATATATATTTATATATAGTATCTACTATTTACGCCAGACTTGAAATATTCTTAAAAGGGAGAAAGGGAGAAAGGGAGTTTTTGCACTTTGCTGCTTTATAGGCGCAAAGCGCGAAAAATCCCGTGTGATGTACGTTGCAAAATACACAAAAACTGAATCCTTTAATTGCAAATTTGTCTTAAAACGTAAAAAAAAGAGGAGCATTAAGGCTCCCCTAAATA
>DGWC01000058.1:171-9745 GCA_002395135.1 Prevotella sp. UBA4268 | reverse complement strand
TAGTCAATCAGGTATGCTTCAAGGTAATCGGCAACGACACCACCGTCAGCTTCGCCGCCGAAGCCGGTCAGCTGCAGCTCAACGTGATGGAGCCCGTTATCACCGAGTCGCTCATCGAGAGCCTGCTCTGGCTGAAGAACGCCATCGAGACGCTTACCGAAGAGTGTATCCTCGGCATCACCGTCAACAAGGAACGTTGCTATGAAATGGTGAAGAACTCTATCGGCATCGTTACCGCCCTGAATCCGTACATCGGTTACAAGACCAGTACGAAGGTGGCCAAGGAAGCCCTGGAGACCAACCGTTCTGTTTACGATATTGTGCTGGAGAAAGGCCTCATGACTCAAGAGAAGCTTGACGAGGCTCTCGATCCCAAGAACATGCTCAATTCACACAAGATTGTGAAGTAAGCACAAAGATAGGTTTCTGTGCAGAGCCCGGCTGTCACCACTGGCAGCCGGGCTTTTTAAGATTGTGTCCTTTAGCGCGGAATCCTAATGACCGGAGCGAGATAAAAAAGGAGCCGCAGAGATGCTGCAATGCACTTCTGCGGCTCCTTTTGGCTTATGGTAAGGGTCAGTCTTTCTTGTCGGTAATGGCCTGCATAATCTTGGCCTCCAGTTCCTCGCTGAGTTCCGGATTGTCCTGCAGGAGTTTCTTCACGGCATCCCTGCCCTGAGCCAGTTTGCTGCCCTCGTAAGAGAACCAACTGCCGCTCTTCTGGATGATGCCATACTCTACGCCAAGGTCCACAATCTCGCCTGCTTTTGAGATGCCCTCGCCGAAAGTAATCTCAAACTCGCACTTGCGGAATGGCGGAGCCACCTTGTTCTTCACCACTTTCACGCGCACCTGATTGCCAATCACCTCGTCGCCATCCTTGATACTGGTGACGCGGCGGATGTCAAGGCGCACGCTGCTGTAGAATTTCAGGGCATTACCGCCCGTGGTGGTCTCCGGATTGCCGAACATAATGCCAATCTTTTCGCGCAACTGGTTGATGAAGATACACGTGGTATTGGTTTTCGAGATGGTGGAAGTGAGTTTGCGCAGGGCCTGGCTCATCAGTCGTGCCTGCAAACCTACTACGTTATCGCCCATGTCGCCCTCGATTTCCTTCTTCGGAGTGAGCGCGGCCACGGAGTCGATGACGAGAATGTCGATGGCAGAAGAACTGATCAACTGGTCGGCAATCTGCAGTGCCTGCTCGCCGTTATCCGGCTGCGCAATCCACAGATTATCGGTGTCAACGCCTAACTTCTCCGCATAGAAACGGTCGAAGGCATGCTCAGCGTCGATAAACGCAGCAATGCCGCCAGCCTTTTGCGCCTCGGCGATGGCATGGATGGCCAGTGTGGTCTTACCAGAACTCTCAGGTCCGTATATCTCAATGATTCTTCCGCGCGGATATCCGCCCACGCCTAAAGCGGCATTCAGGCCGATACTACCCGACGAGATGACTTCCACATTGTCCACATGCTCGTCACCGAGTTTCATGATGCTTCCTTTTCCGAAGTCTTTCTCTATCTTCGACATCGCTGCCTGCAGCGCCTTGAGTTTCTCGCTTTGGGAGTTGTTCTCCTCAATTTCTTTTTTTGCCATATTATTGTTATCAAGTTTTTAAATGATGTGTTGCTCAGTGGAACTCACTGAAAAAAACTGATGCCATGAAGAATTGCCAAGCGTTTCTTACAGAAACCGTTTTCATGACGCTTACAATTCCAAGTCACCGTCGAACTCTTCCACCCAGGGCAGACCGTGGATGTTGAGTTGCTCCATGAATGGATCGGGATCAAAGTCCTCTACATTCCATACGCCCGGCTTGCGCCAGATGCCCTTCACGAACATCATGGCACCAATCATGGCTGGCACACCCGTGGTATAGGACACGCCTTGCATGCCGGTTTCCTTGTAGGCTTCCTGGTGCTTGCAGTTGTTATATACATAATAGGTGCGCTCCTTGCCGTCTTTGATGCCACGGATGCGGCAGCCGATGGATGTCTCACCGTCGTAGTTCTCGCCCAGGTCTTGCGGATTGGGCAATACAGCCTTCAGGAATTGTAGGGGAACGATTTTCACCGTGACCACCTTTCCCGAGCCGTCGGCCAGCGGAGCCTTGTATTCCATCTCGTCGATGCGGCTCATTCCGAGGTTCTGGATGCAGTCCAGATAAGTGAGATACTGCTGTCCGAAAGTCATCCAGAAACGCGCCTGCTTGATGGTGGGATAGTTTTTCACCAGACTTTCCAGTTCTTCGTGGTGCATCAGATAACTCTCGCGCGGACCAATGTTAGGATAAGTCAGTGCCTTATGCACCTCCAGCGGTTCCGTTTCAATCCATTCGCCATCCTTATAATAGAGTCCTTTCTGTGTGATTTCGCGGATATTGATCTCGGGGTTGAAGTTGGTAGCAAATGCCTTGTGATGGTTTCCGGCATTGCAGTCAACGATATCAAGATAATGAATCTCGTCGAAATGATGCTTGGCAGCATAGGCTGTGTAGATGCCCGACACGCCCGGGTCGAATCCGCAGCCGAGGATAGCCGTCAGTCCGGCCTGTTCGAATCGGTCTTTGTATGCCCACTGCCACGAATATTCAAAGTGAGCCTCATCCTTTGGCTCATAGTTGGCCGTGTCGAGATAGTTGCATCCGCATGCAAGACAAGCATCCATGATGGTAAGATCCTGATATGGCAATGCCAGATTGATCACCAGTTCGGGCTTATAGTCGCTGAAGAGTGCCTTCAGTTGCTCCACATCATCGGCATCCACCTGTGCGGTCTTGATATCCATCGTGTAGCCCTTGCTGTGGATGGCCTCCACCAACTGGTCGCATTTCTCCTTGCGACGGCTGGCAATCATGAATTCTGTGAACACATCAGCGTTCTGCGCAATCTTAAACGCTGCCACGGTTGCGACGCCACCGGCGCCAATCATCAAAATTCTGCTCATTTGACTTTGTCGTGTATTTAAGTTAATAATAATGGTTTTTCACTTTTTCCTGTTTGCAAAGATAGCGAATAATTCGCTGTTCGCCAAATTTTCAAGACAATATTTGCGCGATGCCGCCACCTATGACCTGCCGTCGAGTTCCTCGCCGCGAATGCCCAAGGCGCTCATCAGCGAATAGCCCAGAATCTCCTGGCGGAAGTTTCCGCCCGGCAGAGGCTGCATGGCGAGCACGGTAATCACCTTTTCATCGTCGGCATGATGAAGACTGCGACGCACACGCTCATAGGTCTCTGCATCCTCGGCATTGGGAATGACGACCAAGCGCTTCACTTCTTGCTGCTGCGCAACATGCTCCATCACATCTATCAGCATGCTGGTCTTCGTGGTAATATCCTCCACGGCAACGGCATGGAGCACAAACTCGCCCAGACTGCTGCAGAATGCCTGCCCGTTGAGACCGTCTTCATAGTCGGCCGGCACAAAATTCTCGAGTCGCGACTTGCCTTTGTCGTGAATCAGCACCACACTGATTTCTTGTCCGTCGGTGCCTTTGCGCACACCGCCGTCCAGCACAACGCACTCCAGCCAGCGCGCCATGTCGGCCTGAGGGATGCGTCTGCCGAGCATACGCTCAAAGTTAACAATCAGGTTGAACGCCACTTTGTCCACATAGTCAGCATCGGCAATCACCACATGCTCACCCCACTTGGCACTGTGAATGCCCGCTCCGGCCACGCCGTCCACCTGATTCTGTAAGTCATCTTGCTTCATGATATCTGCATTTTTTACACATAATTGCATACGAGCATACAAAGGTACAAAAATAATTCATAATTCATCACCCGTAATTCATTATTTTTTATTACCTTTGCAACATTACAAGAAGAAGTTTCAACCCTCATAAAACAAATCAAACATGAAGAGTATACTGGAAGGAAGACCTGCCCTGAAGCAGGAAATCGAAAAGATTGCAGAAGTTGCCGGCTACCTTTGGCAAAACGGATGGGCAGAGCGCAACGGCGGAAACATCACCGTGAACATCACCAAATTTGTGGACGACAAGATTCGGCAGATGCCTGCCATCAGCGAAGTGAAACAGATTGGCGTTACGTTGCCGCTGCTGAAAGGCAACTATTTCTATTGCAAAGGCACGGGCAAACGCATGCGCGACCTGGCCCGATGGCCGATGGACAACGGCAGCGTGATACGCATCTTGGACGATTGTGCCAGTTACGTAATCATCGCAGACAATCTGGTGCAGCCCACAAGCGAACTGCCGAGCCACCTCACCGTGCACAACCACCTGATTGAAAAGGGAAGCCCCTACAACGCAACGGTGCATACTCACCCCATTGAACTGGTTGCCATGAGCCATAACCGCGAAATGCTGGGTAAGGATGTGCTCACCAAGATTCTGTGGAGCATGATTCCAGAGACCAAAGCATTCTGTCCGTTAGGACTGGGCATCATTCCCTACAAACTGCCCGGCAGCGTTGAACTGGCTGATGCCACACTGAAGGAACTCGACGACTACGATGTGGTGTTGTGGGAGAAGCACGGAGTGTTTGCACAAGGACTCGACGTGATGGATGCCTTCGACCAGATTGACGTGCTTTCCAAGGCGGCCAAAATCTATATTGATGCCAAATGCATGGGATTCACGCCCGAAGGAATGAGCGATGAGCAGATGAAGGAAATGACCGTTGCCTTCAACCTGCCGAAATAACACACGCGATCATCACTGGGTCGAAGCCTCGCTCCGAGGCATCAGACAAGAAAAAGATTCCGCCTCGCAACTGTTCTATTCATTGCGAGGCGGAACCTTTTTTGTATGAGAAGATTGACTACTTACGGAATCTGTACTCCATCGTCGTCATCGTCGTCCGACCATAAGTTCTTCCGGTTGGTGTCCATTTCCCATTCATCGTCAAACATCATCGTATGCTTGGCACCTACAACATCCGTCGTCTTGCTCGTATTCACAGGGATGTCTATATCCATCAGCCAGCCGGTTGCCACTTTCACAACCAGGCACTCGGGCGAGAGGTATTTCTTTTTCTGTAGATTCATTCTCTTTTCCTCCTTCTATTTAACAAGCAGTTTTTTTCCATTCACGATATAAACGCCGCGAGTGGTTTTCTCTACCTTGCGCCCCTGAAGATCGTAGATGGCATCGCCACTCTTCTCAACGGCAGGAGCCATGTCGCGAATGCCTGTGGCGGCATCATCAGAAAAGCGGAACAGGGCGTTCTTTGCTGCATTCTGTAACTCATCATCGAGAATCACAAACACCTTGTTGTCGGGCATGGCGGTGCCAGAAGACAGCCGGTAGAAGCCCAGACCGGCATCGCCCACAGAAGATAGCACGAAGAGCGTGCTGCCATCGCCAGCCCTGCTGCCGTGTTGAATCTTGATATGGCCTTGGAGCAGGTTGTCGTCAAGATTCGGAATATCGGTAGCCGTAAACGCCAATGGAAGAATCTTGTTGGCAGAAGGATCGGTGGCATCACACTCAATGATCACGCCCTGATTGGCGGGAACTTTGCCACCCGAAATCTCCTTGCACGTAACAATGACTTTCTCGTCCTCATGCTTAATGCTCTCGCTATTCACATAATAGGCCTTTCCACTCTGCAACTCATAGGGAAAAGTGGTATAGAGCGTGGTGTAATATTTGCCATCGCGCTCCAGCAAGGCATTGGGGGCTGCCCCGAAATAATACTGATTCAGGGTGGCAAGGTTCAGATTCAGTATTTCCCACTCCGACGTTTCTCCAGTGGCAATCGCCATGTCGGGCGTGCCGTTATTGTCTCTGAAATAAAGGGTGTAATCATTTCCACCTTGGCTATATACCGTTGAGATAGTATAAGTTCCCTCATTCAATGGTGACACCCTCAGCGCTTTGGTAATGATCACCGACCCGTTTTGGTTGCCGACAGACTTTCCCTGACAGATCAAAGAGGCATTCTTCACGCCGCCATTGTCGCCCTGACCTATAAGAATGAACACACAGCCTGGATCGGAAATGGCCTTAGTAGCGTTTTGCATTGTGAACGAGCCGTTGAAAGACGATGTGGGGTTGCTCTCAGTTGGTGCGGTATAGGCTTTCGTGTCAGAGATTTTCAGATATTTGCCTGTGGCTTTATTCCTGATAAAGCAATAGTTCTCAGTATCGGCTTTGGCAAAATGCGCAATGTAAGTTACCGTGCTGGTGGGGACGGTCACCTTTATTTCGCTGCTTTCCGACACCTTTTGGCCGTTCAACTCCCAATAGTCGAATGCCCAGCCCAACAATTCACTGCCATTGATGGTGGAAGCCACCAGCGTTACCTCTTCTCCTGGAATGATTTCATCATCAGCCACCACTGCCGTTCCAACTTGCTCCTGGCCAGATTCCACTCGTGCCACAACAGAACCTTCCACGGCAAAATAGGCCGTATACGAGAATGAGCGACGAGTTGTGTATTCTGTATAGCGCCCAATTCCCAAAAAACCGTAATGAGGTGTATTACTTGCCCCATTCGTATTATACGTCAGCGTGGTGTTGGGCGATGAGTTCGTAGAACTGATAACAGTGCCATCGCTGGCTACCCATCGCAGGAAACGATAGCCAGAATTGGCCGTGGCATTGAGCGTAACCGACACATTGTTGTTGTAGGATCTTACTGTAGCATCATACTGATTGCCGCTTGATGTCGGGTTATCGATCCTATGTCCGTCATCAGCGACGTAAGAAGCGTAAACGGTTCCTGCCCCTGTGGGACTGACCGATACGACGGTCCGATACAGATAAGAGTTGCGGGCGGCGGCATATCCAGAAAGGCTCCATACAAAAGCCACCATCAGAAGCAACGCATGCTTCCATCTAACAAACATATTCATTCTTTTTTCCTTTTTCAAATCTTACATGATGCACCCCAAAAACGAATCCATCATACCCATTGCAACGGCAGCAGCCGTGGCCATAAGCCATGGGAAAGGACTCTCATCCCTACCCGATTCCGAGATGTTCATCACATAAAGAGTGGTTAATTCTTTATCTTGTGGTTAATCTTTATCTTTTGTTCTGCCGATATGACAGATAGTTGCTGCCGCACCTCACAGCCATCGTGGCAGTGATCAGTTGATGAGCCACATCAAGTTGCGAGATAAATGGAGTGAGCACGAGGAACACTACGAGCACTATTGTATATAGCAGATACACTTTGCCAAAGTCTTTTCGCTTGCGGAAACAGAGCCACAGCACGAGCGGGAGCGGATTGATTGGGATCAGATACCAGTTCCACAACAGTCCAAATATCTCCGACACGAAGGTGATATATACCAGTACCAGTCCCAAAAGGCTCTGCAACGTAAACAGGATGCAGTCCATCCACCGCGCTGCACGCTGCCATTTCAGCGTCCACTCAGCCAATGTGAGCAGGCACACCAGCAACAGCAATGCGCCAAAGAGCACCGTCGGCGTGACGGTATACTCGCGCAGCGACTTGTATTCTGGCAGCAGTTCCTGTCCGGCATCGGTCATCACCGGGCGCTTTTCGCCTGTTTCATTATTGACAAACGAGGCACGCCTCAACTCATCAACGAGTATTTCCGGACAAAGCCTCAGTTCCTGATCGTAATAATCATCATAGCCAGTTCCCAAGAACGTGACGAACAGGAACTCGGCCCACGCTGAACGGCGCGCATTGTGCCTCACCAAATCACCGTTGTTGAGCAGCATGGAACCCTGCCAAGGTGCCCACACCAGTCGCTCGTCGATGGATGCCTGATGGATTTTCAAGATGGTCATCGACACGCAATTGTTGAGCAACAGGTTAAACTTGCGGTGCCTGCCCTCCATCATGTCGTTATCCAGATACCGCCAGAGTTCTTGCTTCTCGTGATGAGTCAGTTCCAACTCGTATTGCTTCACACCGCGCCGCTCTTTCATGAGGTCTTTCAGGAACCTGTCTGTAGGCACTGCCACGAAAGCAGCCTTTGCCTTGCCTGCGAAGAACGTGATGAATCCGCTCACACCGGGGTCGCTCTCGAAAGTGAACACATAGTCCAATTTGGCCGACGGGCATTCCATTCTGAAAGCAGAATGGCCGAAAACGGAATACACCTTGTTCATGGGCTCCAGTATCAGGATGCTTGCTTTCACGAAATTGCTGCTGTCTGGTGCCACGTAAACGGAGTCGCCCTTGCCTGCAATCTCAGCAGTTGCATCGCTCTCGGCTGTCGTTCCAATGTTCTGGGAACACACGCCACCCGCCCATAACAACAGCATCACCGTTGCCATGACCATACGTAACAAACAAGAATGAACAACTCTATTCACTTTCACAAACATTATGTTGGAGATTGCAAAGTTACGAAAAAAACAAAGGCCGTACATGATTTTGATTGTTAATCTAATCAAAATCTTCTAAAATCACATCATTTTTCACGCCGAGACTGGAATTAGACGTTCAAAATGCCGTAAATAGCGCGATGAGAGATGACAAGGAGAGGACGTTCACGGGGAGAAAACAACAGGAGTTCAGAACTCCGTGGAGAAAGGCTCGGCAAGACTATTGTCTTACTTCTGCATTCCTGAATTCTGAACTCCTGCATTTCAAACTCCAGAGTTCAAGAGCATCGAATATCCGAATTCCTTTGTTTCGAAACGCTTGAACTCCCCGAAGAGCACTACCGCTTAATAGTTGTCGCCGTAGCGTTCCTTGGTAATCTGCGCGAGCGACTTGCCTCGGGTGTTGGGGCAACCGATGATTCCCACGATCAGCGAAATGAGCAGAAGGGCAATCATACAATAGGCTGCCAACGTGAATCCTTCGCCGTTCTCACCATAAATATAGGTGAAGAGAAGTCCCCACAAGGCAGACAAGCCACGCACCACGAAGAACATGAAGCCCTGAGCGCCAGCACGGAACTTGGCGGGGAAGAGTTCTGTTCCCCATAAGGCATAGAATATCTGCACAGATGTACCGCCCTGGATGCCCCAAAGAATTGCGAAAGCCCACAATCCGGCCTTTCCGTTCACGCCGATGGTCACAATAATGAGCCACGCACTGATGGCCACGAGCAGTCCGAACACGTAAATCAGTTTGTGACTTGTCTTGTCAACCAGTTTGGAAACGATGAACGTAACGCCCACGATGATGGCCCACTGGATGCAGTTCATCCAGTTGGCTTGCTCATTGCTCACACCGCCAGCCGTTTCATAGATGTGCGGCTGGAAGAATCCCATCACCGATGCCACCAGATTCCACGTGAGATAGATACCGGCAAGGAAGCACACCGTCTTCACGGCTATCTTGTTGGAGAACAAAACGCTGAAGGCATGTAGCAGTCCTGTGTTCTCGCCCTTTGCCTTGGCAGCCTCTTTGCTGGCCTTCCATTCGCTGCTTTCCTCCAGTTTACGCTGCAAATTCCAGGCAATAAATGCCACGATGAACAGCGACAGGAACACAATGCGCGAACTGAACACATTGACAGCGTTCTCGGCCATGGCCGAACCGCCAAAGGCATGCGCCACGCTTTCCACCCATCCGAACAGGTATCCGCCCGGAGCAAAGAACATACCGAGCAGCAGAATGATCATCGGGCCGATGCCCCACGACATCTGCGAGATGCAGAT
>DGWC01000058.1:0-129 GCA_002395135.1 Prevotella sp. UBA4268 | reverse complement strand
TCTGCGAGATGCAGATATTGCGCCCACGGTTGTTCACCTCAGAACTCTCCGAGATATAAGTCCACGATGCCGGCACACCGATTCCCACAGAAATGCCCGTAATCAGGAATCCGCAGAGCAGCATGGGGA
>DGWC01000052.1:19259-19379 GCA_002395135.1 Prevotella sp. UBA4268 | reverse complement strand
CTTCACCAATCTCACCCGCGATCACATGGACTACCACAAGACTATGGAGAACTACAGGAACGCCAAGAAAGCGTTCTTCGACAACCTGCCGAAAGATGCCTTTGCCATTACCAACGCCGA
>DGWC01000052.1:19037-19175 GCA_002395135.1 Prevotella sp. UBA4268 | reverse complement strand
TGGTGCAGAACACCAAGGCCACCGTGAAGACCTACTCCACGCGCGCCATGGCCGACTTCAAGGCCCGCATTCTGGAATGTCATTTCGAAGGGATGTATCTGGAGATCGACGGTCGCGAAGTGGGCGTGCAGTTCATCG
>DGWC01000052.1:18820-18979 GCA_002395135.1 Prevotella sp. UBA4268 | reverse complement strand
TCATCGGCAAGTTCAACGTGAGCAATCTGCTCGCCGTATATGCAGCGGCAATCATGTTGGGACAGAAAGCAGAAGACATCCTCATCGCCATGAGCACACTGAAAAGCGTTCACGGACGATTAGACCCTGTCCATTCGCCCGAGGGCTACACCGCCATCG
>DGWC01000052.1:18646-18766 GCA_002395135.1 Prevotella sp. UBA4268 | reverse complement strand
AGGGCTACACCGCCATCGTAGACTATGCACACACGCCCGATGCACTTGAGAACGTGCTGAAGGCCATCCACGAGGTGCTTAACAAGAAAGGACACGTCATCACCGTATGCGGTGCTGGCG
>DGWC01000052.1:8060-18476 GCA_002395135.1 Prevotella sp. UBA4268 | reverse complement strand
ACATCATCAACGACATGCTGGCCGGTCTCGACAAGCACCAGATGAAGAAAGTAATCAGCATTGTCGACCGCAAGGAAGCCATCCGCACAGCATGCATGCTGGCTCAGAAGGGCGACGTGGTGCTCGTGGCCGGCAAGGGACATGAAGACTATCAGGAAATCAAAGGAGTGAAACATCACTTCGACGACAAGGAAGTGCTGCAGGAGATTTTCGGCAACGAATGATTCCTTAAGAACACACGCAATAGAAACCTTTAAAAGAAAGTAACGACATGCTATACTATCTGTTCAGATTTTTAGAGCAATTTGACATCCCCGGAGCGCACATGTGGTCGTACATTTCGTTCCGCGCCTTGCTCACACTCATCATTTCGCTGATTATTTCCGCATGGTTCGGTGAGAAGTTCATCAAATACATGAAGCGGAAAAAGATATCAGAGACGCAGCGCGATGCCTCCATCGACCCCTTCGGCGAGAAGAAAAAAGGTGTGCCCACCATGGGAGGAATCATCATCATTGTCTCTATTCTGGTTCCCGTGATCCTGTTTGGCCGCATGCGCAACATCTATTTGATCCTGATGATCATCACCACCGTCTGGCTGGGATTCCTCGGATTCCTGGACGACTACATCAAGATTTTCAAGAAAAACAAGGAAGGTCTCAAGGGAAAGTATAAGATTGTGGGCCAGTTCAGCATCGGACTGATTGTGGGACTCATACTCTGGGCAAGTCCCGATGCAACGATTCATGAGAACATCACCACTGAGAAACAGGGGCAGGAGGTTGTGGTTACACATAAGTCGGAGCCGGTCAAGTCGCTGAAAACCACCATTCCATTCGTGAAAGGCCACAACCTTGACTACTCAAAAATCATGGGATTCTGCGGAAAGAACAGCAACGCTGCCGGATGGATTCTGTTTGTGGTGATGACCATTATCGTGGTGACGGCCGTATCAAACGGTGCCAATCTGAACGACGGAATGGACGGAATGTGCGCCGGAAACTCCGCCATCATTGGAGTGGTGCTGGGCATCTTTGCCTATGTGAGCAGCCATATCGAGTATGCAGCCTACTTTAACATCATGTATATACCAGGCTCTCAGGAACTGGTTATCTTCATCTGCGCCTTCGTGGGCGCCATGATTGGTTTCCTGTGGTACAACTCCTTCCCCGCCCAGATATTCATGGGCGACACGGGATCGCTCACCATCGGAGGCATCATCGGCGTGTGCGCTGTCATCATCCACAAGGAACTGCTGGTGCCAATACTCTGCGGCATCTTCTTGGTGGAGAGCCTCAGCGTGATCATCCAGACGCAGGTGTTCAAATATTACAAGCATAAAGGTCAGCGAGTGCGCGTGTTCAGGGCTACACCTATCCATGACAACTTCCGCAAACTGGACAGCCAACTCGACGAGACAAGCCGTTACCTCCTGAAAAACTGGCCTCACCGCCAGTTCCATGAGTCAAAAATCACATTCCGTTTCTGGATTGTCACCATCATTCTCGCAGCGCTGACCATCATCACATTGAAGATTCGATAAACCAATATATCCGCACGCTTGCTGCGGAAACCTGACGTAAGAAAGAAGAAGAATATGAAGAAAATCGTTGTTTTAGGAGCAGCCGAAAGCGGTGCAGGAGCCGCCGTCCTTGCCAAGGTCAAAGGATTCAACGTGTTTGTGTCAGACATGGGATCCATCAAGGACAAATACAAGAAACTGCTGGATGACCACCAGATTGAATGGGAAGAAGGTCATCACACGGAAGAAAAGATTCTGGATGCCGACGAAGTTATCAAGAGCCCGGGCATTCCCGACGAGGCACCGATGATTCAGAAAATCATCGCAAAGGGGATTCATATCATCAGCGAGATTGAATTTGCCGGACGCTACACCCATTCGAAAATGATTTGCATCACGGGAAGCAACGGAAAGACCACCACCACATCACTCATCTACCACATCTTCAAGAATGCCGGCTACGACGTAGGTCTGGCCGGGAACATCGGAAGAAGCCTGGCCTTGCAGGTGGCAGAGACTCCCCATGAATACTATGTGATAGAGTTGAGCAGTTTTCAACTCGACAACATGTACGACTTCCGCGCCAACGTGGCCGTGTTGCTGAACATCACGCCCGACCATCTCGACCGCTATCAGAACAACATGCAGAACTATGTGGATGCCAAGATGCGCATCATCCAAAACCAGACGGCCGACGATGCTTTCATCTACTGGAACGACGACCCCATCATCAAGCGCGAACTGGAGAAATACGACATACAAGCCCTTCAACTGCCGTTTTCTGAACTGAAAGAGAAAGGGAGCATCGGATATATCGAAGAGGGACAATACAAGATTGAGGTGCCCACGCCGTTCAACATGGAACAAGAGAGTCTGTCGCTCACAGGCAAGCACAATATCTACAATTCTCTTGCCGCCGGCATCGCCTCTGAGGTGGCTGGCATCAAGAAAGAAGTCATTCGCAAGAGTCTCAGCGACTTCCCCGGAGTGGAACACCGACTGGAAAAGGTGTGCACGGTGAGAGGTGTGCTCTATGTGAACGACTCTAAAGCCACGAATGTGGATGCCTGCTGGTATGCCTTGGAGAGCATGAAGACGCCCACCATCCTCATTATAGGCGGCAAGGACAAAGGCAACGACTACGCGCCCATCATGGAACTGGTGAAGAAAAAATGCGCCGGACTGGTGTATCTGGGTGCCGACAACAAGAAACTGCACGACAATTTCGACCACCTGGGCATTCCCGTGCGCGACACTCACTCCATGAAAGAGTGCATCGAGGCATGCTATGAAATGGCAGAGCCAGGCATGACCGTGCTGCTGAGTCCCTGCTGCGCCAGTTTCGATTTGTTCAAGAATATGGAAGACCGCGGCGAACAGTTCAAGACACTTGCGCGCAATCTCTGAAACACCGTATAAAGCAACAGGAATATGTTTGAGAAACTAAGCAACATGAAGTTCAAGGGAGATGCCATCATCTGGATGGTGTTCTTCTTCCTGTGCATCATCAGCATCCTGGAGGTGTACAGCGCTTCCAGTTCTCTGACCTACAAAGCAGGCAGTTACTGGAAGCCCGTGGTGTATCACACCTTCCTGCTTCTCATCGGAGTGGGCTTCATGATTGTGACGATGAACATCAAATGCAAGTATTTCAAGATTGTTACTCCCTTTGCCCTGCTGCTTTCTGTTATCATGCTTATCTGGGTGCTCTTCATGGCAAGAATCAATGACGCGGCCAGATGGATCAACATTTTCGGCATCCAGTTCCAGCCTTCTGAGTTGGCCAAGGGTGCTGTGGTGCTGGCCGAAGCGCAGATACTCAGTGCTATGCAGACCATCGACGGGGCCGACCGCCGTGCTTTCAAGTATATTTGGATTGTGTCGCTGCCCATTATTCTGCTCATTGCCATGGAAAACCTTTCCACGGCGGCATTGCTTTTCCTCACCGTGTTCATCATGATGTTCATCGGGCGCGTCCCCAAAATGCAACTTGGTCGCACGCTGGGCTGGCTGGCTCTCCTCGGTGTCTTCGCCGTTGCCATGGTATGGATGATTGGCGATGAGAAGGACACGGCAGAAAAGCAAGACAACAAAATGGTTCTTGCAGAAGAAGCGAGCGAAGAGAAAGCCGACCCGAATGCCTTTGCCAAGGCCTACGACAAGGTGTTCCACCGCGCAAGTGTATGGAAGGTGAGAATCATGGACTTCTTTGACAACCGAAAGATTTCGCCCGAGGAAGTAGACTTGGAAGGCAAGGGCGCACAGAAAGCACATGCCGCCATTGCCATTGCCACGTCAAACGTGGTGGGAAAGGGTCCCGGCAACAGCGTAGAGCGCGACTTCCTCTCGCAGGCATTCTCCGATTTCATCTATGCCATCATCATCGAGGAGATGGGAATATGGGGCGCTGCGGGCGTATGTCTGCTCTATATCATCCTGCTTTTCCGCACGGCAACGATTGCCAACCGATGTGCCAATGCCTTCCCCGCATTGCTCATCATGGGCTTTGCCCTGCTACTGGTTACGCAGGCCATGTTCAACATGTGCGTGGCAGTGGGACTTGCCCCTGTGACAGGCCAGCCTCTGCCGCTGATCAGTAAAGGAGGAACGTCGACCATCGTGAACTGCATCTACATCGGAGTGATTCTCAGCGTCAGTTATACAGCAAAGAAAAAAGACGAAATAACAGATAAGGCGGTGCCTCGCAAGGCAAAAGCCACGGCATAGAAAGGAAAAAACGACATGAATAAGAAACTGAAATTCATCATCAGCGGAGGCGGTACGGGCGGACACATCTTCCCCGCCATCTCCATCGCCAACGCCATCAAGGCAAAGCATCCCGAGGCAGAGATTCTTTTTGTGGGGGCAGAGGGGCGCATGGAAATGCAGCGCGTGCCGGCAGCCGGATACGAAATCAAGGGACTTCCCATTCAGGGTTTCGACCGCAAGAATCTCCTGAAAAACGTGAAGGTGCTCTATAAGATTTGGAAAAGCCAGCGCATGGCCGGCAAGATTATCAAGGATTTCAAGCCCCTGGTGGCTGTCGGCGTAGGCGGTTATGCCAGTGGTCCCACGCTGAACAAATGTGCCGCCATGGGCATTCCTTGCCTGATTCAGGAACAGAACTCCTATGCCGGTGTCACCAACAAACTGCTTGCCAAGAAGGCCAAGAAGATTTGCGTGGCCTATGAGGACATGGACCGCTTCTTCCCTGCTTATAAAATCATCATGACGGGCAACCCTGTGCGCCAGGCACTGCTCGACACGAAGATCAGCAAAGAAGACGCCGTCCGCAGTTTCGGGCTCGATGCTGAAAAGAAGACCATTCTGATTGTGGGCGGATCGCTGGGAGCAAGGACTGTAAACGAAAGCGTGCTGCAGCACCTTGATGAGATTGAGGCGAGCGGCGTGCAGGTAATCTGGCAGACGGGCAAATACTATCACGAAAGCATTCTCGAGCAACTCAAGGGCCACAAGGCCATGCCCATGCTGAAGGTGATGGACTTCATCAGCGAGATGGGAGCCGCCTATAAGGCTGCCGACCTGGTGATCAGCCGCGCCGGGGCAAGCAGCATTTCCGAGTTCTGCCTGCTGGGAAAGCCCGTTATCCTCGTGCCTTCGCCCAATGTGGCTGAAGACCACCAGACCAAGAACGCCATGGCGCTGGTCAACAAGGATGCCGCCTTGTATGTGAAAGACGCAGAAGCGCCCGAAAAGGTGATTTCCCTGGCCATCGCCACCGTGAAAGATGCCGACAGACTGAAATCGCTGAGCGAGAACATTCTGAAACTGGCATTGCCCAATTCCGCCGACATCATTGCCGACGAAGTGCTAAAACTCGCCGGAGCAAACCCGGCTTAGAAAGACAATAAAACACAGATAATCATGAATTTCAAAGATATCAAAGCAGTCTACTTCATAGGTGCCGGCGGCATCGGCATGAGTGCCATTGCCCGCTATTTCCTGAAAAAGGGAATGGTGGTGGCCGGATATGACAAGACACCCTCTGCCCTTACCACGCAACTGGAAAAAGAAGGTGCCTTGATTCACTATGAAGAGAATGTGGACGAGATACCTCATTCCTGCAAGAATCCCCGCTCCACGCTGGTGATCTACACACCTGCCGTGCCCGCCGACCACCGCGAACTCGTATTCTTCCGCGAAAACGGATTCGAAATACAAAAGCGCGCCCAGGTGTTAGGCACACTCACGCAGGCCCACCAGGGACTCTGCGTGGCAGGCACCCACGGCAAGACGTCCACATCTACCATGTGTGCCCACATCATGCACCAGAGCCACCTCGACTGCAACGCGTTCCTGGGAGGCATTTCCAAGAACTACGGCACCAACTACATCCTCAGCGACGACAGCAACTACGTGGTGATCGAGGCCGACGAGTTCGACCGTTCTTTCCACTGGCTGCGCCCCTGGATGACCGTTATCACCAGCACCGACCCCGACCATCTCGACATCTACGGCACAAAAGAGGCCTATCTGGAGAGTTTCCGCCATTACACCACGCTCATAAAGCCCGGCGGCGCACTCATCATCCACACGGGTCTGGAGATGAAAGCCGACGTGCACGACGGGGTCAAAATCTATGAATACAGCCTCAACGAAGGCGACTTTCACGCCGAGAACATCCGCATCGACAACGGAGAGATCACTTTCGACTTCATCTCCCCCATCGAATGCGTCAGCAATGTGCAGTTGGGACAGCCCGTTCCCATCAACATCGAGAACGGCATCGCGGCCATGGCCATGGCACAACTCAACGGTTGCACGGCCGAAGAACTGAAATACGGCATGCAGACCTACCACGGAGTGGACCGCCGTTTCGACTTCAAACTGAAGAACAACGACATCGTCTTCCTCAGCGACTATGCCCACCACCCGATGGAAATCTACCAGAGCGCGCGCAGCATCAGGCAACTCTACAAAGACCGCAAGATATCGGTCATCTTCCAGCCGCATCTCTATACCCGCACGCGTGACTTCTATAAAGACTTTGCCAGCAGTCTCAGCCTGCTCGACGAAGTGATACTCACAGAGATCTATCCCGCCCGCGAGGAGCCCATTCCCGGCGTTTCCTCACAACTGATCTACGACAACCTGCGCGACGGCATCAGCAAGCAGATAATCAGGAAAGACGATGTGCAGCAGTTTGTCAGGGACCATGATTTCGACGTACTGATCGTGCTCGGTGCCGGAGACTTGGACAACCAAGTGCCGCAAATAGAGAAAATCTTACGTAAAAAATATCATTGCGAGAAATAATTTTACAACATTCCGCGTTATATAAACAGCAATAGAAGATGAGTTTGCACATCAACTGGAAAAAAACGGTCATCGTCTGCCTTGACATCATCCTCGCCGGATACCTGGCGATGGCCATGACCTCGTTCAATAAACCGGACGAGACCGCAAAGGTGTGCACCAAAGTGAACATCAGCATTGCCGACGAGAACACCAACGGCTTTCTCAGCGCAAAGGAAATCAAGCGCATTCTCAGCAAGAAAAAAATATATCCGCTGGAGCAGCGCATGGAAACGGTCAACCCGCGCACCATCGAGGAAACACTGAAAAGCAGTTCATTCGTGAACACCGCTCAATGCTACAAGACGCAAGACGGCCACGTATGCATCAACATCACGCAGCGGCTGCCCATCGTGCGCATCAAGAGCGACAACGGCGACGACTACTACGTGGACGATGAGGGCGGCATCATGCCCAACAGCAAATACACCAGCGACCTCGTCATCGCCACGGGAAACATCAGCCGCACCTTTGCCAAGAGTTATCTCTGCAACCTCACCGAGGCCCTCGCAGCCAATGATTTATGGAAGCATCAGGTGGAACAGATCAACGTGCTGCCCGACATGGGCATCGAACTGGTGCCGCGCGTGGGCGACCATATCATCTTCATTGGCTATCTGCCAGAGTCAGGCATCCCCGCCGTCCGCAAGAAAATGGTGGAGGAATATGTCAACCAGAAACTGGAACGACTGGAGAAATTCTACAGATACGGGCTGAACGAAGTGGGATGGAACAAATACCACTACATCAGTCTGGAATTCGACAACCAGATTATCTGCAAGAAGAACGTGCGCGAACTGGAACCTCTGCCCAAGCCGGCACCGCCCCAGCAGGCGGAAACCACCACCCCCGCGGCAGACAATGCGCCCCAGCAGGCCGCTCCGGCAGCAAACACGGAGAAAAAAGAAGAAAAAAACAATACAGAAAACAATAAAAAACAATCATAGCGTATGGCAGCAAAGGAATTCATCGTAGCAATTGAACTCGGTTCATCCAAGATGACCGGCATCGCGGGCAAGAAGAATCTCGACGGCAGCATCACCGTGCTCGCCGTGGTGAAAGAAGACTCTTCGTCATTCATCCGCAAAGGCGTGATCTACAACATTGACAAGACGGCTCAATGTATCTCTAGCATTGTCAAGAAACTCACCACAACACTCAAGACAAGCATCTCGCATGTCTACGTGGGAGTGGGCGGACAGTCTATACGCAGCGTGAAGAATAACATCGTGAAAAATCTCGCTGAAGACACCATCGTCACGCAGGAAATGGTCAACGAACTGATGGACGGCAACCGCGCCATGACCTATCAGGACCAGGAAATCCTCGATGCCGCCACCCAGGAATACAAGGTGGACAACCAGTATCAACTCGACCCCGTGGGCATTCAGTGCACGCGCCTGGAGGGCAACTTCCTCAACATCCTGTGGAGAAAGATGTTCTATCGCAACCTGAACAAATGCTTCGACCTGGCGGGAGTGGCCATCGCCGACATGTATCTGGCTCCCTTCGCGCTTGCCGACAGCGTGCTCACTGATGCCGAGAAGCGCTCCGGCTGCGCCTTGGTAGACCTCGGAGCCGACACCACCACCGTGAGCGTCTACTATAAGAACATCCTGCGCCATCTCGCCGTCATTCCGCTGGGCAGCAACAACATCACCAAGGACATCGCCTCGCTGCAGATGGAGGAATCGGTTGCCGAGCAGATGAAACTGAAACACGGCAGCGCATGGACCGACAACGGCGAGATTGACAACCAACTCACGCTGAGCATCGACAGCGACCGCACCGTGAAGAGCCGCGAATTCATCTCCATTGTGGAAAGCCGCATGGAGGAAATCATCGAGAACGTGTGGTATCAGGTGCCGTCAGATTATGCCGACCGTCTGCTGGGCGGAATCATCCTCACCGGCGGAGGCTCCAACATGAAGAACATCGAGACCGCCTTCCGCAACCATACGCACATCGACAAGATACGCATTGCCAAGTTTGTCACACAGAGCATCTCGTCGAAAGATGCCGACATCAACGCCCACAACGGCATGATGAACACCGTGCTGGGCCTGCTGGCCAAGGGCAACATGAACTGCGCAGGGGGCGAAATGGATCCTGCCGGCGACCTCTTCGGTGAGAAGAAGGCAACAACAACCACCACCGACATACACCGCGAACCGCGCAAGGTGAACGAATTAGACCCCGGAGTGGTGCTCACCGAGGCTGAGAAACTCAAGGCCGAAGAAGAAAAGCGCCGGGCCGAAGAGGCTGAAGAGGAGCGCCGACGCGCCGAAGAAGAGGCCGCTGCCGAGGCTGCACGCGTTGCCGCCGAAGAAGAGCGCCGCCTGAAGAAAGAGAACAGCAGCCTGAAAAAGACGGGCAACAAACTCATGAAATTCCTCAAAGGTCTCGTCCAGGAAGACGAATAACCCTCTCGCTTATCATCACCACATAGTCCAGAAACCCCAGAATCAAATAAACAACAAGCATCATGAACGAAACAAATAATTTCGACATATTAGATTTCGGCGAGCCGGAAAAAGAGAATAGCATCATCAAAGTGATCGGCGTAGGCGGAGGTGGAGGCAATGCCGTGAACCACATGTATCGCGAAGGCATACACGACGTGACCTTCGTGCTCTGCAATACCGACAACCAGGCACTCAACGACAGCCCAGTGCCCGTCCACCTGCAACTCGGCAAAGAGGGACTCGGTGCTGGCAACAAGCCCGAAAAGGCGCGCCAGGCCGCCGAAGAAAGCCTTCAAGACGTGCGCAACATGCTCAGCGACGGCACCAAGATGGCATTCATCACCGCCGGCATGGGCGGAGGCACCGGCACCGGAGCAGCACCCGTCATCGCACGCGTCAGCAAGGAACTGGGCATCCTCACCGTGGGCATCGTCACCATCCCCTTCCGTTTCGAAGGACCGAAGAAGATCGACCAGGCCCTCGACGGCGTGGAAGAGATGTCGAAACACGTTGACGCACTGCTCGTAATCAACAACGAGCGTCTGCGCGAAATCTATCCCGAACTCACCGTGCTCGACGCTTTCGGCAAGGCCGACGACACTCTCTCCGTGGCAGCCAAGTCAATTGCTGAGATCATCACCGTGCACGGACTCATCAACCTCGACTTCAACGACGTGAAGACGGTGCTCAAAGACGGCGGCGTGGCCATCATGTCAACCGGCTACGGCGAAGGCGAAGGCCGCGTGAAGAAAGCCATCGACGATGCCCTGAACTCGCCGCTGCTCAACGACAACGACGTGTTCAACTCCAAGAAAATACTCCTCTCCATCTCCTTCTGCTCCGACAAACAGAACAAGCAGGGACTCATGATGGAGGAAATGAACGACGTGAACGACTTCATGGCCAAGTTCGGCAACGACTTCGAAATCAAATGGGGGCTCGCCACCGATCCCGAACTGGGCGACAAGGTGAAGGTGACCATCCTGGCCACGGGCTTCGGCATTGAAGACGTGGACGGCATGAGCGGACATTTCACCAAGCGCACACAGGAAGAGGCCGACCGCATAGCCGCCGAAGAGGAGAAAGCCGCCGAGCGCCAGGACCGCCGCAACC
>DGWC01000052.1:0-8007 GCA_002395135.1 Prevotella sp. UBA4268 | reverse complement strand
ACCGCCGCAACCGCTACTACGGCAAGGACGGCAGCACCAGCCAGTATAAGCGCCGCCCCCACATCTTCATATTCCGCCAGGAAGACCTCGACAACGAGGACGTGATCAGCGACGTGGAGCAGACTCCCACCTACAAGCGCACGCGTCAGGTGCTCGACGAAATCAGGAGCAAAGCCGCCGGAAACGTCAAGCCCGACGACGACGACAACCGTGAGCCGGTGCAGGGAACCATCAAATTCGCATAACAACCATTTTCAACAACCCAAACAACAGATAAAAGAAACAACCATGAATCTTTTCGATCAAATCAGCGAAGATATCAAAGCGGCCATGAAAGCCCGCGACAAAGTGCGCCTCGAAACACTGCGCAACATCAAGAAAGTATTCCTGGAGGCCAAGACAGCACCGGGCGCCAACGACACACTCGAAGACGATGCGGCCCTGAAAATCATTGCCAAACTGGCCAAGCAGGGCAAGGAAACCGCTGCCACCTACACACAGGCAGGCCGACAAGACCTCGCCGATGCCGAACTGGCACAGGTGGAAGTGCTGGAGAGTTACCTGCCCAAACAACTCAGCGAAGCCGAGATAGAAGCCGCCGTAAAGGAAATCATCGCCCAGACCGGTGCCACCAGCATGAAGGAAATGGGCAAGGTGATGGGCATCGCCAGCAAGCAACTGGCTGGCAAGGCCGACGGCCGCGCCATCTCTGCCATCGTAAAGCAACTACTGTCATAAGCAAGCATGCCATCGCTTTATACGCAAGAGCGGCATCTCCACCCGAGGAGCATGCCGCTCTTCATCTTTCACAGCAACCCTCATCCGCCCGTCTGCCGCCGCATAGCACCCGCCAAACCCACACCGAGCAGTCACGAAGCCACCACCCTTCCGCCTCCAAAACGCCATTACGCCGCCCGGAAGCCATCACTATTCAGCCTCCCAACCGCCGGAATGCTTCAACAAATCTAACGGATTTCCTTTGCAAATTAATTTAATTTACCGCGCAAATTAAATTGATTTACTTTTCAAATTAAATTGATTTACCGTGCAAATTAAATTAATTTACTTTCCGGATCCTGTGCCATGGAGCGGCCGTTGTGCCACTTTCGCGGCTCCATTCCTTTGCTTTCTCGGTTCCGTCCTGAATGTCCCCGCATGCAATCTCGTTTGTGCGCGCGGATAAAACGCGTGCCACATCCCGAAAAGCGAGCCATTTTTTATGGAAATTCTTGCTGCTTTCACAGAAAAATATTATCTTTGCGGTGTAACTGTCTATGGAAGCAGCATTCTCTCTGAAACAAATTATCCGAATTGAAGAACCTTAAAGTGATCGACGATGAAAAGAGTATTGTTTTATATATTGTTTCTGGCTTTAGCCTGTATCGCAAAAGCACAGGACGATTATCAGCCTTTCGTAGTGGAGGGGAAGACGTGGATTGTGCCGATAACAATCCCCGGGATGTTCGCATACATGGCTGATGCAACTTGTACGATGAGGGGCGATACGGTTATCAGTAATCAGACCTACAAGAAAGTGTATACTGATTATCTGAACGGATTTGCAGATGCCGTGGCGATTCACAGTCATACAGAGAAGAACGGAGGGTATCTGTGTGCCATCCGCGAAAGCGGGAAAAAGGTTTATCTGATACCTCGCGAAAAAACGGAATCCTATCTTATGTATGATTTCACTCTTGAAAAAGGAAATGTCTTCAAGGGGAAAACGTCGCATGTGCATTGTTCGTATAACGGTAAACAATTCGATTTAGGAACAAGCATGAAAGAGGATGTCGCAGACGACACGTCGGAATACACGGAGTATACTATCGTAGGAGTTGACACGATAGAGGTGTCCGGATATAAACGGCGCCGCATCAAGTTGAGTTATAACAATTCTGAACAGTCATGGATAGAAGGCATCGGCTGTGCACAAGGTATGTTCGATCCGTTATCGGTCAATGCGCCAGAAATGACGTTATACAGGTCAAGTAATGTTTCTTGTTATGAGAACGGTAAACGCATTTATGGGATTGACGATTTCAAACGCCTGCAGATGGGTGGGAGTTCAGATGCCACCGTCCATATGCTGCCGTACGACTTCGAAGAGAGTGGCATCTATTATAAAAAGACATCCGAGACGGAAGTGGCCGTAGCATGCAAGGATATGTATGAAAGCACCTATACAGGTTCCATTCATATCCCCCAACAGGTTGTGAATGAAGGAAAGCGATATGATGTCACATCCGTAGGCGACTATGCCTTCTATTACAGCCTGTCGTTGGACGAAGTGAATCTTCCTGTGAGTATTCAGAGCATCGGCTGCAAATCGTTTGCCTACTGCCGATCCCTCAAGTCGCTCACCATACCGGAAAGTGTTTCGCAAATAGGTGTACAGTGTTTTGAAGGCTGTGAAGAATTGTCGAAAATAGTCGTTTCCGATTTGAAGAAATGGTGCCGCATTGGTTATTACCAAACAAAAGACAAGAACTTCCCCCAAGTATCATACACCCTTTATCAAGGAAATGCTGCTATAGAGGACCTTGACATTCCCGAAGGATGGACAGATATAGAAGACGGTTCTTTTGCATATTGTTCCAGTCTGTCATCGGTAACTGTTCCAGGCAGCGTGGAGCGCATCGGGGATTATTCTTTTTACAGCAGTGGACTTAAAAGAGTAGTATTGAATGCAGGAGTGCTGAAATTAGGTGATTACGCTTTTAGCGGATGCAGCCACCTTGAATCCGTCGTTGTGAGTAAAGACTTGCAGGAAATAGGGATGAATGCATTTGCAAATTGTCCAATCAAATCTATTGAAATACCAGAGTCTTTGAAGAGAATAGCCAATTACGCCCTGCAAGGCACAAAGATTGTTTCTATTGAACTTCCTGCGGGCATAGAATACGGAAACTCCGTTTTTTACAATTGCAATGAATTGACAGAAATCCGTATGCACGACATGGTTCCACCGTCGATAAAATGCATGGGGTTTTCCAACAGCACTTATGATCAGGCCACACTTTACGTGCCTGCTGGCAGTGCAGAGAAATACCGTGCTGCCGAAGGATGGAGCAAGTTCGAGAGCATTGTGGAAATGGAAGCAACGGGCATCAGCCAGGTGCCAACGGCAGGCAGCAACAACGAGGAGCGGCTTTACGACCTGCAAGGCCGGCGGCTGAAGGCAGCGCCGCAGCGCGGCATGTATATCCGCAACGGAAGGAAATATGTGGTGAAGTGATTCAAGCCCACAGTTCCTTCATTACTGGCAGCGATTTCAGTTCGGGGAATCCCGCCACGTGCAGGCGGTAATAGTCTATCAGCACGTCAATGATGCGGTTGCGGTCGGTGTGGTTCATGCGAAAGAGATGCATCGTGTCGTAGTTCATGCGCATGAGTGTGCCAATGCGGGCAGCATCTACCGGCGAAAGGAAGTCGGGGTGCACGGGCGCATGGGGCGTGAATGTGGCGGCACGCATGTCGAAGAAGTCGCCCTCGCTATAGTCCTCGGTGTTGGGATAGAAGCCGATGAAGCGGCTCAGGCGCATCATGAACACCAGATGGAAGTTGGAAAACGACTGCGTGCAGCCATCGAGCCACTGCATGCTGCGCTCTATGTAGGCAAAGAGGGGCGCGTTTTGCTGCTCGTCGCGCGTAGCGTAATAGATGAACTCGGCCAGGAAGAGCGTGATGCTGAGTTTGTAGGGGTTGAAGGGTATCGACGAATAAGGCGTGGCGATGCGCGCGTCGCGCAACCGTTGCAAATCGGTATGCGGACGGATGTCAAGTTCTACGTCGAGAATGCTCATCGGCTGGAAGTATTGTTTCTTGAGTTTCCCCTTCTGCGTCTTGGGAATCACCGTCACCACCGACAGGCGCCCGTCGGTTTCCGTGAGCAGGTCGACAATCATTTTCTGCTCGCCCAATTTGATATTTCTCAGCACAATGGCTCTGGTTTTCGTCAGCATCGGCCACAAAATTAGTAAAAAACTGCCGTTTTGCGAAAAAATATCAACTAAAATTTGCAGGAATGAAAGAAAACCCCTAACTTTGCACCCGCAAAAATGACGATGGTCCCTTCGTCTATCGGTTAGGACGAGAGATTTTCATTCTCTAAAGAGGAGTTCGACTCTCCTAGGGACTACCAGTTTCCAGCATCGCGCAGTGATTCGCTCAGCAAGTTCCCAATGAAGGTTTTCTTGTGAAAAGGTGCTGGAGGATTTTTTAAATCCGCCCAGGGCTGTTGCATACGTAAGACCCATAGGCACACAAAAAACATTAACATTTAAACAATTAAAAAGAAAATGGCAAATCACAAATCATCTGAGAAGAGAATTCGTCAGACCAAGACGAGAACACTGCACAACCGCTATTATGCAAAGACCATGCGTAACGCTGTTCGCAAACTGCGCGCAATGACTGAAAAGGACGAGGCTGTTGCTCTGTATCCGAAAGTGCAGAAGATGCTCGACAAACTGGCTACCAAGGGTATCATCCACCGCAACAAGGCCGCCAACCTGAAGTCAAGCCTGTGCAAGCACATCAGCAAACTGGGTTAATGATTAAGAATCTCCAAATCATGATAAAAAAGGTTGCTTCCGTATGGAAAGCAACCTTTTTGTATTTCTGCTACATAGCGGTTCTCTCTGCCTGCAGAAGAGAGCCGACAGCACTATAATCATCGTAGGGCAACTACCCGAGAGCGTGCTTGACAACAGCCTCAGCAACAGGTGCCATGACAATACTTGCCGACATAACTTTTGTAGGATGAAGGCGGCATGGTATGCGCAAAAAGGGGATTTCGAAGGTACCACCTATTGGCTGAACCGCTCAGCAAGTTATGATAATACACGCACATTCTCCGTTTTCTTACATCAAATAGCAGAGATAGAAGCCAACAGGAAATCCGCCGATAGGCTGAAAGCATATGGAATGACTGCAGAAGCGAAACAGATGGAACACAAGGCAGAAGAACACAAGCGGTATTTCGTGAAAAAACTCACCGCCGTTCACACATCAAGAATCCATAACCCAGAAAGTGGAAAATGGGCAAATGCATTTCTTCCCTCATCCACCTACAAACTGATGGTTCCATTTCTCGCAATGATGCTCGCTGCACTTGTTTTGATTGAACACCGCGAGCGCAAGTATACCAGTTCACTCAGCACCAACAAAAAAAGGATGGACAGTCTGAATCAGGTCATACGGAAAAAAGAGCAGGAAATCATATCGGCAAAAGAGCAGATGGAACATATACGGAAAGTATCAAACCTGCAATTAGGACGAGGGAAAGAAATATATGAGAACGTCCAAAACGGCGGGCTGATGAAAAACATTTCCGTAGAAGACGAGCAATGTTTCATCGACTACTACGCATTTCTCTGCCCCAAGGAGTTAGAGGAAATCATAGCCCCTTACAAGTCGCTGACAATGCGGCATACCACCTATCTGATTCTCTCGAAGATGGATTTCAGCGACAAGTCCATTCAACAAATCCTCTTCATCTCACCTAGCACAATTCGGAACTACCGCTCGCAAATGAACAAGAACTTGAAAGCGCAGCGCGATTAACTCTTCTCACAGGCAAGTTCTTTGGTTATTGATAATTCAAAACACAAATTTGGTAAGATTTCTAAAAGCAAGCAAACAGTTGTTTGCCATACGTTTAAATTGGAAAACAAAGGGAACATACCTATAATCTTTGAAAACAGATAAAAAAACGTATAATTGCACTATGAAAATGCTAACATGCAGTTAAACAAATCATAACATGGAACATACAAACAACATGAGAAAACAGTTTTTTCTATCGTTTGCCTGGGCAGTTATAACTATCCTTGCAACATTATGGACCGCCAAATATAATTACGCGGTGGGGTTTGCACAGTCCATTTGTTTCTTTGCCCTCACCTTCCACCTGCTCCAACATTTCAAGAGCAAGGGAAAAGAGGTGTATGCCGTTACCTCTGCCATCGTTGCGGGAAGAGTGTTGCCAGAAATCCCCGTGAGAATCATCACGTTCTATGACTCTCTGGGATCAATCGGAATACTGATCATGGTGACCGTCACCATACTCTTGGCAGCCTTGTACCAGCAAAAACGTTTACCGGTTATTCTTATTCTTACTATCATTATCGTGATTCTCTTGGGTACGGCAGGAATCGACACATGGTATGATTTCGTGAAGTACCTCAAGAAATGACTTATACCGAAAACTGACACGCCATGAGGAAATATCTGATTGCCACAATTGCCAGTGCCCTCACATTCATTGCCACGAACTGGATATCTCACTATTCCTACTTGTTGGATGGCATTGTGGAGAGCGGCTGTTTCTTTGTTGTTACCTATTTTGTTCTTAAACAATATGGCAAAGAGCATTACAGGCTAAGCATCCTGGCACTTCCAACGGCAATCCTGACAGGAAGGCTGCTCCTTGAACTGCCTCTTGTACTGATTCCACACGACGGCATCCAGCCCCTGATTATCACTTTGCTTGCGATAAGCAGCACCGCATTTGCTGCGCTTAACTACTGCCTGTGCGACAAGACGGTGCTCACAATGAGCATCATCACAATGCTGCTGCTCGACACCTTGGGTTATGCTGCTTGGATAAAGATGCTTTAGACAGCCTTCGCATGCCGCAGAGGCTCAATTGCCGGTAGCAAGCTATGCCTTTGATGGTAATGCTGCCAAAAGCTATGGTTTCAATGGGCGATAGCATAGGTTTCGGAAGGCAGGTGCTGCATCGTTTCAAAAAACACGCTGGCATTCAGTCACTTACAAACAAGTGCATGAAAAAATCTTTTTCCCGTGGGGGAGGGCGCACAAAAAAGAATCCGCCAAGACCCTCGGTCAATAAGCGGCTTCCCCGGAAGCGGGCTGCTGCTGCGGCTCGTTTTCGCTATTCATTTTTTTGAATATTTTAGCAAGTAAATACTTTAGTATTTAATGTTTTTTTCGTATCTTTGCAACCTAAAAGCAAAAGAGCCGTATAACTAACGGCAGCGAATATATACGAAATCAAAATAATGGAAGAGAATCTGAACAGCGGAAGCAATTATTCAGCGAGTAACATTCAGGTGCTTGAAGGACTGGAAGCAGTGCGCAAGCGCCCGGCCATGTATATTGGCGACATCAGCGAAAAGGGTCTCCACCACTTGGTGAACGAGACTGTTGACAACTCCATCGATGAGGCGATGGCAGGCTATTGCACCCACATCGAGGTGACCATCAACGAAGACAATTCAATCACAGTACAAGATAACGGACGCGGTATCCCCGTAGACGAGCATGAGAAAATGCACAAGTCGGCCCTCGAAGTGGTGATGACGGTGCTGCATGCAGGCGGAAAGTTTGACAAAGGTTCCTACAAGGTGTCGGGCGGTCTGCACGGTGTGGGTGTGAGTTGCGTGAACGCGCTGTCAAAGCGCATGCTCTCACAAGTATATCGCGACGGGAAAATCTATCAGCAGGAATACGAGCAGGGCAAGCCGCTCTATCCGGTGAAGGTGGTTGGCGAGACGGAACTGCGCGGTACGCGCCAGCAGTTCTGGCCCGATCCCACGATTTTCACCACCACCGTATACCAATGGGACATCATCGCCCGCCGCATGCGCGAACTGGCTTTCCTCAATGCCGGCATCACCATCACGCTCACTGACCTGCGTCCCGACGAGGAAGGCAACACCAAACGTGAGGTGTTCCATGCCCAGGAAGGACTGAAAGAGTTCGTGCGCTACGTGGACCGCCACCGCACCCACTTGTTCGACGATGTGATTTATCTGAAGACCGAGAAGCAAGGCATTCCCATCGAGGTGGCTGTGATGTACAATACCGACTACAGCGAGAACATCCATTCCTACGTAAACAACATCAACACCATAGAAGGAGGTACCCATCTGACAGGTTTCCGCATGGCACTGACGCGCACGCTGAAAGGCTATGCCGATGCCGATCCAACCATTTCCAAGCAGATAGAGAAGGCGAAGATAGAGATTGCCGGCGAAGACT